>SVMG01000018.1 GCA_015067545.1 Oscillospiraceae bacterium
TTTAAATAGTTGGTATTGATTACGATGAGGGTCCACCTGTTCCCATCCCGAACACAGAAGTTAAGCTCATTTGTGCCGACGATAGTTGCCGGGCGACTGGCCGTGAAAATAGGTAATGCCAACACAAGCCTCCACAGTAATGTGGAGGCTTTTTTATATCCTAAATTGCCTTTTTATATTTATAGTTGTAAAATCCCGTGAAATGTTATATAATACATAAGATATTGAATTTGAAAGTGGAGTTGCGGTTATTATGGAACATAACACCTTAGAACTTCAACAGTATATACAGCCTGGGAAAAAGGTGCATCTGATCGGCATTGGCGGCGTTTCTATGCGCCCCCTGGGGTTGGTTTTGCAGGGAATGGGGCTGATCGTTTCCGGCTCTGACATGAATTCCTCAGTTTCTACCGATGAGCTGATCGCCAAGGGTATTCGTGTGGAGATCGGCCACCGGGCGGAGAACATCGGGGATGCGGACTGCATCATCCGTACTGCCGCGGTGCACAATGACAATCCTGAAATTGCCGGTGCACGGGCAAGGGGCATTCCTGTGTTTGAGCGTGCCCAGGCCTGGGGCATCATTATGCGCGCGTACAAGAATGCCATCTGCATTTCCGGCACCCACGGCAAGACTACCACCACATCCATGGTCGCGCACATTCTGATGGCTGCACAAATGGATCCCACGGTGATGATCGGTGGCTACCTGCCCTTGCTCCATGCCGGCCACAGAGTGGGCCAGGGCGACACGATTTTGCTGGAAAGCTGCGAATACTGCGATTCTTTCCTGAATTTCTTCCCCACCTTGGCGGTGATTCTGAACATCGAAGCGGATCATTTGGACTACTTCAAGGATCTTGCCGATGTGGAAAAGTCCTTCCGGGAATTTGCGGATCTCTCCACCGGCGGCATTTTGGCCAATGGCGACGACGAGAACACCATGCAGACCCTCAAGGGCATGGACGTGGTCACCTTTGGTTTTGATGCAAAAAACCGCGTTCATGCGGCGGATGTATCCAACGACTGGCGGCGGTTCGATGTGATCTGCGACGGCAAGAAGTACTGCCACTTTGCGTTGCCTGTCCATGGCCACCACAATGCCATCAACGCCCTGGCTGCGGCCGGTGTGGCATGGATGATGGGGATTCCCGGCGATGCCGTAGAGGCAGGCCTTGCGACCTTCCATGGGGCAGGCCGTCGGATGGAGTTCAAGGGAACATTCAACGGCGCAGATGTGTATGATGACTATGCCCACCATCCCGGTGAGCTGTCTGCCACCATCGATGCGGTGCGTACCATGGGCTACAAACGGATCATTTTTGCGTTCCAGCCCCATACGTACACCCGTACCAAGGCGCTGTTTGACGATTTCGTGGAGCAGCTGAAGCGGCCTGATATTGTGGTTCTTGCCGAAATTTATGCGGCCCGGGAGCGAAATACCATCGGTATTTCCTCCAAGGATCTGCTGGATAAGCTGCCCGGCGGCTACTATTGCGCGACTTTGCCGGAGGTCACGGAAAAACTCCGGGAATTAGCACAGCCCGGCGATGTGATTTTGACCGTGGGTGCTGGAGACATCTACCGAGCCGGCGAGGCATTGTTGTAAATTTGGAAATGAGGCGATCATTTTGAAAAAACTTAGCGTTTGCGTGCTGTTTGGCGGCATCAGCCCGGAGCATGAGGTCTCCCTGCGCTCCGCAGAATTTGTTCTGAACAGTTTGGATCCGGAAAAGTTCAATGTGTTCCCTGTTGGCATCACCAAGAACGGCGACTGGATCCTCTATACCGGCACGGATTATTCTCTGCTGCCCACCGGCGAGTGGAAGGACTATCCGGAAAATCGCCGGGCGGCCATCTCCCCGGTTCGTGGACAAGGCCTGCTGAGCTTTGAGGGCGACTGTGTGGTGCGGGAATGGATCGATGTGGTCTTCCCGGTTCTCCATGGAGAAAACGGTGAGGACGGCGCCATGCAGGGGCTTCTGCAGATGGCGGGCATTCCTTATGTTGGCCCCCACGTAGCTGCTTCTGCGGTTGCCATGGATAAAACGCTGACCAAGCTGGTGGTCGACCAGGCGGGCATCCGTCAGGCGGCCTGGATGCTGGTGCGAAGCGCAGACGTGGATAGCCGTGTGGACTGGGTCATGGATCAGGTGGAAAAGAAATTTGCCTATCCTGTGTTCGTCAAGCCTGCCGGCACCGGTTCTTCCGTGGGCGTTTCCAAAGCAGCTGACCGGGAGGCCTTGAAGGTCGCACTTTTGAAGGCTACCGCTTACGATACGAAGGTTTTGGTTGAGGAATTCATCTCCGGCCGGGAAGTGGAGGTTGCTGTCATGGGCAACGAGAGCCCTGTGGCATCCATCTGCGGCGAGATCGATTCCGGCGCTGAGTTCTACGACTACGATGCAAAATATGTTACCGACACATCCGTGGCCTACATCCCTGCGCGGATCGGCGAAGATGTGTCCGAGCAGGTACGGGATGCGGCGGTGCGGATCTACTCCGCCATCGGCTGCCAGGGCCTGAGTCGTGTGGACTTCTTTGTGACCCATGAGGGTGATGAAGTGGTGTTTAACGAGATCAATACCCTGCCAGGGTTTACCTCTATTTCCATGTTCCCCAAGCTGTTTGCGGCCAGTGGCATTCCCGCGCAGCAACTGGTTGAGGAGCTGCTGAAGCTCGCCGTAGAGGCAGCTGATTAAAAAGCGGGCAAATGTGCAATGTGGAGCATTGCTTGTGAATAAAGACGACCCTTCCGGGATACCGGAAGGGTTTTTTTGTTGAAGTCATGCTGTGTAGCGAGAGAAAAAAGATGTTGAGAATGCACAAGTTTTCCGTGCAAGAAAACAGGACGCTGTGCAAAAAGACGGGATTGAAAATATACCGGGGGATGATGTATATATAAATTGTAAGATTGTTTCATTCGGAATCCTCTACACTGGCGGGTCTATACCGGGAAACGCTAGTGGGACTTACCATTAAGATTTACGGAGGGACAGGTGATTATGCTGAAATTTGGAGAATGGACCTCTTTATTTGCCTATGCAGACAGAGACGCGCAGATCACGGCACAGGGCAGTCAGATCCGCGCAGCTTTTCGTGACAGAAAATACACGGTAGTCAAGCTTCTGCAGCCTGTTGAGGGCATCCAGGCAGATCATTTTTACCGTATTCGATATCGGGCGCACAGCGAGAATATGCGCTGGGATGTACTTTATATTTGGCAGGATGCCACTGGCATAGAACTTTCCAAGGGATACCTGCAAAATGAAGAACGATTGACATCCCCGGCCAATGCAGCAAAGCTGATAATCGAGGTACTGCTTACTGGTAAAGGTGAGGGTAGTTTTGAACTGTCGGATTTGCACCTGCAGGATGAGGGACCTTACCAACCCCGCAATGTGAAGGTCTGTGCAGTCGCGTATGAACTGCTTAACAAGGACCTCGCAGCACTGCCATTTGAAGAAAATGTGGCTCTAAACCTCCGGGAGATTGATGCTGTGGCACATTTGAATCCGGATGTAATTGTACTGACAGAATGCGCTTTCCAGACCAGTGAGAAAGTTACAGTGCCGGGTGTTACTACGCCCAACCGTTTGGATGATCCCCACATGAACGCTCTGTGCAGGAAGGCAAAAGAATACCACTGCTACATAGTGACCTCTCTGCGGTTGGTCGATGAAGATGGCGTACTTCACAATTCTGCAATTCTGATTGATCGTCAGGGAAATATTCAGGGCGTTTCTCACAAGACTCATTTAACCATCAATGAGAAGGAGCGTGGCTTGGAGCTGGGGCAGGAATTCCCGGTGTTTGATACCGATTTTGGCAAGATTGGCATGCTGGTATGCTGGGAGCATTTCTTCCCGGAAGCGGTACGAACCTTGGCGTTAAAGGGTGCAGAAATGATCTTCGTTCCCACCCATGGCTTCCGCCTAAACCGTGCTGCTACCCGCGCACTGGAAAACGGTGTCTATCTGGTAACGGCGCATATCCGTGGTGACCGTACTGTTGTCCTGGATCCTGACGGCAGAGTACTTGCAGATGGTACGGAAAAAGACTATGCCTTTGCACAGGTAGACCTGAACAAAAGGACGTTTGTGCAGTATCTTTCCTGCTCATCTTGGGGTGATGCCCACAGTATTTATCTGAATGAGCGACGTCCGGAGTTATATTTCCGCTAACGAAAAATTGTTGTATGTGATATGACAATGAGATCTTGGCGAAAAGAGAAGTCACAATGGATAGAAAAGCATTGTTAAACAGTTAGTTATTTTTGCTGAAAATACAATAAAGGTGGTTTTTTATGAAGATGACAAAAGCAGCAATCTCGGATGCACAAAAATACGGAGAAAGTGCCATCCGGAACAAAAGGAAAAGCAAGGTAGGCAGCTACCTGCGGCGAAATATGTGGCTGTACATATTCGCCGTGCCGGCGCTGATCTGGCTGTTCGTATTTTGCTACGCACCTATGAGCGGTATCATCGTCGCATTCAAGCGCTACACAGGCGCATACAGCGTTTGGGAGAGCCGCTGGGTTGGCATGCGCTGGTTCAACAGCTTCTTTAAGTCCTACTATTTTGAGCAGGTCATCGTGAACACCCTGCGCCTTTCGCTTTACAATCTGGCGACCTTCCCGCTGCCCATTATTTTGGCTATGATGCTCA
>SVMG01000013.1 GCA_015067545.1 Oscillospiraceae bacterium
TTACTTTTGAAATTTTGAAGCAGGCGGGTTCTAACCACTTTTGAACCAACTTCTACTTTTTCAATTTCTTTCTTTTGAGTCACCGCTTTGTTTGTTTGACGGTGAAACGCGTCGCACTCTTACCGGTGCCCGGGCCGCCGGTGATCAGCAGCACGCCGGAAGAAATGCCGGCACGGATGGCCTGTTCCTGTTGTGAAGAATAGGAGATGCCGCTTTCTTTTGCCACAGCTTTCATCAGCTTGTCCAAATTCTTGGGCGCGGGGAAGGTGACTGCCGCGGCATCCAGCAGCCGATGGGTGATATATTCCTCCGCCTCAAACAGGGCAGGAAGATACAGCACCGTAATGCCTGCCAGTGTGGCACGCACCAGCTGCTGGGTATTTACCAATTCCTCCACGCCGCTTTGGATGCTGTCTGTATCCACGCTCAGCAGTTGGCTGGCGGCCAGGATCAGTTTGTCCTGGGGCAGAAAGGCGTGACCTGCGGTGAGGTTGTAGTTCAGCTCGAACAGGATGCCTGCACGGATGCGCCGGGCATCATCCCCGGCCACGCCCAGCTCAATGGCAAAGCGGTCTACTGCTCCAAAAGGCGCATCCAGTCCCTGATCCATCAGAAGGTACGGGTCGTCATACAGCAGCTCCACAGTGGATTCCCCGTAGAGCTTATAGGTACGTACAGCCAGCTCTGCCGGCAGCTGATGCAACGCAAAAAACTCCATCAGCTGGCGCATGCCGACTCTTTGGCGAAACTCTTCGCCGATGGCCCGGGCCTTTTCCCGGGAGATACCGCTCACCTCAGCCAGCCGTTCCGGCTCTCGCTCCATCACCGTGAGGGTCTGATCCCCAAAATGGCCCACGATCCGGGCGGCGGTCTTGGGGCCAATGCCCTTGATGATCCGGCTGGACAGGTAGCTTAAAATGTCCGCGCTGGACTGGGGCAAAAGCCGCTCTAAAAATTCTGCCTCAAACTGGCGGCCGTAGCTGGGATGGGTACTCCATTTGCCGGTGACCATCAGATGCTCACCCACAGCGGGAAGCGGGATCGTGCCCACAACCGTTACGGTCTGTCCGCCGCCGATCCCAAGACGCAGGACGGCGTAGCCGTTGTCGTAATTCTGATACACAACAGCACCGATGGTGCCCTGGATGATCTCCAATTCCTGCTGTGCCAAGCCGTCCGCCTCCTTCGTTTTCAAACATATCCAGCATATAGTTTACAATATTTTTGCGCCATTGAAAAGGTCTAATCTTCAGTTTTTTGCAGAAAACAGGAAAAAATAATAAAAGGCAAAAGATTGGCATAAACAGACACATTGTTTACAAAAAATTCCTTGCTTTCCTTGAGGTTTTGGGTATAATAAATACTATATATTGGGTATTTGTGTGTTCGAGGAGAAATGTAGTGTGAAGGAACTGACATTACTTACCTGGCTGACCCAGCTGGGACTTTCTGTTGCTCTGCCGCTGGCCGGTTTTATTGTTCTGGCACTGTGGCTGCGCAGCCAGTTCGCCCTGGGCGATTGGGTGCTGTGGGCAGGCGTTGTGCTTGGCCTTGTGTCCGCACTGGACGGCCTGCGCCAATCCTTAAAGCTGCTGATCCGGCTGACACGCAAAAAGTCCGGGGACACACCGCCCCCGGTATCCTACAACGACCACGATTGATGGAGGTATCCATGGATTCCCGTAAACTTGTTTTGAAGCAGACTGGGATCATCGCCATTGGGCAGGCTGTTTGTGTAGCCGCCATGGTGGGCATCTTTGCCCTGCTGGGACAATTTGATATGACCGTTCTGTGGGGCGGAATCGTCGGTGGCGTGCTTGCGGTGCTGAATTTTCTGACTATGGCAGTAGGTGCCATGATCGCCGCTGACAAGGCAACACAGCAGGATGTGAAGGGCGGACAGGCAACGGTGCGCACATCCATGATCCTGCGGCTTGCTGTGATCGCCATCGTGCTGATCGCATTTGCCAAAAGCGGCCTGTGCAATGTGCTGGCTATGGTGCTTCCTTTGGCCTTTACCCGCCCGGTACTGCTGTTTGCGGAGTTTTTTGGGAAGGCTGGTGAAAAGAAAGCATGAGTCTTGATGTTAACGGCGCGTTTATTTACTTTACCATTCCGATTTTTGGTGGCATCCCCATCACCCAGACCACAGTGTCGTCCTTTATCGTGGCACTGATTTTGATCATCGCATCCATCAAACTGGGAAAGAATCTGCAAAAACGCCCCACCGGCGTACAAGTTCTTGTGGAAAAGGGCGTGTCCATGATCTACAACCTGACCACAAGCGTTATGGGTGAGCACAATGCCCATTGGACACCCTTTATGGGCACCATTTTTCTTAGCAGTATTTGCGGTTCGCTGATCGGTCTGACCGGATTCCTGCGTTCAGCCACGGCGGACTTAAGCTGTGTGCTTGCCTGGTCTGTGATGGTCAGTGTGATCATTTGGTACAACAACATTAAGCATAACGGGTTCGTCGGATGGCTAAAGGGCTTTACTGAGCCCATCGTGGTGATGACCCCCATGAATATCGTCTCAGAGATCGCCCAGCCCTTCTCCATGGCATTCCGTCATTTCGGCAATGTGGCCGGTGGCGGTGTCATTTCGTCCATTATCTATGCGGCCTTCGGCCTGCTGTCCACGGCAGTGTTGAATCTTGTGGCAAGCAACGGCTGGATCATGGGCGCAGGACTGATGCTCATTGGCGTGGGACTGTTTATCTGGTGCCGCAAAAAGAAATTCCTGTTGGTCTTGAGCATCCTCAGCTTCGTGATTGGCTTCTTTGGACTGCTGCAGGCTTTGGGAATCCTTTCCGGTGTGCCCATTTTGGCATTCGGTGTTCCGGCGGTGCTGTCCTGCTACTTTGACCTGTTTTCAGGCTTTATACAAGCGCTGGTGTTCACACTGCTGACAATGGTATATATTTCCGGCTCGCTTCCCGCCCCGGAAAACAATAAAGAAAATTAAAAAAGATATTTTTTAGGAGGATATTATTATGGAAATGGCAGAAGCTTTGGCAATCATCGGTAAGGCACTGGGTGCCGGTCTGTGTATGGGCATCGGCGCGATCGGCCCTGCATTGGGCGAAGGCAATGCAGTCAGCCACGCCCTGGAGGGTATGGCGCGTCAGCCTGAGTCTGCAGATACTTTGCGGACCAATATGATCGTTGGCTGTGCAGTTACCGAAACCACCGGTATTTACGCTCTGCTGATCGCGATCCTGATCCTGTTTGCCCTGTAAGACACCTTTCTTATCATTTTGACAGAAAGGAGTCGTAAACGTGTTTGAAAGTTTTATTGGCGTAAACTTCTGGACGGCTCTGTTTGTGTTACTGAATACGCTGGCAATTTTCTTTGTGGCAAAGAAATTCCTTTTCGTTCCGGTGATGAATATGATCAAAAGCCGGCAAGAGGAGATCGACTCCATGTATCTGGAGGCCAATCATGCCAAGGATGAGGCCATTGCCCTGGAAGCCCAGTACAAGGAAAAGCTTTCTCTGGCGGCCGCAACCGGTGAGCGCATGGTAAAAGAGGCCATGGAGCGGGGTCACAGCCGCGAGGAGGAGATCCTCCGCCAGGCAAATGAAGAGGCTTCCGCCATTATGGCCAAGGCCTCTGCAGACATTGCCCTGGAAAAGAAAAAGGCGCTGAACGATGCCAAGGATGAGATCTCCGACATTGCCATGGCCATTGCCGAAAAGGTTGTGGGAAGAGAGTTGAGCAATGCAGATCATTCAGATCTGGTAAGCAGCTTCATTGATCGGCTGGGTGAGCACGCATGACAGAGGTTGGAACAAATTACGGCGGCGCGCTGTACGAATTAGCCGCCGCAGAGGAGCTGTCCGAAGAGATTCTTGGACAGCTGCAGGCTTTATCCAAAAGCTTCGCCGAAGAACCGGCTTTTGTGAAGCTGCTGTGCGCCCATTCTCTGTCCAAAACAGAGCGGTGCAGGATCCTTGACGACAGCTTTGCCGGCAAGGTGCATCCCTATGTGCTGAATTTTTTGAAGATCCTTACGGAAAAGGGCTATATGCGCCAATTTCCGGATTGCTGCAAGGCATACCTGGTACGCTATCACAAGGACAACAATATTCTGCCGGTGACGGCAGTGACCGCGGTGGCGCTCAGCCCGGAGCAGGCCGCCCGGTTGAAGGAAAAACTGGAAAAGCTCACCGAGAAAACAGTGGAGCTGACCAATCGCATGGATCCCAATGTTCTGGGCGGCGTTCGCCTGGACTTTGACGGCAAATCTATTGACGATACTCTGGCGCATCGGCTGGAGTCCGTCCGGAATTTGCTGAATAACACCATACTCTGATGGTAGAAAGCAGGAACAGTATGGAATTACGACCCGAAGAAATCACGAAGATCATTCGTGCGCAAATTAAAAATTATGAAACCAAGCTGGAACAGAGCGAGACCGGCGTGGTCATCCTGGTCGGTGACGGTATTGCAAAGGTCTCCGGTCTTCATAGCTGCATGGCGGGCGAGCTGCTGGAATTCCCCGGGGGCGTGTTCGGTATGGCGCAGAATCTGGAGGAGGATACGGTTTCCGTCGTTATCCTGGGCTCTGATGGCGGCATCAAGGAAGGAGACACCGTCAAGCGCACCGGCAAGGTAGTTTCCGTGCCCGTGGGAAAGGCCCTCATTGGCCGGGTTGTCAACGCTCTGGGTGAACCCATTGACGGTAAGGGTATGATCGAGGCAGAGGCCTTCCGCCCTATCGAAATGCCCGCTCCCGGTATCATTGACCGTCAGCATGTCAGCCGTCCTCTGCAGACGGGCATCAAGGCCATCGACTCCATGATCCCCATTGGCCGTGGACAGCGCGAGCTGATCATCGGTGACCGGCAGACCGGCAAGACCACCATCGCCACCGACACCATCCTGAACCAAAAGGGCAAGGATGTGATCTGTATTTATGTGGCCATCGGCCAAAAACGCTCCACGGTTGCTCAGGTGGTGGAAAACCTGACCGCAGCAGGGGCTATGGATTACACCATCGTGGTGTCCGCCACTGCATCGGAGCTGGCGCCCATGCAGTATATCGCGCCCTACACCGGCTGCACCATGGGCGAGCACTTCATGCACCAGGGCAAGGACGTTCTGGTGATCTATGATGACCTGAGCAAGCACGCAGTGGCCTACCGCGCCATCTCTTTGCTGATCCGCCGTCCGCCCGGACGGGAAGCTTATCCCGGCGATGTGTTCTATCTCCACTCCCGACTGTTGGAGCGTGCTGCTCAGCTGTCTGACAAGCTGGGTGGCGGCAGTCTGACCGCACTGCCCATCATTGAGACCCAGGCCGGTGACGTGTCTGCCTACATTCCCACCAATGTTATCTCCATCACCGATGGACAGATATTCCTGGAATCCGAGCTGTTCAATGCCGGCATTATGCCTGCGGTGAACCCCGGCATTTCCGTTTCCCGTGTGGGCGGCGATGCCCAGATCAAGGCCATGAAAAAGGTATCCGGCAGCTTGAAACTGCTGTACTCCCAGTACCGGGAGCTGCAGAGCTTTGCCCAGTTCGGTTCTGATTTGGATGCGGATACCAAGGAGCGTCTTTCCCTGGGTGAGCGCATCGTGGCGGTGCTGAAGCAGAAGAACAATGCGCCTGCCGAGGTTGCCCACCAGGTGTGCATCCTGTACGCAGTTACCAAGGGATATTTGAAGAATATTGAAGTGACCCGCGTACCGGAATTCGAGCTGCAGCTGAAGGAGTTCATGGACAACCGCTACGGTGCAGTGCTGGATGCCATCCGCACCACCGGTAAGCTGGAAGCCGATACAGAAGAAGCGTTGAAAACTGCGCTGGCAGAGCTCGTAAAAGACTTTACCGCAGGAAACTAAGAAAGGAGGGAGCGTATGGCAACCGTCTCCACCAAGGAAATCAAAAACCGCATCCGCAGTATGGAATCCACCAAGCAGATCACCCGTGCCATGGAGATGGTGGCAGCATCCAAGCTGCGCCATGCCCAGACCAAGGCGTCTGATGCCCGTCCTTATTTTGAAATTCTGCTGGACACCATTGAAGATATCGTCTGCTCCGGACAGGGGGCGCAATCGCCCTATCTGACCCAGCGCCCCATTAAGCGCACCGCTTATGTGGTGATCGCCGGCGACCGGGGTCTTGCGGGAGGCTACAACAGCAATCTGCTGAAAATGGCTTTTTCTGC
The DNA here is from genome assembly GCA_015067545.1 of Oscillospiraceae bacterium. Lineage (GTDB taxonomy): Bacteria > Bacillota > Clostridia > Oscillospirales > Oscillospiraceae > Faecousia. Next base: position 6,180 of record SVMG01000013.1, read on the forward strand.
CATGGAAGAAAAGGATGCCGTTGTGCTGCCCATCGGCAAAAAGGCGGTGGAGTTTTTCAAGACCCGGCAAGTGAGCCTGCTGACGCAGACGCCCCAAAATGCGGCGGAAGTGTCTGTTGGCGACTGTTTCTCCATAGCAAAGCAGCTTTGCAAGGCATATTGCCGCGGGGAGTTAGACGAAATCGTGGTGGTTTACACCAGGTTCGTTTCCGTGCTTTCTCAAGTGCCGGAAATGCTGCGCCTGCTGCCGCTGGCAGAGCAGGACAATAAGAAAATCCCGTCGGAAATGATTTACGAACCCAACTGCGAAGAAGTGCTGGAAACCATCATTCCCGAATACCTGGGCGGTGTGCTCTACGGTGCGCTGTGCGAAAGCCGGGCATCCGAGCAGGCGGCTCGCCGGACTGCCATGAATGCGGCGACCCAAAATGCCGAGGAAATGATTGCCGACTTGAGCCTGAAGTTCAATCAGGCCCGTCAGGCTGCCATCACCCAGGAGATCACCGAGATCGTTGCTGGTTCCCAGTAACATTCTAGTTAAAGGAGTTGAATCCAATGGCCAAAAATTGTGGAACTGTGGTCCAGATCATGGGCCCCGTTCTGGATATTCGATTTGAAGAGGGACAGCTCCCTCAATTGCTCAATGCCATCCATGTTCCCAATGGGGAAAACACTGTGGTGGCGGAAGTTGCCCAGCACATTGGTGACAATGTGGTGCGGTGCATCGCCATGTCCTCCACTGACGGTATGCAGCGTGGCGTGGAAGCCATCGATACCGGCGCACCGATTACTGTGCCCGTGGGCGAGGAATGTCTGGGTAGAGTGTTCAATCTGCTGGGCCAGCCCATTGACGAAAAAGAAGCGGTCAAGGGAGCAGAGCAGTGGCCCATCCACCGCAGCGCCCCTGCTTATGAAGAGCAAGAGCCCGCTACCGAGATCCTGGAGACAGGCATCAAGGTGGTGGACCTGATCTGCCCCTATGCCAAGGGCGGCAAGATCGGTCTGTTCGGCGGTGCAGGCGTAGGCAAGACCGTTCTGATCCAGGAGCTGATCTACAACATTGCCACTGCCCATAACGGTTACTCCGTCTTTACCGGCGTCGGCGAGCGTACCCGTGAGGGTAACGACCTGTACAATGAAATGACCGAGTCCGGTGTTATCAACAAGACCGCCATGGTCTTCGGTCAGATGAACGAGCCCCCCGGAGCCCGTATGCGGGTGGGTCTCAGCGGCCTTACTATGGCAGAATACTTCCGGGATGTGAAGCATCAGGATGTTCTGCTGTTTATCGACAATATTTTCCGTTTCACCCAGGCAGGCAGTGAAGTTTCCGCACTTTTGGGCCGTATGCCCTCTGCGGTGGGTTATCAGCCCACCCTGGCAACGGAAATGGGCGCTTTACAGGAGCGTATCACTTCCACCAAGAACGGCTCCATCACCTCCGTGCAGGCGGTCTACGTCCCTGCGGACGACTACACCGATCCGGCACCTGCCACCACCTTTGCTCACTTGGATGCTACCACCGCGCTGGATCGCGGCATCGCTTCTTTGGGTATTTACCCTGCTGTTGATCCCCTGAACTCCAGCTCCCGCATCCTGTCTGCAGACATTGTGGGCGAGGAGCATTATCGCACCGCCCGGGATGTTCAGCAGATGCTCCAGCGGTATAAGGAATTGCAGGACATCATCGCCATCATGGGTATGGATGAACTCAGCGATGAGGACAAATTGACGGTTAACCGTGCCCGTAAGGTGCAGCGTTTCCTGTCCCAGCCCTTCTCCGTTGCGGAGCAGTTTACGGGCATGGAAGGCAAGTACGTGCCCCTAAAGCAGACCATTCGTGGTTTCCGGGAGATCATCGACGGCAAGCACGACCAGATCCCCGAATCCTGCTTCCTCTTCGCCGGCACCATTGATGATGTGGTGGCCAAATTCCGGGGCGGTGAGCAGAAATGACGCCCTTTCCATTGAAGATCGTTACTCCGGACGGCATCCGTTTCGACGGGCAGGCAGAGGAGCTGATCGTGCGTACCACTACCGGTGACATGGGCTTTTTGGCCGGTCATGTGAATTGCTGTGCCCCTCTGGGTATGGGCCGGGCTATGGTGATCGTGGACGGCGTGAAGCGCTACGGCGCCTGTATCGGCGGCATGGTATCCGTGATCAACGGCACAGTATCTCTGGTGCCTACCACCTTTGAATGGGCTGAGGATATCGATGTAGCCCGTGCAGAGCGTTCCTATGAGCGCGCTCAGACGGTGCTGCATAACAAACAATCCACAGACACGGATATTGTGTTGGCAAAAGCGAGACTGCGCCGTGCGCTGGTGCGAAAATCTGTAGGTACTTCCAAATAAAAAATGGACTGTTGCAAATGGCAACAGTCCGTTTTCTTTTAATCAAGTCGTTTTTCCACAAAGGCCAGCATCATGGAATAGAACAGCACCGGCCCTACATTGAAGAAGTGACAGTCCACCATACTGGTGACCAGCAGGGTAAGCATGGAGATCAGCGCGAAGGTCTTTTTTCCCTGAAAGCGATGGAAAAACAGATACAGTGTCTGCAAACGGTGGAAGCTGTAGGCGGCAAAGCCAACAATGCCACAGGAAGCCAGGATCTGAATAACGGTATTGTGCCACCTGGGAGGGAAAAATGAGACAAAGGCTTCGGAGGTAGACCAGGAAAAAAGAGGGTACTCTATGGGATAGAAGGTTCCACCGAAGACAGGATGCTTCAAAAATTGCTGCCAGCCGGCAAAATAGCCTTTATCCCGCCCGGCGGGATCCAGCCGGTGTGCGATCAGTGTCCGGAACAGCCGGAGCAGATCCTCAGAAAACAGCAGGAATATGGCAAGTATGGCCAGCGCGGTAAAAATATGGATGGCTGCATTGGCCCGGGCATGGCGGCTGTGGAGCAGAGATACGGTGTAGGAAGCCAGATATGTGACCACGCCGCACAAAATAGAGCCGCGGGAGCAGGTGAACAACACGCCGCCCAGAAACAGCAGACCGGAAATATAAAAAATACCGGTATGCTTTCCCTTGCCGGTCAAAAAGAACGGGAAGGGGATCATCATGGCAAGAAGAGCGCCTATGTTGTTATAATGACCCCAGCCAGAGTAGATCAGAGCGCGTTCGATGACGCCGTTTTGAATAACATGGTACCGAAAATAAATGAATACCAGTTCAGCCAGCAGTACATAACCTACGCACATGCCCGTCCATGCCAGATAACCGGTGGGGGCCTGATCCCATTTAACAGAGCCGGTGAGAAGAATGTACAGCACGATGACAGAAGCGGCCTGAATAAAGGCAAACAGCAAATTCTGCCATACCACCTTGCCCAGCTGTGCACTGCCTATGCCCGACAGCAGATATGCCAGGCCAAGAGCCAGCATGCCGGGCAAAAGCATCCGCTTGCATTTCAAAAAGGCCATCCGGCCCAGCGTCTTATCCCGGAGCAGCCGGTAGAGCAGCCCGATGATCAAAAGCACCGCCAAAAAGACAAGATATATGCCGCCATTGGCGGAAGAGAAGAGGGAATCGCCGCTTAATCCCGGATTGTTCTCCCGGGAAGGGGCAATATAGGAGCAGATGACCAGGGGCATGATCGGAAGCAAATCCCGGCCAAACAGGAAAAGATACAGTGCGATCAGCACGAAGCATGTATATGTGAAAAGCTCAGCGCCGCAGACATTGGCCAGAACGGTCAGTCCGCCACAGAGGAAAAAGTAAGTCGGTTTATAGAGAAAATCATCAAATGCACGCAGATAGGATGGTCTACCCAGCGAGTCCACGGAATCATCACCTTTCGTAGCAAAAAAGCGGCAAGGCCTTGCCGCTGGAAACATTCTATCATATTTTGTCGAAGGTGTCAACGATACTCAGGAATATGCACTGTCCCTGGGAAGCGGCGCGGTATACACAGGTTTGTCACCCATGACCTATGGGATATGCGCAGATCGTCTGAATAGAGATTTTCCTTGCCTTGCATGGTTTTATCTGTTATAGTATATCCTATCAATAAAAAACAAGGAAAGATAGCATATGGATTGGCTGAAAGATTTGTTTACCAACCCGTTTTTGCTGACAGGTGTCAGCTCCTGGTTTGTTGCCCAGGTTTTGAAAACGATTTTACACCTTATTATGTATAAAAAACTGGATTTCGAGCGCATGTACGGCGATGGCGGCATGCCCAGTGGCCATTCGGCCACAGTATCTTCCTTGGCCACGATTTGCGGCCTGTACTGCGGCTTCAACAGTGTGGAGTTTGCCATCAGTGGGATCCTGGCGATCATTGTGTGCCACGATGCAACCGGTGTCCGCCGGGAGACGGGCAGGCATGCTGAGATATTGAATGAATTGCTCAAATCCCTGGAGACCCGGAAACCCGTGGATTTGAAGGAACTGGTGGGTCACACGCCCTTGCAGGTGCTTGCGGGCATCCTGATTGGTATCGGCAATGCGCTGCTGATGTATTTCGTGATATTGTGAAAAAAGAGATCTGCTGCGGCAGATCTCTTTTTTGTTGACACATTCGCGGTTTCGACAAAATGATTCTGTTCCCATCGGTATACTATAATCACCTGCGCTGGACAAAATACCAGTGTATGAAATGATGAGGAGGAAATATTCATGAAAAAGATCATTCCCATTGCTTTGGCTTTGGTAATGCTCACGGGGCTGTTTGCGGGCTGTGCCCCTGCAAATACCGGTGAGGAAGATGTGCTGAAGGTGGCGGCCATTGAGACTGCCTACGGTTCGGAAATGTGGCAAAGGGTCTGTGATGCCTTCACGGAGCAGACAGGCATTCAAGTAGAGCTGACCACAGACAAGAATCTGGAGGATGTGATCTCCGGACCCATGCAAAACGGGGAATATCCTGATGTGGTGCATCTGGCTACCGGTCGCCCTGCAGGACTGACCGAGCAGATGATCAAACAGAACGGCCTGCATTCTCTGGAAAATGTGCTGAGCATGACTGTTCCCGGTGAGAGCAAAAAGGTTTCCGAGAAGATCGCCGGCGGCTTTACCGACACCTCTCTAACCGATCCCTATGGGGATGGAAAGACCTATCTGGCTCCCATGTTCTATTCTCCCTGCGGACTGTTCTACAATCAAAAGCTGTTCCAGGCAAAGGGCTGGACAGTGCCCACCACCTGGGATGAGATGTGGGCTTTGGGTGACAAGGCCAAAGCTGAGGGCATCGCCCTGTTCACTTACCCCACTGCAGGCTATTACGATGCATTTATGTTTGCACTGATGTACTCCATCGGCGGCGCGGTATTCTTCGACAAGGCCACCCACTATGAGCCGGGCATTTGGGATTCTGCGGAAGCCAAGATCCTGTTCTCCATTTTGGATAAACTGGCGGACTACACCCACGAAAAGACCCCTGCCCAGGCCAACAATCAGGATTTTACCAAGAATCAGCTGATGGTCATGCAAAACGAGGCCCTCTTCATGCCCAACGGCACCTGGATCACCAGTGAAATGGCCAATGCAGAAGCAACGCTGACCAACGATTTTGCCTGGGGCATGACTGCCCTGCCTGCGGTGAAAGCCGGCGGTGACGGCTACTCCTTCTGCTGGTTCGAGCAGGCATGGATCCCGGCCGGCGCGGAAAACAAGGAAGCGGCAGAGCAGTTCGTGGCGTTTTTGTATTCCGACAAGGCCTGTGACATCTTTGCCAACACCCAGATCAAGGCAGAAGATGGCAGCACAAAGAAGAGTAATGCCATCCAGCCTGTGCTGGGGGTCGCTGACAAGCTGGAAGGAGAGAACAAGCTGTTCTTCTCCATCTACGACAACGGTGCGAAAGCGGCCATGGGCGGCTTCGCAGCCTTTAAGGAGATCCCCGGTGTGGATGTCAGCTCCGTGTTTTTCCAGCCCATCGACTCTCTGGTGGCGGGCACGCTGACTATTGAGGAATATGCGGCCAACATCAAAAAGGCTTCCGAGCAGATGCGAGCCAATCTGCTGAGCTGATTACAGGCTCCGGGCGGCAGCGACAGCGTCGCTGCCGCCCTTTTGCCAACAAGGAGATGGTTTTTTATGAGAAAAGACCCCAAGCGCACTGCGTTTTTATGGCTGTGTGTAGCACCGGCGGTAATCTTGTTTACCATATTCATGGTGATTCCCACATGCAATGTCTTTCGCCTGTCGCTGTTTCAGCGCAGCACCTTTAATCCCAAGGAAACCTTTGTCGGCTTGCAAAATTTTCAGTATCTGCTGCAGGATGCTGTGTTTATCCGATCCATGCAAAATACTCTTTTGCTGATCGTTATGGTGACGCTATTTACCATGTCCACGGCGCTGATTTTTGCCGGGATCCTCACCCGGGAAAAGCTGAAAGGGCAGAATTTCTTCCGGGTGGTTTTCTACATTCCCAATATTTTGTCCGTGGTGGTTATCTCCGGCATTTTTTCGGCAATTTACGATGTGGACAAGGGTCTGCTGAACAGCTTGCTGAACTTTTTCGGGCAGGAGGGTATCCTGTGGAAAGGGGAGCAGCATGTGATCCTCAGCATTATCATTGCCATGGTTTGGCAGGCCATCGGCTATTACATGGTCATGTACATGGCGGCCATGTCCGCTGTGCCCCATTCCATGTATGAAAGTGCCGGGTTGGACGGCGCAGACCGCTTTACCCAGTTTTTTCAGATCACCATTCCGTTGATCTGGACGAATATCCGCACCACACTGACCTTTTTTATCATCTCCACCATTAACATGGCATTTCTCTTTGTCAGCGCCATGACCGGCGGCGGGCCGAACAATGCGTCCAATGTGACACTTCTATATATGTACAACCAAAAGAATTTGGGCGGCGGCTACGGCTACGCCATGGCCATCGGCGTGGCATTGTTTCTGATTAGTTTTGGGCTGTCCGCATTGGTGAACCGGGTCACACGGCGCGGGACTCTGGAATATTGAGGTGGGAAAATGAAGCTATATAAAGCGTTTGTTTATTTGGTGCTGGGTTTGCTGGCGGTTCTGATCCTGGTGCCGGTGCTGTGGGTGGTCATGGCATCCGTCAAGGAGTCCTCTGAGCATTACGGCAGCCCCTGGGCACTGCCCACCCATATCCACTGGCAGAACTTTGTAAGTGCCTGGACAAAGGCAAATATGGGCGGCTATATGCTCCACTCTGTCACCGTTACCGGCCTGGCATTGGCGATTTTGCTTGTGGTAGCACTGCCGGCGTCCTACTGCCTGGCAAGATTTCATTTTGTTGGCCGAAGATTCTTGAATACCTGCTTTATGGCAGGACTGTTTGTGAATGTCAACTATATCGTTGTGCCCATTTATTTGATGCTCAGCGATGGGGACAAGTGGCTGAAGACCATGCTGGGAAGCACCTTTTTGCTGAACAATCACATTGTGGTGGCGGTGGTATACGCAGCCACGGCACTGCCCTTTACCATTTACCTGCTGAGCAGCTATTTTTCCACACTGCCCCACGATTTTGAGGAAGCGGCGTATATTGACGGAGCGGGCTATGGCCGCACTATGGTGCAGATCATGCTTCCCATGGCCAAGCCCTCCATCGTCACGGTGATCCTTTTCAATTTTCTGTCCTTTTGGAATGAGTATATCATCATTAAAACCCTGGTCACCGACCGGGATGAATGGACGCTTCCGGCAGGGCTTCTGAATCTCATGCAGGCACAGCAGTCTGCGGCAGAATACGGCTCTATGTACGCAGGCTTGGTGCTGGTGATGGTGCCTGTGCTGGTGCTTTACATCTGCGTGCAGAAGAATCTGACCAAGGGCATGACCGTAGGAGGGCTGAAAGGATGAAGTTTTGGAAAAAGCATTTGGTATTGCGCATGGTGCTGATGCTCCTGTTTTTCGTGGCAGGATTGGCCTTGGTGCTGATGGGCTGGGGCATGACGGGACAGCTGCATGGCCTGGGACTGATGCTGCTGGGCATCGTGCTGATGCTGACAACCTTGTTTTTATATAATAAGGCTTATTCGTAGGAAGCATTTTGCAAACTTAAATGGGAAGTTTACCACTTTCAACAAAAAAATGCCGGCTTCTTGCTTTTTGAAAGTTTCGTGATATAATCAATACCGGTAATGGAAAACATTGCCGGTATTATGCTTTTTAAGGAGCAAATGTTATGACGATGCAAGTTTTGAAGGCCTTTTGCCTGGATTCCAAGCCTATTTCCTGCGAGCGTTACGGCTGCGGACATATCAACGTGACCTATCTGGTGGTGACGGAGAGCGGCCGCCGTTACATTCTGCAGAAGATCAACAACAGTATTTTTAAGGATGTGCCCGGTTTGATGGGTAACATCGCCGCTGTGACCAAGTATTTGCGCAAGATCATCAGCGACCCCCGTGGCGTTCTGACGCTGGTTCCCACCACCGATGGCGCGGACTACCTGCAGTATGAAGACGGCAGTTTCTGGCGCGTGTATGACTTCGTAGAGCAATCCCTGTGCCTGCAGGCTCCTGAGAGCGCGGATGACTTCTATCAGAGCGCGGTGGCCTTTGGTACCTTCCAGCAGCAGCTGAAGGATTTCCCTGCCGAGACCCTGTGCGAGGTCATTCCCAATTTCCACAACACGGTGGACCGTTACCGCATCTTTAAGGAAGCGCTGGCAGCGGATGTCTGCGGCCGTGCGGCAAGTGTTAAGGCAGAGATCGACTTCGCGCTTGCAAGAGAGCAGGAGGCCGGCACGCTGGTGAATATGCTTGCTGAGGGCAAGCTGCCCCTGCGGGTCACCCATAACGATACCAAGCTGAACAACGTTATGCTGGACGAGGCCACCCGCAAGCCCCTGTGCGTCATCGACCTGGATACCACAATGCCCGGTCTGAGCCTGTACGATTTTGGTGATTCCATCCGCTTTGGCGCGGCAACTGCCGCAGAGGACGAGAAGGATCTTGACAAGATGGTTATGGACATTAACCTGTTTGAGACCTACACCAAGGGCTTCCTGTCCGCCTGCCCCGGCCTGACCGAGAACGAGCGGGATATGCTCCCCATGGGCGCGAAGCTGATGACATTGGAATGCGGTGTCCGCTTCCTGACGGACTACCTCAGCGGTGATACATACTTCCGCACCCACTATGAGGGTCAGAACCTGGACCGCTGCCGCACTCAGTTCAAACTGGTTGCCGATATGGAGTCCAAGTGGGACGAGATGAAGCGAATCGTCAAAGAATGTGAATAAGCAAAAGCCTCGCCGTTTGGCGAGGCTTCTTTGTCATTATTCGATGTTAATAAAGGTTGCACCGCATTTGTTGCACACGCGGTTTCCCTTAAATTGTATACGTCGGCAAGTTGTACACATAATGTTATTCTCGCCCCGGGGAATGGCATATGTTCCGCCAATGGGTTGTGCCGAAAAAGCATCCTCATCAGAGTCGGAGCGCTCATCAGGGGAATCCATGTGGGCTACTACGCCATTTGGAATATATGCTTGATTGGGCGTTTTGGCATTGTCTTTGCCGCGGTCCGGAAGGGCAGCAACAAGGATATAGCCTACAATGCCAAACCAAAAGCACAGATGAAAATATCTGGAATGTTTATACCCCTTATCTGCTGCTGTGGATTCGAACTGTTTTGCAATGTAATATTGAAGGATGATGAAAAGAATCAGAAGGATAATACGTACAACAATAATCATTTCGTTCCCTCCTTTAGAAACTGAAAAGTGCATAGCAGTTGCCGTGGTTGAAAAACACCTGCTTATGTAGCATAAATATTTTATCATGTTCAGGAGCAATATGCAACTATTTGCGTCGAAAAGAAAAGCCTTCCCCCGGGGGGAGGCACAAAAAGCCTCGCCGGATGGCGAGGCTTTTTGTGTATAATACTTTCTTGGCTCTCCCTATGGGAGAGCTGGCACGCCGTAAGGCGTGACTGAGAGGGTAATTTCGCAAACGCCCTCTCCGTCCGGAATCAAAGATTCCGTCCACCTCCCCCAGAGGGGGAGGCAAGGGGAATGGCATCAATCGTGGGGTTTGCCGAATTTCTTTTGGAAGAGCTTGATTGACTCCACCAGGGGGATGATCAAGAATGCCAGGCCCAAAGAAATCAGATACTGCTCCAGTCCCAGGTGGGTGAAGCCAAACAGATTGGACAGGAAATCGATCTCCACAACGGCGGTGGTCAGCAGGAAAGAGCCGATCATTGCACCGTACAGTGCCCAGTTGTGGTGACCCTTGAACACCATGCCCACAGCGCTGTGGCGCTGGGAACGCATGTTGAAGGAGTGGAAGATCTCACACATTGCCATGGTAAAGAAAGCCATGGTCATGCCGGCTTCGCTGTTGGGGATGTTGCTCAGCAGCAATTTTCCGGTCTCCATGAATTCGCCGATATAGAAGGCAATGACGGTCAGCAGCGTGACCAGGAAGCCCTGGTAGGCCACATCCACGCCCAAGCCGCCGGCAAAAATACCGTCGTTGGTGCCTCTGGGCTTTCGGTTCATGATGTTGCGCTCCGGCTTTTCCAGACCCAGCGCCAGGGCGGGGATGGAGTCGGTGACCAGGTTGATAAACAGCAGGTGGGGCGCTTCCAAAATGGTAAAGCCCATGATGGTTGCGTAGAAGATGCTCAGAACCTCGGACAGGTTGGAGCCCAGCAGGAACTGGATGGCCTTACGGATGTTGTCGTAGATCCGGCGGCCTTCGCCCACAGCGGAGACGATGGTGGCGAAGTTGTCATCAGCCAGCACCATGTCGGCCACGTTCTTGGTAACGTCCGTGCCGGTGATGCCCATGCCCACGCCGATGTCGGCGGACTTGATGGAGGGGGCATCGTTGACACCGTCACCGGTCATGGCGGTAATATAGCCCTTCTCACGCCAGCAGTTGACGATCCGCGTTTTGTGCTCGGGCTGCACCCGGGCGTAGACGGAAATGTTTTCCACAATGGCGGCGAATTCTTCATCGGTGTACTTGTCGATGTCACTGCCCATCATGGCCTGGGAGTCATCGGTGAGGATGCCCAGCTCCCGAGCAATGGCCTTGGCGGTGTTGATATGGTCGCCGGTGATCATAATAGGCTTGATGCCGGCACTGCGGCACTGGATGATGGCGTCCTTGACCTCGGGACGAACCGGGTCGATCATGCCGGTCAGGCCGATGAAGATCATGCTGTTTTCCAGTGCGGCTGCCTCATACTCAGCAGGAGCAGCATCGTACTCCTTGTAGGCCACAGCAAAAACGCGCAGCGCCTTGTTGCCCATGCGGGTATTTTCCTGGGCGGCCTTGTCAAGCAGTTCCTGCGTGAGGGGAACGACCTTGCCATCCACATAAGCGTGGGTACACTTCTTGAGGATCTCATCCGGTGCGCCCTTGGTGTACTGGATGAACTTGCCATCTACTGCGTGTACAGTGGACATCATCTTCCGGCCGGAGTCGAAGGGAACTTCGCCCACCCGGGGATTTGCGGCAGTCAGACCGGCCTTGGTAAGGCCCAGAGATGCGGCATAGTTGATGAGCGCAACTTCGTCCGGCTCGCCTGTGCCCTTGCCGTCCTCGTCCACTTCTGCGTTGGTGCAAAGTGCCATGGCGGTGGCCAGCTTGATTTCATCGGGGGCGTAATGATCCACAACGGTCATTACATTTTGAGTCAGGGTGCCGGTCTTATCGGAGCAGATGATCTGAGTACAGCCCAAGGTCTCCACAGCGGTCATCCGGCGGATGATGGCGTTTTTCTTACTCATGTTGGTCACGCCGATGGAAAGCACGATGGTCATGACCGCAACCAGGCCTTCCGGAATGGCGGCGACCGCCAAAGCAATGGCGGTAATGAAGGAATGGAGTGCAACATCAAAGAACTGCACGCCCTCGCCACCCAGGAAATACTGGGTAACGATGTTGTAACCAAAGATGATCACGCACACGCCGATGACCAGCTTGGTCAGCACCCGGGACAGCTCCTCCAGCTTGATCTCCAAAGGAGTTTTGCCGTCTTCTGCCTGAGAGATGGCGTCGGCGATCTTGCCCATTTCAGTGTCCATACCGGTGGCGACCACCACGGCCTTGCCGCGGCCATAGACCAGGGTAGAACCCATGTAGGCCATATTTTTCCGGTCGCCCAGGGAAACTTCCATACCCTTGTTTTCGCCAAGAGTCAGAGCCTGGATCAGCTTGTTGACGGGGACGGATTCGCCGGTGAGGGCGGCCTCCTCGATCTTCATGCTGGCGCACTCGATGATACGGCAGTCAGCGGGGATGGCGTCGCCGGCATCGAGAATGATCACATCACCAACCACCAGATCCTCACTCTTGATATGGACGATCTTACCGTCCCGGAGGGTCTTTGTGGTGGCGGCGGACATTTTTTGCAATGCCTCCACTGCCTTTTCGGCCTTGCTCTCCTGCACAACGCCCAAGACGGCGTTGATCAGCACCACGGCCAGGATGATGATGGAGTCCGTGGGCGTGACGAAATGGCCAGCCTCAATAATTTCTGTCACAGCGGAGATCACAGCGGCCACAAGAAGAATGATGATCATGGGATCCTTCATCTGATTGAAGAATCGACTTAGCATGGATTCCTTCTTGGCCTCGGCCAGCTTGTTCTTGCCGTTGCGTTCCAGCCGGGCGGCGGCCTCCTGGGAGGTTAGACCCGCTTCGCTGGATTGCACTTCCTTGAATACCGCCTCAACGGTTTCGAGATAATGCTTCATTTACATTCCTTCCTTATTGGATTCATTGACAATGGGAAACTTTTTTCCCTTGTTAGGTTATTAAATATACACTAAAAATGCCATTTTGTAAACACTTTCCTTTACCTGGAAGGTTTAAGAATTTGTAAACATTAGCAGTATGCCCGATTGTTTTCTAAACCGGCAAAATTCGTGCTCTTTGTGCACAAGAAAAATATGGTTGCTAACGGAAAAAAACCGTGGTAATATATAATAGAGTTGGCGTAATCTGACGCCGAGGAAAGTCATTTTGGAGGCCTGTAAATGGATCTGACATTGCCATATTTCTGGAATCAAATGACAGCAAACCCGCTGCTGTTTATTGCGGTCGTGCTGACACTGGGAGTCATACTGGTCAACGGCTGGACGGATGCGCCCAACGCCATTGCCACCTGTGTGGTCACGCGCTGTATGTCTGCCCGGGCAGCGATCATTATGGCAGCGGTGTTTAATTTTCTGGGTGTATATGTGATGACACTGCTCAGCCCCAAAGTGGCAGAGACCATCACCAAGATGGTGGATTTCGGCACCGATCCAAAGGAAGCGATCGTAGCCTTGAGCGCAGCGATGTTTGCCATCGTCACATGGGCAACGGTTGCCTTCTTCTTCGGGATCCCCACCAGTGAGAGCCACGCGCTCATTGCCGGCCTGACCGGCAGTGCCATTGCCCTGCATGGCAGCCTGGAGGGTGTCAACGGTGCAGAATGGGTCAAGGTGCTGTACGGTATCGTGATCTCCGTTACCTTGGGCTTTGGCCTGGGTTGGCTGGTGTGCAAGCTGGTCACAAAGGCATTCTATCATGTGGAGCGCCGCAAAACAGAGCCGGTGTTCCGATATGCGCAAATTGCAGGCGCAGCCTATTCCGCCTTTATGCATGGCGCGCAGGATGGCCAGAAATTTATGGGCATCATTATTCTGTGCCTGTTCATGTCCCAGGGACAGGCCATTCCCAGCGGTATGCAGCCGGCGACCTGGATCATGATCCTGTGTGCTGTGATCATGGCATTGGGTACGGCTATTGGCGGAAAGAAGATCATCAAATCCGTGGGTATGGATATGGTGAAGCTGGAAAAATATCAGGGCTTCTCTGCAGATTTGTCTGCATCCACTTCCTTGCTCCTTTGCTCTCTTTTGAGCCTGCCGGTCTCTACCACCCATGCAAAGACCACTGCCATCATGGGTGTGGGTGCAGTAAAGAGCATCAAGGCTATCAATCTGGGCGTTGTGAAGGAAATGTGCCTGACCTGGGTGCTGACCTTCCCCGGCTGCGGACTCATCAGCTTTTTGATGACAAAGCTGTTTATGTGGATATTCCTGTAATATATTTGATTGGATAGAAAGGAAGAGCATTATGGCAAAAGCAGATCGTTTGTATTTTGAAAATCTGGTAGCATCCGCCGAATGCGCCTGTAAGGCCGCGGATTATTTGGTGGAGTGCCTGTCTAACTACCGTCCGGAAACGCTGATGGATATGCTCAAGTCCATGCATGAGCATGAGCACGCCGGTGACAATAAGAAGCATGAGATGTCCGCGGCTTTGGCAAAGGCCTTCGTGACCCCGGTGGACCGCGAGGACCTGGCGCTGATCAGCCAGAACATCGATGATGTGACCGACAGCATCGAGGAGGTTTTGCAGGCTTTCTATATGTACCGCATCCAGACTGTGGTGCCCGAAGCGGTGGAATTTGCCCAGCGCATCTGCGAGTGCTGCGACCTGATGAAGGATATGCTGGTGGAGTTCGTCAATTTCAAGAAGCCGCAGAAGCTCCATGAAATGATCATAGAGCTGAGCCATCGCGAGGAAGTGTGCGATGCGCTGTATATCAATGCGACCATGCTGCTGAACGAGCGGTGTGACAATATGCTGGACATCATTTCCTGGCGGGAGATCTACAACCGCCTGGAAAACTGCGCAGATGCTTGCGAGCATGTGGGTGACTGTGTGGATATGGTGGTCATGAAGAACAGTTAATCACAGTGATTTTGGAAAAAGGTTGGATCAGAGCGTGGTGTTTCTAAAAAACTTTTTCAAAGGATTGATCGCCGGCATCGGCGGTATTGCTCCGGGTCTCAGTGGCAGCGTGCTGCTGGTGATTTTGGGGCTGTATGAGCAGACGGTCAATGCCATTGGCACATTGTTTAAGAATTTCAAAACCAATATCAAATTTCTGCTTCCGCTGCTGGCTGGCCTGGGTGTCGGTATTCTCCTGTTTAGCAAGGTAGTAGATTATTTGCTGGAGAGCTTCGAATTTCAGACCCGGTATGCCTTTTTGGGCCTGATTCTGGGAACGATCCCGCTGTTTTACCGGGAGGTACGGAAAAACGGCTTCCGCAAGCGCTACTATGGCCTTATGGCAGTTTCTGCCGCTGTGGGATTCTTTCTCTTTGGCTTCAACCGGCATTTGTTCCCGGCGGTAACAGAGCCCAATCTGCTCCAGAGTGTTTTGCTGGGCGTGGCAGTTGCCGGCTCATCCATCGTCCCCGGCGTGGACAGTGCGGCGATCATGTCGGCCTTCGGCCTGTATGAATTATATGTCAGCTCTTTGGCGGATTTCAATTTGCAGATCCTCATTCCTGCCGCGGGAGGACTGATTGTGGGCGCTTTGGTGATATCCTTTGTGATGAACCTGCTGATCAAAAAGGCGTATACCGGAACATTTTCCGTGATTTTTGGAATGTTCCTGGCAATTATCCCCACGGTCGTCATGGAGGAAAGCTGCACCATAACATCCCTGCCCATGGGTTTGGCGGCCATCGGCTTCGCCCTGGTGGGAGCGGTAATTTCCCTGTATTTTGGGGACATCAAGGGCAATAACCAAAGGATCGCCCGCATGGCAGCAAAACTGAAAAATAGAAAGCACCGCTGAGGCGGTGCTTTTTGTATGCTGCTGCCGATAAAATTTCCGATAGGGGATTGACAAATGCGCATATAAATGTATAATTGTATACAATTATACAAGAACCCGTGAAGGAGGACATCCTATGCTTGAAATTTCCGGAAAAACCAACCTGCTGGAGCAGAAATCCTACAAATACTCCTTGCAGGATGTGGCCGAGCCCAATCTGCACCGGGAGATCTATGATTACGGCACAACGCCCAAGGTGGCGTTCAACCACCGCCGCGTGCCTATGAACATGCCGGAAGAGATCTGGATCACCGATACATCCCTGCGTGACGGCCAACAGTCCGTTGAGCCTTACTCTGTTGACCAGATCGTGAATATCTACAAGCTGCTCAGTAAGTTGGGCGGTCCGTACGGCATTATCCGTCAGACAGAGTTCTTCATTTACAGCAAAAAGGACCGGCAGGCCGTGGAAAAGTGCATGGAGCTGGGTCTGAAATTCCCGGAGATCACCAGCTGGATCCGGGCCAGCAAGGAGGACTTCCGCCTGGTTCGGGATCTGGGCATCAAGGAGACGGGCATTTTGGTCAGCTGCAGCGACTACCACATCTTTAAGAAGATGAAAATGACCCGTCAGCAGGTGTTGGATCACTATTTGGGCACGATCAAGGATGCCTTTGAAGCCGGAGTCGTGCCTCGCTGCCACCTGGAAGACATCACCCGCGCGGATTTCTATGGCTTTGTTGTGCCCTTTGTGAATGAACTGCAGCGGCTTTCTCAGGAAGCTGGTATTCCGGTGAAGATCCGGGCCTGTGATACCATGGGCTACGGTGTGCCTTACACCGAGGCGGCCATGCCTCGAAGCGTTGCCGGTATCATTTACGGTCTGCAGCACTATTCCGATGTTCCCAGCGAATGCCTGGAATGGCACGGTCACAACGATTTTTATAAAGCCGTTGCCAACGCATCCACTGCGTGGCTGTACGGTGCTTGCGCCGTCAACTGCTCACTTTTGGGTATCGGCGAGCGTACCGGCAACATACCCCTGGAAGCGATGGTCTTTGAGTATGCATCATTGCGCGGCTCTATGGATGGCATGGATCCCACGGTCATTACGGAGATCGCCGAGTATTTCCAAAAGGATATCGGCTACAACATCCCGGTTATGACACCTTTTGTGGGTCAGAATTTCAATTCCACCCGGGCAGGTATCCATGCAGACGGCCTGCTGAAGGACGCGGAGATCTACACCATCTTCGATACGGAAAAGCTCTTAAACCGTAAGGCAACTGTGGAGATCAGCAAGACCTCCGGCCTCGCCGGCATCGCCTACTGGATCAACGGACACTATCACCTGAGCGGTGATGCGGAACTCAAGAAGAACGATCCTTTGGTGGTTGCCTTGAAGGCATGGGTGGATGAGCAGTATGAGCAGGAGCGGCAGACTGTGATGTCCGCAAAGGAACTGGAAGAAAAGATCGAGCAGCTGGCACCCGGCAGATTTTCTGTCTGACAGGAGGAAGTTATGGCTGAATTTAAATCTATTTCCCTGGCGACCCAGGTGTTTGAAAAACTGGAAGAGGATATCATCATCGGCGTGTACCCCCGTGGCGAAATTCTGACGGAACTGAAGCTGGTGGAGCAGCTGGGCGTGAGCCGCACTCCCATCCGGGAGGCACTGCGCCGACTGGAGCAGGAGCGGCTGATTGCAGAAAGCGGCAAGGGCTCGGTGGTTTTGGGTATTACCATGGAAGATCTGGTGGATATTATGGACATTCGCCAGCGGATCGAGGGCCTGGCGGCTTACTATGCCACCAAAAATCTGACCCCGGAGGGCAGAGAACAGTTACAGCAGATCAGCGAGCTGCAGGATTTCTACTTTGCAAAGCAGGACATTGAGAATCTGCGCAAGATGGACGACAAATTTCACGACGCCATCTATCAGCTGTCAGATCGCCCCGTTTTGCGGGACACCTTGATCCCCCTGCACCGCAAATCCCAGCGCTACCGCAAGATATCCATCGAGGACAAAGCCCGGCTGGGCAACTCCATTCAGGAGCACAAGGCCATCTGCAATGCCATCCTTTCCGGAGATGCGGACCTGGCGGCAGAGCTGATCACAGTGCACATCGAGCGTGCAAAGAAAAATATGATCGAGAGGTGCTATCAAAATGGGTAAGACCATTGCACAAAAAATCATCGCCGCCCACCTTTTGTCCGGCCGTTTGACTCCGGGCAGTGAGGTGGCACTGCGTATCGACCAAACCTTGACCCAGGATGCCACCGGCACGATGGCATACCTTGCGTTGGAAGGCATGGGCATTCCTCGGGTGAAAACAGAACTGAGCATCGCCTATGTGGATCACAACACCTTGCAGTGCGGCTTTGAAAATGCGGACGACCATCAGTACTTACAGACTGTTGCAGCTAAATACGGCGTGCGGTTCTCACGACCCGGCAACGGCATTTGCCATCAGGTGCACCTGGAGCGTTTCGGCAAGCCCGGCAAGACTCTCATTGGCTCCGACAGCCATACCCCCACCGCAGGCGGTTTGGGTATGCTGGCCTTTGGCGCAGGCGGCATGGATGTGGCGGCGGCCATGGGTGGCGGTGCTTACTACATCACCATGCCCAAAATGTTCCGGGTGAATCTCATCGGCACACTGCGCCCCGGTGTTACCGCCAAGGATATCAGCCTGGAGATTCTGCGGATTCTCAGCGTCAAGGGCGGCGTGGGCGCAATCATTGAATGGGGTGGCCCCGGTGTGGCCAATCTGAGTGTTCCCGAGCGTGCAACCATCACCAACATGGGCGCGGAATTGGGCGCGACCACTTCCGTTTTTCCGGCCGATGATGTGACCAAGGCTTTTTTGGCGGCACAGGGCAGAGAAGAGGACTTTACCCCAATTTTTGCGGATGAAGATGCGGTTTACGACCGAATCATCGACATCGACCTGGGCGCACTGACACCACGCATTGCCTGTCCCCACAGCCCGGATAATGTCAAATCCGTGGCAGAATTAAAGGAAATCAAGGTTGACCAGGTGTGCATCGGTTCTTGCACCAATTCTTCCCTGGCAGACCTGTTGAAAGTGGCGGCGATTCTCAAGGGCAAGAAAATCGCGCCCCATGTGAGCTTGTCCATTTCTCCCGGCTCCCGTCAGGTGCTGAGTATGCTTGCCAAATGCGGTGCGCTGGAGGACATTTTGGCCAGCGGCGCCCGGCTTTTGGAATGTGCCTGCGGCCCTTGCATCGGCATGGGCTTCTCGCCCAATTCCGGCGGCGTGAGCCTGCGTACCTTTAACCGCAATTTCCTTGGCCGTTCCGGCACCCGGGACGGACAGGTGTATTTGGTTTCTCCGGAAACAGCGGCGGCATCGGCCCTGCGGGGCTACATCACCGACCCCATGACATTGGAGGTACAGCCTGCCATCACCATGCCGGAGCAGTTTACCATTGACGATTCCGGCGTGCTCATGCCCCTGGACGAAGAGGCGGCAAAGGATGCAAAGGTGCTTCGCGGCCCGAATATCAAGGAATTCCCTGTTGGCAAGGCCATGGAAGATGCGATTTCCGGCGCTGTGGTACTGAAAGTGGGCGACAACATCACAACAGACCACATCATGCCGGCAGGTGCAAAGATCCTTCCTTACCGCTCCAACATTCCGTTCCTGTCCAAGTTCTGCTTTGAGGTCTGCGATCCTGCATTCCCGGAGCGGGCAAAGGCAACACACAACGGCATCATTTTGGGTGGCGAGAACTACGGCCAGGGCTCGTCCCGGGAGCATGCGGCGCTGGTGCCCATGTATTTGGGAGTGCGCTGTGTCATTGCCAAGAGCTTTGCAAGAATTCATGTGGCAAACCTCATCAATGCAGGCATCCTGCCTTTGACTTTGGCAAATGCAGATGATTACGATGCGTTGGAGCAGGGCGCAGCCCTGGCTTTGGAAAATATCCACAGCGGCATGGAAAATGGCACGCTGACCGCAACAGCAGGGGATCAGAAGATCACTCTGCGCTGCGATCTGACGCAGCGGCAGAGAAGCATCCTTATGGCCGGCGGCCTGCTGCGCTACATTGGGGAGGGCGGACTATGATGAATATTGAGCAGGCTTGCGCCGCTTTCAAGGGCTTATTGGAAGAACAGCAGGCGCGAATCGCCAACGCCAATGAAGAAAAGAAGGATTTTTCCAAGATGGAAACCGTCACCGTGGGCATCATTGACGGCGACGGCATCGGCCCGCTGATCATGGCTCAGGCGGTCAAGGTGCTGAAGCTGCTTCTCGCAGATGAACTTGCCTCTGGAAAGATCGTTCTGAAGAAAATTGAGGGTCTGACCATTGAAAACCGACTGGCTTTGGGGAAATCCGTGCCGGAGGATGTTCTGGCAGAGATCAAGTCCTGTGATGTTCTGCTGAAAGGCCCAACCACAACCCCCATGGGCGGCACTATGGAAAGTGCCAATGTGACGCTTCGCCGGGAGCTGGATTTGTACGCCAATGTGCGGCCGGTGTCCATCCCGGAGGAGGGGATCGACTGGATCTTCTACCGGGAAAACACCGAGGGCGAGTACGTTTTGGGCAGCCGGGGCGTGAGCTTGCCCGGCATGGCGGTGGATTTTAAGGTCACCACCGATTTCGGCACACGGCGCATCGCAAAGGCCGCCTTTGACTATGCCAAGCAGAACGGCAAGACCCGGGTGAGCATCGTCACCAAGGCCAACATCATGAAGAAGACCGATGGCAAATTCACGGAAATCTGCCATCAGGTGGCGGAAAGCTATCCGGGGATTACTGCCGATGACTGGTACATCGACATTATGACCGCAAACCTGGTCAATCCAGCCATTCGCAGCGGCTTCCAGGTGTTTGTGCTTCCTAATTTGTATGGAGATATCATCACCGACGAAGCCGCACAGATCCAGGGCGGCGTGGGCAGTGCGGGCAGTGCCAATATGGGCGACCGCTATGCCATGTTCGAGGCCATCCACGGCTCTGCGCCCCGGATGCTGGCGGAGGGCTTGCAGGATTATGTAAACCCAACCAGTATTCTCCGGGCAACGGTCATGCTCCTGCGGCACATCTGCCGGCAGGATGCGGCTATGAAACTGGAAAAGGCATTGGATGCAAGCAAGGTCATCGTGACCGGTGATGCCACCGGCGCGACCTGCGAAGCATTCATGCAGGAATTGCTGACATATTTATAAGAGAACAGGGAGCCGAAAGGCTCCCTGTTTGCTATTACAATTTCTTCTCGTAGGCGAAGCGGTCTCCGCCGCCCTGGATGACTGTGCCACAGTAGACGAAGCCGTTTTTCTCAAGCACGTGCTGCATTCGCTTATTCGCACCGTCGGTATCGATGCGCAAAAGGTAAAATCCTTTGCCTTTGCAGAATTCCTCTACAAGACGAAAGGTGACACTTCCTAAGCCCAGACCGCGGAATTCCGGGGCAATGGCGATTCGGTGCACCACCGCATACGCTCCATCGTGCTTCCATGCGCCCTTGATCTCGGGATAGGCCGGGTCGCCGTCAAAGCCGATGTACATGTAAGCGGCAATCACGCCGTCCACCTTCAGCACATAGCCCAGGCCGTCCCGGAGATCGCCCCGGACGCTTTCCTCATCCGGGTAGCCGTCCGGCCATTGGATGAAGCCCTGTTCCCGCTGAAACTGGCGGCCTGCGTTCAAAATATCCATGCACCGACGGAAATCCTCCGCCTGCGCCAAAGCAAGTTCATAGTTTGTCATTTTATTCCTCATCCAGCAAGTCCTGAATTTCGTCCAGCAGGTCTTCCAGTTCCTCGTGTTCCTCGGCCCAGGCTTCGTACAATTCGCTGTCCATATCCTCGGGCTCCCGGGCATCCAATTCGGCGATCTGCGCCAGCAGAGCGGCCTTTTGCTCCTGCAAAGATGCATTGGGATCAAATTCAATGATAGGCATAGTTTTCTCCTTTAATGTAATATATGCTTTGATACGAATGTCATTCCGAGGGAGCCAAAGGCGACCGTGGGAATCCGTTTTCTTGCGGCTCTAGAGAGCCGCGTGGCACCTACGGTGCCACGGAAGCGCGGATTGCCACGCCAGTGTGAGCACTGGCTCGCAATGACACGGGGAAAGTATTTGCTAAAACAGTCCCACGATGGCGAACCAAACAGCCGGGAAGATAAGTGCCGGGAGCATATTGCCCACCCGGATGCGTTCTTTGGTCAGGCCGATGATGTTCATGCCCGTGGCGATGAGCATCACACCGCCAACAGCGCTCATTTCTACGATCATCGGGTCGGACAGGATGGGGGCAATCACGCCGGCCAGCAGGGTCAGTGCGCCCTGATAGACGATGACGGTGAGGGCAGAAAATGCCACGCCCAAGCCCATGGTGGCAGACAGTGTGACGGCCATGATGCCGTCCATGGCGGACTTGGCAAAAATGATGTCGTAATCACTTCGCAGACCGGCATCAAAGCTGCCCATGATGGACATGGATCCCACGCAAAACAGCAAGCTCGCGGTAACAAAACCCTCGGTAAAACGGCCGCCGCTGTTGGGAATCTTTTTCTTCAGCCAGTCGCCCGCGCCGTCCAGTCGTTTTTCCAGCTTCATAAGCTCGCCCAGAATGGTTCCCACCACCAAACAGACGATGACAATGATGATATTGGAGGTGGCGATGGCTCCGGTGATGCCGATGACCATGGTGCAGATACCCATGCAGGCAATGATGGTTTTGGTATATTCCTCTTTCAGCCGCTTATTCAGCAGCATACCCAAAATACTGCCCAAAATGACAGTGGCTGCATTGACAAATACCGCAAGCATAAAATCACTCCGTTTCTCGACCCATTATAGCATTGTCTTTTCCACAATACAAGACAAAAAGCACCGCCAATGTGGCGGTGCTTTTTAGATTAAACAGGAGTCTTCTTTGTCAGCAGGCGGCGGATGCCTTTATAAATGCAATAGAAGCCGATGACGAAGCCGTAGTGCACAGCGGTCAGACCCACGATGTAGATCAGCTGGGCGGGCCAGTAGCCAATGATGGGCTGCAGCATCAACCGGATATTTTCGATGGGAGGAACATTGCAGTGATAGAAGCCGGCGTAGTTGGTTTCCAAAAGCTGAGACACAACGGCGGCAACGACACAGAAAACAGTCAAGAACAGAATGATGTTCTTATGCTCGCCCTTGGGAGCAGGGGTGTGCAGATCCAATGCCACGATCAGCAGAAAGGCCAGCATGGCCAAATTGTGGAATATCACAGTGTGGGCATCCAGGAAACTTGAAAAGAAGCCTTCGATATTTCCTGCACTGTAAATCAGACAGGGATAGATAGCCGTCAGCCAAAAGATCGCGCCACAGGTGGCAGTGCCAATGGCGCGCACCTGCTGGGTGTATTTGCCCTTGTAAAAGGCCATGGCCGGCAGGGTGAACAGAAGCAAGGAACAGAAGTGCAGGGGAATATGGTACAGGTCATAGCCCCGCGAGAAGGAAGCGGCCTGCTTGCCCACTTCCAGAATCAGCAAAAGCACGGCAATGATCTGCACGGGGATCATTCGAATTTTCAGATCCTTCTTGCCCAGCCATGCACGCAAGGCAATGCTCAGCAGGATCATCACCACCAAGGCGGGGAGAAGTGTTTTAATATGCTCAGGGGACCAAAGTTCCATAACTGGATGCCTCCGAATTGTACAGAATTTGACATTTTCCGGCTTTATTATAGCAATTCCATGGGAAAATACAAAATTAAGAATTTCTTAAGAAGAAGGACAAACACGGGTTTTTGGGCCAAAAGCAGTACAGCCGTTGCATGCGGTGCATTTGCATGGTATAATAAATCCAAGAGGTGACGCGACATGAAAAAAGTAAAGATTACCGCCGTTCGCAAGGCCTGCTATCCTGATCTGATGAAGAAATACGAGAATCCCATCCAGCATGCCTGCGATGTGGAGGAGGGAATGGTTTGGATCTGCGAGAACGGCCAAAAGCCGGAGAATTTCTGTGACAGCGCATGGGACAGTATGGCATCCTTTGTGAAGACTTTGGCGGCCGGTGGCGGGAACTTCTATGACGGCTGGATGAAGAATCCCTACTCGGCAATGATCAGTTGTAACGACGGCTTCCGTCCTGTGAGCTTTTATTTGGAGGCGGAGGAGGAACAATGAGGCCTCTGGTGAATGGATTGGCAAAATTTCTTTGCAGTCCATGTGGCAATTATCATAGTCCGTTTGAAAGATGAGGATCTACTGACAAGAGAATGGTCGGGCTATGCAGAGTACCAGCAGAAAGTACACAATTATCCCATTTATTTTGTGAGGCGTTATGGCAGAGAACATTTCTAACTACGATCTTCAGGTGGATATCGGCAAGCAGATATTTCTGCAGTACGATCAGCAATCACTGATCCGTAAATTTCAATTGGAAGCGGACGAGCAGTACATCTACCTGACTTATTTGAATACCCCCTGTCGCATCAATAGAAAAGATGGGGGTGTGGAAGAATCCATCAATGGTGCGTGGAAGGCATGCCGTTGCTTCAGCACGGTCATGACCATCTATGACTTACTGTGCTATCATCAGGGCGAAACAGCCCCGGCATTGGTCGGACACTGGTGCGCGGTGGGGCACTTTGTAGTCACCGGTGTTACCGAAACCGATACTTTTACAGAGAAGTATGCCGCGTTGTTTGACGGACACATGGAAGAGCTGATCTCTGCCTGTGAAAGCTTAAACGGTGTGCTGCTTGCTCCTATGGCGGGCGCAGATGTGACCTGCCGGATTCCGGTGACGCCCTTTTTTCCGGTGCTGTTGCAGTTTTGGGCGGGGGACGAAGAATTCCCACCGAAGCTGATGCTCCTGTGGGATGGCAATACGGATAAGTTTATGCATTTTGAAACCACCTTCTATCTGCAGGGAGACCTGCTGCAGCGGCTGTGGCATCAAACCAAAGACTAAAGCAAGACCTGGAATTGCCTACGCAATCCCAGGTCTAGTGTTTATGCAGATCCTTTCAGTTTTCTGTTGAGTGCTTCTGCTTTACCTTTCTCCACGCAGTAAATGATAAGCCAGATCACGGCATAGCCCGCAACAAAAATACCGGTGAAAATGGCAATGGGGACCAAAGCTTGCTGCAGCCAGCCATTGATCAAATAGGTGAGAATATAGGCAACGTACAGCCCGCCGCCGTGGAGCAGGATCATAATGGGCAGGGGAAGCTGCTCCATTTGATAGATGGCGGTCATACCTGCCGCGATAAAGGCAAGCAGCAGGATAGTCACGATGCCTGTGCAGACCTCGCCGGGGGATAGAGCTTCAACCGTGCCGGTGACACCCAGAATGCCATAGATGACGGCGAGCACCAACGGGCCACCTCCTGCGCAGAGCAGACCTCTGAGTAAAAATTGCTTCCAAAACTTTTTCATTTTGATTCAAACCTCCTTTTGATTTGGGCAAAGCACCGCCGGGAAACATATTCCGTGTAGCCGCATTTGAAAACGGCATCCACACTGCCTGCGTAGGTGACAGCAAACCGTTCCAGGCGGTTTTCGTTGGCCAGAGTGCTTTTGTTGATGCGGATGAAGGACGAGGGAAGTATGCTTTCCAGTTCATACAGCCGTTGCTTGAGACGGTAATGCCGGTTCTTGGAATCGATGGCATAGGTCTTGCCATCCAGCACGGTGACACATTCGATTTCCGAGAATGCCAGCATTTTCATATCGTCCTCCCGGTAACCTGGAATGCGGTCAGCACCGGTGTACTTTAATATGAGTGCTTCGATTTCATCCGTTAAGGCTGAGCGGCTATGGACTGTTGCGACCACTTCTTCGTCCTTTGTTTTATCGACGATCAGATTAAATTTCATCGCCTCACCTCCTGTG
Source organism: Oscillospiraceae bacterium (assembly GCA_015067545.1). Taxonomy (GTDB): domain Bacteria; phylum Bacillota; class Clostridia; order Oscillospirales; family Oscillospiraceae; genus Faecousia. The sequence goes on from SVMG01000013.1 coordinate 31,570, forward strand.
GCTGTATTGTATCATATCCAAAATCAAAAATGTTGCAAAATGACCCCAACGGCTGTTTTATGGCAGTAAGCGGACGCAATGCTGGGTGCGCTTATGTCATAACGCCCAATTTTGGAATTTTGGCGGTTGTTTGCATGCAGGGCAACGCACGAAATAGTGACACAAGTGCGTTGCATTTTGTATAGTGGCATGATATGATACCATTAGTGGACAATAACCTTCCATCGGAGGAACGACACATGGCACAGGACAATTATCGCAAAATCAAGCTTCTCAAGCTGTTGGAACTATTGCGGATGGATACGGATGAGCAGCATCCCATGACGACGAACCAAATTTGTGCTCGCCTGGATGAGATGGGGATCATCTGTGACCGCAGAACATTGAGCAAGGATATCGCACTGCTCAACGAACAAGGCTACGAGGTCATGGATACCACTGTGGGACACGAAAAGGGATATTATGTGGAAGACCGCAGCTTCAGCATTCCGGAGCTGAAAATCCTTATGGATGCCGTACAGGCGGCCAGTTTTATCACAAAAAAGAAAACAGAGGAGCTGCTGGAAAAAATCTCAGTACTGGGCGGTAGTCATCAGGCGGAGATTCTGAAAGGGAACATTGTTAATTTCAAGACCACCAAGCACTCCAACGAGCAGATCTTCTACAATGTGGATGCTTTGGAACAGGCTATCGATCAACAGAAGAAGGTGCTGTTCCGGTATTTTGATTTGAACGAGCAAGGGCAAAAGGTTTACCGACGGGATGGACACCGCTATGTGGTGGAGCCCATCGCGTTGGTGTTTAACGAGGATAACTACTATATGCTCTGTTACAGCTCCCGTCATCAGAAAACCTCTACCTACCGCGTAGACCGTATGGAATCCGTAACAGTATTGGAGGATGCAATCACCGATACGGCCATTGCTTTGAAAGCTGAGATCGGCCCGTAAACGGAGCAGGCGTTCAAAATGTATGCCGGTGAAGCGGTAGATATCGTGCTTGAATTTGAAGACAGTCTCATAGGTGTCGTATTTGATAAGTTTGGCGAGGACACGAAAATGATGCGCTGCGGTGAGCATAAATGCGTTGCCACAGTGAAGGTGCAGATCAGTCCGGTATTTTGGGGGTGGCTGTTCCAGTTTGCGGGGGAGATGAAATTGCTGTCTCCGGAGTCATTGGTGCAGGACTACAAAGAACGGGCAAATTTGATCATAGGGTAAAGAAACCGGTGTTGGGGATGTCCTCAACACCGGCCTTTCATTATGGCAATTATCCAACGGTCAACAGATTTACTAAAACCGTAATACTGATCCCGACGCAGACGCCACACAGAAGTGTGCAGATGGCGTTTAACACTTTGTTTAAGCATCTGTTTGCCTTGATAACGCGCTTGGCTTTGGCAAAAGGGGAAGCACTTGCGGTGCTTTTTTCCAAAATAATATTGGTGCTTACAAAGTCGTGATAAATAATATTTGAAGTCATACAATTCTCTCCTATGTATACGTGTTACAGCGTAAAGCTGCCCGTTTCTTTACCATCCACGGCAAATGCGAACAATGTTCCTTGTTGATGGCTGCAACATAGCCGGTGCGTTCGAATTCTTCCGCATAGTGCTTTTCGATGATTTTCAGTGTCTCCCGGAGCTGCAGCATGGCGGCGAATTCGGGAGTGCTGCCAAAGCCACTGATCTTGAATGTCATATTGCTACCTCCATATCCTTGTGTTGTGCGTTGCCTTAATCGCAGCAAGCAATATAGGTTATTTCTCTCTTTGAATATATTGTAGCAGATATGACCATAAAAAGCGACAGCTATTTTGCGGATGATGCTAAGTTGTCACAAAAATGCGACAGAAAAGAGAGGAAGGGATATACCGCGCCATGGTCTCGGGAGGTGGACGGCATGAATGTATGCGGATATAATAGTATATTGACATCTATCTCACCCGTCTATAACAGGCAATTGCGGATGCTTCGGCATCCGCTTTTTGTTGCGAACCTCGGAAAAATGCGATATAATGTTTTCAGGACAAGGGAGGGATACCTATGCTCAAAAAGCTATATGCAAAAAGCGAGATTTGGTTTGCGGTAGCGTGGATTATTGCCTATGTTGTCCTTGCATCCATAGGAGATAATATATCGGCAGATTTGGGCATCGACAAGATCGTGACTTTGCCCATACTGATCGCGCTGTCCGCAATTTTGTATTTCTTTGTCTGCAAGAACAGTCTGATGGAAAAGTACGGCCTTTGCAAGCCCCAGCTGCCTGCCGCAAAGATGCTGTTTTACGCTCCGCTGCTTGTTCTGCTGACGGCGAATTTGTGGTATGGCATAGGGATGAATCTGACACCTCTGGAAACGGTGCTGTATGTTCTGTCTATGTTCTGCGTCGGCTTTCTTGAGGAAATGATCTTCCGGGGTCTTTTGTTCAAGGCCATGGTCAAGAACGGTGTGAGATCCGCCATCATTGTTTCTAGTGTGACCTTTGGCATCGGGCATATCGTGAATCTCTTTAATGGCTCAGGTGCAGAACTGTTGCCGAATCTTTTGCAGGTGGTGTATGCCATCGCCATCGGCTTTGCCTTCGTGATGATCTATTGCAGGACCAAGAGCCTGATGCCCTGTATCCTCACCCACAGCATTTTCAATGGCCTCAGCGCCTTTGCTAACGAAGCAGCTATGACGCCCCAAAGAGAGATCGTCTCCGGCATTTTGCTTGCGGTGATCGGTGGCGGCTATGCCCTGTACCTTGCGCTGGCAGTGAAAGAAGATAAATAATTTGCAGGTGAGATAATGGTTATTTTAATTACAGGGGCATCCCATACGGGCAAAACCGCACTTGCGAAAAAGCATAATGCAAACTTTATTCTCATTGATGACCAATACGAGATTAACCTTGATTTAGATTGATAAATTCCAATATGTCGAACAGTTCGATAAATTGGAATTTGACGGCCACTTTTAAGATGATTAACAAATTAGGTGGGGATCTTTATGACTAAAAAGAGGAAGATTATTCTTGCAACGGTAGCGTTCTCTATTTTATTGGCTATAGGGGTAAGTCTTACATATATTTTTGCTGTGGCATTGCCGCAAAAGCGAGAGAAGGAG
>SVMG01000004.1 GCA_015067545.1 Oscillospiraceae bacterium
TAATCTTGTAAGTGAAAAGTTAACTTAAACTACGATGGCACGCCGTGTGCGGGGAAACTCGCATGCACGGTGTAGACGGGGGGAAAACTTGGAGATAATTTCAAAGAGTTACCTATCCGTATCCACCATTATGAAGGGGCTTTTGTCCTTGCTGGGACAGATGCAGCTGAGCTATGTGATGGCAGCCCCCACCGGACGTGCCGCCAAGCGGCTGACCGAGGTCACCGGCGAGGAGGCCTCCACCATCCACCGCCTGCTGGAAAGCACCATCGACCCCGCCACCGGGGACATGGTCTTTTTGCGGGATGAAGCCAATCCTCTGAAGACCGATGTGGTGATCGTGGACGAAATGAGCATGGTGGATGTGCTGCTTCTGCACAGTCTTTTGCGGGCGATCCCTGAGGGAAAACGGCTGATCTTCGTGGGTGACCCGGATCAGCTGCCTCCGGTAGGCCCGGGCTTTCCCTTTGGGGATATGCTGCGAAGCGGAGCGCTTCCTACTGTCCGGTTGACAGAGATCTTCCGACAGGCCCAGGAAAGCCTCATTGTCATGAACGCCCACCGGGTCAATAACGGCCAGATGCCGGAGCTTAAAAATGTAAAAAGCGACTTTTTCTTCCTGCCCTGTCGGTCAGAAGAGGAAATGCGTCAAACGATCACCGGCCTGTGCACCACCCGGCTACCCCAAAAAATGGGCATCCCGGCAACGGAGATCCAAGTCCTCTCCCCCACCCGCAAGGGCGGCGTGGGCACAGCGGTGCTGAATCAAACATTGCAGGCTGCTCTCAATCCTCCGGGCGGCGGCAAAAAGGAACGTCAATTCGGCGACTTTGCCTTTCGGGAGGGCGACCGGGTCATGCAGATCCGGAATAACTACGACATTATGTGGAAAAAGCAGGATGGCAGTGCCGTTGGCACCGGCATTTTCAATGGCGATGTGGGCACCATCACCTGTATCGACCCTCACATGGAGACCATGACTGTGGTATTCGATGATCGGGAAGCGGACTACGACTTTGCCCAGCTCAACGAACTGGAGCCGGCCTACGCCATGACTGTTCACAAAAGTCAGGGCAGCGAATACCGGGCTGTGATCCTATGTGCATGGAGCGGCTCACCGTATCTGCTCAGCCGAAGTGTATTGTACACCGCCATCACCCGGGCACGGGAGCTGCTGATCATCGTAGGTCGGGCAGAGACCGTGGCCGCCATGACAGAGAACGCCAAGCGCGGCCGCCGATACACCGGGCTGAAGCTGCGCCTGCAGGGGAAAGCATGATGAAATTTGTAAAATGGCTGCTTTCGGTTTTGTTCCCGCCCAAGTGTCTGCTGTGCAGGCAGGTGCTGAAGGATGATGAACTGGATCTATGCCGCAAATGCCGTGTAAATGGCCCGGAGTGCACAAATTTCCGGAAAAAGCTTCCCTTTATTGACAGTTGGACGGCAGTTTGGTATTATGAAGACAACGCAAGGCGAAGCTTGCTTCGCTACAAGTTTCAAGGTGCGCGAAGCTATGCTGTGGGCTATGGTCGGCTTCTTGCCATGAAGCTGCAGGAAGCCCAACCGGACGCTCTGGATCTTCTGACCTGGGTGCCCGTCAGTCGCCTGCGCCGACTGCGGCGTGGATATGATCAGGTGGAGCTTCTCGCCCAAGCCGTGGGGCAGGAACTGGGCTTAGAGCCTGTGCCTCTCCTGCGGAAGGTTCGGCACAATCGCCCACAGGCCCGGATCATCGGCGAGGCTCAACGCCGGGCCAATGTGCTTGGCGCGTATCGGATAGAAAATGCAGAACTGTTCCGGGGCAAACGCATCCTTTTGCTGGATGACATCATCACCACCGGCGCAACTGCCGGTGAATGCGCCCGGGTTCTTCTGACTGCCGGTGCAAAAGAAATTCATTGCGGTGCTGTGGCTATTGCCCGGCACCGGGCAAATAACAAAGTTAGGTGAAAGCTATGCAATTATTATCTCACGACCTGGGCATTGACCTGGGTACTGCCAATGTGCTGATTTATGTGGACGGCAAGGGTGTTGTGGTTCGGGAGCCATCCGTGGTTGCGGTGGATAAAAACACCGGCAAGATCATCCAGGTAGGCTCTGCCGCCCGGAATATGCTGGGCCGGACACCCGGCAATGTGGTGGCCATGCATCCGATCAAGGACGGCGTGATCTCCGACCATGAAATGACGGTGCAAATGCTCCGGGAGCTGTTCAAGGAAGCTGCAAAGACTTCACTGTTCACCCCCAAGCCCCGGGTAGTCATCAGCGTTCCCAGCGGCGTTACCGAGGTTGAGGAACGGACTGTGATCAACGCTGCCATCGAGGCCGGCGCACGGCGGGTGTATCTCATTGAAGAGCCGTTGGCTGCCGGCATGGGCGCGGGATTGGATCTGCGCTCTCCCAAGGGACATATGGTGGTCAACATCGGCTGCGGCACAACGGATGTGGCCGTGCTGTCGCTGAACGGCGTAGCCGTTTCCTCCTCCATCAAGGTGGCCGGCGGCACTTTTGACGAAGCCATTGGCCGGTATGTTCGCCGGAAGCACGGCGTGGTCATCGGCCAGGCAACTGCTGAGGATGTGAAGATCCAGATCGGTTCTGTCTATCCCCGTTCGGAAAATGTCAGCTATACGGTCAAGGGCCGTGATGCCAAATCCGGTGTTCCCAGAGAGGCCACGCTCTACTCCGACGATATCTATGACGTTCTGCGCCGGCCGGCCCGGCAGATCGCGGAAGAGGTGCTGTCCGTTCTGGAAATGACCTCTCCTGAGTTGGTCAGCGACATTTCCGAAAACGGAATCACCCTCACCGGCGGCGGCAGTCAGCTGTGGGGCATGGATAAGCTGCTGATGGATGCCACGGGCATTATGTGCACCCTGGCGGACGATGCCGATTCCTGTGTGGCCTACGGCTGCGGCAAAAGCCTTGCATGGATCAACCACATGCAGGAAGGCCCGATCAATATCGCCAAAAAACGCATCATGCGCGGATAAAAAAGAGCCTGCAAAAGCAGGCTCTTTTACATTTCCAATTCAATTCCCACGATCCGGGCGTACTGTGCATCATAATGCTCGGGCATAATGGAACGCCGCTGCCCCGGCTGCAGAAAAAATACATGCGCAGAATAGGCCTGTCCGCCCAAATAGTAACCGCCCTCAGACACATACTGCTTATACCGAACCGTAACATGGCGAAGCTCCCGGGTATCCCGGTTGATGACGGTCATCAGCGGGCCAAAACCTACATAATCCACCTGCTCCCGGCTCAGCTCCTGCTGAGCCCACCGAACACAAAGCTCCCGACAGCCTGTGACCGACTCTGGGTCACAGGCTTTTTTGTTATATTCCAGCACCAAGCACCGGCTCTGCGGCGGCAGGCAATACACAAAAAAGTACAGTCTCTGCCCTGCCTGCTCCACCACAAAGGCTGCAAATTCCACCATGCTGTTTGTGGGATTGGAGATCATAAGCCCCGCCACATTCTCTACCGACACGCCACTCTGATCTTCCCAGTAAGGGCCTTGGTAACATACCAGCTCTTCTGCGATCAGCGTCCCGCCCGACAGTGTCACAGGAAATTCCGCAGGTGCTGCTGTGACCTGTGGTTTCTCAGAAGCCTCTTCCCAAGCCCCGGGCACAACCGTTTCCACCTGCGTGTCACAGCCACACAGCACTCCCAAAACCCCTATTGCCAACGCCAACGCCCCGCACATTCTTCTGTACATCTGCCTGCCCCCTTGCCGTAATGGGTAAAATGTACTGGCATTATAGGATAAAGGGTTTGGCTCTTTCAAGGGAAATGCCACATTTTCTGCGGTATTCCAAACATATTCATCGACAAAATAGGGGATAATGCCTATTAGTGGCATTTTTTACGGATTTTTTCTACGATAAAATCAATTATTTTGCATATTCTAGCTTCAGGGGGGATGTCACGAAAATGGGTTTGTGGAAAAAAATTTGCTTTTGCAGCTTGCCTCTTGTTCTGCTGTCCCTATCCGGCTGCTGCCGCGTGTTACTGCAAAAAGATCTCCGGCCTTACCGGATCATAACGCAGGTAAGTGTCGTTTATGAAAACGGAGCGCTTTCAGCGCAGCGGGATTTTTACCGGGAAGAAAGCATCCGGCATATTCTGGATTACCTGCGCTATGTGGATCCCTACGGCATCCCCCGGGAAGACCCGGAGCTGGCCACGGGCCGGTGCTACTCGATCACACTGATCTATTCCGACGGCTCACAGCGCCTTTACGAACAGCGCGCTGACCAATATATGCGCATTGACGGCGGAGACTGGATGCGGATCGAACCCCAAAAAGCCCTGTATCTCAGCGGACTTTTCAGCATGATGCCCAGCGATGCTTCGATAACGGATGCCGGACCCGTTCCACCGTTGATACGGCCACAGATATAAAAGGTGCCGTTGCAATGCAACAGCACCTTTTCATTATTCTTCCTCGCGATTCGCATCAAACAGAGACACCTTGGTAGCCTCGCCGATTTCCCGGCCTGCCATACAGTCTTCAAACTGCTTGCCTGTCATGGTCTCGTGCTCCAGCAGGTGATCAACCACCGCCATCACCTTGTCCTCATTTGCCTTGAGGATCTCGGCACACTGGGCATAGGCCTTGTCCACCAGGAGCTTGACCTGATCATCGATCGTTCCGGCCACCTTTTCAGAATAACTCTTTGTGGTCTGATAATCCCGACCGATGAACACCTCACCGCCGCCCAGGTAGCTCACCGTACCCAGCTCCTCGCACATGCCGTACCGGGCCACCATATCCCGGGCCAGCTTGGTCGCCCGGTCGATGTCATTGGATGCCCCCACGGAAATATCCCCCAGGAACAGGGCCTCCGCTACGCGGCCGCCCAGCAGACCTACGATCTGCTCATACATCTGATTCCGGGTCAGATTGAAGCTGTCATCCCTGGGAATGTGCCAAGTGGCACCCAGGCTTTGACCCCGGGGCACAATGGTGATCTGCAGCACAGGGTCCTGGGTGGGCAGATGGTACATGGCAACGGCGTGACCGGCTTCATGGATGGCAGTCTCCTTCAGGTCCTTGCGCTGACGCACGCGGCTGCGCTTTTCCGGACCAGCCAGGATCTTCATCATGGATTCGTTCAGATCCTCCATGGTCAGCACCTTGCGGTCATTCCGGGCAGCACGGATGGCCGCCTCATTCATCAGATTGCTCAGATCCGCACCGGTGAAGCCCACAGTGGAACGGGCCACCAGCTTCAGATCCACATCGCTGTCCAGCCGTTTGCCCTTGGAATGGACCTTGAGGATATCCTCGCGGCCCTTTACATCCGGCGCACCCACATGGATCTGCCGGTCGAACCGACCGGGTCGCAGAAGCGCAGGATCGAGAATATCGGGGCGGTTGGTGGCAGCCAGGACGATAACGCCTTCGTTTTTCGCAAAGCCATCCATCTCCACCAGCAGCTGGTTCAGTGTCTGCTCTTTTTCATCATGGCCGCCGCCGAGGCCGGAGCCACGCTTGCGGCCTACCGCATCGATCTCATCGATAAAAATGATCGCCGGGGCTACCTTCTTGGCCTGGTCAAACAGGTCACGGACACGGCTTGCGCCCACGCCCACATACAGCTCCACAAAATCCGAGCCGGAAATGGACAAAAACTGCACATCCGCCTCACCGGCCACTGCACGGGCAAGCAGGGTCTTTCCTGTGCCGGGAGGGCCCACCAGCAGCAAGCCGTGGGGGATCCGGGCACCGATCTCCTTGAATTTCGCAGGGTCACGGAGAAAATCCACGATCTCCTGCAATTCCTCTTTTTCTTCCTCCGCGCCGGCCACATCATCAAAGGTGACCTTGCTGCCGCCGGGTACGCCCAGAGTGGTGCGCGCTCTGCCAAAGTTGGCCATAGGATTGTTACCGCCGGCATTGATCCGGCCCATGAGCAGCACCCACAGCACCAACAGGACCAGACCCACGATCAGAAGCGGCAGGATCAAATCATAGGGAGAAAACTCACTTTCCGGCAGGAAATCATAGCTTTGAAGCACACCGCTTTTGCTCTGCTCCTCAAGCACCGCCTGCATCTGCCGATGGAAGCCCTCCGGGTCTGCTAGACGGCAGGTCAGCGCGGATTTGCCTTCGTAGGAGCCATGCAGCTCCAAATAGATGGTGTTCTCCTCCACGACAAAGCTCTTCACCTGTTCCGAATGGAACAGCTCAAGCACCTGTGAATAGCTCAGATCATCCACCCGTCCGCCAAAAATTACGGTGATAATGCTAAGCAGCAGTACCAGGATGATCAGATACATCGGCACTGATAAGAATTTACGTTTCTTCAATTGGGTACTCCTTCTAATTAAGTATATGCTTCCGGCTTCAAAATCCCAACATAGGGCAGATTCCGGTAATATTCATTGTAATCCAGGCCGTAGCCCACCACAAAGGCATTGGGAATGGTAAAGCCCACATAATCCGCCTGCAGCGTCACGCCCGGCTTTCTCCGGGAAGGCTTGTCAAGCAGGGTGCAGATCTTCAGCGATGCAGGCTCTTTTTTCATCAAGTGGTCATAGATAAAGGAAAGAGAGTTTCCTGTATCAAAAATATCCTCCAGGATCAGCACATGGCGATCCTTAATGTCCGTGGTGATGTCCCGCTTGACCACCACCGAGCCGGTGGAATCCGTTCCCTCATAGGAAGATACCCACATAAAATCCATTTGGCAGGGCACATTGATCTTACGGATCATGTCCGCATAAAAGATCACCACGCCCTTCAGTACACCCAAAACCACGGGATTTTTGTCCCGGTACTCTTCGGTCAGAATTTTGCCCAATTCCTCGATACGAGCCTGGATCTGCGCTTCGGTCAGCATGACCTCCTGAATATCTTTCTCCATAACCAAGTCTCCCTCTGTGTTATTTCAATACTTCCAGCCGAATTTGCATTGCCGGAAGCTGCGCTGCAAGCCGGTCCACATTGGCACCGATGCCATAAACTCCCAGCACGCCCTGCCCGTCCGCCAGCACAGGAATGTACGGCCGCTGATGGGCAGGAATTTTTCGGTCTATAAAAAGCTTTTTCAGTGTGCAGGTGCCTGCATTCAAGCGAATGCTGTCCCCTGCCTGTCTGGATCGCAGCACCACAGGGCCGGATGCGCTGACGGTGAAAATTTCTTTTGTGTTGATGATCTGCTGCGCAGGAACATAGGAAGCCGTCATTCCCCATTGGGGCAGCTGCAATGTATCCCCCGGCAGAAGTGTGACCTCATCCGGTGCCGTTTTTTGCTCCAATACCACCAGCCGGTCATAATTGCGTCCAACAGTCACTGCGCCGGGCAAATTTGTCCTGGCAGACGGTTTTTCCGAAAAAATCAGACTGTCCACAGCCCGGATATGACTCCGCTCCGGCTCCGGAACGCCGTTTTCCTTCAAGAATCGGCTGATTTTGCGGCTGCGCAAAGCAGGATCCATTTCACGAAGCTCCCCAACTGACGGCAGTTTTCCGTCAAGCTCCAGAGCTTGCGCATCCTGGCGCAGCTCCATGGCCATCTGTGACAAATTCTCCGCCAGGCGGGGATTTTCCTCTTTCAAGAAGGGCATCACCCTATGACGCAGACGGTTGCGAAGGAAATCGTCGGTTTTATTGGAGCTGTCCTCCACGTGGCTCAGGCAGTATTTCTCCAAAAAGGCCAATACTTCCTGCCGGGTCACTGTGAGCATGGGGCGGATGATATTCCCGTTCACCGGGCTGATTCCCCCAAGACCACGCAGGCCCGTTCCCCGGACCAGGTGCATCAAAACAGTTTCTGCGTTGTCATCCGCTGTATGGGCGGTGGCGATTTTGCCGGGAAGCGTGGCGAAAAATGCATATCTTGCCTCTCTTGCGGCAGCCTCCAGTCCTTTTTTGCCGGCTGCCACCCGGGCACTTCCTACTGAAAGCGGGATGTCATAGCGGCTGCAGAAATCCCGGACGAATTGTTCGTCCCTGTCGGATTCTTCGCCACGAAGACGGTGGTTAAAATGGGCGGCAGACAGGGTAATACCCAATTTTTCCCGTAAAAGGTACATTCCAAACAGCAGCGCCACAGAATCCGCGCCGCCGGACACCGCACAGGTCACATGATCGCCGGGTGCGACCATGTCATACTGCCGCAGAAGCTTTCGCAGCTTATTCAGCATGCTTCCACTCCCTGTCCGCGAAGGTGGTGTACTGAGGCAGCCATTGCAGCTTCACCGTGCCGATCTCGCCATGGCGGTTCTTGGCAACGATACACTCTGCAATATTCTTTTCTTCCGTATTGGGATTATAGTAATCGTCACGATAGAGCATCATGACGCTGTCGGCATCCTGTTCGATAGAACCGGATTCCCGAAGGTCGGACAGTACAGGCCGCTTGTCCGAACGGCCTTCCGCCGCACGGTTCAGCTGGCTCAGACAAATAACAGGAACATTCAGCTCCTTGGCCATGATCTTCAAAGAACGGGAAATATCGCTGACCACCTGAACGCGGTTGTCATTGCCCTTGCCATAGCCCGAGCCCTGCATCAACTGCAGATAGTCAATAATAACCAAGCCCAAATTGTCCAGCCGGCGGCACTTTGCATTCATTTCCGCAACTGTGATGCCGCCGTTATCATCCACCCGGATGTCTGTCTGACTTAAGGCAGAGGATGCCATACCGATCTTGACCCATTCCTCCTCCGTCAGCTTGCCGGTGGCCATTTTTTGGCTGTCCACAAAGCTTTCGCTGGAAAGAAGTCGCATGGCCAGCTCCTCCCGGGACATTTCCAAGGAGAAGAACGCAACGGTCTTTTTATACTTCTTCGCCACATTCAGGCAAATATTCAGCGCAAAGGAGGTCTTGCCCATGGCAGGACGGGCCGCCACCAACAACAGATTTCCCTTGTTGAGGCCATTGATCTTCCTGTCCAGATCCCGCAATCCCGTGGACAGACCGGGAATGGCAGAGTCGGACTGTGCCAGCTCATTCAGCCGATCATACACCTTGTGCAAAATCGTGCCGATGTGCTCCAAGGAATCCCGGCGGTCACCCTTGCGCAGGGCATAGATCTTCTTTTCCGCGGATTCCAGCATCTCAGCCGGTGTTCCCACCTGCTCCTGCACCATTTCCGTAATATCCACGCCAGCCTGTGAAAGGCTGCGCAGCATGGCCTTCTCCCGGACGATGTTTGCGTACCGCACCGCATTGGCGGCGGTGGGAGTGATCTCCATGAGCTGCATGATGTAGTCCCGGGAATTGTCGTGATAGACTCCGGCCTCGCGCATCTTGTCCAGCACGGTCACCGGGTCGATGGCCTGAGCCAGGTTAAACATGGAATAGATCACTTCAAAGATCTCTCTGTTCTGTTGAAGATAAAAATCCTCCGGCTGCACCACACCGATCACATCGGTGATGCAGCGGCTGTCAATAAGGATGGAGCCCAGAACGGACTGCTCCGCATCCAAATCATGAGGCTGCTGCCGCGCCATCAACTGTTCATCCATGTTTATTCCTCCCTACCTCTTCTATCTTATGATCCTTCCTTGGCTCCCCCTGTGGGGGAGCTGTCAGCCGAACAGGCTGACTGAGAGGGCAAATACAGACACCCTCTCCGTCAAAAATCAGAGATTTTTGCCACCTCTCCCATAGGGAGAGGCAAGTGAATTTGCTAATATTAAAAATTACGCCTCTTCGATCTTCACCGTCAGCGGCGCAGTGATCTCATAGCCCAGCTTGCAGGTAACGGTGTACGTACCCACGGACTTAATGGTATCTGCGATCACGATTTTGCGCTTATCCAGAGTGATACCGGTCTTGGCTTTCAGTGCGTCGGCAATTTCCTGGTTGGTTACAGAACCGAACAGACGGCCCGCACCGCCACCCTTGGCTGTCACCACCAAGGTCAGCTCCCGCAGTTGCTTGGACAGCGCCAGAGCCTCTGCCTTTTCCTTGGCAATACGCTCCTGGGTAGCCTTGTCATTCATACGCATGGTATTGATGGCATCCGGTGTAGCCTCAATGGCTATCTTTTTAGGCAGCATAAAGTTGCGGGCGTAGCCGTCGGAAACCTCGATCATTTGGCCTTTCTTGCCCTTACCCTTAACATCTTGCAACAGAATTACTTTCATAACATTTACTCCTATTTATTCTTCGTAGAATTTATCAATGGAAGCCACTAATTGATCCAATGCCTCCTTGACCGTACAGCCGGACAGCTGCGCACCGGCCGTTGCGGTATTGCCGCCACCGCCCAAAGGCTCCAGGATCACCTGCACGTTGGCATCGCCAATGGAACGGGCGGAGATCCACACCATCTCGCCGTCATCCCCATCCGGGTACAGCACGAACGAAGCCGTAATACCGGAGATATTCAGCAGCTCGTCCGCTGCCTGGGCGGCCAGCGCCCGGGATGTGGTGGTGGTCAGTGCCGCGATGGCCAGCTCCTGGCGGTACAGCCGGGCGGACTTGATGATCTGATATTTGGACATGGTATCCTGGAAATCGTTTTGCAAAAGCTTTTTGACCTCCACCGTGTCCGCGCCCCACTGCCGCAGTACAGCGGCAGCCTCAAAGGTACGCTCGCCCGTGCGGACATTGAAGCTCTTGGTATCCAGGAAAATACCCGCCATCAGGCTCTTGGCCTCAATGGGCAGAACATCGGACTTTTCCACTGCGTATTGCAGCAGCTCCGTCACCAGCTCCGCGGCAGAGGAAGCAAAGGGCTCATGCAGATTTACCACTACCGGATTGATGTAGGCGGCTGCTCTGCGGTGGTGATCCACCACACAGACTTTGGGAATCGCCTCCAGCAGGCTCTGGCATTCCACCTGATCCGGGCGGTTGGTATCCACCACCACCAGGGTGCTGTGGTTATCGCACAGCAGCAGGGCTTCCTGCCCGGAGATAAAGGTGTCCCGGTATTCCGGTACCACACGGATCTCCTCCAGCAGCTTTTCTGCCACGTTCTTCTCCAGATCCAGAACGATATATGCCTTTTTGCCCTTTTTGCGGCACATGCAGGAAATACCCATTGCCGCACCCACAGCATCCAGGTCCGCATTTTTGTGGCCCATGATAAATACCTGGCTGCTTTGGCCGATGAGCTCCATCAGCGAATTGGCCGTCACACGGGAACGCACCTTGCTGCGGTGATCGTTTTCCTTGTTGCGTCCGCCGTAGAAGGTGAAATTGAAGCGATCCTTGATCACTGCCTGGTCACCGCCACGGCTCAAAGACATTTCGATGGCCAGTGCGGCGAAATCGTAGCTCTCCTCAAAATTCGCACCGTCCACGCCGATACCCAGGGAAATGGATGCCTGCAGGCCGGTGGGATTTTCCACCTGGTGGATATCTTCCAGCAGGAGGAATTTTCCCTCCACTGCCCGATCCAGATCCTGCTTTTCAAACACCAGCAGGAATCGGTTTCGCTCTAACCGGCGAAGCATGCCGTGGTAATCCTCCGCCCAGGAGGTGATAACCTCATTGATCCGGGCATTGAGGTTGGAAATGGCACTTTCCGTCAGGTTTTTGATCAGCTCCTCGTAATTGTCTACGAGGATGATGCTGACAACAGGCCGGGAACGGATATACTCATCCCGGACAAGATACAGCTCCGTCAGATCGCTCAGATACAGCATACCCAAAGCGGTTCCTTCCGGGTCGTCCGCCCGGAGTGCCGTTCCGTATACCCGGTAGCGGCGGTTGCCTACTTTTATATCATAAGGATACTCTTTCTTACCGGCGGACAGCCAGTCCAGTGTAAGACCCGGCAGCACATTTTCCAGCTTCTGATGCAAATATTTGTCCTGACAGCCGGTGATGGCAGCAAATGTGTCATTGGTCCACAGTATGCCCTGATCTCCCAGGCGCACCAGCACCATGGGCAAGGGCACATCGGCACCGCCACTGACACCTGCACTGTCAAATACAGTCTTTACATATTGCTGGATCTCCCTGCGGCGGTACATGCGGTATAGAACATAATAGATGCCCAGCAAGCCGGTCAAGCCGCCCTCCACTGCAGCAAGAATATAATTTTCTGTGATCACGGCAGCAACAACAAAGCCGACCATTACTGTAAAAAATACCCAAAGACCCGGCCATAAAAGACGTCCGAGTTTTTTGTTCATATGCCGCACCTCCTAAAAATAGGTATACTATCCACACTATATCAATTATACCGCATATTATATCAAAAGAAGACCAAAGGTGCAACTGTTTTTCACACTTTTTCCAAAAGTATCTTTGCAGTATTGACATCCACAAAAGGCAACAGTATAATTCTATCGATAGCAAAATATTTATTGCCAAGTGGCAAGGAGGAAACGTTATGTCAACCAAAATCACAGTAATCGGTGCCGGCAGTGTCGGTGCCGCCATCACCAACGATATTATGGTGCAGGGCATCGCCAGTGAAGTGGTGCTCATCGACATCAACAAGCAGAAGGCTGTGGGCGAAGCAATGGATATCTATCAGGGTGCCCCGTTCTGCTCTCCTGCCATCATTCGCTCCGGCGATTACGAGGATGCCGCCGGCTCTCAGATCGTCATCATCACCTCCGGTCTGCCCCGCAAGCCCGGCCAGACCCGGCTGGAGCTGGCGCAGGCCAATGTGAACATTCTGAAAAGCATCACCCCTCAGATCGTCAAATACGCCCCGGACGCCATCTATATCCTGGTGGCAAATCCTGTGGACATTCTGACTTATGTGTTCACCAAGATCTCCGGCATCCCGGAAAATCGTATCCTCGGCTCCGGCACGGTACTGGACACCAGCCGGCTGCAGTCCGAGCTGGCAAAGCGCTTCCACATCAGTCCCAAGAATGTTCACGCCCATGTTTACGGTGAGCACGGTGACAGCTCCTTTGTGCCCTGGTCTCTGGCATCCATCGCCAACAACCATATCGATGATTATCAGAATAACGTGGCTGACTCCGTGCGCATCCGCTGGAGCAAGGACGACCATCAGGCTGTGGAGGATTTTGTAAAGCAGTCCGGTGCACAGGTGATCAAAAACAAAGGTGCGACCTTCTATGCGGTGGCCATTTCCGTGTGCCACATCTGCAAGTGCATCCTCAACGGCAGCGGCACAGCCCTAACCGTCTCCACCATGATGCACGGTGAGTACGGCGTGGAGGATGTGTGCCTTTCCACTCTGGCCCTTGTGGGCAGTGACGGCGTTCACACCAAGATCATCTCCCCCCTCACCCCCGAGGAAACCGAAAAGATGCAAGCCAGCGCCCAAAAGCTGAAAGAGATCATCGACGGTCTGGAAATCTGATAAACACACCCGGCTGCAAAAATGCAGCCGGGTTTTTGCATCTTGCAAAAAGTGTCGAACGCATCTTTGAAAAATAGGTATACTTTTTCCCTTTTCTGTGTTATACTAGCCTAAGAGTGCGCCGGGACGGGCAGACCCGGGCAAAGAAAATTGAAGAAAAATGCAGGCATTTCCCTCACATTTGCCATACAGGGCATCAAAATGTGATAAGTGGCTGCCTGCTTTGTTATGGCTTTTTAGCCGCATTTTGAAAGGAGTTACTATACTTTGGCAGAAAAACTGAAAATTATCCCCCTTGGCGGTCTGGACGAGATCGGCAAGAACTGTACAGTGCTGGAATACGGCAAGGACATGATCGTGATCGACTGCGGCGTGGGCTTCCCGGATGAGGATATGTACGGCGTGGATCTGGTGATCCCGGACTTTACCTATCTGACGCAGAACGCGAAGAAGCTGCGGGGTATGTTCATCACCCACGGACACGAAGATCACATCGGCTCCATCCCCTACTGCATGCAGCAGGTCAGTTGTCCCATCCATGGCACCGCCATGACCAACGGACTGATCCGACTGAAGCTGGAAGAGCACCGGCTGCAGGATTCGGTCAAGCTGGTCACCCATAAGCCCGGTGATGTGGTCAAGGCCGGCTGTTTCACTGTGGAATTCATCCATGTGAACCACTCCATCGCTGACGCGGTTGCCTTTGCCATCAAGACGCCTGTGGGCACTGTGGTCATGACCGGCGACTTCAAGATCGACCCCACCGCCTCTGACGGCATGATCGACCTGGCCCGTCTGGGTGAACTGGGCAACCAGGGCGTTTTGGCCCTTCTGGCGGACTCCACCAATGTGGAGCGGGCCGGTTATACTCCCAGCGAAAACATCGTTGCCGAGAGCCTTGACCGGCAGTTCCGCAACTGTGATCAGCGGATCATCGTCACCACCTTCGCCTCCAACATGCACCGCATTCAGGCGGTTTTGACTACCGCCCACCGACACGGACGAAAAGTGGCCGTGTCCGGCCGGAGCATGGAAAATATGCTGAAGGTCGCTCAGGAACTGGGCTATCTGAAAGTGCCCGCCGGCACCATCGTGGAGCTGGGTGCTGTCAAGAGCCTGCCCAAAAACAAGGTGGTCATCGTATCCACCGGCTCCCAGGGTGAGAATATGTCCGCTCTGTACCGCATGGCCTTCTCCACCCACAAGCAGATCGACATCACCGCCGGTGACCGGGTGATCATCTCCGCCTCTGCCATCCCCGGCAACGAAAAGGCGGTCTCCCGGATCATCAATGAGCTGTACCGCAAGGGCGCGGATGTGGTGTATGAAAAGAGCGAGGGTCTGCACGTTTCCGGCCACGCCTGCCAGGAGGAGCTGAAGATCCTGCATGCGTTATGTAAACCCAAATATTTCATCCCTGTTCACGGCGAACAGCGAATGCTCCAAATCCACAGCCGTCTGGCCCAGCAGATGGGCATCGCTGCCCGGAATGTGGTCATCGGCGAGATCGGCTCGGTGATCGAGCTGGGCGGCCGCAGCTGCAAGATCACCGGCACGGTCACTGCAGGCAAGGTCTTCGTGGACGGCACCGGCGTGGGCGATGTGGGCAGCGTGGTGCTTCGTGACCGCAAGCACCTGGCTCAGGACGGCATGATCGTTGTATGTCTGAATCTGTCTGGCCAGGACGGAAGCATCATTTCCGGCCCGGATATCATCACCCGGGGCTTTATCTATGTGAAGGAATCCGAAGCGCTGATGGATGAACTGCGTGGTGTGGCAGTGGAAGCCATCGAGCGCTGCCAACGCAAGCGGGTCAGAGATTGGTCGGCCATCAAGACCGCCATCAAAAACGACTTGAGCGGTTACCTGTATAAGACCACCAAGCGAAATCCCATGATTTTGCCGGTGATTACGGAGCTGTAAAAGAAAAGAAGCCGCGTTCGCGGCTTCTTTTTATTGTTCCTCCCGGCTATGGGTTGCCACAAAGGTTTCCAAGTTAACGGTATGGTTATATTTTACCGATGCGATTCGGTCTTTTTCCACAATCACCTTGGACAGCGGAATATCATTGAGCGCGGCAATGGCCACAATATAGTGGATCATATCGGCCAATTCGATGCCCAGCTGTTCCTGCAAATCATTTTCATCCGATGCTTTTCTGCCGGCCCTTTTATTCAGCACCTCAGCAACCTCGCCGATTTCTTCCACCAGCTTCATGAACATTCCCTGCTCGTTTGCCCAGCCGCAATAGCGATCAGCCAGATAATCTTGCAGATCATTGATGGTAAGATTCATTTTCCGTTCTCCTTTGCGGTATTGATAGAGGTTGCAGAGCGCTCCAGCTGATTAACGAGGGAATAATGGCCTTTGATAGTTTCGCAGAGTTTAATTATCTTAATGGCAAAATCCGTAGATAAATCGATAAGTTTGTTTTCTTTCATAACGATCACCTCTGCGTATAGTATAACATACGGAATGAAATATTGCTACGCAATATGAAATAATTCTGCGGATTATGAAATATTTTGCCTTGAGGGCAAAATGTGAAATAAAATAAATCCCCCATACGCCGCTGCGTATTTCATAGCATCAGCTATTTCATGACGCGAAGCGTTATTTCACAAATCCCGCAAGGGATTTATTTCATTAAAAAGAACCCACACTTGTCGTAGACAAATGTGGGTTCTTTTCTGGAGCGGGTGACGAGGCTCGAACTCGCTACCTCCACCTTGGCAAGGTGGCGCTCTACCGGATGAGCTACACCCGCGGAACAAAAGGTATTATAGCAGAATTCTGCGTTTTGTCAATACCTTTTCTTCAGTTTTTATGAAATTTATTCTGCAGTAGGATAGGCGGAATAATCCCAAACATAATTGGTCATTTCCCCTTGTGTATACAGCCGGAAACCGTCCTGTTCGTTGCAGCGCAGCAAGTCTATGTAATAGTATTCCCCATCGATCTGCACCGCATTCCACACCCAGGGCGCGCCTTCCCGTGTGCCGGTGACCACATGGCCGTCCAAGCCCGCCTGGCGGCACATGGCACTGTAAACCATGGCAAAAGCACGGCTGTCGCCCACGCCGTGTAAAAGCAAGCTGTATGCCGGTGTGATGGAGGTCTGGATATTGTATTCATACCGATCCATCAAAAACCCGTAAAGCCGCTGGGCTTTTTCAGCTGCTGTCCAGTCACCTGCCAAATGCTGCGCCGCAGAAGAAAACACGGGCGCGACCTTATTCTGCAAGGTTCGCAGCTGGGCCCGGCTGGTCTGATAGGAGAATTTAAGCTCCACGATCTGCTCGATCCCCTCTTCCGGGTACAGACTGACCGTCACTTCCGGCGCTTCCATCACCTTTTGGGGATAGGCCAGCGCATAATCGGCCACCATTTGGGCATAGTCCACCTGGCCCGGATCTGCAAAATACAGCACCACACCGGCATCACAGTCATCCAAATGCTGTGCGAGGATCTGCTCTACCTGCTCCAATGTCTGCACCCTTTGGATCTTGTCCGCGTGCACCCGATTCTGCAAGTAGGTGATCTGCACACTGACTGCATTCCGGCCGCCGCTGGCGCCGAATACATAGCCGATCTCCTCCACCGCATAGACAGCAAAGGGGTCATTTTGTCGGATCTCCCGGATGGCTTTGTCCAGATCCGCCCGGGCGGCATCCTCTGTGTCATACTGCATGGAAAGCATGCCGCTTTCCGCGCCGTTTTCCACCAAAGCTTCCAGTACCCGGATCAGCTCCTCATAATCGGACACATTTTCTGCCGGCTTTTCTTCTTGATTGGCCGCTTCCTTGTGGGGCTTCACAGAAGAATAACTGCCGTCCGTCCAAAAGCTGCATCCACTGAGCAGCAAACACAGCACCATAACAAGCGCGATCATTTTTCTCATGTTCCCCACTCCTTTCTTTACAGTGCATCCTTGGAATAACGGGAGAAGCCGTCTCCCAGAACCTGGTGCGCCTCCTGCACGATGATAAATGCATCGGGATCCACCGCCACCACCAATTCCTTCAGCTCTGCCAGCTGCTGGCGCTTGACTGCGGTGAGGATCACCTTGGTATCCTTGTGGCTGTATGCACCCTCACCCTTGAGGAAGGTCGCGCCACGGCCCAGTTCATCGCTGATCTTTTTTGCCACCGCATCGTGGTGCTGTGTGATGATCAGCGCCACCTTGGAATAGTCGAAGCGATAAACCACCGCATCGATCACCTGACCCATCACAAATACGGCAATGCCACAGTACAGTGCCTTACTCATATCTCCAAAGGCGATGCCCGTCAGGGCCACCACCGTCAGATCAAAGCAGGTATTGATGGTTCCGATGGCCATATTGGGCCATCTGCGCTTGAGTAAGCGCACGATAATATCCGAGCCGCCGGTGGTTGCGCCGGTCATAAACACCGTGCCCAAGCCCAAGCCGCACAGCACGCCGCCGTAGAGCGCCGCCACCAGCGGATCTGCTTCCGGCACCGGCAATATGCTGAGCACATCAATGGAAACCGAGCTTGTAAGCATACCGATCAGCGACAGGAAAAAGAACCGTTTTCCCAACGTCCATCCACCTATGACAAACAGGGGGATATTGATGAGTATCGTCAGCGTACCCACTGTGCCAAAGTCAAGCAAATGCACCAGGATCATGGAAAGACCCGAAAGGCCGCCCGCGTTCATATCATGGGATACCATGAACATATTGAAGCCCGCACCAAACAGGGCACTGCCAATGATGATCTGCAAAATACTCCCCAGAGAGCGTACTTTGTTTTTCACGCGATCACACCTCGAAACTGATCTGCTTTTCCGGTGCATCTTCCTCTTTCAGCGGCGCGCCGGCAGAGGGAATGTTTCTGCTGCGGTAGCGGCTCTGATTGACGATGCCGCAATCCTTAAGCAGCTGCACCCCGGAAACTGCAGCCTTTTTCTTCAAGGATACCACCGAAACGCCAATGGTATTCCGGGTAGTCTTGGGAAGCAGCTGGGCGGTGGAGAAGATCACTGCACGGCTGTCCGTGGTGTAGACCGCCATTTGGGTATCCTCGGTCATGGCAAAGGCTTCTACCAGCTTACTCTTGTCAGAGTATGCACCGGTGAGCTTCTTGCGGTTGGTCTTGGTCTCATAAGCAGACAGGGGCACTTTTGCGGCCTTGCCGTTTTCAAAGAAGAACAGCACAAAGCCCTTGTAATCCCCGGGCAGTACGATCTGTACTACACTTTCACCGGGATCCATACCCAGCTTTTGGGGCAGATAATCGCCCAACTGGGATGCCTTGCCATCCTCAAAATCGGAAAGACGGGTCTTATAGCACTGGAACTGGTCGGTAAATACCAGCATCTCTTCCTTGTTGCTGGACTCCACGCTGAGGCGCAGGCTGTCGCCTTCCTTGAACTTCTGTTCGCCGCTCATCCGCAGGGATTGGGCGGTGATCTTCTTGAAGTAGCCTTCCTTGGACAGGAAGATGGTCACCGCATAATCCGGCACCTGCTCCTCTTCCTCGTCGATCTCAATGGAAGCCGATTCGTAGATGATCTCGGTCTTGCGGGGCTGACCATAGGTTTCTGCAACCTTCTTCAGCTCGGAAATGATCACATTTTGCAGCTTGGCGTGGCTGTTCAGGATTCCCTTGAGCTCCTTGATCTCCTTTTCCAGGTCGGAGATGGCCTTGGTCTGCTTGAGGATGTATTCCTTGTTGATGTTGCGCAGTTTGATCTCCGCAACGAAGTTGGCCTGGATCTCATCGATACCGAAGCCGATCATCAAGTTGGGGATAACCTCTGCATCCAGCTCCGTCTCACGAATGATCTTGATGGCCTTGTCGATGTCCAGCAGGATGCGCTCCAAGCCTTTCAGCAGATGCAGGCGGTCTTCCTTCTTTTGGATCTGGAAGAAAATACGGCGCTTGACGCATTCGATCCGCCATGCCGTCCATTCTTCCAAAATTTCGCCCACGCCCATCACCCGGGGCATACCGGCGATCAGAATGTTGAAATTACAGGGGAAGCTGTCCTGCAGGGTGGTCATACGGAACAGCTTTTGCATCAGCTTTTCCGGCTCAACACCGCGTTTTAAGTCGATGGTCAGCTTCAGACCGCCCAGGTCGGTCTCGTCACGCATGTCGTTGATCTCTTTGATCTTGCCGGCCTTAATGAGCTCCGCCACCTTGTCCATGATGACTTCCGTGGTGGTGGAATAGGGGATCTCATAGATTTCGATCAGATTGCCCTCTTTGACATAGCGCCACTTGGCACGGAGCTTAAAGCTGCCCCGGCCGGTTTGATAAATTTCCCGGGTGGCATTTTCATCAAAGAGCAGTTCACCGCCGGTGGAAAAGTCCGGGCCGGGCAGGGTCTGCAAAATGTCATGATCGGGGTTTTCCATCAGGGCGATGGTGGTGTCGCAAATTTCCTTCAAATTGAAGGAGCAGATATTGGACGCCATACCCACAGCAATGCCCTGGTTCGCAGAAACCAGTACATTGGGGAAGGTGGTGGGAAGCAGGGAGGGCTCTTTCATGGTGGCATCGTAGTTGTCCACCATGTCAACCGTATCGGAGTCGATATCCCGGAACAGCTCCTCGCAGAACTTGTCCAGCTTTGCTTCCGTATAACGGGAGGCCGCATAGGCCATATCCCGGGAATAGACCTTACCGAAGTTACCCTTGGAGTCCACAAAGGGATGCAGCAGGGTCTCATTGCCCCGGGCAAGACGCACCATGGTCTCATAAATAGCCGCATCGCCGTGGGGATTCAAGCGCATGGTCTGGCCAACGATGTTGGCAGATTTCGTCCGTCCGCCGTTGAGAAGACCCATTTTGTACATGGTATACAGGAGTTTGCGGTGGGAAGGCTTGAAGCCATCGATCTCGGGAATGGCCCGGGATACGATCACTGACATGGCATAGGGCATGTAGTTGATCTCCAGGGTCTCGGAGATCGCCTGCTCGGTGGTAGAACCCACCAGACCCATAATGCCGCTGGTGTCGATCTTTTTCTTATTCTGTTCCGGTTCTTTCTTCTTTCGTGCCATAAGTGCACTCCTTATTGTTAATGCCCTCCCCCGGAGGGAGGGTGGATTCAAATTCAGCGCGTCAGCTGAATTTGAAGACGGGTGAGGAACGGCGAAAAGTTTTATGTTCGAGGAAGTCTGTTAGGGTGTCAAAACCTTCGGATTTCCGCCCGCATTCCTCATCCGCCCCAGTGTGCGCACTGGGGCACCTTCCCCTCGGGGGAAGGCTCTTTACGAAATATCCGCCAGCTCCAGATATTTGGCGCCGTTTTCCGCAATAAAATTCTTACGTTCCTGCAGGGCATCGCCCAGCAGGACATCGAAATAGTGACTGGTGCGTTCCGCATCCTCAGGCATGACCTTGATGAGCCGACGGGTCTCCGGGTTCATGGTGGTCATCCACATCATCTCCGGATCGTTTTCGCCAAGACCCTTGGAGCGCTGGATGGTCACCTTTTTGCCCTCCAGCTCGGAAAGGATCTTTGCCTTTTCCGATTCGTTGTAGGCAAACCAGGTCTTGTCCTTGTGGGTAATTTCAAACAAGGGAGACTCTGCGATATACACATAGCCGTCCCGGATCAGTGTCGGACACAGGCGGTACAGCATGGTCAAAATCAGCGTGCGGATCTGGAAGCCGTCCACATCTGCGTCGGTACAGATGACCACCTTGTTCCACCGCAGCTGAGAAATGTCGAAGCTGGAAAGATCCTTGGCCTTTTTACCCTGGATCTCCACGCCACAGCCCAGCACCTTCATCAGATCGGTGATAATGGGAGACGCAAAAATCTTGTTGTAATCCGCTTTCAGACAGTTGAGGATCTTACCGCGCACCGGCATGATGCCCTGGAATTCTGCATCACGGCTTAATTTGACGCTGCCCAATGCGGAGTCACCCTCCACGATGTAGAGTTCCCGCTTGTCCGTATCCTTGCTGCGGCAGTCCACAAATTTCTGCACCCGGTTGGCAATGTCCACCTTGGCAGAAAGGTTCTTCTTGATATTGGACTTGGTCTTTTCCGCAGATTCCCGGGCGCGCTTGTTGATGAGGATCTGCTCTGCGGCCCGGTCGGCCTCCTGCTTGTTCTCAATGAACCAAACCTGCAGCTGATCCTTGAAGAAGGCTGTCATGGCCTCCTGGGTGAACTTGGAGTTGACGGACTTCTTGGTCTGGTTCTCAAAGCAGCCGATGGTGGAGAAGCAGTTGGTCACCAGCACCAGAGAATCCTGGATGTCCTGATAGAGAATTTTGTTCTCATTCTTGGTGTACTTGTTGTTCTCGCGCAGATACTTGTCAAAGGCCGCAGTAAAGCCCAGGCGCACGGCCCGATCCGGGCTTCCGCCGTATTCCAGCCAGGAGGAATTGTGATAGTATTCCACATGGCTCACCTGCTTGCTGAAACAGAAGGAGCAGGTGATCTTCAGCTTCATTTCCGGGCGGTTGTCCGCATCCCGGCCACGGCGCTCGGTCTCCCAATATGTGGGCATGGTGAAGGCATTGTCGCCAACCAGCTCGCCGATATACTCCTTAATGCCGTCCTGGTAGCAATATTCTTCCTCTTCAAACTTTTTGCCAACCTGGTTGCGGAATTTGAAGCGAACGCCCTTGTTCACCACCGCCTGGCGGCGCAGAACATCCCGGTAGTAGTCCGCAGGGATGTTGATGTCCGTAAACACCTGTTTATCCGGCTTCCAATGGAACACAGAGCCGGTCTTACGGCCACGGTCAGTGGGCTCTTTCTTAAGGCCGCCCTTGTTGCGGCCCTTTTCAAAATGCAGGTCGTAGCGGAAGCCGTCCCGGCGGATGGTGGCGTCAAAAAATTCAGAAGCATACTGTGTGGCACAGGAGCCCAGGCCGTTCAGGCCCAAAGAATATTCATAGTTCTCGCCGTTTTCCCCGTACTTGCCGCCGGCGTACATCTCGCAGAACACCAGTTCCCAGTTGTAGCGCTTTTCCTTTTCATTGTAGTCCACAGGACAGCCGCGGCCAAAATCCTCCACCTCAACGCTCATATCCTCGTAACGGGTGACGATGATGGTGTCGCCATGACCCTCCCGGGCCTCGTCGATGGCGTTGGAGAGGATCTCAAAAACCGCGTGCTTACAGCCCTCCAGATCGTCCGAGCCGAAGATGACCGCCGGGCGCTTGCGCACCCGGTCCTCGCCCTTGAGCATGGAGATACTGGAATTGCCGTATTGTTCCTTTTTTGTAGCCATAATAAATACCACACTTATCCATAATAATTCCAGTTTATTATACGCATTTTTCGTCAAAAAGTCAACAATTGCCAAAACCGCTATTTTCCTGTCCGGAATTTGTCCTGTGCACTTGCATTCGACAAAAAAGTGCGCTATAATAGGCCGAAGAAAGGAAGCGTTTATAGATGAAGCTGACTACAAAACAAATCATGTTTATTCTGATGTGCACCCTTTTGGTGCTGGTGGTGGTAATGGGCTCTATCGTACTCAGCCGCATCAGCGGCCTTTTTCAGCTGAGCGTGCCCAATAACACAACTGCTCCCTCGGATGTGCCGTCTTCGTCCAGTTCTGTTCCGGAATCCTCTTCTGTGATCCCCTCCTCCAGTCAACCGCCTGAGACCACCGTGCCCCATGTGCATGACTACCAGAAGGGCAAGACCGTTTCCGCCACCTGCGACACCCAGGGCTACACCCTGTATAGCTGCTCCTGTGGCAAGACCGATATCCGGGATTTCAAGAATCCTCTGGGTCATAAATACGGCGAAGCAACCGTTGTCAAGGCCACCTGTGAGACCGACGGCTACACAGAGCGCGTCTGCAGCCGCTGCCAAAAGGCGGAACGCACCAATCCCACCACCGCCGGTCACAAATTCAGCTCCTGGGCTCCCATTTCCGTATCCGACGGAACACCTGTCAACGAGCAGCGCACCTGCAGTGGCTGTAAGGTAACGGAGATCCGCAGCCTGGATACCGCAAACACTTGGGTGATCCGCAAAACCACACAGGAGCCCATGGGTGTGTATACCTGCTACAAGATCGTGGTGGATCTTTCTGACACTGACACAGATCCCACCTATGAGCTTTACATTGGCCTGCCCAACAAGAATCTGAGCTTCGACTATGCGCAGGGCCGGCTGACTGTTCACTACATCGCCGTGGGCGAGGACGAAAGCTACCAGGTGCCGTCCGACGCCACCGTGCTGACCATCTCTGCCGACGGCACAGTAACCACAAAGAAGCCGGGCACAACAGAAGATCCCGATCCCAGCACCGGATCCAGCTCCGGCAGCAGCGAACCGGGTTCCAGCGCTTCCGGCTCTCAGCCCGGCTCTCAGCCCGGCTCGCAGCCGGATTCTCAGCCGGATTCTCAACCGGCTTCTCAGCCCGATTCGCAGCCTACTTCTCAGCCTACTTCTCAGCCTACTTCTCAGCCCGATTCGCAGCCTACTTCTCAACCTACTTCTCAACCTACTTCTCAACCGGACTCCCAGCCCAGCAGCTCCGGCCCGGCTAACGAAGACGATAACTAAACAAACTCCGGCCTGCTGATGCTTCAGCAGGCCGGTTCTTCATCCTGTCAAAAAAGTGGTGTCATTCCCCTGCGGCTCCTCGCAATGACACAGATATCTGCAAACCAAAACCCGGGAAGCGCATCCGCACTTCCCGGGTGGAATTTTTTATCGAATCGCCTGACCGGAGCAGGCGACCTTTTCCTGTATGAGCTCATCCATAGAAATGGCCACATTGTGCTCGATGGGCTTCCATTCCACCTTGGCAAACAGAGCCTGCACAGAAATGGGAATGTAGGTCATCATGAACAGAGGGAAGGTAAAGAAGGACAGTATTTTCCGGGATGCAGAGCAGTGGATCTGCTTCCACTCAGTAATGCCGGTAGTCAGGCCAACGATAAACAGCAGCAGATAAGCGGACGCCACCGTATAAACCAGACTGCCTGCAATGATCCTGATGAACGCGGGGTCGTAAAGGCAGGCGTATACCAGCGCGGACAAATTGGAGATCAGGCAAAATATGGTGATCAAAAAGGCCGGCGCAATGGTCATCAGCATATCAAAGGCAGAAAAGCGCTTGAAGCTCTGCTTGAACAGTGATCCGCCGTAGTCGCGCATGACCTGCAAAAATCCCTTGGACCAGCGCAGGCGCTGCCTCCATGCCACCTTAAAGCTGGAAGGCTGTTCGTCGTACAGCATAGCGGTGTGGCAGTAGCCGATCTTTTCACCCTGCAGAACATTGTCCACAGAGAATTCAATATCCTCCGTAAGCAGGAAATGGATCCAGCCCTTTTGCCGCTTCAGAATGTCCTTATGGATCAAAAAGCCCGTTCCGGAGATGGCACAGCTGGTTCCCAGAAGAGAACGGGGATTATTGAGAAATTTCGCTTCCCGCAAGAACCAAAGGGCATAGCCGGCAGAGATCCAGTTTGCACCGTAATTCTTGGAATTGCGGTAGCTTGTGATCACCCGGTTCCCGGCGCTGAAGCATTTGTCCATTTCCGTGATATAATGCTTGTCCAAAAGGTTATCCGCATCAAAAACGAAGAAGCCGTCGTAATACTCCGTGCCGTGCAAGCCGGTGATATGGGCATACAGCTCATTCAGGGCATAGCCCTTTCCGATCAGCTTTTTGTTGAACCGCTGATATACATTTGCTCCGTTTTCCGCGGCAATTCGTGCCGTTTCGTCGGTACAGTTGTCTGCCACCACATAAATATCCACCAGCTCCGACGGGTAGTCGCAGGAAGTGATGCTTCGCAGCAAATGTCCGATCACCTTTTCTTCATTTCTTGCTGAGATCATAACCGCATATCGGTTTGTCTGCTTGGTCGCGCTGTATTTCTTGGGAGATACGAAAAGCGCATATATTAAATAGAAGATCTGATAAGCATAGCACACTGTGAACAAAATGCTCACACAGGTGTTGATGATCACGATCCAATCCATGAAAATTCACCGCCTTTTTGATTGCTCCAAGCCTGCGCACAGAGCGCGTTCAGCTTAGGCTATCGAGAGCATACATTGCCCCAAACCGATTGTCAAGGCAGCTAAAATAAACTTGAACGCTTTTTAAGGAAACCTTAATAAGCACGAAAAAACGCGAAAATCCGGGGAACGCAAATGCGTTCCCCGGATTCGGTTTATCGGGATATTCTCTTACTTCAGAGCCTCTTCCACAGCAACAGCCACGGAAACGGTCATGCCGACCATGGGGGGAGCGAAAGGAGCGCCGCCGGTGGCGGATGAAGCGACTTGAGCGAGTGGCAGCGGTCGGCGAGTGACGCAGGTGCTTGCACCAAGGAGATCGCCGGGTACCGCAACAGAGGGAGCGCAGCGACTCAAATCTGCAGTCTGTCCCCGACAGACTGCCACCTTACAACCCCATGGTCACTACAAAAACAAAGGCTCCCAGTTGGGAGCCTTTGCCATACATTGTGATTACTTCAAAGCCTCTTCCACAGCAACAGCAACGCTAACGGTCATACCGACCATGGGGTTGTTACCTGCGCCCAGGAAGCCCATCATTTCCACATGGGCGGGGACGGAGGAAGAACCTGCGAACTGTGCATCGCCGTGCATACGGCCCATGGTGTCGGTCAGGCCGTAGGAAGCGGGACCGGCAGCCATGTTATCGGGGTGCAGAGTACGGCCCGTGCCACCGCCGGAAGCAACGGAGAAGTACTTCTTGCCCTGCTCGATGCACTCCTTCTTGTAAGTGCCTGCAACGGGGTGCTGGAAGCGGGTGGGGTTGGTGGAGTTACCGGTGATGGAAACATCAACACCTTCGTGGTGCATGATGGCAACACCCTCGCGGACATCGTCACAGCCGTAGCAGTTAACGGCAGCGCGCTCGCCCTTGGAGTAAGCGATCTTGTTGACGATGGTCAGCTCGCCGGTGTAGTAATCGAACTTGGTCTGCACATAGGTGAAGCCGTTGATACGGGAGATGATCTGAGCAGCATCCTTGCCCAAGCCGTTCAGGATAACACGCAGGGGCTCCTTACGGGCCTTGTTGGCGGAGCGGGCGATGCCGATCGCGCCTTCAGCAGCAGCGAAGGACTCGTGACCTGCCAGGAATGCGAAGCACTTGGTCTCATCACGCAGCAGCATAGCGCCCAGGTTGCCGTGACCCAGACCGACCTTGCGGTCCTCAGCGACGGAGCCGGGGATGCAGAATGCCTGCAGGCCGATACCGATGGCCTCAGCAGCCTCAGCGGCGTTCTTAACGCCCTTCTTGATGGCGATGGCAGCGCCTACGCAGTAAGCCCAAGCCACGTCCTCGAATGCGATGGGCTGAATGCCCTTAACGATCTCATAGGGATCAAAGCCCTTAGCGGTGCAGATGTCGCGGCAAGCCTCAACAGATTCCAGACCGTACTGAGCCAGGACACCATTGATCTTGTCGATTTTTCTTTCGTAACCTTCAAACAATGCCATTTTCGTGTCCTCCTCTTATTCGTGACGGGGGTCGATGTACTTGGCAGCATCAGCAAAACGGCCGTAGGAGCCCTTTGCCTTCTTCAGTGCCTCGTTGGCATCGTCGCCCTTCTTGATGAAGTCCATCATCTTACCCAGGTTGATGAACTCGTAGCCGGTGATCAGGTTGTCCTCGTCCAGAGCGATGCGGGTCACGTAACCCTCAGCCATCTCCAGGTAACGGGGGCCCTTTGCCTTGGTGGCAAACATGGTGCCCACCTGGCTGCGCAGACCCTTGCCCAGGTCTTCCAGGGAAGCGCCCACTGCCAGGCCATCCTCGGAGAATGCGGACTGGCTGCGGCCGTAAACGATCTGCAGGAACAGCTCGCGCATAGCGGTGTTGATGGCATCGCACACCAGGTCGGTGTTCAGTGCCTCCAGCAGAGTCTTACCGATGAGGATCTCGGAAGCCATAGCGGCAGAGTGGGTCATGCCGGAGCAACCCAGAGTCTCAACCAGGGCCTCTTCAATAATACCTTCCTTCACGTTCAGGGTCAGCTTGCAGCAGCCCTGCTGAGGTGCACACCAGCCGATGCCGTGGGTGAAACCGGAGACATCCTTGATCTCCTTGACCTGAACCCACTTGCCCTCTTCGGGAATGGGAGCCGGGCCGTGATAAGCGCCCTTGGCAACGCTGCACATATGTTGTACTTCGCTACTATAAATCATGGCAAATTTCCTTTCTTATGGAGACGAAATGCTTTCGCCCCTTATTTTCCGCAGATATTATACATACAAACCTAAAAAATGTCAATCAGCACTTGAAGGTAAATTCCGTGTGATCGAGGGTCGCAAAATAGTCCTGAGGGGTCTCCGCCCGGCGAATCAGCTTGAAAGAACCGTCCGGGTGCAGCAGCACCTCCGCAGAGCGGAGCTTACCGTTGTAGTTGTAGCCCATGGCATGGCCGTGGGCACCGGTATCGTGGATGGCCAGAATGTCGCCGATCTCGATTTGCGGCAGGCTGCGCTCAATGGCAAATTTGTCATTATTTTCACAAAGGCCGCCGGTCACATCATAGACATGATCCAAAATGGCATCTTCCTTGCCCAGCACCGTAATGTGGTGATATGCGCCGTACATGGCCGGGCGCATCAGATCTGCCGCGCAGGCATCCAGTCCCACATATTCCCGGTAGATGTGCTTTTGGTGCAGGACTGTGGAGATCAGATGGCCGTAGGGTGCCATCATAAACCGGCCCAGCTCTGTGAAGATCGCGATGTCGCCCATGCCGTTAGGGGTCAGGATCTGCTCGTAGCGCTGACGCACACCCTCACCAATGATCCCGATGTTGCAGCAGGGCTGCTCGGGACGGTAATCCACACCGATACCGCCGGACAGGTTGACAAAGCTGAAATGGGCGCCGGTGGCATTGCGCAGACGCACCGCCAGGCGGAACAGATTGCCGGCCAATTCGGGATAATACTCATTTGTGGTTGTGTTGGAGGCCAAAAATGCGTGGATGCCGAAATGCTTGGTGCCCAGCTTCATCAGCCGGTTGATGGCCCCGGCCA
The DNA here is from genome assembly GCA_015067545.1 of Oscillospiraceae bacterium. GTDB lineage: Bacteria > Bacillota > Clostridia > Oscillospirales > Oscillospiraceae > Faecousia. The sequence goes on from SVMG01000004.1 coordinate 28,255, forward strand.
TCTGATCCTCGGTCATGCCATACTTGGCATCCCGGGGCATGTCCATGATGGTATTTCCAAGGCTGAAGGAGCCACCGGGATTGTAGCGCAGGCAGACCGTTTCCGGCACTTTATCTGCTACCCGTTCCAAAAATTCCACATGGGTGGAATCATCCAGGTTGATATACGCGCCCATTTCGCAGGCCTTGCGCATGTCCAGCTCCGGAGTTACATTGGCTGAGAACATCACATCGTGTCCGGTGATGCCCACCGCTTCAGAAAGCAGCAGCTCTGTATAGCTGGAGCAGTCGCAGCCGCAGCCCTCCTCGTACAGTATCTTCAGAATATACGGATTGGGTGTTGCCTTTACGGCAAAGAACTCCCGGAAGCCGGGATTCCATGCAAAGGCCGCCTTCAGTGCCCGGGCGTTGGCCCGGATACCGGCCTCGTCATAAATATGAAAAGGCGTTGGGATCTGTGCAGCGATCTGCTTCGCCTTTTCCAATGTCAAAAAAGGTGTTTTCTTCATTTTTCCTCCAAGTTAGCTTGTATTTTTTTTACAAAGGCCGCTTTATCCTGCGCCTTGAAATAAGCAGACCCGGCGACCAGCACCTGCGCGCCGTTTTCCTTGCATACGGTGCAGGTGTTTTCATCCACACCGCCGTCCACCTCCAAAATGCAGTCGGGGTTCACTTCATCCAGCATCTGGCGCAGCTTTTTCAATTTTGGCATCATATCTGCCATGAATTTTTGACCGCCGAAGCCGGGCTCTACCGTCATCACCAAAATCATATCCACCTTATCCAGATAGGGAACGGCCTCCTCCGCCGGCGTGCCGGGCTTCAGGGAAATAGCCGCCTTGCAGCCCATGGCGCGGATCTTTTCCAGCGCTTTCAGGGTGTTTTGGGGCTCATCCGCCTCAATGTGGATCGTCAGGTAATCCGCACCTGCCTGAACGAAGCGCTCCACATAGCGGATGGGGCGGTCGATCATCAGATGCACATCCAAAACCATATCTGTCAGCGGACGCACTGCCTGGATCAGCGGAAAACCGAAGGAGATGTTGGGAACAAAAACGCCGTCCATCACATCCATATGTATCCAATCCGCACCGGTTTCCTTCAACTGACGGATATCCCGTTCCATATTTGCAAAATCCGCAGACAAAATCGAGGGCGCAATTTTTGCCATGGTAAAAAACTCCTTGTCATTTTTTATTATCATACCACGCACGGACGTTGATTGCAAGAAAATCAAAATTTTTCCCGTATTTCTTTTGATGCGTGGGACATACTAATTCCGAACCCAAATTAAAGGAGGAATTTATCATGAACGACAAGGCAAACAAGTGCATCGAATGCACCGTTCAGCAGTGCGCTTACCACTGCGATTCTGAAAATTACTGCTCCCTGGATCGGATCCTGGTGGGTACGCATGAGCAGAATCCCACCGTGGATCAGTGCACTGACTGCAAATCCTTCCGCAAGAAGTAACAAACTACCTCATTGCGAGGAGCGAGGCAATGCGGCAATCCCCATAGGTTTCGGAAACCCTCACGAGATTGCCACACCGGTGACCTCATGTCACCGGTTCGCAATGATATGCCCGCTTGGGATTTGGCGGCGGCCTTGTGCCGCCGTCTTTTTTCTTGACGGAAGGTAAAAAAAATAGTATGATGGTGACAGGTTTTACAGAAAATGTTTATAAAACCTTTTTCTTCTGTACACAGTTATTTCATAAGCTGTAACTACTATCAGATTGTACTTATTCCCAGGAGGAATCACTATGGAAAATAACGAAAACATCCCCCAGGAACCCATTATCGAAGAAAGTATCCCTCAGGAACCTGTTGCCCAGGAGCCCGTCGCTGAGCCCATTGCTCCCAAGGCATCCCCCTTTGCAGATTCTCCCTATGTGATGGAAGCACCCGCTTCCACACAGCCGCAGGCCCCCACTGCTGCAAGCAAGCCCCGTAAGGAAGGCCGCGGTAGGAAGGTTTTGAAGACCCTGCTGGCCAGTGTGCTGATCGTTGCCTTGGTTGCAGTAAGCTGCGGCTTCACTGCCTTCTGCGTAAACCGTCGCTGGGAAGACCGGAACAAGCAGACAACGCTCGCTCTGCAGGAGCAGATCGAAGAACTGAAGCAGGAAATCAAGGACAACTCCTATACCGGCAACGGCAACTCCATTTCCGGTACACCTGTTCCCGTGGAGGGTCTGACTCCCGGTCAGATCCACGCACAAAACAAAAACAGTGTGGTGGGAATTGCCAACCAGGGCATTACCACCAACATCTTCGGCCAGACCACGGAAACTGCCTCCTCCGGCTCCGGCTTTATCATCTCCGAGGACGGCTATATCGTCACCAATTACCACGTGATCGAAGGTGCTACCACACTGACCGTCATCACCAATAATGAAGAGGAATATCCTGCAACCGTGGTGGGCTACGACGACGGAAATGATTTTGCACTGATCAAAATCGACGTTACCGGCCTGACTCCCGTGAAGCTGGGCTCCAGTGATGACCTGATCGTAGGCGACCAGGTGGTGGCCATCGGCAACCCCCTGGGTGAGATGACCAACTCTCTGACCGTTGGCTATATCAGCGTCAAGGACAGGGACGTGACCATTGATAACAGCATCATCAACATGCTCCAGACGGACACCGCCATCAACCCCGGCAACTCCGGCGGCCCGCTGTTTAACATGAAGGGCGAGGTCATCGGCATCACTACCGCAAAATATTCCGGCACTGCCGTGGAAAGCATCGGCTTTGCCATTCCCATTGACGATGTGAGCCAAATGATCGACGAGCTTCTGGAAAACGGCTACATTTCCGCCCCCTATATGGGCATTCAGATCACCACGCAAACCGACGGCATCGGTGTCTATGTGTACAGTGTGGAAGCAAATTCTCCTGCCGCTGCCGCAGGCCTGCGCAAGGGCGATATCATCGTGGGCCTTGGCTCTTACGAAACTCCCACCCTGGCCTCTTTGGACAAAGCCCTGCGGAATTTTGAGCCCAACGATACCACGACCATTCAGGTATACCGCAACCGCCAGGTGCTGGAGCTGACCATCACCTTTGGAGCAAAGAATCCCTCTAACTCCTGAATCATTACAGCAGCCTGCTCTCCGGAGCAGGCTGCTTTTCCTGTTAACGCATAATTTTTAAGGCCATTTGATACACTAAAGCATGCCGATCTGTATGCTCTATAAATTTTTTTGTAATTTTTCATAAAGTACTGGCTTTTTCTGTCGAACAGAGGTATAATGTGTTAACGATACTTTGGCATGTGCCAACAAATTGGAGGCCCCAATATGAAAAATTCCAAAGGTCCGCTGCGTATTTCCTGGCAGCGCGTGTCCTTGAGTATTCTGTGTGTGCTTTTGGCGCTGGTGCTGTTCGTGATGCTGTTTGCAACGGCATATATCCACCACCTGCTGAGTCTGGTCACCAGTAATAACAACAATGATCTGACCGCAACCATTGATCCGACGGCCACAATTCCCCCGGATGATGATCATGATCCGGATTTCACCGGCCCTACCGCGCATCCCAGTGATGTTCCCGTAAATACCATCCCCAGCCAGCCTGTTGAAAATCTGCAGACAGAGGGCATCATCAATATCATGCTCATCGGCGAAGACCGCCGTCCCGGCCAGGGCCGTCAGCGTTCCGACTCCATGATCCTGTGCAGCTTCAACACCAAGTCCAACACCCTCACCATGATCTCCTTCCTTCGGGATACTTATATCCCGCAGATCCCCGGTTACAAAGCCGAAAAGCTGAATGCTGCCTATGCCAAGGGCGGTGTCAACATGTTGGATCAGACCCTGGCTGCCTATTTCGGTGTCCATGTGGATGCAAACATTGCCGTGCAGTTTGACGGCTTCAAGGCCATCATCGACCTGCTGGGCGGCGTGGATATCGAGCTGACGAAAAAGGAAGTCAACCATTTGAGAGAGAATGCCGGTATCTACGGCGACTCCTGGAATCTCAAGGTCGGCATGAACCACTTGAACGGCGAGCAGGCACTGGCCTATTCCCGTATCCGCAAGATCGATATGGATGCCATGCGGGCACAGCGTCAGCGCAAGGTGCTTACCGCCATTATCAATGCCTACAAGAGCAAGCCGGTGGGCGAAATGCTGTCCTTGGCCAGCCAGATCCTGCAAATGGGCGTGGTGCAGACCGATATGACCTCCGGTGAGGTTTTGAGCTATGTTTCCACACTGTTCCCCATGTTGGCCACTGCCACCATCAACAGCCAGCAGATCCCGGCAGAAAATACCTACACATCTATGACCGTAGGCAGCATATCTGCCACAAAGGTTTGCGATTTTGAAGTGAACCGCAAGATCCTGCAAAATATCCTGCAATAAACAGATCCCGGAAGTGCGCTGCACTTCCGGGATTTTCTCTTATTCAGGCCCTCCCTGTGGGAAAGGCTTATTATTTCAGAACACGGTCAAGGCCGAAGTAATGCAAGGTGTTGTAGTAGCTGATGTTCTCCACCAGCTTGCCCAGGTAATTCCAATCGGCAGGATACTCTCCGTCTTCCACCATCTGACCGAACAGGTTGCACAGTATTCTGCGGAAGTATTCGTGCCGGGTATAGCTGAGGAAGCTGCGGGAGTCGGTGAGCATGCCGTTGAAGGTACCCATGGCACCCAAACTCATTAGGCTCTTCATCTGCTCCTCCATGCCCGTCTTGTGGTCATTGAACCACCAGGCAGAGCCCTGCTGCAATCTGCCGGGGATGGCGCTGTCAGTCTGGAACGCACCCATGATCGTACCAACCACGCCGTTATCTGCCGGGCTGAGGGAATACAAAATGGTCTTGCCCAAAGCGCCTGCCTCTTCCAGAGCATTCAGCAGCCTGCTAAGTCCGGCGCCGTTGGTGCCGCCGCTCATGGAATCATAACCGGTGTCCGCGCCGATCTTTCGGAACATGGTCTTGGAGTTGTTCCGCATAACGCCGAAGTGGAACTGAGTCACCCAGTCACGCTTGGCATATTCCTTACCCACGGACAGCAGCAGCGCAGTATGATAAGCCAACTGCTCATTCCAGGTAATGGCCTGGCCTGCCTTTGCCCGGACAAAAATGTCGTCCAAGGTAGCCTCGTCCGCTTCCACGCAGAAGCAGCTTTCACCCAGGTCGTGGTCAGAAACGCAGCAGCCCCGGTCAGCAAAATAGGCGATCCGGTCATTGAGTGCCTTGCGCATATCTGCCACCGTATTGATGGCATAGCCCACTACCTGCTCCAGCTGTGCAACATAGGCGGGGAAGGTCTCCTTATCGGCACGCATGGCCTTGTCGGGCCGGAAAGCAGGCAGCACCACAGCCGGAACGGTGGGATCCGCTGCCAGCAATTCATGAGCCTTCAGGTCGTCCACAGGGTCGTCGGTGGTGCAAAGCAGCTTGACATTTGATTTGCGGATGATGCCCCGGACGGACATATCCGGCTGTGCAAGGATCTTATTGCACTTTTCGTAAATTTCCATGGCATTTTCGCCGGTCAGCGGCTCAGTTATGCCAAAATACCGCTGCAGCTCCAAATGCGACCAATGGTAGAGGGGGTTGCCGATGAGCATGGGAAGGGTCTCGGCCCACTTTTGGAACTTCTCGGCAGGTGTTGCGTTGCCGGTAATATAATGCTCCGCCACGCCGCAGGAGCGCATGGCCCGCCACTTGTAGTGGTCACCACCCAACCATACCTCGGTAATGGTATTGTAACGCTTATCCTCATAGATCTCCATGGGGTTGATATGGCAGTGGTAATCGATGACCGGCACTTTTGCCGCGTGCTCATGATAAAGCTTCTTGGCGGCTTCTGTTTTCAGGAGAAAGTCCCGATCCATAAACTTTTTCATAGAAAAACTCCTTTTTATTATCTGCATTTATCATACCTTAGAAGCGGTGGTATTGTCAAGATTTACAGCATTGGATTATTCTTCCACATATGCTGCAACGGCATTGACACCAAAACCCAGGTGCTGTATGATAGCTTCTGTAAAGGGAGTGTTATGCCATGCACTATTATTTTGCGCCTATGGAGGGCTTGACAGACAGTGTCTACCGCCGGCTCCATCACCAATATTTCGGCGGTGTTCACCGCTACTATATGCCCTTCCTGTCCCCCACTATGCACCGCACGCTGTCCGCCAAGGAAAACCGGGAGCTTCCCATGGCCGATTCCGTCCCCTTCGCGGCTGTTCCCCAGGTGCTGACGAAGGTGCCCGAGGATTTTCTTTGGGCTGCCGGGATCTGCCGGGATCGGGGCTACGAGGAAGTAAATCTGAATGTGGGCTGCCCCTCCGGGACAGTGGTAGCCAAGGGAAAGGGCGCAGGCATGCTTTCTGACTGCGATGCTTTGGATCGTTTTTTAGAGGCTGTCTTTGCGGAATCTCCCCTGCCCATTTCCGTCAAGACCCGGCTGGGACTGACAGAACCGGAGGAGTTTCCTGCCCTGCTGGAGGTTTTTAACCGCTACCCCATCCGGGAGCTGACCATTCACAGCCGGGTACGCAAGCAGTTTTACCAGGGGGATGTGCATCTGGATATGTTCCGCTACGCCGTCCGGGAAAGCAAAAACCCCCTATGCTACAACGGCGATCTCTTTTCTATGCAGGACATTACAAACATCACCGGCGAGTTTCCTCAGGTAAATGCGGTAATGCTGGGCCGGGGTCTGGCAGCTGATCCGGGAATGCTCTGCGGCGGTACGGATGTGCACGTTTTAGAGCAATTTCACGCCGGGCTGTTGGAGGAATACCTTGTTCTGTTCGGCGGCAGCCGCAATGCCATGTTCCGTCTGAAGGAAAACTGGAGCTATTGGCTTACGCGATTTGAAGGCAGCGAAAAGCTGGCCAAGCGCCTGCGAAAAACCACGGAGCTTGCCGAATACCGCAATATCACCGCCGAGATTTTTCACACGCTCCCATTGAAATAAAAAATGCGCTGCACAAAGCAGCGCATTTTTCTCATTTATTGATCGCCAGGAAGTAATCTGCAATGCCATGAGCCATGGCCACTGCCTTCAGCTCCACCTTCTCCTGTTCGACCATAGCTGTCAGATCATCAGCGTTGGACATATAGCCGTTCTCCGTAAGGATCGTCGGGCAAACGGTCTGGCGCATCATGAAATAGCCCACGGACCACTTCAGATGGGTCTTGGTGTAGACACCGGTATCCTTGGTGTACTCCCGGATATTCTTGGCCAGCAGCTGCGACCAGGGGGTATAATACATGCTGTCAAAGCCGCCCACCTTATTGGAGTTGTAGGAATTCTGGTGGATCGCCACGCAGATGTCCGGCGCGGTTTCCATGAGATCCCTCAGACGGTCATTGATATTGATGGGAGAATCGTCCGAGCGGTTGAGGATGACCTCCGCACCCATGAGCTCCAGCTCCACCTTCAAGGCGTTTGCCAGAGATAGATTCAGGTCGGCCTCCTCGTGCATCTGCACCTCCTTGCCGCAGGTGGGGCAGTACTTTTTGTTGGTCAATTTTTTCTTGTCCGTCCAGCAGAGCTTGCAATCTGCACAGCGGTAAGCCACCGCACCGCCATCGATGCCGCCGTGGCCCACATCGATCATCACCGTCACGCCGGAAAGATCCGCGCCGTACTTGTTGTCCGCAGCAGCTGCCTTGGCCGGATTCAGGAACTGGAAGCACAGCTGGCCGTTGTCGTTGTAATAGGCATGCCAGCCATAAAGGCTGCCCGCCTTGCGCAGATGCAGCCGCAGGGTGTAGTCGGACTCATTTTTGATCACCTGGGCAGACTTGAACAGCGGATGGTTGGCAGGAATGGACACGTTACCCGTAAAAACGGTGGTATAGCAGAAGGTAATGTCCACATAAGTGGCATTGTTGCCGGCAACTGCATAGTCGCGCTCGCTGCCGCCGTTGGGATTGGCATAGCCGGATTGGTTGGTTTTGAAGTAGAACGGTGCTTTCCACAAACAGTCCAGCGTCAGGACAGAATGCCTGCCCACCGTCTCCAGGGACACCACACCGATCTCATTGTGATCCGGAAGCGTACCCGCATACTGCTTTACCTCTGCGACCTGACGGGACACCGGCTCTGTCTCAAAGGGATATACCTTCTTCTCCAAATAGACCCGATGGCCGCTGCGCAGTTTTACATATTTGGTGTTGCTGCCGTAGACCAGCTCCTTATCGCAGTAATCCACAGTGCCCTCGGGCAAATAGTTGTTGGTGGGATGGGAATAATCGTCGTATGTATCTCCATCGAAGGTCTCCACATTGGCCTGGATCACCTCTGCGATGTAGCCTGAGCCTACATTGGTGTAATTACCGCCGCTGGGAGTCACTGGAAGCTGCGGCACAGTGGTTGGCGGCACTGTGGAGGGAGGTGGTGTTGCAACACTGGATGAAGGCGGCGTGACCACACTGCCGGAGGTCTCACTGCCGGATTCGGATGTGGCAGCGGAGCTGCCGGGTGTGCCGCTGTTGAGCGCATTGTCTGACGGGTCATTGGCATCGTGATTGACGATGCTTCCGCAAATCACCAACAGCACGACCAAAACCGCTGACAAAATTCCAACCAAAGTCAGCAGTGTCTGATTATTCAACATCATGCCGGAGCGGCGTCTCCGGCGCGGTCTGTTATTCATAGTGATTTATGATCCTCCTGTATTTTCTTCCACAACTATACCATTTTTCTGCCCTGCTGTCAACGGAAAATAGCCCCTGCTAACCCATACAAAAACCCGGGGCAGCTTCCTGCTGCCCCGGGATCCTTTTGATTATGCTTCTGTACGCTCGCTGAACATGATCGCCCAATAGTCCACATCGATGGGATGTGCATCTGCACAGGACTGCATCATATTCTGGGATGTCTCCGTCTTCAGGCCGTCCAGACACCAAACCTCCCATTCGATGTCATCGCCGACATAGTAAAGGATCTGATAACCCTCTTCCGTCTTGACCAGGCCCACATCTCCCACCTTGCGATCCTCAGCAAATGCCCAGTCATCCACAGGGCCGTTGCGGTCCACAAAGTACATCACATGGTAACCGTACTGGGTCTTCACCAGACCGGTGTCGCCCGTCTTGCGGCTGGCGTCAAAGACCCACTGCTCGAAGGGCTGGACCATCTGTCCAACGTAAATATCCTCATACAAGCCGCCGTTGGTCACCTTTCCGTTCTGATCCTGGCTGTGCTCGTTGGCCAATGCGCCGAAAGCATCCGCGGTCTTCTCTCCGGCCAGATACTGGTCAAGCAGCTCCTGCGCCTTAATGCGGCAGGCCTCCCATTCCGCATCAGAATAGGTGATTTTGCCCGCCTCGTCCTTGGTGCCGCCTTCGGGCATAATGAGAATATGCCGTGCATCCACGGTGGCCATGTCATTTTTGCCTATATACTGATACAGGCCGCCGTTGGAGGCCGTATAGCTGTCCTGGGACTTGGTGCTTGCCAGCTTGGCAAAGGTCTCTTCCAGCTTGTCGCCGTTTTCCCAGGTCTGCAGGATACCCTGTGCCTTCTCCAGGCAGGTCTGCCAGGCCTCGTCGGTGATCACGGACTTGCCGTCTTCATCCTTGGTGGCCACAGGCTTTACCAAAATGTTCCGGAAATCCACCAAATTGCCGCTGTCCTTGGTAACGCCGTACTGCGCCAGGGCCTCCTTGTTCTTCTCAAAGAAGGCATCCAGCTCTGCATCCGTAAAGGACAGCTTGGAGGTCAGATCGTCGAAATACAGGTTGCCCAGCCAGTAGACCTCCATGTAGTAGTAGTAATCGTCGAAGGTCACGCTGCTGCCCATTTCCGTCTGCAGCATGGCATCCACGCTGTCGAAGCCGCCCTTCTTGGCAGACTCCTCCAAAGAAGCACGCAGCCCGGCAAATTCCTTCTGATAGTCCGCGGGCATCTGGTAACCGGCCTTCTTTGCTTCATCTGCCAGAGCCTGGTAACGGTGCCAGGTGTAGATCGCATCCTCCAGGAAATACTGCTCCCAGGTCATGCCGGTATCTTCCCGATAGATCTGATCAGCCAGCGGCTGCTCCAAATCAAGGCCCAGATAATACACTGCGTAGTCACCGTACTGCTGGACATAGTATTCCACATAATTGTATACCTGCATCCAGTAGAACACCTGCAGACGGCTGTTGGTCAGCTCATACTCACCCATGGTGGCGACCACCTGCTTTTTGGTCAGTCCGCTCCAAAAGTCCGATGTTGTATACTGCTTCTTGTAGTAAACATCATTCTCGCGCAGTGCCAGCACCAGGATGCCTGCGATCAGCGCCAGCACCAGCAGGCCCGCCACAATGGCGATGACCAGCTTGGCGATCCGCTTTTTCGTCCACGGCTTCTTTTCTTTTTTTACTTCCACGCACTCACCACAGGAGGGGCAAACCATCTGTCCCTCTTCCAGCTGTGCGCCGCAATTCTTGCACTCCATAGCTTCCTCTTTCTCCCGTTTTCGGGCATAGAATACTGGAATTCTACCATGTTGCACCATAAAAAGCAAGATAAAACACAGTTTGTTTACAAATCTGCTCTGCCACATTGCAAATCCCCACCGCCGAAGCGGTGGGGATACGGAGTATATCATTTCCAAATATCGGTAATATGATCAGCAAAGTACGCTGCTAACTGGTCATAAGTTTTGCTGCCGCTTACAGAGCCCATATAGTACACTCTCGGTCCTCCATTGGTGCTGACAGAAATGAGCCATTGGTCAAAATCCTTGCTGATGCACACATAGAAATTATACGACTTTGACTGTGCCATATCATCTTTGTCCAAAATAGAACTAATCAGGTCGCTGATGTCGTCGATTATAAAATTGGAATGCAGAACATCCTCATTGAAGTGCTGTTCAAATTCTGATGTATCTACCTCAAAATCCGGCGCATTTTCAATGGAGCCAACATCCACACGCAAAGAATCTTTGCGGAATAAGGATACGGTTTTCTTGCCGTCCAGGACTATTTCAACGTCGCCGATTCTATTGCCCTCAGCGTCCATTTTGATGGCATTCATCGTGTGATGATAAGGCAAAGGTATATAGCAATGTCCAAGAGCAATCACAAGCAACAGTGCAACGGCAGCTATAATGATTACTTTTTTTGACATAGTATGCCCCTCCATGTGTCCATCTCATCCCCACCGCCGCAGCGGTGGGGATAGCGTATTCGCAATCAGTGAAGTATCCACTTGTGGACTTCTAAAATCTCGGCAATTTCAGACGCGTTATCAAGAGAGCAGGCAAAGAACCGTTCACCATCAAGACGAATCAGACAGTTAGCCCAATTTTCCTCAAGAGAAATGTAGACCGACCGATCACTTGCACCATCCCAAAGGATGCCGAAAGCCGCATGAGGATCAATTTCTTCGGATAGTGTCAAAGGAGTACCCGATAAGGTTTTCATTGGTGCAGAATTACCCGGAAACTTAATTGCGTCAATCATAATTTGATCATGCTTAAACAGATAATTCATCTGCCATCCCTGGATCGTGACAGTTCCATCTGTCACGACATCACCATTTTGCGTCACCTCTGAGCAGGTCATTTCCATATCTATCCGTGTCGGCCACGGCGCCAAAAAAGCCACAAGAAGGACTCCCAAAAGAATAACACAGATTAAGAAACGTCTTGTATGGAATTCTCTGAAATGCTCCATAAATTCTTCTCCTAGAAATTCTGGTGATGGTAGGCAATTGAGGAATATTCAAGTTTCCATATCCCCACCGCCGAAGCGGTGGGGATATGGAATAAGTGCTATGCAAAATCATTGATTCCAAATCTTTGCAAAGTCAGATGTAGTGAAGTCAGTGAAATGCGCAAGGAGCTGATCATAGGTTGCTTCATCATCCCGAGCTGCCACCAGATAACAATCCGGTGCGTTTTGGAACAAAACGATAGCATACTCATTTTCGAGATCCAGCGCTAAAACAAAAACAGTAGCAACATTTTTTTGTTTGTCATAAGCATAGCTTTGACTGATTACAAGATGCGGCAAATCATTATTCTTTTGATTTGTGCTCAAGAGGTGGGACTCCGTTGTATCGATTCGATAACGGAAGTCCTCCGGAAGCATGATGGCAATATCCAGTTCGACAGAGCCGTCCCGCGTCCTTCGGATATCCCCTTGGATCGTAAAGTCCACATTTTTTGTGGAGGCGTCTTCATATATAAAAGTGCCATTCATTTCAAGGTCATTCTTGGCGGCATTCTGTGCATCATCTTGTTCTTGAGTGTAAAAAACCTTCCACACGACAAGGCCGAGAATCAAAACAAAAACGCTGCAAAAAATAATCCATTTTTTCATAGCAACCCCCCACTGCGTTGATTGCACTCATCAATAAAACCAATGTAATTGTGTAAAAAGTGGCTGGCCACTTCCTGTGAAACTGATTTCGTTTTTAGAATCCTTCAGATAGAAATCAATGTCCCCGGTAAAATCGCGGCTGATATTTCTGGCCAGGTATGCTTGAACTGCATTTAATTTACGCTGACTAGCATTGTTGTAAAGAACAGAGCATCTTGTGAATACCGCCTCATTACCAACAAAAAACTCTGACCTATTATTTGATTCGTTATAAAGGTATCCATGGCATAGCGCGCGTGACTCGGCCGATTCTGAAGATTGTGATGATATCCACAAACCGGTATTTGAGTCATATACCTGTATATATTTTAGTGTCCAAAGTGTGTTTCCAGAAATTGTTAGTTGATTGGTTTCAAGAACCACATAATTATCATCTGTAAACACATCTGACATAAGCGAAAAAATTGATGCAATCGGTACATGCTCAGTTAGGGAATCCACCGTATACATAAGAATAGCGTCAAGTATTTCATTCCATGTTTCAGGGAACTGTTCATGGGTAAGATAATAGTGGAATGAGCGACTTAAAGATGACTGGTCGGCCGCTGTTACCGTCACATATCTCATTTTATATGTTGTACCACCATATGTGTACTCAAAATATGTAGGACCGCCATCCAGAGCCTGATCAACAACAACATCCAGGCTGGGGCCGCGGGCGTTATTACCCGCGCTGTTCTCTTCACCGCTTATGGTAATAATATAGGAAGCATCCGAGTCAAGGCCCATTTCAGAGAAATCTGTCTGAAGCTGTTTTTCCAGTGTTTTATAATTATCGGACGTCACATTATATGCCTCATAGCCGGCGGCGTTCAAGGTGGCTACAGTTTCCTGCTCCAAGGTTTTTCCGGAACCTCCGGCACTCCGGGAATTGGCGGAAGCACGCCCCGTCTGCTGGACAACTTCTGCTTCAAAGGCCTTTTGGTGATATTCGCTCAGAATCTCCTCCACCGTGGGCCGTGGGACGTTATCGTCAGCGGCTACGGCAGGTGTAAAGGGAACGAGCATAGCAAGTGCGAGGAATAGCGCGATCATTCGTTTTTTCATTTTTTAGATTCCTTTCTTTTGTTAGTCTCGACACAGAACTCAGCCAAAAGCAAGGAATATACAATTATTTCCAAGCTTATTTTAACACACTGGAATTCCTGCGTCAACAAAAATAACGAAAATACAGGCGCGCATTAGACACGAAACAAAGAATTTTCCATAAAAATTTATTTTCCGAGAGGTATTGCGAAAAAGGTGTCACTTCCCCTTGAAAATCCGGCGAAAAAATGCTATTATTTTATGTTGAGAAAGCATTACCCGGAGGATACCCAATGAACACCAAAACCACCGTTATTTCCGATGCACAGCTGCAGGAGCAGTTTGCCTTTTGCGATAAAATAAATGCCTACTGGCTGGCCGAAAACCGCACACCCACTGCCTATGTGGAGACCTACGGCTGTCAGCAGAACGAGGCAGATTCTGAGAAAATCCGTGGATATCTGACCCAAAGCGGCTACGCCATTGTGCAGGAGGCCGAGGGTGCGGATGTGGTGGTGATGAACACCTGCGCCATCCGGGAGCACGCTGAGCAAAGAGTGTTTGGCAATCTGGGCGCATTGACCCACGCCAAGCGCCGCCATCCGGCACAGAAGATTTTTCTGTGCGGCTGTATGGCCGGCGAAATGAAAGTATCTGACCGCATCCGCAAGAGCTATCCTCATGTGGACGGCTGTTTTTCCACCCATCATCTGTGGCAGTTCCCGGAAATTCTATGGAATGTGCTGAGCAAAAAGAAGCGGCAGTTCTACATTGAAGACGAGCCCGGCTCCATCGCCGAGGGCATCCCCCAGGTGCGGGACAACACCCTGAAAGCCTGGGTATCCATCATGTACGGGTGCAACAACTTCTGCACCTACTGCATCGTGCCCTATGTCCGGGGACGGGAGCGCAGCCGCAATAAAGAGGATATTTTGGCAGAATGCCGCTGCCTGATCGAAAACGGCTGTAAGGAAATCACCCTGCTGGGTCAGAATGTCAACTCCTACGGAAAAGACCTGCCTGACGGTGTGGATTTTTCCGATCTGCTCTCTGAAATCGCCGCCATCGACGGAGATTTTCTCATCCGCTTTATGACCAGCCATCCCAGAGATGCGGGCAAAAAGCTGTTTGATACCATGGCCTCTTCCCCGAAGATCGCAAAGCAGCTGCATCTTCCCTTCCAGTCCGGCTCTTCCCGGGTCTTGAAAGCCATGAACCGGCATTATGACCGGGAAAAATATCTGGAACTGGTGCGCTACGCCAAGTCCGTCATGCCCGATCTGGTATTGACCAGCGATGTCATCGTTGGCTTCCCCGGGGAAACGGAAGAAGAATTTGAAGAGACCATCTCCCTCATCCAGCAGGTGCGTTACGATTCTCTGTTCACCTTCATCTTCTCCCCCCGTACAGGCACACCTGCCGCATCCATGGATGATCCCACCCCCAAGGAAGAAAAGAACCGCCGTTTTGACCGGCTGTGCGCGGTGCAAAACAGCATTTCCGAGGAAATTCACGAAAGTTATGTGGGCAAAACCATGCGCTGTCTGGTAGACGGCATGGACAAGGGATTTTTGACTGCCCGCACTGAGGGCGGCCGGCTGGTGCGCTTTACCGCTGAAGCCAAATACATCGGCACCTATCAATTCATCACCATCACCGGCGCTACCACCTGGAGCTTGACCGGCGAACTGAGTAAGGAGGCATAATATGGCCACCGCAAATACAGAACTGACCCCCATGAAGCGTCAGTACAACGAAATCAAAGAACGCAATCAGGACTGCATCCTGTTTTTCCGCCTGGGTGACTTTTATGAAATGTTCGACGAGGATGCCAAGGTTGCATCCCGGGAGCTGGATCTGACCCTTACCAGCCGTGACCGAAATAAACCCAAGGAAGAACAGACCCCTATGTGCGGAGTTCCGTACCACAGCGTGGATGCTTACATCGCCCGTCTTGTGGCCAAGGGCTACAAGGTGGCCATCTGCGAGCAGATGCAGGACCCTGCTACCACCAAGGGACTTGTGGAACGGGACATCACCCGCATCGTCACCCCCGGCACAGTTACAGAAAGCTGCATGTTGGAAGAAAGCCGCAATAACTATTTTGCCTGCATGTATGCTGACGGCAACAAATTCGGTATGGCCTTCTGCGACATTTCCACCGGTGCGTTTTACGCTACCACCTGTGCCGATGCCCCCTCTGCTGCTTCCGAGCTGGGCCGCTTCTCCCCTGCGGAGATCCTGCGCTGGGGCGAAGGCGCATACGACGCCGCCATTGATGATGCTCTGTTTCATCGCTTAAGCTGCTGTGTCAACGAGGGCAAACCGGAACAGTTTGATGCAGAAAAAGCAGAAGCTCTCCTGGTTGCACATTTCGGTGCATCCCTGGCCGAGCTGGGTCTGGGCGGTTTCTCTGCTGCCACCGTTGCCGCAGGCACATTGCTGCAAACGCTGATCACTCTGCAAAAGAACGCCCTGGCGCACATTCGCCAGCTGCAATACTACACCTCCGGCCGGTTTATGGAGCTGGATCTGGATGCCCGTCGGAATCTGGAGCTGACGGAGACCATGCGCAGCAAGGAAAAGAAGGGCTCACTTCTGTGGGTGTTGGACAAGACCCGCACCGCAATGGGCGGAAGACTCTTGCGCTCCTGGCTGGAAAAGCCCCTGCTTGATCCCGTGGAAATTCAGCGCCGTCAGGCAGCTGTGGAAGAGCTGGTGGAGTCCACCATCTGCCGCAGCGAGCTCGGCGAAGCACTGCGCTCTGTGTCCGATCTGGAGCGCGTCATGACCCGGATCGTCACCGGCAATGTCAACTGCCGTGACCTTTTGGGCCTGGCAGCGGGCTTGCGGGCACTGCCTGCTGTGAAGGCGCAGCTTGCCAACCTGGAAACTCCCCTGCTCCGAAAGATCAACGAGGCCATTGCGGACATGGAAGACTTTGCCGCACTCATCGAAAACACCATCGTGGACGAGCCTCCCCTGACCATCCGCGAGGGCGGCATCATCCGCAAGGGAGCTAACGAAGAAGCTGACCGGCTGCGCTCCATCATGGAAGGCGGCACAGGTATCATCTCCTCCATTGAAGCATCCGAACGGGAAAAGACCGGCATCCGCACCCTGAAGGTGGGCTACAACCGGGTCTTCGGCTACTATATCGAGGTCTCCAAATCCTTTATGGAGCAAGTGCCTGACACATACATCCGCAAGCAGACGCTGGCCAACTGCGAGCGCTACATTACCCAAGAGCTGAAGGAGCTGGAAGATCAGATCCTCACTGCCAAGGAGCGTTTGACTGCTCTGGAATATCAGATCTTCACCGAGCTGCGGGAAACCCTTTCCAAGCAGGCCGCCCGGGTACAGATCACCGCCGCGGCAGTTGCAGAAGCCGACGCGCTGTGCTCTCTGGCAACCGTTGCCGTACAGCGGGGCTACTGCCGCCCGGAAATCAGTCTGGGTAACGAAATTTCCATCACCGACGGCCGCCACCCTGTGGTGGAGGTGGTGCTGAAGGATTCCCTGTTTGTGCCCAACGACACTGACCTTGGTCGTGCAGACCATCAGGTAAGCATCATTACAGGCCCCAATATGGCAGGTAAATCCACGTACATGCGTCAGGTGGCGTTGATCACCCTCATGGCGCAGATCGGCTCATTCGTTCCCGCCCGTGCCGCCACCATCGGCATCGTGGACCGGGTATTTACACGAATCGGCGCCAGCGACGACCTGGCCTCCGGCCAGTCCACCTTCATGGTGGAAATGGCGGAAGTTGCATCCATTTTGAAATACGCCACCTCCAAGAGCCTGCTGATTCTCGACGAGATTGGCAGAGGTACTTCTACTTACGACGGCATGGCCATCGCCCGTGCGGTGCTGGAATATGCCGCTGATACCAAGAAGCTGGGCGCAAAGACCCTGTTTGCCACCCACTATCACGAGCTGTCCACCATGGAGGACAAGCTCCCCAATGTGAAGAATTTCAACATCGCCGTGAAAAAGCGCGGGGACAAGATGATCTTCCTGCGCAAGATCGTCCCCGGTGCTACCGATGACAGCTACGGCGTAGAGGTGGCCAAGCTGGCAGGCCTGCCCAATGCCGTCATCAACCGCGCTCGGGAAATTCTCGAGGAGCTGGAAAGTGAAGCCGGTGTGGTGCATGTCCATCCTGCCATGAGCGAACAGGACGATCAGATCAGCATGATCGATCTGACCCAGCAGCAGGTCTGCAATGCTTTGCAGTCCATTTCTGTGGAAACGCTGACCCCCATTGAAGCCATGAATGAGCTGTACAAGCTGAAGAAGATGTTAAACGGATGAAAAATTCTGATTTCCTTTCCCATTCTCTGACCCGGCAGGAAAAGCGATACGGTGCTTGCTGGCTGGCCTTTGAAACGCTGCTTTTCAGCAGCCTTTTGCAGATACTAAACAGCCTTCTGCCCACGCCCCTGCCCCAGGTGGAAGTGAATTTCATTTTCTTTTCCGTAAACTTCACGGTGGTGGCCATTCTCTTCCGCCGCTACCTTTGGTCGCAAGTCGAGCTGGTTGCGGATCTCATGGGTAAAATTGTCTCCACCGCGATCACGGTCTTTATAGCCTATTGGGTCGCCAATTTTCTGCTGATGCAGATGCTGTTTGCCCTGGATCCGGAGCATTTCAGTATCAATGATGTGACCATTCAAACACTGGTAAAGGAAGATTTCTTCCTCATGTTCCTGGGCTCGGTGATTCTGGTGCCCATCACGGAAGAGTGTTTGTTCCGGGGACTTTTGTTCCGGGGGCTTTATGACCGTAATCCCATCCTTGCATGGGTCGTCTCCATCGCCCTGTTTTCCGCGGTTCACATTATCAACTATATTGGCGCATACCCCTTTGGCACAATCTTGCTGTGCTTTGTGCAGTATATTCCGGCAGGTGTGTGCCTTGCAGGAGCATACAGGCTGTCCGGCTCGCTCCTTTCTCCCATTCTCATTCATGCCCTTGTAAATTTCGTGGGCATGCTGGCTCTGAGGTGAATTTTATGCCTAAAATCATTCAGCTTTCCCAACATGTTGCCAATTTGATCGCCGCCGGCGAGGTGGTGGAGCGCCCTGCATCCGTGGTCAAGGAGCTTCTTGAAAACGCGGTGGATGCCGGTGCCTCCAAGGTCACCATCGAGATCAAGGATGGCGGTATGACCTTCATCCGGGTCACCGACAACGGCTGCGGTATGGCACCGGAAGATGCACGCACGGCCTTTTTGCGCCACGCCACATCGAAATTGCGCACCGCAGAGGACCTGGCGGCCATCGGAACCATGGGCTTCCGTGGTGAGGCTTTGGCAGCCATCGCTTCCGTCAGCCGCATTGATCTGATGACGAAAACCCCCGGCAGCACCGCCGGAACAAATTTGTGCCTGGAAGCCGGTCAGATCACGGAGGAATCCGAGGTGGGCTGTCCCGACGGCACGACCATCATCATCCGGGATCTGTTCTTCAACACCCCGGCGCGGATGAAATTTATGAAAGCCGACACAGTCGAGGGCGGTCGTGTCACTGCCGCTGTGCAGCTGCAGGCTCTTGCCCATCCCGAGGTGGCATTCACCTATCTTCGCGACGGCAAGCAGATCCTCTCCACCCCCGGTTCCGGCAAGCTGGAGGATGCTGCTTACTGCGTCTATGGCCGTGACTGTGCCAAATTGGTGAAAGTGGAAAGCCGTTGGGAGAACTACACCCTCACCGGCTTCGTGTCCAAGCCCACGGATGCCCGTCCCAGCAGAGCCATGCAGACCTTTTTCGTCAATGACCGCCCGGTACGCTCAAAATTGCTGATCTCTGCCTTGGAAGAAGCCTATCGCAATCAGCTGATGGTGGGCAAATTCCCTGCCTGCGTGCTGCATCTGCGGCTGCCTGCCAACGCGGTGGATGTGAATGTCCATCCTGCCAAGACGGAAGTAAAATTCCTGCAGGAAAAGGCCGTTTTTGACTGCGTGCACTATGGCGTGCTGGGTGCGCTGAACAAGCAGATCGACCGTCCCCAGGTACAGTTTAAGCCTAACACCACCACCTACACAGCCCCTCCTGCCGCACCAACCGCGGCCAAGCCCGCTCCTAAGCAGGAGAATTTCTTCCGTTCTATGTCCGCGGAGGAATTCAAGAACTATTCTGCTGTCATCCAATCCGCACCTCAACCGAAAAAGGAGGCGGCCGTGGCCACGGTTCTGGCCGTGGAGCGTCAACAGAGCATCCCCGTGCAGGAAAAAATCTTTACCCCTGCCCCCGCGCTTCCCGTGAAAAAGGAAATCCCCAAGCCGACTCCTGTGGAATCCGCAGAGCCGGAGCAGACCGCTATGGAAATGCCCGCCGAAACCCCTTGGCGGATGGTGGGCGAGCTGTACAATTCCTATATCTTGGTGGAGCAGGGCGAGGATGCGTTTCTCATTGACAAGCACGCCGCCCATGAGCGGATTTTGTTTGAAAAGCTGAAAGCAAATCAGGAGACCATTTCCTCCCAAATGCTTCTGTCCCCCATCCCGGTGCGGCTCAGCCCCGAGGGCGCGGCAGAACTGCTGAGCAACGCCGCTATGCTGCTGGAATTGGGCTTCGAGGTGGAAGAATTCGGCGACAATACGGTTCTTCTGCGACAGATCCCCATGGACTTGGACGCATCCAATGCCGCCGACGCGGTGGAAACTCTGGCTACAGATTTGCTCCGCGGCCGCAGAGAAAAAGCGGATACCGTCCGGGATGAGATCCTGCATACAGTTGCCTGCAAGGCCGCCATCAAGGCCGGCTGGGTCAATGACGAAAAAGAGCTTTTAGCCCTCGTGAAGCAGGTAATGTCCCGTGAGGATCTGAAATACTGCCCCCATGGCCGCCCCATCTGCATCAGCCTGAGCAAAAAGCAACTGGAAAAACAGTTTAAAAGATCATAAGGAGTTTTTATGGCACGTTCAGAACAAGCGATCTTCACAAACCTGTGCATGGTCTATGACGATGCCGGAAATATCTTGGTGCAAGACCGACTTGACCCCTCCTGGCCGGGCTTGTGCTTTCCCGGCGGCCACGTAGAGCCGGGCGAGTCCTTTGTGGAGTCCGTCATCCGGGAGGTTTGGGAAGAAACGGGATTGACCATTAAAAAACCCGTGCTCTGCGGAACAAAGCAGTTCCAGACCAAACACGGAGAACGGTATGTGGTTTTCTTCTATAAAACAAATCGCTTTTCCGGAGAACTTCGTTCCTCGGATGAGGGCAAAGTGTTTTGGCTGCCTCGGAAAGACTTGGAACAGTACACCCTTGTGGACGATTTTATGGACATGGTCAAGGTCTTCGAAAGCGACGATCTGTCCGAATTCTATTACTATACCGAAAACGATCAGTGGAAATTGAAGCTTCTGTAATCATGCACCAAGGAGGTAAGGCCATGGACAACATCATATGCATTGCCGGGCCGACTGCCTCCGGAAAGACTGCGCTGGCCGTGGAGCTGGCAAAAGAATTTAACGGCGAGGTCATCTCCTGCGACTCCATGCAAATCTACCGCCGCATGGATATCGGCACTGCCAAACCCACCCGGGAAGAAATGCAGGGTATTCCCCACCACATGCTGGATGTGGCCGACCCGGATGAGGATTTTTCCGTCAGTCGGTACTGCGAAATGGCCACGCCCATTTTGGATGACATTCTCGCCCGGGGCAAGACCGCCATCATCGCCGGCGGCACAGGGCTTTACATGGATTCCCTTATTCGGGGCAACAGCTTTGCCCCCTATCCGTCCACCGGTGCAAGAGAGCGGCTGGAAAAAGAAGCGGATGAAAAAGGCATGGATGTTATGTTAACCAAGCTGCGTGCCATTGACCCGGAAGCCGCCGAAAAACTGCACCTTGCCGACCGCAAGCGGATCATCCGCGCCTTGGAGGTTTTTGAGGAAACCGGGCAGACCATCACTGCCCACAACAAGCGCACCCAGGCCATCCCGCCCCGGTATAAGCCCCTGTGGCTGGGGCTGGATTTTGAGCCCCGGCAGGCACTGTACAACCGCATTGATCTGCGGGTAGGGCTCATGCTGGAGCAGGGACTGATCCAAGAAATCCAGGATCTTTTGTCTTCCGGCATTCCGGCCAAATGCACCGCCATGCAGGCCATTGGCTATAAGGAATTTGTGTCCGCGCTGGAAGGAAACGCTGACATCGAAGAAGCCGCGGACGAAGTGCGCAAGGCTTCCCGGCACTATGCCAAGCGCCAGCTGACCTGGTTCAGACGTAATTCTGAAATGAACTGGCTCATCCGTCACCAAGGGGAAGACTTTGCAGAAATTCTTCGACAGGCAAGACAGCTTGCGCGGCAATTCGACAAGTAAAATCTGCTACCATATGTATATCCCAAAGAAAGAAGGTATACATATGTCCGAACAAATCAATTTGCAGGAAGCCATTTTGAAGGAGGTTCGCCGGGACAAGGTGCCGGTGACGCTGTTTCTGATGAACGGCTTTCAACTCCGTGGAATCATCACAGGCTACGACAGCTTTGTGGTGGTGCTGGTGACCGATGGCAAGCAGCAGATGATCTACAAGCACGCCATCTCCACCTTGGCACCGATTCGACCGCTGAAAGCAGCTGCCACTGCATAAGCGCCCAGGCGACGGAGAAAATTCCGTCGCCTGTTTTATACGAAAAACGCCTGTCATTCCGAGGGTGTTGCAGAGCGCAGCGAATTTCTATTCTAATGATTGCCGGTGGCAATCATACAACAGTTGATCGCAAAGCGACCGTGGGAATCCGTTCTCCTTGCGGCTCCTAAGAGCCGCGTGGCACCATAGGTGCCACAAAAGATGCGGATTGCCACACCAGTGACCACGGGTCACTGGTTCGCAATGACACCACTTCGTTGATAAGTTACAGAAAGAAGGCTTACCATGTCCATTGCTGAAAATATCGCCCGAATCCGGGAGCAAATGAAGGCTGCCGCCATTGCCGCCGGGAGAGATCCCGAAAGCATACTCCTGTGCGCCGCCACCAAAATGAATGATAGCAATGCCGTCCGTGCAGCCGTTGCCGCCGGAGTGGATGTTTGCGGCGAAAATCGGGTGCAGGAGCTGACCCAAAAGTTGTCCGAGCATGCTTATGACGGCGCGCCGGTGCATTTCATCGGCCACCTGCAGACCAACAAGGTCAAACAAGTGGTGGGCAAGGTGGCGCTCATTCAAAGCGTGGACAGTCTGCGTCTGCTGGAAGCCATCCAAAAGGAAGCGGCCCGGCAGGGCATCCGGCAGGAGATCCTGCTGGAGGTAAACATAGGCCATGAGGAAAGCAAGTCCGGTTTTTCGGCTGAAGAAATCCCCGGTCTTGTGGAGCATTTTGACCGTTTTCCCAATATTTGTCTCCGCGGACTCATGGCTATTCCCCCCATTTCCCAAAATTCGGGGGATAATCGCAAATTTTTTCAAAAAATGTACACACTGGCTGTTGACATAACGACGAAAAAAGTGGATAATGTATGTGTGGATATTTTGTCCATGGGCATGTCCGATGATTTTGCTGATGCCATTGCATGTGGCAGTACCATGATCCGTATCGGCACCGCCATCTTTGGACAGCGTCATTATATCTAGCATCCTAAAGATGAGAACATACAGGAGGAGACAATCATGAGCTTTTGGGACAATGTAAAGAAATTTGCACAACCGTACTCCGAGGATGAGTATGATGAATACGACGAGGAGGAAATGGAAGGCTTCGAAGAAGAGCAGGAAGAGCGTCCTGCCCGCCGCCGCGCCCCTCTGTTCGGCGCTTCCGCAGAGGAAGCCCCCGCATATAACAATCCCAAGCCCACCGGCACCACTGCTTTCAGCGGCCAGGTGGTAAGCATGGGCAACAAGCAGGAAGTGGTTCTGTTCCACCCTGCCAACTTCAACGACACTTCCAAGGCAGCTGACGATCTGCGCAGCAGAAAGGCTGTCATTGTGAATATGGAAAATGTGGATAAGGCCATGGCCCGCCGGGTGGTGGACTTCCTGTCCGGCTGCGCCTACGCTCTGGACGGCAAGGTCAAGAAGGTGGCACAGTCCACTTACCTGTTCTGCCCCCATAACATGGAAGTCATCGGCGACCTGGAAAGCCTGCAAAACGAAGCAGAAAGCTATATCTGAGTTAGGAGAGGAAACAGTATATGATCACACCGCAGCAAATCGAACAGATCTCCTTTGGTCGGGCCACCTTCGGCGGCTACGATATGCAGTCCGTGGATGAGATCTTGGAGCCCCTGACCGAGGATTACATTACCCTTTACAAGGAAAATGCTCTGCTCAAGAGCAAAATGCGGGTTCTGGTCGCCAAGCTGGAAGAGTACCGCAACAACGAGGAATCCATGAAGGATGCCATCGTCAACGCACAGAAGACCTGTGATCAGATGGTCAAGGCCGCTGAGGAAAAATGCACACAGATGCTTACCGACGCCAATGCCTTGGCATCGGAAAACGCCAAAAATGCCGATGCCCTCATTGCCGCTGAAAATGAGCGTGTGGAGGAGGCTCGCCGCGCCGCTGCTGACAAGATCGATCAGCTGACTGCAGAGCTGAACTCCTGCATCCAGGCACTGAACCGGATCAAGAGTGCCAATGCACCCGCACCCATCGGCAGCTCCTTCTATGACTACGACAAGGAGCCCGATGCAGATCCCGCTGATGCCGTAGCTGCTGAGATCTCCGCCAATCTGGAGAATCTGGTTGGCACTGCTGACGAGCCCGAAGCCCCCAAGGCTACCACGGATACCATCAGTAAGTTCAGCGATCTTTCCAAGCATTTCGGTTCTGACTACAATCCTACCGCTAAATAAATATGCAATGACGAGGACACGTGAGCGCTTTTCCCTATCCTCAGAGAGCCGCCATTTGGTGAGAGGCGGCGATATAAAAGCGACTCATATCCCCTCGGAGCAGCGCACCGAAGCCCATATGGGTGTGTAGGCCGCGCCGGTGTTGCGCCCGATATCGCGCATCTGAGTGCCGTCGCAAGACGGAACAAGAGTGGTACCGCAGAGGTATGTTACGCCTTTGTCTCTTATTGTAAGGGACAAAGGTGTTTTTTTATTGCCCCTTTGTCATTGCGAGGAGCCGTAGGCGACGTGGCAATCTCCTGGTAGCATTCATCGACCTGCGACAATGTAACTTAAGCTGTACCGGGAGATCGCCACGGCCCGTTGGGCCTCGCGATGACATATATTCAGAAATTACTATGGAGGTAACATTCCAATGGACTACAAAAATACCATCATCACCCCCAAGACCGACTTCCCCATGAAGGCCGGTCTGCCTGCCCGGGAGCCGGGTATGCTGGCTGCTTGGGAAGAAATGGATCTTTACAGCGCAATGCTGGAAAAGAACAAAGATCTGCCCCCCTTCATCCTGCATGACGGCCCTCCCTTCTCCAATGGCTACATTCACATGGGCCACGCGCTGAACAAGACCCTCAAGGACTTCATCGTCCGCAGCCACGCCATGATGGGCTTCTACACCCCCTATGTCCCCGGCTGGGATAACCATGGCCTGCCCATTGAGCGCGCCATTGAAAAAAGTAAGAGCAAGCTGAACAAGGACATGTCCGTTCCCGAATTCCGCAAGGCCTGCGAGGACTTCGCCGAGGACTTCATTCAAAAGCAGATGGGCGGCTTCAAGCGCCTGGGTGTCGTGGGCGACTGGAAACAGCCCTACCGCACCATGGACAAGCATTTTGAAGCACAGGAAGTCAAGGTCTTTGGCCGGATGTTCGACAAGGGCTTTATCTACAAGGGTTTGAAGCCCGTTACGTGGTGCCCCTTCTGTGCAACCGCCGTTGCCGAAGCTGATATTGAGTATCAGGACGATCCCTGTACTTCCGTCTATGTGAAGTTCGCCATGAAGGACGACCAGGGCAAGCTCTCCCAGTTTGATCTGAGCAAGACCTATTTCGTCATCTGGACCACCACCATTTGGACGCTCCCCGGCAACATGGCCATCTGCCTGCACCCCCGGGATTCCTATGTGCTGGTGAAGGCTGAGAACGGCGAGACCTACATCATGGCAGAAGCCTTGATGGAGAAGACCATGAAAATGGGCGGCTTTGAGAATTATGAGGTTCTCGCCACCTATCCCGGCGCATTCTTTGAAAATATGCTGGCACAGCATCCTTTCCTGGATAAAACTTCCCGTTTGGTGAACGCCGAGTACGTCACCATGGATTCCGGTACGGGCTGTGTCCACACCGCCCCCGGCTTTGGTGCGGATGACTATCAGACCTGTATGCGTTACGGCATGGATTTGGTCGTTCCTGTGGACGACTATGGCCGTCACACTGACTACGCCGGCAAGTACGCCGGTCTCAAGACCGAGGACTCCAATCCCATCATCTTGGAGGACATGAAGCAGACCGGTTCTCTGTTCGCATCCGAGCAGATCGTCCACTCCTACCCCCACCATGACCGCTGCAAGAAGCCCGTCATTTTCCGGGCAACACCTCAGTGGTTCTGCTCTGTGGAATCTTTCAAGGATCAGGCTGTGGAAGCCATTGAAAACGTCCAGTGGTTCCCCGCATGGGGCGGCGACCGGATGGTAAGCATGATCCGCGAGCGCGCCGACTGGTGCATCAGCCGTCAGCGCCGTTGGGGTCTGCCCATCCCTGTTTTCTACTGCGAAGACTGCGGCAAGCCCGTCTCCACTCCCGAGAGCATTGAAAAGATCTCCAAGCTGTTTGATGAACACGGCTCCAACATTTGGTTTGAAAAGGATGCCATGGAATTGGCTCCCGATGGCTTTACCTGCCCCCACTGCGGCGGTAAGGCATTCACCAAGGAGACCGACACCCTGGACTGCTGGTTTGACTCCGGCTCTACCCACTTTGCTTCCTTGATGCACCGCACCCCCGAGCTGTGGCCTGCGGATGTGTATCTGGAGGGCGCTGACCAGTACCGCGGTTGGTTCCAGTCCTCCCTGCTGACTTCTGTGGGCGCGCTGGACAAGGGCGCACCCTTCAAGCAGGTTCTGACCCACGGCTGGGTGGTTGATGGCCAGGGCCGCGCCATGCACAAGTCCCTGGGCAACGGCGTTGATCCTGCTGACCTGATCAAGGACTTCGGTGCGGACATTGTCCGTCTGTGGGCGGCATCTTCCGACTACCATGTGGACGTGCGCTGCTCCAAGGAGATCTTCAAGCAGATCGCACAGAACTATCTGAAGTTCCGCAATACCGCCCGTTACTGCCTGGGTAACCTTGCCGACTTCGACCCCAACAACCTGGTGGTCGCTGCCGACATGGAAGAGCTGGACAAGTGGGCGCTGACCAAGCTGGATGCGCTGGTCAAGCTCTGCCGCAAGGCTTACGAGAACTATGAGTTCCATGTGATCACCCACGCCATCAACGATTTCTGTGTGGTCGAGCTCAGCTCCTTCTATCTGGACATCCTCAAGGATCGTCTGTACTGTGAAGAGGCAACCGGCCTGCGGCGCCGCAGCGCACAGACCGCCCTGTTCCTCATCCTGGATGCTATGGCAAAGCTGTTTGCTCCCATCCTGGCCTTTACCTGTGACGAAATCTGGCAGTCCATGCCCCACCGCGAGGGCGACGATGCCCGGAACGTCCTGCTGAATCAGATGCCCGCTGACTTTGCCGCTTACGCCCTCAGTGATGAGACCATGGCAAAGTGGGAAACCGTCATGAAGCTGCGCCAGGATGTGAACGGCATTCTGGAAAAGGCCCGCGCCGACAAGCGGATTGGCAAGGCTTTGGAAGCCCATGTGGCTCTGGCTACCGACAATGCCGAGCTGAAGGCCGCCTGCGAGGGGCTGAATCTGGCTGAGATCTGCATTGTTTCCGCCTGCGAGTGGGCAGACGCAGAGGAAGGCGCAGAGGTAGGTGTCGGTGTGAACTTCCCCGACCTGACCATCGCCGTTAGCGAAGCCAAGGGCGCCAAGTGCCCCCGCTGCTGGATGCACTCCGAAAAAGCCGGTGCAGATGACCTCTGCCCCCGCTGTGCCGCTGTCGTTTCCAAGCTGGATATCGAAATCTAACGAAAACCGCCCTGCCAAACGGCAGGGCGTGTTTCTTGCGAATGCCAAATGACGGATTCGCTCGCCTGCGGGCGAGCCACGGCAGTTGCAAGTGTCCACCGGGCACTTGCTAAGAGACGCCCTTTCGAATCCGTCCACAATACAAAAAGTCCAACACCTGATGGTGTTGGACTTTTTGTGGTGGGGGAGGACGGATTCGAACCATCGAAGCGATACGCAGCAGATTTACAGTCTGTCCCCTTTGGCCACTCGGGAACTCCCCCAAATATTCATTTTGTCCGCTCCGTTTGGAGCCGGTAGACGGACTCGAACCCCCGACCTGCTGATTACAAATCAGCTGCTCTACCAACTGAGCTATACCGGCGGCTCAAACAGAACATGCTTATTATAGTCACAAGCGGTCCGTTTGTCAAGCATTTTTTCGTGTTTTTCAAAAAAAGAAAAAACGTAGTTTTTAATACCATGTTTTCCTTGCACTTTCTTATTAATTATGCTAAAATCGCTCAAAAAAGGAGGCATTTACTATGATTTTCTCGAATATGGACCGCATTGTTTTTGCCGGTGATTCCGTCACCGATATGGGCAGCACCAATCCCGTAGGGGAAGGTCTTTTCGACAGTCTTGGACAGGGCTATGTGCGCATTGTGGACAGCCTGCTGGCTGCTTGCTATCCTGAAATCAAGGTGCGTGTCACCAACTCCGGTATTTCCGGCAACACCAGCCGGGATCTGTTGGCCAGGTTTGACCGGGATGTGGTGGAGCTGAAGCCCGATTGGGTCTCCATCTGCATCGGCATCAATGATGTATGGCGTCAGTTTGACTTGCCTGCCCTTCCCGACACCCATGTTCTTCCAAAAGAGTACGAGCGCGATGTAGAAGAAATGATCCTGCGGGTCAAGGATACAGTGAAGGGCATTTTCATCCTCTCCCCCTACATTATGGAGCCCAATTCCAGCGACATGATGCGCGCAAGAATGAATGAATATGTGGCGATCTGCGAAAAGCTTGCTGCCAAGCATGGCTGCACCTTCGTCAACTTCCAAAAGTTGTACGAGGATTACTGCAAAATCCGTCATTCTTCTTATATTGCCTGGGATCGCATTCACCCCAATCAGGTGGGCGCCGTTTTGATGGCACGGGCATTCTTGAAGCACTGCGATTTCGATTTTAACAGATAATTTTTCATCACGCCGGCCTTTTGGCCGGTGTTTTTGTGTGCGGTGTTGTGATTTTGCATAATCACTCCCGGCTGCGTCTGCGCATTTGTGTATATTTAGCGGATATTTATGAATATTATGAAATTTTATGCATTCTGCGTTGACAAATTCCTTATATAGCTGTATAATTTCTGCATACTTATCAATCACCATTTGGAGGGATTACTTATGAACAAGGAAAATATCAAAAAGGTCGTTTTGGCCTACTCCGGCGGTCTGGATACATCCATCATCATCCCCTGGCTGAAGGAAAACTACAATAACTGCGAAGTCATCGCCGTTTCCGGTAACGTGGGCCAGGCTGACGAGCTGGAGGGTCTGGAAGAAAAGGCTCTGAAAACCGGCGCTTCCAAGCTGTATGTGCTGGATCTGACCGACGAATATGTGGATGATTACATCATCCCCTGCGTTAAGGCCGGCGCAATTTACGAAGAGTACCTGCTGGGCACTTCCCACGCCCGTCCCTGCATTGCCAAGGGTCTGGTGGAAATCGCTCTGAAGGAAGGCGCAGATGCCATCTGCCACGGCTGTACCGGCAAGGGCAACGACCAGGTTCGTTTTGAGCTGACCATCAAGCATTTTGCTCCCGATATGCCCATCATCGCTCCCTGGCGTGAGTGGGATATCAAGTCCCGTGAGGAAGAGATCGACTATGCCGAGGCTCACAACATTCCCCTCAAGATCAACCGTGAGACCAACTACTCCAAGGACAAGAACCTGTGGCACTTGAGCCACGAGGGTATGGATCTGGAGGACACCGGCAACGAGCCTCAGTACGAAAAGCCCGGCTTCCTGGAAATGGGCGTTTCTCCCATCATGGCTCCCGATGCTCCTACATATGTGACCATCGACTTCGAAAAGGGCATCCCCGTTGCTCTGGACGGCCAGAAGATGAGCGCCAAGAATATCATTCTGAAGCTGAATGAGATCGGCGGTGCCAACGGCATCGGCCTGCTGGACATCGTGGAAAACCGTTTGGTGGGTATGAAGTGCCGCGGCGTGTACGAGACTCCCGGCGGTGCCATCCTCTACAAGGCACACAGCGTGCTGGAGTCAATCTGCCTGGACAAGATGGTTCTGCACGAAAAGCAGAGACTGGCCATCACCTATGCTGAGCTGGTTTATAATGGCCAGTGGTTCACCCCCCTGCGGGAGGCGCTTGCTGCATTCGTGGACAAGACCCAGGAGACCGTCACCGGCAAGGTTCGGCTGAAGCTGTACAAGGGCAACATGATCAACGCCGGTGTGTGGAGCGACTACTCCTTGTACTCCGAGGAGATCGCTACCTTCGGCGAGAGCGACTACAACCAGGCAGACGCTGCCGGCTTCATCAACCTCTACGGCCTGCCCATCAAGGTCAAGGCTATGGTTGACGCAAAGAACAAGAAGTAAGGAGAATTTCTCATGGCAAAGATGTGGGCAGGAGTGACGGACGGCGCGACTGCAAAGATCGCGGACGATTTCAATTCCTCCATCCATTTTGACAGCCGGATGTACCGGCAGGATATCACCGGCTCCATGGCCCACGCCGCCATGCTGGCAAGCAAGGGGATCATTTCCCAGGCCGATGCCGATCAGCTGATCGCAGGCCTGGAGGGGATTCTGAACGACATCGAAAGCGGCAAGCTCCCCATTGACATGGAATGTGAAGACATCCACATGTTTGTAGAACAGGTGCTGACCCAGCGCTTAGGTGATGTGGGCAAGAAGCTTCACACCGCCCGTTCCCGGAATGACCAGGTGGCTTTGGATGTTCGGATGTATTTGCGTCAGGAGATCGATGATATTACCGATCTGATCAAAAAGCTTTTGGCCGCCATCGTTTCCAAGGCGGAGCAGTACAAAGCCGCCATTATGCCCGGCTACACCCATCTGCAGCGGGCGCAGCCCATTACCTTCGGACACCATCTTATGGCTTACGCCATGATGCTCCTGAGGGATCTGGACCGTCTGGCGGACTGCCGCAAGCGGATGAACATATCTCCCATTGGCTGCTGCGCTTTGGCGGGTACGACCTACGACACAGACCGGAATTTCGAGGCTGAAAAGCTGGGCTTCGACGGCATCTGCCTGAATTCTTTGGACGGCGTGTCCGACCGGGACTTCTGCGTGGAGCTTCTCAGCGCCATCAGCGTGCTGATGATGCACCTTTCCCGGTTCTCCGAGGAGATCATCCTGTGGTCCAGCTGGGAATTCAAGTTTGTGGAGCTGTCCGATGCGTACACAACCGGTTCGTCC
The DNA here is from genome assembly GCA_015067545.1 of Oscillospiraceae bacterium. Classification (GTDB taxonomy): domain Bacteria; phylum Bacillota; class Clostridia; order Oscillospirales; family Oscillospiraceae; genus Faecousia. The sequence continues at coordinate 59,094 of SVMG01000004.1, forward strand.
ATCATGCCTCAAAAGAAAAACCCGGATATGGCAGAGCTGGTTCGCGGCAAGACTGGCCGGGTCTATGGCGATCTGATGGCACTGCTGACCGCCCTGAAGGGTCTTCCCCTTGCCTACAACAAGGACATGCAGGAAGACAAGGAAGCAGTGTTCGACGCCTGCGATACAGTTAAGATGTGCCTGCAGGTGTTCTGCGGCATGGTCGAGACCTTGACCGCCAACACCGCCAACATGAAACTGGCCGCCCAAAAGGGCTTCATCAATGCAACGGACCTTGCCGATTATTTGGTGAAAAAGGGCCTGCCCTTCCGCAGTGCTTACAAGATCTCCGGTCAGCTGGTTGCCCTGTGCATCCAAAACGGCACAGTTTTGGAAGAGCTGCCCCTTGAAACCTATCAAGGCTTCAGCGAACTGTTTGACAACGATCTGTACGAGGCGATCGACCTTTACAAATGCGTGGAAAAGCGCATCTCCCAAGGCGGTACTTCCGTTGCATCCGTGGAAGCACAAATCAAGTATGTGAGAGAGAATTTACAATGACAAAAGTATTTATTGACGGCAGTGCCGGCACCACCGGCATCCGTATTGAAGACAGGTTGTCCGCCCGGCAGGACATTCAGCTCATTCGTTTGCCGGAAGAATTGAGAAAAGACCCCGCGATGCGCAAAGAGGCCCTGCACAGCGCAGATATCGCCTTTTTGTGCCTGCCGGATGCAGCGGCCATGGAAGCGGTGGCTTTGGCAGAGGGTGCAAAGGTGAAAATCATCGACACCTCCACCGCCCACCGCACAGATCCTGCATGGGCCTACGGCTTCCCGGAACTGGCCGGGCAAAGAGAAAAGATCATGGCATCCGGCCGCATTGCCAATCCCGGCTGTCACGCCAGCGGCTTTGTTGCATTGGTCGCGCCGCTGGTAAGCAGCGGCATTCTTTCCAAGGATGTGGCGCTGACCTGCTTCTCCCTCACCGGCTACTCCGGCGGCGGCAAGAAAATGATCGCAGAATACGAATCTGCAGAGCGCAGCCCCCTGCTGAAAGGCCCGCGGCAGTATGCCCTGACCCAACAGCACAAGCATCTGAAAGAGATGGTTGCTCTGTGCGGCATTGAAAATGCTCCCATCTTCTGCCCCATTGTCGCTGATTTTTACAGCGGTATGGAAGTCACCGTTCCGGTGTTTTCCAAGGACATCAAGGGCGGGATCGACGACATCCGCGCACTGTATGCAAGCTATTACCAAAACGGCCTTGTCCGTTACTGTGACGAGCCTGACCCCGACGGCATGCTCTCCGCAGCCGCATTTTCCGGCCGGGACGATATGTGCCTTTCCGTCCACGGCAACGAGGACCGGATCATTCTCACCGCAAGATTCGACAATTTGGGCAAGGGCGCATCCGGTGCGGCCATTCAGAACATGAATATCCTGCTGGGCATTGACGAAACCACAGGACTTTGTGTATAATATCACAACCAAATCAGCTACTGTCATTGCGAACCAGTGACCCGAGGTCACTGGTGTGGCAATCTCCTCTTTCGATGGGGATTCCCACGCCAGTGTGCGCACTGGCTCGGAATGACATGTGCTTTTTACAAACTGATACATAAAAGGAAGAACGAGATATGAAAATGGTCTCCGGCGGCGTATGCGCCGCAAAGGGCTTCAAAGCCAACGGCATTCACTGCGGCATCCGCAGGAATCATCCCAAGAAAGACCTGGCGCTGATCGTCAGCGACTGCAAGGCTGCCGCTGCGGCTGTATATACCACCAATTTGGTGAAAGGCGCTCCCCTTACGGTCACCAAGCAGAATATTTCCGACGGTTACGCCCAAGCTGTGATCTGCAACAGCGGCAACGCCAACACCTGCAATGCAAACGGCATTGAAATTGCCGAGAGCATGTGCGCGCTGGTAGCCGAAAAGACCGGCGTAAACGCCAAGGATGTGGTGGTGGCTTCCACCGGCGTCATCGGCCAGCCTCTCAATCTGGATCCCATCGCAGCCGGCATGGACGAGCTGTGCGCAGGGCTATCCTACGAGGGCAGCCCCGCTGCCGCGCAGGCCATCATGACCACCGACACCGTAGAAAAAGAACTGGCTGTGGAATTTTCTCTGGGCGGAAAAATCTGCCGCATGGGCGGCATCGCCAAGGGCAGCGGTATGATCCACCCGAACATGGCCACCATGCTGGTGTTCATCACCACCGATGCCGCGATTTCCGCCGAAATGCTGCAAAAGGCCCTGTTTTGCGACATCCAAAACACCTTCAATATGCTGAGCGTCGACGGCGACACATCCACCAATGATATGGTCACCGTCCTGGCAAACGGCATGGCCGGCAACGAAGAGATCACTGCCGAGGGCGAAGATTTCACCGCCTTTATGCAGGCGCTGAACACCATCACCGTCAACCTCTGCCGCCGCATTGCCGGTGACGGAGAGGGTGCAACCAAGCTGCTGGAATGCATTGCCACCGGCGCAGACACGGCAGAAGCCGCCAAAACCTGCGCCAAGAGCGTCATCTGCTCCAGCCTGCTGAAGGCTGCCATGTTTGGCGCGGATGCCAACTGGGGCCGGGTGCTGTGTGCCATCGGCTACAGCGGCGCGGATGTGGATGTGAGCAAGATCGGCGTTGCCTTCCGCAGTGCCAAAGGAACCGTGGTGGTCTGCGAAAACGGCGCAGGCGTTCCCTTTTCCGAGGAGATCGCCAAGGAGATCCTTCTGGAAAAAGAGATCGAGATCCTGCTGACTTTGGGCGACGGCCCTTACGGTGCAACCGCCTGGGGCTGCGATCTGACATACGATTACGTAAAAATAAACGGCGATTACCGTACTTGAGGTGACAACATGAATATGGAATTTTCCAATGCAGAGCGCGCGGAGGTTTTGACCGCTGCCCTGCCCTACATTAAGAAATATAACGGCAAGACCATCGTGATCAAATACGGCGGCAACGCCATGGTCAACGAGCAGCTGAAGCAGCAGGTGATGGAAGATATCGTCCTGCTATGGCTCATTGGCGTAAAGGTAGTGCTCATCCACGGCGGTGGCCCGGAGATCAGCGAAACCATGGAAAAGCTGGGCAAAAAGGCTGTTTTTGTGGACGGCTTGCGCGTTACCGACAAAGAAACTGTGGATATCGTGCAGATGGTTCTGGCCGGCAAGGTAAACAAGACTCTGGTAAACCTGTTGCAGACCAAGGGCGGCCACGCTGTGGGCGTTTCCGGTATCGACGGCGGCATCATCGAGGCCACCGTCAAGAATGAGGCTTTGGGTTATGTGGGAAAAATCACGAAGATCCGCACCCAGCCCATTACCGACCTGCTGGAAAAGAATTACATACCTGTTATTTCCACTGTGGCCAGTGACCGGCAGGGCAATGTGTATAACATCAACGGCGACACTGCCGCCGCCCACATTGCAGGCGCGTTGGGGGCAGAGCGTTTGATCATGATGACAGACATTGCCGGCATCCTGATGGACAAGGACGATCCCACTACTCTGATCCCGCAGATCACCGTATCCGAAGCGAAGAAGCTTTACGATAACGGTGTGATCTCCGGCGGCATGATCCCCAAGGTGGACTGCTGCATTGAGGCGCTGGATCACGGTGTAAACAATGTGATCATCATGGACGGCCGCATTCCTCACTCCATTTTGATGGAGCTGCTCACCGATGAAGGCGCCGGCACCATGGTTACGAAAGGCTGATAAATATGAGCATTATTTCTCTTGATAAGGAATTTGTGGCCGGCACTTACGGCCGTTTCCCGGTGGAACTGGTTTCCGGAAAGGGCTGTATCCTGACAGATGTCAACGGCAAGGAATACATTGACTTGACCTCCGGTATCGGCGTGACTTCTTTCGGCATTGCGGACGAAGCCTGGGTGCAGGCCATCACTGCCCAGGCCATGAAGCTGCAGCACTCGTCCAATCTGTATTACACCGAGCCCTGTGCAAAGCTGGCGCAGTTTCTGTGTCAGAAGACCGGGATGAAAAAGGTTTTCTTCTGTAATTCCGGTGCAGAAGCCAACGAATGCGCCATTAAGGTGGCCAGAAAATACTCTGCAGAGAAAAAGGGCGCGGAGCACTACACCATCATCACCTTGGTGAACAGCTTCCACGGCCGGACGCTGACCACCCTGGCCGCAACCGGTCAGGATCATTTCCATCAATATTTCCAGCCTCTGACCCCCGGCTTCGCCTATGTGCAGGCCAACAATATCGCCATGCTGGAAGAAATGGTGGCAACTGTCAAGCCCGCAGCCATCATGTTTGAGTGCGTCCAGGGCGAGGGCGGCGTGCTGCCACTGAACAAAGAATTCATCTGCGCCGCTGAAAAGCTGTGCAAAGAACAGGACATTCCCCTCATCATTGACGAGGTGCAGACCGGCAACGGCCGCACCGGCAAGCTGTATTCTTATATGCATTTTGGTATTACGCCCGACATCGTCTCCACCGCCAAGGGTCTCGGTGGCGGCCTGCCCATCGGTGCAACACTCATGAGCGAAAAGGTACAGTCCGTTCTGGGCCCCGGAGACCACGGCTCCACCTATGGCGGCAACCCCGTGTGCTCTGCCGGTGCGCTGAGCATCATGCAGCGGCTGGACGACGCTTTCCTGGCTGAGGTTCAGCGCAAGAGCGACTATGTGTTTTCCGCCCTGCAGGGCGCGCCGGGTATTGAAAGTGTCACCGGTCTCGGTCTGATGATCGGCATTCAGACTGCAAAGCCTGCCAAGGATGTGGTGAACGCCTGCATCGAAAAGGGCGTGCTGGCTCTGACTGCCAAGACGAAAGTGCGGCTGCTGCCTGCGTTGAACATCCCTATGGAGCAACTGGAAACTGCCATTGAGACCATCAAGGCCGTTTGCAAGGAGGAAACCTTATGATCAACCTGAAAGGCAGAAACTTTCTGACCCTGCTGGACTTCACCCCCGCGGAAATCCAATATCTTTTGGATCTTGCAGCAGATTTCAAGGCCAAAAAGAAGGCCGGAATCCCCCACCGGGTGCACGAGGGCAAGAACATTGTCATCCTGTTCGCCAAGGATTCCACCCGTACCCGCTGTGCCTTTGAAGTAGCCGGCCACGATCTGGGCATGGGCGTGACCTATTTGGGCCCCAGCGGCTCTCAGATGAGCAAGAAGGAGTCCATTGCCGACACCGCCCGGGTCTTGGGCCGGATGTACGACGGTATCGAGTACAGGGGCTTTGAGCAGACCATTGTGGAAGACCTGGCAAAATACGCCGGCGTTCCTGTTTGGAACGGCCTGACCAACGAATTCCACCCCACGCAAATTCTGGCGGATTTTCTCACCATCGCTGAGCATTGCGGTACTCTTAAGGGCAAGAAGCTGGTGTACATGGGCGATGCCCGGTACAATATGGGCGATTCTCTCATGGTGGGCTGTGCCAAAATGGGCATGCATTTCGTGGCCTGCGCACCCACAGAGTACTTCCCCAACGAGGAATTGATCGCCCAGTGCCAGGCAATCGCTGCTGAGACCGGCGCGACATTGGAATTCCTCACAGATCCCATGGAAGCCACCAAAAATGCCGATGTGATCTACACCGATGTTTGGGTGTCCATGGGCGAGCCGGATGAGGTTTGGAGCAGCCGCATCCAGGATCTGACTCCCTATCGGGTGACCAAGAAGCTCATGGACAACGCCGGAACGCAGTGCCGTTTCATGCACTGTCTGCCCGCATTCCACGATCTGAACACCGACATCGGCAAGCAGATCTACGAAAAGTTCGGTATTGATTGCATGGAAGTCACCGACGAGGTGTTTGAAAGCGAGCGATCCATCGTCTTTGATGAAGCCGAGAACCGAATGCACACCATCAAGGCGGTCATGGCCGCAACACTTTAAGATAAAAAAATGACCGATTCCCTTGGGGAAATCGGTCATTTTCTATGTACAGTTTCTTAGAAGAGGTCGCCCAGATTGCCAAGCATATCCAGCATATCCATGCCTTCGGACAGGGAGTAGCCGGCGATCTTCAGCTCACCAACGCTCCACAAGCTCAGTGCACTGAATGCCCACATGGCAATACCGTAGCCAACCAGCATCACGATTACCATGATCCACATGTTCTTGCCCTTCTCGGTCACATCTGCGCCGCCCAGATCGCGAGCCTCATTGCCGCAGTTCAGGAACCAAATGATCCACAGGAAGGCCACAGCCAGGATCTGCAGAAGCATGCCAAAACCGCCCAGGAAGCCCAGCACAGTGCCGGCCAGGAGAACCATGGAGGGGAAGATGGTGTTGACGGACTCGATCACAAGCAGCTTCTTGAAATCAACAGCCTGCTTGCCCACCTTGGACATGAGCAGCACTACCAGAGTGGAGATCAGAATGCCCACAGCGGCAATCACAATGCCTGCGATCAGCATCTGGAAGATGGGATACTCGATATCGATCTTATCGGTCAGACCGCCGGAGATGTCACCGGCCATACCCATAATGCCGCCCAGGATCTTCCACAGATACAGGAAAACAGCCAGCGCGTTGACACCGGCAAAGATACCGGCCAGGGTCATGCCCTTGGGATCATCTGCGATCTTCGCGGTGGTGGCCTTGGGGGCCTTCAGATAGCTCAGGAATGTCTCTTTTACCTTGTTCAGCAGATCCTTGCCTGCAGAGGGTGCTGCTGCGGGTGCAGCGGTTGCTACGGGTGCAGCTGCCTCAGGGGCAGGAGCGGCAGCAGGTGCGGCCAGTTCGGCCTGTGCCTGAGGGCAGGAGCAAACCTGTCCGTCTTCCAGCTGTGTTCCACAGTACTTACAAAATTTTGCCATAATTCTTTCCTCCTAAAAATATGTTATTCACTGACTTCAATGTTCAGATTATAACTGTCGATCAGCTGTGCGTACACCGCATCATAAGAGGTCATGCCGGAGTGCTTGGAGAAGTAATCGTCAAAGCACACGCTGCCGTCACCGTACACTGCCACATCGGACTGGGAAACTGCGAAGTAGTATACCGTGGGTGTGGTGATCTCATTGTCGCTGATGGTAACGGAGAAGATCATCCACAGAGTATTCTTTGTGTAAGAGCTGCTGCTCTTGGGCATGGTCAGCACCATCTTGTGCAGCTTCAGATCATCGCCGATGGTCTGGTTGCTGTAACGGCCAAACCAGGAGTCGTGAACTGCATCGGCCCAGTCATCATTCAGGTAGTCCGTTACCACCTGCTTGCCGGCCGCCTCGAATGCGGAGGGATCCTTGATCTGAGACAGCTCCGTAATGTAGGAGGCCAGATTGGAAACAGTGATCTCCTTCTCGGTAACGGTGATCTTGATGCCGTTCTCCCGCAGGGTGTAATTGCTGGAATCCGTCTTCAGCACGATCTTGTCGCCGTTGGAAAGGCCCCAATCATCATTGACCCACACACTGGTTCTGGTGATGGACTCGCCATCCTTTGTCCATCTGCCGGTGGTCAGATCAATCTCATATTCACCCACTGTCAGGGTGTCCTGAGTGGGAGTGACCGTTGCACGGCCGGAATCATTCAGGCCGGTAAACTCCACCTTGTAGTACTGCAGCAGATCCACCTTGGTGGTCTCCTTCAGATTGCTTACGGTATATTCCTTCTCCAGGCCGATCAGCTCCACGCCTTCACTCACCAAAATGTCAGCGGAGACATCCACCTTACCTTTGACAGTATCGCCGTTGAATACTTCGCCGACATCGCCGTCCAGATAGGGCCAAATGGAAGAGCTGTAGCCGTCTGCATCCGTCCAGCGGATGCGGTTTTCGCCCGCCTCCATCTCGAAGGTGATGTCGCCCACCTTTTCGGAAGCTGTCTTGCTGCAAACCAGCTCCACGCTGCCGTAACCATCATAGCCCTCTGCCTTCAGGTCAAAATAGGACAGGACATCAAACTTCGCAATGGGCTTCAGACCTTCTACGGTGTACTCAAAGGTGGTATCCTGAATGGTCAGGCCCAGATCTTCTGCCAGTGCTTCGTCGCACTCGATGGTAAAGGTGATCACATCGCCGTTGGCCAGCGCATCGCTGGTCTTTCCCTCGGGCAGCTCGTAGCTGATCTCGATGGATGCCACCAGCTTTTGTGCCTGCTTCAGGTTGTCGCGGCAATCCTTGGGTACATCGCTCCTGTCGTAGCCCAGGAAATACTCGTCGTCGTCACCGGCGCCGAAGCCTTTGCTGTCCTTGTCGCCGGCAGCGCGCAGGCCGAAGGACACATCACCGAAGTCATAGGACATCTGGCCATAGCCGTCGTAGCCCTCCATGCTGATCTCCAGGTAATCCTTCATGGACACCTGCTTGCCCAGAATGCTGAAAACGACGATCAGCACGATCGCCACCACCAGCACTGCACCGGCAATGGGGAAGATCAGCTTGTTTTTCTGATGGATGGCCTTTGCCTTTTCCACCAAACCGGCAAAGGTCAGCTTCTTTGCAGGGGCAACCGCCACAGGTGCCGCAGCTTCTACCGGTGCGGCAGGTGCGGCTTCAACCGCGATCCGGGCACCGCAATTCTCACAGAACGCAGAGCCGTCCGGGATCTGTTTGCCACAATTTTCACAAAACATGGTTTCTACCTCCAGAGTCAATGAATTTGAGCTTTGTACTTCCAGCGTGGAAATTTGTACTTGCTACATTGTACCATATGCTTCGGCAAAAATCAACAGACTGTGAACAAATAATTAATAAGCTCCCCGATTTCTTCTTGCATTTTCCTCTTTTCTTCTTTACATTAAGGCCCAAAAGGTATACAATATTAGAAATTATTATTAGGAGGGATCTTATGCGAATCGTTGTCAAGATCGGCACTTCCACCCTGGCGCATCCGTCCGGTCATTTGCATATTCGCCGGGTCGAGACCCTGTGCAAGATCATGAGTGACATCAAAAATGCAGGACACGAAGTGATCCTTGTATCTTCCGGTGCCATCGGCATGGGTGTGGGCAAATTGGGGCTTCGCCAGCGACCTACGGACATCCCCTCCAAGCAGGCTGCCGCCGCTGTGGGACAATGTGAGCTCATGTATACATATGACAAGCTGTTTGGCGAATATCACCATACGGTGGCGCAGCTTTTGATCACCCGGGATGATACCGTCAACGAAAAGCGGCACTCTAATTTTATCAATACTCTGAATCGTCTGCTGGAGCTGGGGACACTTCCCATCATCAACGAAAACGACACCATCGCCACCGACGAGATCGTCATTGGCGACAATGATACCTTGGCTGCCATCGTGGCCAAGAGCATTCAGGCAGATCTTTTGGTTCTGCTCAGCGATATTGACGGTCTGTACACCGCCGATCCCCACAAGGATGAAAATGCGGTGCTGATCAGCCGGGTAAACAAAGTGGACGAGCAGCTGCTGGCTCTGGCCGGCGTCAGCTCCACCACGCAGGGCACTGGCGGCATGGTAACCAAGCTCCATGCGGCAGAGATCTGCCTTGGCTGCGGCTGTGATATGGTTATCGCCAATGGCAGCCGTCCGGAAAATCTCTATGATATTCTGGATGGCAAGGCTGTGGGCACTACTTTTTCGGAGAAATGCTTATGATGGAAATGCTGCTAAATGCCCGGGCCGTCAAATCTGACATTGCCCGGCTGTCGGAAGAACAAAAAAATAATGCCCTGCACGCTATGGCGGATGCACTGGTTGCAGCAACCGATGCAATTTTAGCCGCCAATGCCTTGGACCTGGAAGCGGCAAAGGAGACCATTTCCACAGTCATGCTGGACCGTCTGTGCCTGAGCCCAGAGCGGATTGAAGGCATGGCCAAGGGTATTCGCGAGGTGGCACAGCTTCCCGATCCTGTGGGTCTGCTGTTGGAGGAACACACCCGTGCGGATGGGTTAAAAATTCAAAAGATCTCCGTTCCCATGGGTGTCATCGCCATCATTTACGAAAGCCGTCCCAATGTGACCAGCGACGCCGCCGCATTGGCTCTGAAGAGTGGCAATGTTTGCGTGCTTCGTGGTGGCAAAGAGGCCTTCCGCAGTGCAAACGCCATCGTCACTGCCCTGCGCGCAGGCCTTGCCAAGGTTGGCATAGCGGAAAATGCCATCAATTTGGTGCAGGACACTTCCCGGGATAGCGCAACTGCGCTGATGACCGCAAACGGTTATGTGGATCTGCTGATCCCCCGGGGCGGCGCAGGACTGATCAATGCCTGCGTGCGCACGGCAACTGTTCCCTGTATCGCCACCGGCACGGGCATCTGCCATGTGTATGTGGAAAAGACTGCCGATCTGGATATGGCACTGAAAATCGTGAAAAATGCAAAAACCAGCCGCCCCAGCGTGTGCAACGCCGAGGAAGTGCTGCTGGTTGACCGGGCCATTGCCCCCACATTTCTGCCCATGCTCCGGGAAGAGCTTTCCCAGGTGGAGCTGCGGCTGGACCGCGAAGCCGCTGCCATTATCCCAGGCACGCCGGCGGGGGATGCGGATTTCGACACAGAATTCTTGGACTACATTTTGGCTGTCAAATGCGTGGAGGATGTCAACGAGGCTGTTCGCCACATTTCCGAGCATTCCACTGGCCACAGCGAAGCCATCGTCACCCGGGATGCGGACGCAGAGGCTATCTTCACCGCCTGCGTGGACAGCGCGGCAGTCTATGTTAACGCCTCCACCCGATTCACCGACGGCGGCGAATTTGGCCTGGGCTGTGAAATGGGCATTTCCACACAAAAGCTCCACGCCCGCGGCCCCATGGGTCTGCGGGAACTGACCACCTACAAGTACGTTGTCCACGGCAACGGACACATCCGATAAGGAGGCAATTATGAAATACGGTTTTATTGGCTGCGGCAATATGGGCTCCAGCTTGGTGCGTGCCCTTTACAATTCCACCAAGGACATCGCAGTAGCGGACTTTTCCGAAAGATCCAAGGAATTTGCCAAGGAACTGGGCATCACGCACACGGATAACGAGACCCTTGTTAAGGACTGCGACCGGATCTTCCTGGCAGTCAAGCCTCACATTATGGCATCCTGCCTTGCGCCCTTGAAGGAGCTGCTGGCATTAAAGAAGCCGCTGATCATCTCCATGGCCGCCGGTGTGGAAATCCAGAAAATTGAAAGCATGATCGGTGTCAAGCTGCCCATCATCCGCATCATGCCCAACACCCCCACCGCTGTGGGCAAGGGCACGATCCTGTACTGCCGCAACGAACTGGTGGACGATGCAACTCTGGCCGACTGGCTGGCCGACATGGCCCCCTGCGGCATTGTGGATGCCCTGCAGGAAAATCTTATCGATGCCGCCAGCGCCCTGTCCGGCAGCGGCCCGGCGTATATGTACATGATGATCGAAGCCCTGGCTGATGGCGCTGTTGCCTGCGGTCTGCCCCGGGATAAGGCTTTTGTCTACGCCGCCGCCACCATGGAGGGTGCTGCAAGGATGTTCCTCGCCTCCGGCGAGCATCCCGGCGCGCTGAAAGACGCTGTCTGCTCCCCCGGCGGAAGCACCATCGCAGGCGTACGGATATTGGAAGACAAGGGCTTCCGCTCTGCGGCTATGGAATGTGTGGTCGCCGCATATAACAAAAACAAAGAGTTGGGTAAATAAATTAAAGCCTGCCAGACGGCAGGCTTTTTTATACCCTCCCCCGGGGGGAGGGTGGATTTTTGCAAAGCAAAAAGACGGGTGAGGAACGGCGGCAGAACCGACACTAGAATATGCCTATACGGCAGTGATGATCTAACATTGCCGCCCGCATTCCTCATCCGCCTCGCTATGCTCGGCACCTTCCCCCCGGGGGAAGGCATTTTTATTTTCCGCCCATTTTCTCCTGCTTGACCTTGTGGTCGATAATGTGACGGGAGGCCAGCTCCTTGCGGACATCCTCCATGGTGATGCCCATCTCCACCATCAGCACCATCACATGATAGGCAAGATCTGCGATCTCGTAGACAGTTTCTGCCTTGTCACCGGCCTTACCGCCGATGATGACCTCGGTGGACTCCTCGCCCACCTTCTTCAGGATCTTATCGATGCCCTTCTGGAACAAATAGGTGGTATAAGAACCCTCGGGCATGGTCTCTTTCCGGCCTACCAGCAGGTCATACAGCCCATCGATGGCAAACTCGTGACGCTCCTCGCTTTGGAACACCTCGTCGTTGAAGCAGGAATCCGTACCCTTGTGGCAGGCCGGGCCGTCCTTCTCCACCATGACCACCAAGGCGTCCTTGTCGCAGTCCGCGGTGATGGACACGATGTGCTGGTAATTGCCGCTGGTCTCCCCTTTCAGCCACAGTTCCTGCCGGGAGCGGCTGTAAAAGCAGGTCAGCTCCTTTTCCATGGAAATGGCAAGGCTTTCCTTATTCATGTACGCCAGAGTCAGCACCTTTTTGGAATGGGCATCCACCACAATTGCCGGAATCAGCCCGTTGCTGTCAAATTTCAGTTCGTCCATATTTACCATTTTTCGCACCTCTTAAATTCTAACGGTGATACCGTTTTGTTTCAGCGTTTGCTTCAGATCAGAAATTTTCACCTGTCCAAAATGGAAGATGGATGCCGCAAGGCCGGCATCGATGGTGGGAATTTCCTTAAACAGGTCTACAAAATCCTGCTCACAGCCTGCGCCGCCGGAGGCAATCACCGGCACATTCACCGCGTCGCACACCAGCTTCAGCAGTTCCAGGTCAAAGCCGCCCCGGACACCGTCGGTGTCGATGGAATTGACCACCACTTCCCCTGCGCCGTTTTCCACACACCGCTTGATCCAGGAAATGGCCTCCATGCCGGTATCCTCCCGGCCGCCCTTGGCAAAAATGTGAAATTCTCCGTTTACCCGTTTCACATCAGCAGAAATGACTACGCATTGATTGCCGTATTTCTCCGCCGCCCGGGGGATCAAATCGGGATTGCGGATCGCGCCGGAGTTGACGCTGACCTTGTCCGCGCCGCATTTTAAGACCCGGTCGAAATCCTCCACTGTGTTGATGCCGCCGCCTACGGTCAGAGGGATGAAGATATTTTCCGCCACCTGGGTGAGAATGTCGGTGAACAGCTTTCTGCCGTCGCTGGAGGCGGTGATGTCGTAAAACACCAGCTCATCCGCGCCGCAGTCGCTGTAATACTTACCCAACTCCACCGGGGAGGAAACATCGTTTAGATTTTCAAAATTCGTTCCTTTTACCACCCTGCCGTTACGCACATCCAGGCAGGGGATGATTCTTTTTGTGATCATTTTGCCGCCTCCAGTGCCTGTGCAAGGTCGATGGCGCCGTTATAGTAGGCTTTTCCCACGATTGCGCCGTACAGATCCAGCTTGCGCAGGGCTTGGATATCGTCCAAGCTGGACACACCGCCGGATGCGGTGATATTCACAGAAAACTTCTCGGACAGCTCCCGGTACAGCTCCCGGTTGGTGCCCTGCATGGCACCGTCCTTGGAAATATCGGTGCAGATGAGATACTCCACACCCAGATCCACCATCTTTCGGCAAAAATCGAAACAGCTATACTGACTGTTCTCCGTCCAGCCCTTGATGGCCACGAAGCCATCTTTTACGTCCACGCCCACCGCAATGCGGCTGCCGTATGCGGCGATGGCTTCTTTCAAAAAGGCTTCGTCATTGACGGCGGCTGTGCCCAAAATCACCCGATCCACGCCGTTTTCCAAATAGGCGCGGACGGTTTCCATGTTGCGGATGCCGCCGCCGATCTCCGTAAACAAATTGGTTTCAAGCGCGATTGCCTTGACGATATTCAAATTGGGCGTTGTGCCGTCCTTTGCGCCCTCCAAGTCCACCAAATGGACTGCTTTCGCGCCCTTAGCTTCAAAATCCCGGGCGATCTCCATAGGGTTATTGCTGTATACGGTCATTTGGGCATAGTCGCCCTTGAAAAGGCGCACCGCCTTGCCCTCGTACAGATCAATTGCAGGAAACAGGATCATAAATCTGCAAACCCCCTTAAGATGTTCAGTCCCACATTGCCGCTTTTTTCCGGATGGAACTGACAGCCGTAGATATTACCCTTGGTCACCGCGGCGGTGAGCTCCGGGCCGTATTCTGCCGTGGCAAGCAAGGAATCGTCACAGTTTTTGGCATAGTAGGAGTGGACGAAATACACATGATCTGCGTCCTTGATGTAGCGAAACAGAGGATTCTCCCGCTTGATGATCAAGCCGTTCCAGCCGATGTGGGGAATTTTATAGTCGGCAGGCACAACCCCCTCCATGGAAACCACTTCGCCCTTCAGAAGGCCCAGGCCATCATGGACGCCGTACTCATAGCCCTTTTCAAACAGTAGCTGCATACCCAGGCAGATGCCCATGATGGGCTTGCCGGCTTCTGCTTCCTGCAAAACCAGCTTGTCCATGCCGGTTTCTGCCAATTTCCGGCGGGCATCGCCGAACGCGCCCACCCCGGGCAGGATCAGTTTATCCGCAGCGCGGATCACCTCTTCCCTGTCCGTCACCACAGCCTCCACGCCGATGGCCTTGAAGGAGGATACCAGAGAAAACAGATTGCCCACGCCGTAATCAATTATCGCGATCATCAAAGAACTCCTTTGGTAGAAGGAATGGCATCTGCCTTGCTGGGATCGATCTTCACTGCAATGCCCAACGAGCGAGCCACGGACTTGAATGCGCCCTCAATAATGTGGTGGGTGTTGAAGCCGGCAAGCTGACGGATGTGCAGCGTGATGCCTGCCCGACGGGCCAGGCTGATGAAGAATTCCTGCACCAATTCCGTATCGAACTGGCCAACTCTTGCCGCAGGAATTTCCAAACCATAGGACAGGTGACCCCGGCCGGAAATGTCGATGGCGGTCATGATCAACGCCTCGTCCATGGGCAGAATGAAGCTGCCGTAACGGGTAATGCCCTTCTTATCGCCCAAGGCCTGCGCCAGCGCATCACCCAAAACGATGCCGATGTCCTCTGCGCTGTGGTGAAAATCCACATCCGTGTCGCCCTTGCAGCTGACCTCCAGGTCAAAACCGGCGTGATGGGCAAAGAGGGTCAGCATGTGATCCATAAAACCGCAGCCGGAGTCGATTTTTGCGCTCCCGGTTCCATCCAGATTCAAAGAAAGCGAGATATCCGTTTCCGCAGTTTTGCGGCTTATTTTTGCAATTCTCATAATGATTCTCCTAAAATTTCTTTCACAGCGTCAATAAAGGCTTCCATTTCCTTCTGACTGCCGATGGTGATGCGGTTGAAGTCCTTGATGCGCTCTTTTTGGAAATGCCGCACCAGGATGCCTTTCTCTTTCAGCAATAAATACAATTCCCGGCCGCCCACCTTGTCGGTTTTGGCGAACAGGAAATTCGCCTTGGAGGGCAGCACCTCAAAACCCAGCTTTTCCAGTTCTTTTTTGGTGTAATTCCGGCTTTTGATGATCCGTCGGCAGTTGCGCATATAATAGCCGTTTTCCTGCACCGCAGCAACGCCCGCCGCTTGGGTCAGAGCATTGACATTGTAGGGATTGGTGGAGTATTTGATTTTCTCCAAATCGGCGATCAGCTCCTGCGAGCCGATGGCAAAGCCCAGTCGCGCACCGGCCATGCTCCGGGATTTGGAAAAGGTCTGTACGCACAGAAGATTGGGATACTTTTCGACAAGATCCGCACAGGATTCGCCACCGAAATCCACATAGGCTTCATCAATGAGCACCACATGGCCGGGATTGGCCTTAAGGAGCTTCTCGATCTTTTTCACCGGCAGAGCCAGACCGGTAGGGGCATTGGGATTGGCAATGACCACCATCTTATTCTGCTTGCAGTAGTCGTCCACATCGATGGTAAAATCCTTTTTCAAAGACACCTTTTCATAGGACAGGCCGTGCAAGTTCGCGAACACCTCATAAAAGCCGTAGGAAATATCCGGGAACAGGATGCCATCCGCACCAAAGGCCAAAAAGGCAAAGTTCAGAATATCGTCCGAGCCGTTGGAAACGAAAACTTCCGAGGGCTTTTTATCGTAGAGCTTAGCCAGCTCTTCTTTGAGAAGCGTGGCATTGGGATCGCAGTACAGCCGAAGCGCATCAATGCGCTGGCGGTCTAACGCTTTTCGCACGCCCCTGGACGGCGGATAGGGAGATTCGTTGGTGTTCAGCTTTATGTATGTCCGATCCCGGGGCTGTTCCCCCGGGGTGTAGGCTTCCAGGGATGCCAGCCGGGGATTGAAATATTTGCTCATTTTTTCTCCTCCAGCCGAATGGTGGCGCTCCGGGCATGGGCGGACAGGCCCTCTTTTTCTGCAAAGAAAGCAACCTTCTGCCCCACCTTGTCCAAAGCTTCCTTGGTGTAGTAGGTGTACTGGGTCTTCTTGATGAAATCGTCCACGGACAGGGGGCTGGAGAATCTGGCCGTGCCGGAAGTGGGCAGGGTGTGGTTTGGGCCGGCAAAATAGTCACCCAGGGCCTCGGGGCAATAGCGTCCCATGAAAATACTGCCGGCATTTTGCACCTTATCCAGATAATCAAAGGGATTGTCCACGCACAGCTCCAAATGCTCCGGGGCGATCTCATTGGCAACTGCCAAAACATCGTCAAAATTATCAGCAACGATGATCTTGCCGTTATTTTCAATGGAGACCCTTGCGATCTCCTCCCGGGGGAGTTTGGACAGTTGCTTTTCAATTTCCGTCTGCACCTGCAGAGCCAGCTCTTCGCTGTCGGTAACCAAAACGGCGCTGGCCATCTTGTCATGCTCCGCCTGAGAAAGCAGATCCGCGGCCACATAAGCGGGATCGCTCTTGCCGTCGGCGATGACCAAGATCTCGCTGGGGCCGGCGATCATGTCGATGGACACCTTGCCGAACACCTGCCGCTTGGCTTCCGCCACAAAGGCATTGCCCGGGCCTACGATCTTGTCCACCTTGGGCACGGACTGGGTGCCATATGCCAAAGCCGCAATGGCCTGTGCACCGCCCATTTTGAAGATCCGGTCCACACCGGCGATCTTCGCCGCCGCCAAAATGACGGGGTTGATCCTGCCGTTTGCGCTGGGTGGCGTTGCGATGCAGATTTCCTTACAACCGGCAATCTTGGCCGGGATGGAGTCCATCAGGACAGTGGACGGATAAGCCGCTGTGCCGCCGGGGACATACAGGCCTGCCTTTTCGATAGGGGTGATCTTCTGACCGATGACCACGCCGTTTTCCTGCCGGAGGGCAAAGCCTTGACGCATCTGCTTTTCATGGAAAGCACGGATATTTGCCGCCGCTTCCCGGAGAATTTCCACAAATTCCGGTTCTACGGATGCGAACGCTTCCTCAATTTCAGCATCCGAGACTTCTAAAGAAGTCAATTCTGCTTTGTCAAACTTCTTGGCATAGGCCAAAAGTGCGGCATCGCCGTTTTTGCGCACATCTGCGATGATGTCGGTGACAATATCCGACACATCCAGCTCGCTTTCGTTCCGGGCAAAGATCTCCGAAGCGCTGATCTGCCCATATTTCATGATCTTGATCATCAGTCTGTCACCACCTGTTTTGCAAGTTCCTTCTTGATCTGCTCGATCCGTGCAGTCTTGAAATTGTAGGATGCCTTGTTGGCGATCAGCCGTGCGCTGATGGGCACGATGGTCTCAAAAGGCTCCAAATCATTCTCCAGGAGCGTCTTGCCGGTCTCCACAATATCCACGATCACGTCAGAAAGGCCCAAAATAGGTGCCAGTTCAATCGAACCGTTCAGGTGGATGATGTCAATATCCCGGCACTTTTCCTTATAATAGGTCTTGGCAATGTTGGAGAATTTCGTTGCCACCCGCAAGGTTCTTGAGGGATCATCCACAAAATCCTTTTTGGCGGCCACTGCCATGCGGCATTTGCCCATGTTCAGATCCAGCAGTTCATAAACATCCGGGGCATATTCCAGCAAAATGTCCTTGCCGGCCACGCCGATATCCGCCGCGCCCCGTTCCACGTAAATGGCAACATCCGAGGGCTTGACCCAGAAGAAGCGAATGCCCACTTCCTCATTTTCAAAGATCAGCTTGCGGTTGTTTTCCTTGATGGCCGGGCACTCAAAGCCTGCGGCCTCGAACATGGCATAGACCTTTTCTCCCAGGCGTCCCTTGGGAAGCGCCACATTGATCACAGGCTTTTCTTCTGCAGAAGTCAGCTGTTCGTACCGCTCCAAAGTGTCCAAATACACTGCAAAGCCAATGGCCGCGGCCTTTTTGCCCATCTTTTCCATGAGCTTGTCGTACTGACCGCCGGACAGCACCCGGTCGGCAATGCCGTCCACAAAACCCTTGAACACGATGCCGCTGTAATAGCCGCCCGCACTGACCACGGAAAAATCAATGGCGATCCTGCCGGGAAAATCCTTTTCCAGGCTTTCCACCGTGTCCTGCAATTCGCACATGGCCGCAAAGGCATCGGGGGAATGTGCGACCCATGACAGCTCCCCAACGGTAACATTCGGACATGTACGTGTGCGCAGCAGAATCTTAAACACCTCATACTGCTCCTGCGTACATACGCTTTCCAGCAAGCGGGCATTTTTCTCCTGGATGGCCGTGAAAACCTGGGGACGGATGCTTTCCTCCACATCATATTCATCCATCAGCGCCAGCACCAGCCCCGTGTGGGCAATGCAGAGCTTGAAGGAATCGCTGATCAGCGCCAGACTCTTTGCCGCCAGCAGTGCAACCTCGGTTCTTTCCGCTTCTGTAACCGCGCCGATGCACTCAATGCCGGTTTGCATGATCTCTTTATAGGAATGGGAATCTCCGGAGATGCGGTACACATTTTCATTGTAGAAGAACTTATCCACCTGGCCGCTTTTTTCCCTGGCGTTGTTGATAATGGACAGTGTCACGTCCGGCTTCAGTGCCAGGAGCTTGCCGTCGGTGTCCGTAAAGGATATGACTCCCTCGGACACCAAAAAATCCTTGTTCTTGGAGTAAAGGTCATATTCCTCAAACTTGCTCATCTTAAACTGGTGATAGCCATACTGCAGATATAAGCTCCGCAGGGCAAACACCGCTTTTTCCTCATTGCGCAAAATGCTTTGATCAAACTTCATTTCCGTCACCTGCTTCTTCCAGTCTTTGGATCACCGTCCTGTATCCCCCATCGCCGTAGGACAGGCATTTACTGACCCGGCAGATGGTAGCCGTGCTGGCACCGGTGAGCTTATTGATATCCACGTAATTTTTACCCTCGTGGAGAAGATTCGCCACCTCAAACCGCTGAGACAGTGCTTCCAGCTCCTGAATGGTACACACATCGTCAAAAAAGGCTGCGCACTCGTCCATGGTCTGCAAAGACAGGATCGCTTTATATAAATGCTCCAGGTACTTTTTCTCGATTTTTGCCATGATCTTGCCTCCCGTTGGTTGGTTTTCGTTACTTTAACACATCATCGCGCTAAAGTCAAGGGCGTATGCGCATTTTCCCCAAAGAAAAAACATCAAATTTGTGGGATCCGTCAAACGGCTTTTGGGAGCTCCGGAAAATCCTTCTGCACAAGGTTCTTTTTTTCATAATTCTATTGACAGTCCCAATATTTTTTATATGATAAGGGTAGTAGTTGTCGCTTGCTGTGACATCACCAAAACGAGGAGGATTTTTACTATGGCAAAAAACAGATATATTGGCGATTATCCCGTGATCGGCATTCGCCCCATCGTGGATGGCCGCCGCGGACCGCAGATGATGCGCGAATCTCTGGAGCCTCTGGTTTGGGCTATGGCCGAAACCGCAAAGAAGCTCTTTGAGGAGAATTTGTACTACTCCAACGGCGAGCATGTCAAGGTCGTGATGGCCGACACCTGTATCGGCCGTGTACCTGAGGCTGCTGCCTGCGCCGACAAGTTCCGCAAGGAAGGTGTTTCCATCACCCTGTCCGTCACCCCCTGCTGGTGCTACGGCTCCGAGACCATGGACATGGATCCTCACACCATCAAGGGCGTTTGGGGCTTCAACGGTACTGAGCGTCCCGGCGCTGTGTATCTGGCCGCCGTTCTGGCAGGACATGCCCAGAAGGGTCTGCCCGCTTTCGGTATCTACGGTCACGAAGTTCAGGACCGTGATCAGGTGTCCCAGATGCCCGAGGATGTTAAGGAAAAGCTCCTGCGCTTTGGCCGTGCGGCTGTTGCCGTTGCCACCATGCGCGGTAAGTCCTACCTGCAGATCGGCTCTCAGTGTATGGGTATCGCCGGCTCTATCATGGATCAGAGCATGATGGAAGAATACTTCGGCATGCGTGTGGAATCCGTGGACGAAGTAGAGATCCTGCGTCGCATGGAAGAGGGCATCTATGACGAGGAAGCCTACCAGAAGGCTCTTGCCTGGACCAAGGAACACTGCAAAGAGGGCCGGGACGACAACCCCGAAGAAGTGGACTTCCTGGGCGAAAAGGTGCGCATTAAGTTCACCCCCGAGGAAAAGGAAAAGCAGTGGGAATTCACTGTTAAGATGTACTGCATTATCAAGGATCTGATGGCCGGCAACCCCAATCTCTCCGACAAGTTTGAAGAAGAAAAAGTTGGCCACAACGCCATCGCCGGCGGTTTCCAGGGTCAGCGTCAGTGGACCGACCATTGGCCCAACTGTGACTATCCCGAAGCACTGCTGTCCTCTTCCTTCGACTACGAAGGCGCCCGTGAGCCCTTCACACTGGCAACTGAGAACGACATTCTCAACGGCATGGGCATGCTGATGATGCGTCTGCTGACCCACCGGGCACAGATCTTTGCCGATGTTCGTACATACTGGTCCGGTGAAGCCACCGAGCGTGTTACCGGCTACAAGCTCACCGGCAAGGCCGCAGAATCCAACGGCATCATTCACCTGCTGAACTCCGGCGCGGCCTGCCTGGATGCTTCCGGTGTCTGCACTGACGAAAACGGCAACCCCGTTATGAAGAAGTGGTGGGAAGTCACCGTCGAAGACATCAAGAAGATGACCGATGCCACCGTATGGTGCGAAGCCGGTCAGGACAACTTCCGTGGCGGCGGATTCTCCAGCCACTACACCACCAAGGCAGAGTTCCCCTGCACCATGATCCGTCTGAATCTGGTGAAGGGTCTGGGTCCCGTGCTGCAGATCGCAGAGGGCTGGACCGTCAACCTGCCCGACGAGGTTTCCGACACCCTGATGGAACGCACCAACCCCACCTGGCCCTGCACTTGGTTTGCACCTCGCTGCGACGGCAAGGAAGGCTCTCCCTTCAAGACCGCTTACGAGGTCATGATGAACTGGGGCGCCAACCACGGTGCCATCTCCTACGGCCACATCGGTGCCGATCTGATCACCATGTGCTCCATGCTGCGCATCCCCGTATGCATGCACAATGTTCCCGAGGACGACATCTACCGTCCCGCCTGCTGGAATGCATTCGGTATGGACAAGGAAGGTCAGGACTACCGCGCCTGCGCCACCTACGGTCCTCTGTACAAGTAAATCCGACAAAAATGCCCTGCCGACCGGCAGGGCATTTTCTTATTCCATAACAAACGCTTTCAAACCTTTTTTGTGGAGGAGGATCGTGCCAATCAGCAAACATCCCTGAGAAGCCGTGTTGAGACTCTGCTCCACCCAGTTCACCCACGCGAGGGTAGAATCCCGGCTGGACATATAGCCCATGCCCATGGCGCAGACAAAGGAAAGAATAAACAGCACCATGATCCATCCCTTTTTCATTTTGGCTGCGATCACGCTCAGTCCTGCGCACAAGCCGCCAAGACCCACCACCATCATCATAATGAAAGGCATGGAACTGGCAAACACCGGAGGCGCCACGGACAGCATCCTGCTTTTCCGCTTCTGGCAGAGCATGCCGATCAAACTCAGACCGACAAACAACAATCCCAACGAGTTGACGGGCATAAACATCTCTTCCAGCGCCACAAAGTCACAGATTTTTGCCGCATACAGCAGTTTCCACAGCGCTTTGCAAAATCCCGCAAAAAACACATTGACCGCGCCTGCCGCCAGCAGGGCATATGCACCTTTGCACATTTTGTTGTACAGGTCACGAAGAAGCAGTACTCCGGTAATACCAAAGAAAACAACCGGAACAAAGTCCATCAATGCCATCGGAACAGTAAAGCTATACATACAAATTCCTCTCTTTCTGAAAAAGGCCATCTTGCGATGGCCTTTTGGTCTTTTATGCTACCAACCACTTATGCTTCTTCACGCTGTAAAGCGGAATCAGAGGCAGCAGGATGGGTACGGTGGTGACATACTTCTGATATTCAGGGTCATTGCCGTAATTCTTGTCCTGACGGATCTCCAAACGGCGGGCGCCGCTGAACATAACGAAAATAATGCCGATATAGCCGATGGCAACGATGATCCACTGCCAGCCGCACACAGCGCCAATACCGGAGATCAGCACGCCGGTCCAGAAGATCATTTCACCCAAGTAGTTGGGGCAGCGAACAATGCGGTACAAGCCGGTATCCACAAAACGCTTGGGATTGATCTTCTTGGCATTATTCTTCTGAATATCTGCCGCAGTTTCCAGCGCCAGACCCACTGCCATGATAGCAGCACCCACATATGTCCAGACATTGGTACCGGCATTGTTTACCAAGCGGTAGAACACACCGGAAACCTGGGTGACATACAACAGGGCGCAGGTGACCCAAATGGCGATCTTCACACCAAAGGGCACTGTGCTGCCTTCCTTGATCTCACCGGTCATATTCTTCTTATAGGAACTGCTCTTAAATTCCCGAATAGCCAGATAACCACCCAGGCGCAGACCGTAAATAATAAACAGTGCGCAGCAAAGGATCGTACCGATGCTCAGGCTCTGGCCATACAGAATCAGCATCAGCAGGCCTTCCCCTGCAATGGAGAAACCGTAACCCAGAGAAATGAACCAAACATAGTTTTTAAAACCGATGGAGCTGATTACCATAGCTGCAAGAAACAGCCACAAAAACTCAATAGGAAATACCATGATATAACTCCTTACTTCTTTGCTTTTTCTTTTGCGCGCTTGTCATTGATGATCTTCATTTCTACCGCCGTGATCAGTTCGCAGTTGTTTTCTCTTGCCCATTCCACACAGCCCTTCAGCACCAGCGGCAGGAACACACGGGGCACATTCAAGATCATTTCCAATGCATCATCGGTGAATTTGACTTTGTCATCTGCCCGGTCGGCGGCATAACGCACGGAATCCAAAGACTGCTTGCGGATGGGCAGCAATTCTGCACGCATCCGGGTCTTGCGGTGGAACCAGAAATTCTTGGAATCACGATAGCCATAATCCACCGGCAGGCTGGGAAAATCCTTCGCACGCACTCCGTTGATGATGGCATCGGAGTACTTTTTCTTCATCAGGATTTTGTCGACTTTCAAAATGAAGTGCGCACCGAACTTGGAGGTAATGCCGTTGAAATCATGGTAAGGGGGCTCATAACCGTTAAGCTCACCGGGCTTGTCGTCCTGAGCATTGTCCAGCTCACGAACCCATGTACATTCAATAACCTGGATGGCATCGGTCAGAACCATGGGGCGCTCACCCTCTGCCTGACCCTTTTCCAGTTTGAACTGGCAGCCCGGCATCTTATCCTCAGGCTTATCGCCGGGCCAGGACAGCTTCACGCACTCCTTGAAGGTCTTGGGCTTATCATCCACAAAGTTGATGGCGCATTTGCCGGTACGCAGAATGTTCTGCGCAGTATTGGAAGAGTTGCGGCAGGAAAGCAGCATGGCATAGTAATCCTTGCCCGCCACATAATAAGGCTGCACCAGGGAGTAGGGTCCCAGCGTGGTCGAGCCATCCTCACACAGGGTGCTGATCACCACAGTGGGCATGGGAAAGAACAGAGAGGTTTGATAAAAATTATCAACAACTCGCAAATTTTCAAAACTGGACATCTTATTTCTCCTTTTCAAATAATGGTTTTAAAACGCAGTACAGTTCATCAAAGGATTTCCCGGCCATGGTCCAGGTCAAAACCGCTTCGGCAATGAATTCTGCAGTAAACGCATCTTTGCAGAATTTCCCCAGAGGGTCAGCCAACTGCTTTCTCAACAGACCATGGTATGTGCTATGGGATCCGGAAAAACTCTGAGCAGCCGTGTGATCCTCAAAAATCGGCGCATACTGCCGGGAAAACGACACCAGATTGCGGTGCATTTCCTGCAGTACCTCTTCGGCCTTTGAGGTGGCTTCTGCACAGGATATGATATTCGCAGTACACTTTTTCCAGTCCTCCAGCAAAAATGCCGCAACCATTTCCTCTTTGGAACGGTAGTAATTGTACACCGTTCCCACGCCCACACCGCATTGGTGGGCAACAGAGCGGATGGTCATGGCGCTATAGCCTGTTTGGAGAATTTGGTTTTTCGCTTCTTCCAGCAATCTTTGCGGAAGATTCTCAATAATCTTTGGCATAGGTTCTCCTTTTATGAACGCGTTCACCTTAATTATAAATACATTTTTATCGATTGTCAACACATAAAACAGCCAAGGACAAAGCCTTGGCTGTTTTCGGTTATTCGTAATCTCCCGTCCACCGGGAACTGGCCATAGAAACCGCGCAGCCTGCTTTCAAACTGGCCGGCACATCCAGAATCCTCTGATTTTTGCTCCCGCGGAAGTTCAGCTCCAAGCTTTTTTCCGCCTGTATAAATGGTCCGTCGATCAGCACATCGATGGATTCCAGCAATTTTCTTTGCTCCGGTGTGCCACCCAGCAGCTGCTCAAAGGTGTAGCCTGTGTAGGATGCCACCTCGTAGCCCCGCTCTTTCAGGAGCTTTGCAAGGCATGCAAAGCCCTCCGGCTGGGCGAAAGGCTCGCCACCGGAAAAGGTCACGCCGCGGCACAGGGGATTTTTCAGCACCTCAGCCAGCACCTGGCCCTCGGTCACCTTCGTGCCGCAGCCGAATTCCCAGGTCTCGGGATTGTGGCAGCCGGGGCAGTGATGGGGACAGCCTTGGGAGAACACCGTCACCCGGATGCCCGGCCCGTCCACGATGCTGTCACTTACAATGCCGGACAGCTCAAGCATCGGCCTTCAAGCTGTGCTTGACGCGGTCACGCTCCTCAGCGCGCTTGGCATCGTTCCACTTATCCATGGTTCCCACCAGGTAACCGGTAATGCGGCGGATGCGCTCGAAACCCACGCCCTGGCCCATTTTCTCACTTGCTGTTTTGACTGTCATAATATTTCCTCCTTATCGGATCCCCTGAAATGCGGGCATTTCGGGGTACATTCTCTTCAGTTGTTCTGCCTTCTCAGGATCGATCTGCTCACCCTCCCGGCGGCCGCAGCGGGGACATACATCGCCGATGATGCCCACATAACCGCACACGGGATCCCGGTCCACCGGGTGGTTGATAGAGCCATAGCCGATGCCGCAGTCGTGCATGCAGCGAACCACTTCCTCAAAAGCCTCCACGTTCCGCGCCACGTCGCCGTCCAGCTCCACATAGCTGATATGGCCGGCGTTGCACAATGCATGGTAGGGGGCTTCCAGTCGGATCTTGTCGTAAACGGAAATGGGATGCCAAACAGGAATATGGAAGCTGTTGGTGTAGTACTCCCGGTCGGTAACGCCGGGGATCTTGCCGTAACGCTTCTTGTCCATACGGATGAACCGGCCGGACAGGCCCTCTGCGGGCGTACCCAGCAATGTGAAGTTCATCTGCATTTCCTTGGATTTGTTATCGCAGTAAGACCGCATGAAGCCGATGATCTCCAAGCCCTTCTTCTGCAGCTCCTCGCTCTGACCGTGGTGCTGACCGTACAGGGCGGTCAGAGTCTCGGCAAGGCCGATGAAGCCGATGGACAGCGTGCCGTGCTTCAGCACTTCCCGCAGGTCATCGTCCAGCGACAGGTTGTCCGAATCCAGCCACACACCCTGGCCCATGAGGAAGGGATAGTTGTAGATATGCTTGCTGGCCTGGATCTCAAAGCGATCCAGCATCTGCTGGGCAACCAGCTCCATCATATCCTGCAGCTTCTCATAGAATACCTTCTCATCGCCCTTGCTTTCGATGGCAATACGGGGCAGGTTGATGGAGGTGAAGGACAGGTTGCCACGGCTATAGGCGATCTGACGGCTGGGATCGTACACATTGCCCATCACGCGGGTACGGCAGCCCATGGTGGCTACTTCCGTTTCGGGACGGCCGGGCACATAATATTGCAGGTTAAAGGGAGAGTCCAGGAAGGTGTAGTTGGGGAACAGGCGCTTTGCGCTGACCCGCATGCTCAACCGGAACAGATCGTAGTTGGGATCGGTCTCATTATAGTTGACGCCTTCCTTGACCTTGAAAATGTGGATGGGGAAAATGCAGGTCTCGCCGTGACCCAAACCGGCTTCCAGAGCAAGCAGAACATTGCGGATAGCCATTCTGCCTTCGGGCGTGGTATCCGTACCGTAGTTGATGGAGGAGAAGGGTGTCTGGGCACCGGCACGGGAGTGCATGGTGTTCAGATTATGTACAAAGCCCTCCATTGCCTGTTTGGTATCCCGGTTGGTCTTCTGGAATGCGCGCTTGGACGCTCTGTCCACCAGCTTTGCAGCTGTCTCCGTCCGCATGGCGTACTTGCTGGCCAACGCCTCTGTGATGCCATCCAAATAAGCCTTGCTGCTTTCCAGGCGGGCAGTTTCACCGGTGGCAGCTTCCACACGGCTGATGATGTCAGAAATGCTCTCACTTTCATCGTCCAGATCCATGTAGTCCTCCACCACATCACGCAGGCGGCGGGAGAATGCCTTGCGGTAGGTCTTGGCCACACCCTCTGCCATGGCGTAATCAAAGTTGGGGATGGACTGACCGCCGTGCTGGTCATTCTGATTGGACTGGATGGCGATGGCTGCCAAAGCCGCATAGCTTTGGATGCTCTGAGGCTCACGAAGATAGCCGTGACCGGTGGAGAAGCCGCCGTGGAACAGCTTCAAAATGTCGATCTGACAGCAGGTAGTGGTCAGGGAGTAGAAATCGAAATCGTGGATATGGATGTCGCCCTCCCGGTATGCCTTGGCATGCTCGGGGCGGAGCAGATACATCTCATTATAGGCCTTTGCACCGGCAGCGCCGATCTGCAGCATGGAGCCCATGGCGGTGTTGCCGTCGATATTGGCATTGTCCCGCTTCATATCGGAAATGCGGGCATCGATGTTGGTGATCTCATCGATGGTCTTCATCAAAGACGTGCCGGCTTCCCGGGCCCGTGTACGGTTGGCGCGGTACAGGATGTATGCCTTGGCTGCGCCGTTGAAGCCATGATTCATCAGCTGCTGCTCCACCGCATCCTGAATCACCTCAATATGGGGAGACTCCGTGGAAAAATGATTCTCCAGCTCCCGCTGGACATCGTTAGCCACCCGGGCAGCGTCGGCGGCATTGCCCTCTCCGGAAACCTCCATGGCCTTCAGGATCGCTGCGGCGATCTTGTTCTGATCGTACAAAACCACGCGGCCGTCGCGCTTGATAATACTGTGAATCATTGTAAAAACACCATTCTTTCGTAAAAAAGATAAATACCACGGCTTTTCCTTGCACACGCAATATATTGTGTTTCTCTAAAAGCCGTTCCACAATATATTCCCATATTCGGCGCTATTTGTCAAGATGGAAATGCAATTATTTTTTTACACTTGACAAATTTGCTTTTAAGGTATATGATGCTTATGCACCACATGACTGACGGAGCATCGCGGATCAACCGCGGGGGAATGTGGCTGCTTATTATGCCGACCGTCTGGGCAATTCAGTTTTCGCTGGATTGTCCTTTTTATTTTTGTTAAGGAGAACACGAAAACTATGGCATTTACTTATCGCGGCTTGACCGCAGACTTCGACCGCCACATCGTTACTGACAGCGAGGTGGATCAGCATCTGCACCGGATGCAGCAGCAGACTCCCAGGATCACCGAGGTCAACGACCGCCCCACCGAAAACGGTGACGAGGTGGTTTTGGATTACGCAGGCTTCTGTGACGGTGTCCAGTTCCCCGGCGGCACCGCCGAAATGCAGACCCTTACCCTGGGCAGTGGTCAGTTCATCCCCGGCTTTGAGGAGCAGCTGCTGGACAAAGTTCCCGGTGAGGAAGTGATCGTTAAGGTCACCTTCCCGGAGCAGTATCATGCAGAAGATCTGGCAGGCAAGGAAGCTCAGTTCCACTGCAAGCTCCACGCCATTCGCATCAAGTCCAGCTATGAGCTGAACGATGAGTTTGCCAAAGAGGTTGGCGGCTGTGAAACCCTGGAGGAAATGAAGGCCAAACTGAAGGAAAGCCTCCAATCCTACACCGACGAGCGTGGGGAAATGGACCTGCAGGACCGGCTGCTTCAACAGGCTGCCGCTACTTTGGATTACACCGTTGATCCCAACGAGCTGGAGGACGCGGTGGAGCAGCAGCTGCGCAACATGCAAGCACAGCTTTCTCAGCAGGGCCTGAGCCTGGATATGTACTGCTCGTTCATGGGCATCACCAAGGAAGATCTGCACAAGGACACCTACCCCATTGCAGAATCCGCCCTTCGCCGGGATGCTGCCGTGGAGGAAATCGTCCGCCTGGAAAAGCTGGAAGCTACCGAGCAGGAGATCGGCGAGGCCATCGCCCTGATCTGCCGTCAGAACAACATCACCGTAGAGCAGTTCAAGCCCTACTACGATGCAGAATTTGAAGCCGCTGTCCGCAAAAGCGTGCTGACCACCAAGGTCATGCAGCTGATCCGCAGCACCGCAATTCTCGCGGAAAAATAATTTCATAAACCATCGGAAATGCACAAAATACCCGTTGACTTTTGGGAGCTTTGGTGATACAATCCATTTGTACCGATAAAAATTTATCGATACGGCCCTGGGGTACACATAGGTATAATGTGCAGGGCCGAAAATAACATAGTCTCCAAGGGTTAGTTAAGACTTTGGAGAACAAACAAGGAGGAATTTCCCATGGCAATCGTTTTTGACGAAAACGGCAAGTACGTAGACGAAAAGGGTATTGTCAAGCTTGACCCTACCAAGTTCGCCGACTGGCAGATCGCAGAAGAAGCAGAGAAGACTCTGCCCTCTGTTGACTTCTTCCGCCAGAAGCTGGGCCTGCTGGAGGACGAAATCATCCCCTACGGCAAGACCCCCAAGATTGACTTCATCAAGGTTATGAACCGTCTGAAGGATAAGCCCGACGGCAAGTTCATCGAAGTCACCGCTGTTACCCCCACTCCCTTCGGCGAAGGTAAGTCCACTGTTTCTCTGGGTCTGATTGAAGGCCTGGGCTACATCGGCAAGAATGCCGGCGGCGCTCTGCGTCAGCCCTCCGGCGGCCCCACCATGAACGTTAAGGGTACTGCAGCCGGCGGCGGTAATGCTCTGCTGATGCCCATGACCGAGTTCTCCCTGGGTCTGACCGGCGACATCAACGACATCATGAACGCCCACAACCTGGCTATGGTCGCTCTGACCGCCCGTATGCAGCACGAGCGTAACAACAACGACGAGTGGCTGGCCAAGAAGGGCCTGAAGCGTCTGGACATCGACCCCAAGCGTGTGGAGATGGGCTGGGTCATCGACTTCTGTGCACAGTCTCTTCGTAATATCATCATCGGCATCGGCGGCCGTCTGGACGGCTTCATGATGGAGTCCAAGTTCGGCATCGCTGTCGGTTCCGAGCTGATGGCTATCCTGGCTGTTGCCCGTGACCTGAAGGATCTGCGCGAGCGTATCGGCAAGATCGTTGTTGCTTACAGCCGCAGCGGCGAGCCTGTTACCTGTGAGGATCTGGATGTTGCCGGCGCTATGACCGCCTGGATGCGTAACGCCATCAACCCCACCATGTGCTACTCCGTGGAACATCAGCCCGTTCTGATCCACGCCGGCCCCTTCGCAAACATCGCTATCGGCCAGTCCTCCGTCATTTCCGACCGTCTGGCTCTGAAGCTGTTTGACTACCACGTCACCGAGTCCGGCTTTGCTGCTGACATCGGCTTCGAGAAGTTCTGGAACGTTAAGACCCGTCTGTCCGGCCTGACCCCCAACGTTTCCGTTCTGGTTGCTACCGTCCGCTCCCTGAAGATGCACGGCGGCGGCCCCAAGGTCACCCCCGGCGCACCCCTGCCCAAGGAGTACAAGGAAGAGAACCTGGAGCTGCTGGAGAAGGGTACTTGCAACCTGTTCCACCATGTGAACACCATCAAGAAGTCCGGCATCAACCCCGTGGTCTGCATCAACCGCTTCTACACCGATACCGATGCTGAAATCGCCCTGCTGAAGAAGCTGTGTGCTGAGCGCGGTGTCCGTTGCGCCGAGTCCAACCACTGGCGTTACGGCGGCGAAGGCGCTGCTGAGCTGGCCCGCGTGGTCGTTGAGGCTTGTGAAGATCCCGTGGAAGTCAAGTTCCTGTACGATCTGGATATGCCCCTGCGTCAGCGCGTTGAGCTGATCGCTAAGGAAGTTTACGGCGCTGACGGCGTTGACTGGGCTCCTCTGGCTGTTGAGAAGGCACAGCGCTTCGAGACCGATCCCAAGTATGCTGACTACTGCACCATGATGGTTAAGACTCACCTGTCCCTGTCCGACAACCCCGCTCTGAAGGGTGTTCCCACCGGCTGGCGTCTGGCTGTCCGCGACATTTTGGAGTACGGTGGCGCTAAGTTCCTGTGCCCCATGGCTGGTACTATCTCCATGATGCCCGGTACTGCTGCTGACCCCGCATACCGCCGCGTGGATGTGGACGTGGAGACCGGCAAGGTTTCCGGCCTGTTCTAATTCCAAACAACATAACAAAAGGCAGACAACCTCGGTTGTCTGCCTTTTTGTTGTTATTTACTTGCCAATATAAACTCTCATGCTGCGGCCGGCCACCTGAATGCAGCCGCTTTCCTCCGCCAGTACATCCGCACCGGCCCGGTCACCGTCTGCAACCAGCTTCCACTGACCCTCCAGGGTGTAGGGGAATGCCTGGGGCGTGGGGTTGATGAGCACCAGAGCCTCGCTTCCGTTGGCGGCCTTGTACTTGACCACCATACCGTCCGAGCCAAAGCTGTCGAAGGTGATCTGCACATCACCGTCGCGACCCAAAATGCTGTAGGCCTTGCGCATTTCCATCAAGCCCTTGTAATACTGCATAGTTGCGTACTCGTTGGAATCTTCCGTCAGCAGCTCCCAGCGGATGTTATTCACCTCGTCGCTGGAATTGTAGCTGTTTTCGTCGCCATCCTTACTGCGCAGCATCTCCTCGCCCGCCTGCATGAAGGGCGTGCCCTGGGACACCATGATGATGCCTGCGCCCAGCTTGTTCATTGCAATGCGCTGCTCCTCCGTATTGCTGCCGTTGGAGATCAGCAGCTTATCCCACAATGCGTGGTTATCGTGAGCGCTCATATAGTTGATGACCATGTTGCCGTTGGCAGTCCAGGTAGCGCCGATGGTGTCGCCGCCGCTGATGCCGAACTCGATCTTGCGCTGATTCAGGCCATATGCACCGCTGATAAAGCCCTGGGACTGGGTTTCAAAGGTGCTGCCCTTCAGACCGTCGCGGATCACATCGTTGAACACCGCAACGCTGCCTGCCGCGCCCTCGCTGGGCTTGATCTGATTGATGTGGGACTGGTTTGCCTGGTCGCTGCCGTCGATGGTGGCGCCCATGGTCCAGCCCTCGCCGTAGATCAGTGCCTTGGGGTTGATGGCATGGACTGCCTGTTCGATCTGCTGCATGGTCTTGACATCGTGCAGACCCATCAAATCAAAGCGGAAGCCATCCAGATCGTATTCCTCCGCCCAATAGCTGACGCTGTCCACCATGAATTTGCGGAACATATACCGCTCGGAAGCGGTGTCGTTGCCGCAGCCGCTGGCGCTGGAGTTTGCGCCGGTGGAGGTGTAGCGGTAGTAGTAATAAGGCACGATCTTCTGGAATGCGCTGTTGGCATCATATGTGTGGTTATACACAACGTCCATCACAACGCCCAGGCCTGCATTGTGCAGACCCATGACCATCTGCTTATATTCATTGATGCGAACCTCACCGTGATACGGATCGGTGCTGTAACTGCCCTCGGGCACGTTATAGTTCTTGGGATCGTAGCCCCAGTTGAACTGGGGAGTGTCCAGCTTGGTCTCGTCCACGGTGGCATAGTCATACACAGGCAGCAGGTGCACATGGGTCACGCCCAGGTCAACCAAATAGTCAACACCCACAGAAATGCCATTGCTGTTGGTCAGCCCCCGTTCGGTGAAGGCCAAATACTTGCCGGGATACTTGGATGCCGCGATCTTGTTGCTGAAATCCCGTACATGGACTTCCCAGATCACTGCATCGGAATAGGTCTTGATGCCGGAATCAAAGTTTTGGCCCCAGCCCTCCGGGTTGGTTTTGCTCAGATCCACCACCATGCTCCGGTCTCCGTTGACACCGGCGGCCTTAGCGTAGGGGTCTGTGGCGATCTGCGTTCCAACAGCCGTGGACACTGTGTAGGTGTAGTAAGTACCGTGGCCGCAATCGGCTTGGGTGTATTCCCAAACGCCCTTTTCGCCCTTGACCATTTCCACATTGCGGATCAAAGACTCCGTGTGTCCGTCCGAATACAGATTCAAGGAGACCTTGGATGCCGTAGGTGCCCACACCTTGAAGGTGGTGCTGTTGCCGTGGATCACCGCACCCAGATCCTTGCCGTCGTAAACATAGTTATCCAGGAATTCCTGGCAATCAAAAATTCCGGTGGGCAAAACCGTTTTCTTGCCGAAGCCTGCGATCTCCACCTCGTAGGTCTTGGAAAGATCCAGCTTCTGCGTCAAAGTTATTTTGCCGTTGGCCGCAGACTTACCCAGGGTATCCACGCTCTGAATGCCGATCTGCTGACCGTCCTGGGTGATCTTGATCTGCTCCAGGCTGTCCAATTTGGTCGCAGGCGTCACAAAATACGAAATGGTGTTGAAATCCACCATGCCCGCCATGCTGAAATCTCGAATTTGTTGCAAAGTTTTTCCTCCGTCATTACTCATGTACTGATTTGCATCACCGCTCTTCAGATAGATCACCGTTTCCTTGCCGGTGATGAGGGCAAAGCGGTCGCTTTCATAGTCCTTTGTGGCATTGCCCCAGCTGGTTCCGCCGGGATCGGAGCAGTTTCTGCGGACGATAAAGCCGATTTCCGATACTGCTTCCGGAATGTTGACCACCACCTTGCCGCCGTACTCGCAGGGGTGGAAAACATTTCCCGTGCCATCCCTGCCTGCCCACCAGATCCACATATCGCAGTTTTCGATACCGGAATTGTGCTTCCAGTAGAAGGTCACCTGGTTATAGCCTTCCTCAAGGGGCAAAGTATATTCCGGCTGCGCCGCTGCAGAAGAGGATGCCTTTGGATCTTCTGCTTGTTCCGGTGCAAAGCAGCCCGCCACCGAAAGCAGCAGCATCAGCACCAGAAGTAGAGAAATACCGCGTTTTGCTGATTTTTTCATATGTTTTCCTCCCTTTTTATTCTGCAAATCGGTTGTTTTCCCGGGTCACCCGGGTAATTTTTCGCTTCAGTGCCGTTGTGGCATAGTCCCCGGGAAGCCGCCAGCTCCAGTTGCCCTGGGAAGTGGATGGAATATTCATCCGTCCGTTTTCGTTGTCCAGCTCCAAATAATCCTGGATGGGCACCATGGCAAGATTCGCCCGGCTGCCCATGGCAAAGGCGATGAGCGCACCGGTGATGCTCTGTCCCCGCTTGCGCGGACATTCCCTGCGGAATCGGGCCAGCGTTTCCTTGTTCAGTCCCCTGCCCCAGCTGACCGTGCAGTCGGAATCATGGGACGAGGTGTAGACCACCCAGTTATCGGAATTGTACCGCCGGGGCAGATTGTCGCTGTCGTCCTCATAAAAGGCAAAATGGAGCATCTTCATACCGGGAAACCCGGTAAACGCAAGGAGCTTGCGCACTTCATCCGTAACGATGCCCAAGTCCTCCGCGATGATTTTAATGTCCGGCAGAGCCTTTTTTACTTCGGTAAACAGCTCCGTTCCCGGAGCTTTGCACCATGTGCCTCCGTGGGCAGTCTTGCTGGGCCAGGGAATGGCGTAGTAGTTTTCAAAGCCGATGAAATGGTCGATGCGTAAAATGTCGTACAGCTCAAAGCTGGCGCTGATCCTGTCGATCCACCAGGAAAAATTCTCTTTTTTCATCCGTTCCCAGTTGTAGATGGGGTTGCCCCACAGCTGCCCGTCGGCGGACAAGCCGTCCGGTGGAAATCCGGCAACCACTGTGGGCTGACCGTTTTCATCCAACAAGAACTGCTCCCGGGCGCGCCAAACATCCGCACTGTCGTGAGCCGCATAGATGGGCATATCCCCAATGACGCCTATGCCCTTTTCCCGGGCATAGGTATGGAGCGCATCCCATTGGGTGCGAAATGCATACTGCACCCAGCACCAAAAGTCCATCTCCTCCCGGAATTGCTCCGCACAGGCGCGGGCTGCGACGATATTTTTGTGCTCGTCTGCCCAGGTAGTCCAGGGTCGGTGGCCGTAGTGGACCTTCAAGGCCATAAACAGGGCGTAGTCGAAAAGCCACTGTGCCTCTTTTTCACAAAAAGCACGAAATGTGTCGTCGGGCACAAACCGGGAAAAAGCCTTTCTCAGCAGGGGATACCGTGTCTCAAACAACCAGCCGTAATCCACCCGGGCAGTGTCGTGCCGATTCTCTTCCAGCTCCTGCTGCGTCAGCAAACCCTGCTGTGCCAGCGTGGGCAGGTCAATGAAATAGGGATTGCCCGCCCGGGATGCCGGGGACTGATAGGGGCTGTCCCCGTAAGAGGTGGGATTCAGGGGCAGGACCTGCCAGCAGGTTTGCCCGGTCTGCGCCAAAAAATCCACAAAAGCATAGGCTTCCTTACCGAAAGAGCCGATGCCGTACTCCGACGGCAAGCTGCTCACTGCCATCAAGATTCCGCTTTTATGGGTAAATCCAAAGTTTTTCAAATTGGGTTCTCCTTATTTTTTGAAAATGCCGAAGCCGTAAGGCGGCAATTCACAGCAGTCCGTCACTTTTTCGGTGAGCAAGTCCTCCATAGGCTCGCGCAGGAAAACTGCAGGTACTTCCTTATCCGAATAGTTTTCCACAAACACATAGGTATGCACACCGTCGGTACGGCTGTGGGCGGTCACGCCATGCGCAAGCGGTGCTTGTGCGTGCACAGCAGAGTCAATGCCCAGCTCATCCAAAATGCCCCACAGCACCTTTTCTTTCAGACTGCCCGTATCCCGGCAGGCCTGATAAATGGCCGTGCCCTTGCCGTAGGCATTCCTGGTCACCGCCGGGGTGTCCTTATAATACCCATCGGTATAGCATACTACCGCCTGCGCGCCCAAAAGCTTCACAGTCTCACAGTAATCTGCCAATTCGTGCTCTGCGGCATGGCGACGCTCCGCAGGATACAGGGTATCGATTTCCTCCGCGATGATGCCGAAGACCTCCTTCAGCTCCCCGCCGGGGATGCCGCCCAGATGGCAAAGGTCGTTTTCGTCCACTGTTCCCATCATGTATGTGCCATACAGCGTGCCGCCATCACGGACATAGCCCGCAAGATTGGAGATCGTCTCTTCTCCGGTCAGATACAGCATGGGCGCGATGACCAGCTTGTACCCGGACAGATCGGCATTGGGCGCAACGATGTCGCAGTTGATGCCCCGTTCCCAAAAAACGCGGTGATAGGCATAGCAGGTTTCAAAATACTTCTTATCGTCCTTGGCGTAGCCCTGGCAGTAGTTAAGCGCCCACATATTTTCCCAGTCGAAGATCAGTGCCACCTGGGCATCCGTGACCGTTCCGGCAATTTCGTCAATTTTCTGCAAGATGCTGCCGGTGGTCTGCACGGAACGGAACACCCGGGTGTCGGCAGTTCCATCGTGGCCCACCACTGCGCCATGGAGCTTTTCCGATGAGCCCCGCCCCTTGCGCCACTGAAAATACTGGACGCTGTCGCTTCCGTGGGCAACCGCCTGCAGGGACGACAGCACATCCAGGCCCGGGGCTTTTGGCTTGTTGTAGGGCTTCCAGTTCACCAAACTGGGAGTGCTTTCCATAAGCAGGAACGGCTTTTTCTTCAAGCTTCTGTACAGGTCGTGCCAAAAGCCCGCCCGCTGGGCGATGACAGAATCATCCCCATTGTGCCACTCGGGGTAGCAGTCCCAGGAGGCAAAATCGATGACCCGGGCCACCTTGTGATAGTCCAGCTCCGTGAACTCATACATCATGTTGATGGTCACAGGCAACTGGGAGTATTCCCGAATGGGCGCCACCTCGTTTTCGATAAACGACACGGTCTGCGCCGTGACAAATCGATTCCAATCCAAATTCAATCCGTGGATGCCGGTCTCCGTCAATACTCCGGGCGGCTCGATCTGGTCAAAATCGTCATAGGTGTGACTCCAAAAGGTGGTCCAGTAGGCCCGGTTCAGCTCCCGGATATCTCCATGGAACTTTTCCCGCAGGAAATCCCGGAAGGCATTGACGCACAGCTCACAACGGCACTGTCCGGAGTATTCGTTGGAAATATGCCAGGCAATAACGGTGGGGTTCTTTCCGTAACGCTTTGCCAGCTCCGTGTTGATCCTTCTCACCTTTTCCCGGTACACAGGCGACGTAAAGCAGTGATTGTGCCGTCCGCGGATATGCTCCCGGCGGCCCTGATCATCCACGCGCAAAACCTCCGGATATTTCTCCGCCAGCCAGCGGGGACGTGCACCGGAGGGGGTGGACAGGATCACCTTGCCGCCGTTTGCGCCGATTTTTTCGATTGTTTCGTCCAAAAACGAGAAATCAAACTCCCCTTCCCGGGGCTCTATGGTAGACCAGGAAAAGATCCCTACCGTCATTTCGTTGCAGTTTGCCTGCTTCATAAGGGCCATATCTTCATCCCAGATCTGTTTCATCTCCAGCCACTGCTCCGGATTGTAGTCCGCGCCATGGATGAAATGTGGAAAACTGGGACAGGGATGTTGCTTCTTCTCCATAATTTGCACCTCCGCAATCGGTTGTCCTATCTCTATCCTATCATGACTTCCCCGTGAAATCAACCACAGAAAAATAACTATATTTACATTTTTCTTTTGCTTTATTATAATGAAGGAGAACAGGAGGCGTTTCCATGAAAAGATTTTTTTGCATTCTCTTGGCACTGTTAACCACCTTTTTTACAGGCTGTACCTTCACCCCCGCCGGAGAAGACAGCAGTGCTTTGGACGAAAAAATAACACTGCCTGAGGGCTTTTTGTTCGGCATGGACGCATCCTGCGTGCCTGCGCTGGAGAAAAGCGGGGTCAAATACTATGATTTTGACGGCAGCGAACAGGACGTGTTCAAAATTTTGTCGGACAGTGGCATTCAATATATTCGCGTCCGGGTGTGGAATCATCCGTTTGACGAAGACGGCAACGGCTATGGCGGCGGCAACTGCGACATTGAAAATGCACTTGCCATTGGCAGGCGGGCCACACGGTATGGGATGAAGCTGCTGGTGGATTTCCACTATTCCGATTTTTGGGCCGATCCGGGTAAGCAAATGCCTCCAAAAGCATGGCAGGGCATGGCAATCGAAGAGAAGTCCCAAGCGCTGTACCTCTACACAAAAGAATCCCTGCAGCTGCTGAAAGACAGCGGTGTGGATGTGGGCATGGTACAGCTTGGCAACGAAACCAACGGCAAGCTGTGCGGGGAGACCGATTGGAAAAACATATGCACGCTGATGGCCTCCGGCAGCAAGGCTGTCCGTGAGATTTTCCCGGAGGCGCAAGTTGCCGTCCACTTCGCCAATCCGGAAAAAAGCGGCACATACCGTTACTACGCCGATCAGCTGTCAGAGCATCGGGTGGACTACGATATTTTCGCCTCCTCCTACTATCCCTACTGGCACGGCACATTGGAAAACCTGTCCAAGGTTTTGACAGAAATATCCCAGGGCTACGGCAAGAAAGTCATGATCGCAGAGACCTCCTACGCCTATACCCTGGAAAACAGCGATTTTTGGAACAACACCATTACCTCCGGCAGCCAGGTGAGTAAGCCTTACGAGTATACCGTGAAGGGGCAGATGCAATTTTTGCGGGATCTGACCGCAACTGCCGCCAAAATTCCCGGCTGTATGGGTATTTTCTACTGGGAGGGCACTTGGATCTGCGTGGGGCGCAGCTCCCTTCAGGAAAACCAAAAGCTTTGGCAGCAGTATGGCTCGGGCTGGGCCAGCTCCTATTCTGCGGAATATGACCCAGCCGATGCCGGGCAGTGGTATGGCGGCTGTGCGGTGGAAAATCAGGCCTTATTTGACAAAAACGGAAGAGCTTTGGAATCTTTGGGCGTTTTTTCCGCATTGCAGGGGAAATAGCCTCCGA
The DNA here is from genome assembly GCA_015067545.1 of Oscillospiraceae bacterium. GTDB lineage: Bacteria > Bacillota > Clostridia > Oscillospirales > Oscillospiraceae > Faecousia. The sequence goes on from SVMG01000004.1 coordinate 97,339, forward strand.
CAAACGGCAGAAATCGTGTATTTCTTTCCATAATTTCCAACATCTTGCACAAAAAGAGTGTGCCGGTTCAGTTGAACCTGCACACTCTTTTACATACTCTATTGACTTTTTCGCAAAAAGGATATATACTTTTCGAAGACGCCATCCCCAAAGGGGTTGGCAAAAAATATCACCGCGCAAGCGGTTATCTTAAAGGAGGAAAAACTATGAAAAAGTTCCTTTGCGCAACTCTGGCACTGATCATGTGCCTGGGCCTGTTCGCAGGCTGCGCACCCGCCGCAGACAACAACGGCGGTAACACCGGCGCTGATCTGTCCGGTACTTATGACATCACCATGTGGGTTTCTGAGAAGGAAGGCGTTGCCGACCAGTTCCAGTCCCAGATCGACGCATTTGAGGCTGCCAACCCCGGCATCACCATCAATGCCAAGATCGAAGGCGTTACCGAAGCTGATGCCGCTTCCAAGGTCATCGCTGACGTAGCTACCGCTCCCGACCTGTACTGCTTCGCACAGGACCAGCTGGCTCGCCTGGTGCAGGCTGCTGCTCTGGCTAAGCCCGGCAAGGCCGCTCAGGACGTCATCATTGCCAACAACGATTCCGGCTCCGTCACCGCTGTTAAGGTCGCAGGCGAGATCTATGCCTACCCCATGACCAGCGACAACGGCTACTACATGTACTACGATAAGAGCATCATCACCGAAGAGGATGCCAAGGATCTTGCCAAGCTGGTCGCTGCTTGCGAAAAGAGCGGCAAGAAGTTCCGCTTTGCTCTGGAGAACGCATGGTACACCGCTGCTTTCTTCTTTGCTACCGGCTGTGAGCACACCTGGACCACCGATGCCAACGGCGACTTCACTTCCGTGAACGACACCTTCAACTCCGACAAGGGTATGATCGCCATGAAGGGCATGCAGATCCTGGCTAAGTCCACTGCTTATGACTCCGATGCTGACAAGTTCACCGATGCCGGCGTTATCGTGACCGGTACCTGGAATGCTGAGGCTGCCAAGACTCACTTCGGTAACAACCTGGCCGCTACCAAGCTGCCCTCCTTCACCGTTGACGGCAAGACCTATCAGCTGGGCTCCTACTCCGGCTACAAGATGATGGGTGTTAAGCCTCAGACCGATGCCAAGCGCGGCGCTGTGCTGCAGCTGCTGGCTCAGTTCCTGACCAACGAAGAGAACCAGCTGGCTCGTTTCAACAGCTTCGGCTGGGGTCCCTCCAACGTGAAGGCTCAGGCTAACGAGGCTGTCAAGGCTAACGAGTCCCTGGCCGCTCTGGCTGCTCAGAACGCATTTGCTGTTCCTCAGGGTCAGATCGCCGGCGTGTTCTGGGACAACGCCAAGCTGCTGGGCGCTGTTGCCAAGGCTGCTACCTCCGATGCTGAACTGCAGAAGGGCCTGGATGACTACACCAAGGCTCTGGACGCTTTCACCAGCCTGACTCCCGCTCAGAGAGCTGCCTTCACCGTCATCGGCGGCATCAAGGACACCGGCTGGGGCACTGACTTCGAGATGAAGGAAGATCCCAAGGGCACCTGGACCTCCGTCGAGGCCTTTGATCTGACTGCAGGCACAGAGTTCAAGGTTCGTCAGGGCATGGGCTGGAAGGTCGCTTTCGGTGACAACACCGCCAATGCTGACACCTCCATTCCTCTGTCCGACAAGCCCAACTACAAAGTTGAGGCTGCCGGCAAGTACTACATCCAGCTGGTCGTTGCTGAAGACGGCCAGACCGCAGTGATCAACCTGGTTGCTGCCAACTAAAAAATATCTGAGGATCCAGGGGTGAGCTCCGGCTCACCCCATCCTTGGCAGTAGGCATTGTTCGTCTCAAATAGGCTGACAATGCCTATTTTTAAAATACGGAACAAGGAGGTAGAATATAAACTCCGGTTTATATCGTTTGTGTATGCAAAAACTCAGCGATCTGCAATATCTAAAGCTGACAAAGCTGCAAAGATTGTGGTACAATCTGACGCTGTTCTTTTTCAGCATTCCCGGCTGGTTTCTAAAGCTGGGACGCAGCATTCTCGGCTTTTTCAAAAAAGTCGGAAGCGGCTTCATTAACTTCTTCGTCGACATCGGAACGACTTTCTCCAAGGGCAACTGGGCTGTCAAGCTGTCCTTTTTCATCTTTGGCTTCGGTAACCTCTACTACGGCCAAATCATGCGTGGTCTGTTTTTCCTTCTGTTTGAGCTTGTCTTTATCGCCTATATGCTGGTTCCCAGCGGCGGCATCTACTGGCTGCAAAAGGGCCAGTGGTTCCAGAAAGGTGCGACCATCGGTACGGTACAGGGCGGCAGCTCCTACGACCCCATTTTCGACACTGAGGTCTGGCACGCCGGTGACGACTCCGTCAAGGTCATGCTTTACGGCCTGCTGACCATTCTGTTTATCATCGCGTTCATTTACACCTGGCGGCTGCAGGTCAAGCAGTGCGGGATCTGCATGGACATCACTGCCCAGGGCAAAAAGATCAAAAGCGGCAAGGATGACCTGCGCTCTCTCGTGGACGATCAGTTCCACAAGACCCTGCTGTCCCTTCCCATCTTCGGCATTCTGGCCTTTACAGTTCTGCCGATTATCTTCATGGTTCTGGTGGCCTTCACTAGCTATGACGCTGCCCACGACGGTTACTCTAACCTGTTCTCCTGGGTGGGTCTTGACAACTTCAATGCGCTATTCGACTTCGGCTCCGGCGGTTTGGGCCTTGCCTTCGGCGAGATCCTGTCCTGGACGCTGATGTGGTCTTTCTTCGCCACCTTCACCAACTACTTCCTGGGTATGTTCGTGGCGATCCTCATCAACAAGAAGGGTATTAAATTCAAAAAATTCTGGCGGACTGTGCTGGTCATGACCATCGCGATCCCCCAGTTCGTTTCTTTGCTGTATGTTTCCAAGCTGTTTGACGACTCCGGCATCATCGGCAAGCTCCTGCTGGAGCTGGGCTGGTTCCCCCAGGCATTGCTGGATATGAACATCAACTCTCTGTGGGATCATGAAACTTCCGCACGTATTTTGCTCATCGTGATCAACATTTGGATCGGTATTCCCTACATCATGCTGATGGCTACCGGTATTCTCATGAACATTCCCAGCGATCTGTATGAGTCCTCCCGTGTGGACGGCGCAAATGCATTCCAGCAATACACCCGCATCACCCTGCCGTACATGCTGTTTGTCACCGGCCCGTATCTGCTGACCAGCTTTGTGGGCAATCTGAATAACTTTAACGTCATTTACCTGCTCACCAGCGGTAATCCTCTGAACACCGAGATCGGCACAGCCGGCGGCGCATCCATCGGCTCCACAGACCTGCTGATCACCTGGCTGTTCAAGATGACCCTGGGCAGCACGGATGCACAATACTACTCCGCATCCATCATCGGTATCCTAATTTTCGTGGTGGTGGCAGTTCTGTCGCTGATCGTCTATAATGTGATCCCGTCTACTAAGAACGAGGAGGATTTCAAATAATGGCTAAGAAAATTGCAAATGAAAACGCCAATCCTGCTCGCACCAAGCGCTCCATGGGTGTCAAGGTCGGCCGTCGGATCAGCAATACCTTTGTGTACATCGTACTGATCCTGATGACTGTGATCTGGCTGTTCCCCTTCTTCGGCATCGTGCTGGAATCCTTCCGGGTGGAGACCCCTCAGCAGGTCAGCTACCTGTGGCCAAAGGAATTCGGCTGGGATAACTATTATAAGCTGTTCAATGAGACCGACTTCATGCGCTGGTTCATCAACACCGGCTTCATGGGTATCTGCACTGCGTTTTTGCAGGTGTTCTTCATTTTGTCCGTCAGCTACACCCTGTCCCGTATGCGCTTCAAGGGCAGAAAGTTCCTCATGAACTTCATGCTGATCCTGGGCATGTTCCCCGGCTTCCTCACCATGATCCTGATCTACAAGGTCTTCGCAGAAGCCGGTCTGACCATGGAAATGGCTCCCGTAGGTCTGATCATTGTATACTGCGCCAGCTCCGGCATGGGCTATTATGTTTCCAAGGGCTTCTTTGACACCATCCCCAAGAGCCTGGACGAAGCCGCCCGTGTGGACGGTGCCACCCGCTTCCAGGTGTTCTACAAGGTGATCATGCCCATGGCCAAGCCCATCGTCATCTACACCATTTTGATGGGCTTCATGGCTCCCTGGGGCGATTTCATGACCGCCAGCTATATCATTCACGAAAACAGCGAAGGCATGAACGTTGCTGTGGGTATGTACGAATGGCTGTCCAAGACCAATCTGAACACCCACTACACCATGTTCTGTGCCGGCGGCGTTGTGGTTGCAGTGCCTGTTACCGCACTGTTTTTGATGCTGCAGAAATACTACGTTGAAGGCGTCACTGGCGGCGCAGTCAAAGGATAAGAGGAGAAGATTATGGCTACTGTTAAATTTACTAACGTTCAAAAGATTTACGAAAAGGGCCAGACTCCTGCCGTTGCAGATTTCAATCTGGAGATCGCAGATAAGGAGTTCATCGTTTTGGTTGGCCCCTCCGGTTGCGGTAAGTCCACTACATTGCGTATGCTGGCCGGCTTGGAGGATATCTCCGGCGGCACCATCGAGATCGATGGTGAAGTGGTCAATGACCTGCAGCCCAGAGACCGGAACATCGCCATGGTGTTCCAGAACTACGCACTGTACCCCCACCTGACCGTGTTCGAGAACATGGCATTCAGCCTGCGGCTGAAGAAGATGCCCCAGGACGAGGTCTACAAGCGTGTCACCGAAGCCGCTGAGGTGCTGGGCATCACCGAGTATCTGACCCGCAAGCCCCGGGCACTGTCCGGAGGTCAGCGTCAGCGTGTGGCCATCGGCCGCGCCATGGTTCGTGACTCCAAGGTGTTCCTGATGGACGAACCTCTCAGTAATCTGGATGCCAAGCTGCGTAATCAGATGCGTGCTGAGATCATTCTTCTTCGTGAGAAGATCGACTCCACCTTCGTTTACGTTACCCACGATCAGACCGAGGCTATGACCCTGGGCGATCGCATTGTCATCATGAAGGACGGCTTTATCCAACAGGTTGGCACTCCCGACGAGGTCTTCGACCGCCCCGCCAACCTGTTCGTGGCTGAGTTCATCGGCGCACCCAAGATGAACATCGTTCGCACCCAGCTGATCCAGGAGAACGGCAAGTACTACGTCACTCCCTACGGCGCGAAGATGGAAGTGGACGGTGAAAATGGCCGCCTGCTGAAGGAAAAGGGCGTCACCAGCCGGGAAGTGATCCTGGGCGTTCGCCCCGAGCACATCGCACTGGTTGCAGAGTCTGCCGAAAACACCATTGACAGCACCATCCTGGTGAACGAAATGATGGGCAGCGAGCTGCACCTGCACGTGCGTACTCCCGATGGCGAGAAGCTCATCGCCCGCACTCCCACCGTCAACCTGACCCATGAGGAGCGCAACAAGATGCACACCGGCTACCCCATCCATCTGACCTTCCCCGGCAAGGTCATGTACTTCTTCGATCCCGAGACCGAGAAGAACCTGCTTTACTAACTTACTGCTTCATACAATAAACAGGGCGTGTTGCAAACTAGCAACACGCCCTAATATTATGCAAAACTCTACATCCTGCGGATGTAGGGGCGAACTGCGTTCGCCCGCGGGCGACGAAACGTCGCCCCTACAAATTCTGACAATAGATTTCTTAACGAAGGATGGCCGTCGTCTGACCGGCAAGGGTCAGGATATTTCCTTCCAGTGTAGCATCGCCCATGCCCACAAAGGCGGTCAAGGCCTCGCAGGGGAAGTCTGCATACTGGGAAAGATCGATCTGCACCGGCTCTGTGGTAGTGTTGTGGAACACCGCAACGGAATTGCCGTTCAGCGTGGACAGAAAACCGCCTGCCTTTGAGCCGGACACATCCAGCGGCGTGAATGTACCGGAAGCGATTTCCGGATTGGCCTTGCGGATGGCGATCACCTTTTTGTAGTGATTATACAGGCTGTCCGCCTGACCCAGCTGGTCGGCGACTGTGCCGTTTATCTGTTCTGCCTTGTAGTTTGCACCGGTGGGGTCTTTTACCGTGTCTGCGTCGCCCCAGAGCATGGCCAGGCGGCGATTGGCATCGGTGCTTGCACCGCCCCGGGAACCCAGCATGCCGATCTCTTCCCCGTAATAGATGAAGGATGAGCCAGGCAGAAGAATGGACAGGTTGGCCGCCATCTGTGCATGGCCAAAGCCCGGCTGCAGGAAGCCTGCTGCCCGATCCATGTCGTGGTTGGTGATAAAGGTCACCGGCATGGCGTCGGGCCTTTTTTCCTTGATCTGTTCCAGGTACTGCTCCATGTAATAGGTCAGCGTGCTGACACTGCCGCCCTTGGCAGCCTTGGCGATCTGTCCGCTCTGCTGAGACATGGTAAAGTTGAAGCAATTTGTGGAGGTGAAATACGGGAATGTGGCCGTATCCGCATCCCAAACCTCAGCAACGGAATAGATATCCGGCTTGATGCTGCGCAGCTGGGCCATATACCAATCCCAAAATTCTGCGTTTTTAGCTTCGTCGCCGTAGTAGATGTACTTGGCAGCATCAAAGCGGAAGCCGTCCACGCCCATATCCAAATAGGTTTTTGCCAGGGTGACCATCTCCTGGCGAACCAGGGGATTGTCAAAGTTCAGCTCCGGCATATCCCCGGAGAAGTTGCACTCATAATAATGGGCCGAGCCGGAGATCTGCTGGAAGGTGCGGCCTCCCACGGGGGCAGGCGCGTAGGTATAAAAATCGTAATAAGGATTGGAAGTATCGTTATTCTTGTGGGCATTGCAGAACTGGTCAAACCAGTAATGATGGGTGGAGGTATGGTTGATCACCAGGTCCAGGATGAGCTTTACATCCCGCTCATGGCACAGCCGGATCAGCTCCCGCAGGTCTGCCTCTGTGCCGAACCGATGGTCAATGGCATAGTAATCCATGGTGTCGTACTTGTGATACGAGGGGGACAGGAAAATGGGATTCAGCCAAATGCCCTCCACGCCCAGACTCTTGCCGGAATTTGGGTCGCCGTCATTGAGGTAGTCAAAACGGTTGATCAAACCCCGCAGGTCGCCGATGCCATCCCCATTGGAATCAGAAAACGAACCCACAAACACCTGGTAAAATACCCGGTCATTGGTCTGGTTGGGTACGGCAGTACCCACGCCCTGTACCAGGATCTCCCCGGTGACCGGATCAGTAGGGTGCTGTGGTGTCTCGGTTTGTGTGGGAGCACAGCCGGCCACACCGAGGAGCAAACAAGCAAGCAAAGAGAAAATTACAATACGTTTCATATGTACCTCCCGGGATTGATGCTTCCATAATACTAAATCGGACTTCAAATGTCAACCGGTTGCGCGGTCTTTACAAAGGAAGTCCCCCGGATTTCCGGGGGACTGGTTTACTGTGCGATCTCAATATTTTGATACTCCGGCAAGGTTTTGTCGTAGGTGTAATAATTGGGTCGGTATTTTGCGACCTTTGGCGTGTTTGTATAGGCGATGATGACACTTTCCGTCATTTTGAAATGCTCCATACTGGTATAGCGATGGGGCGTGGCATCCACATGATAGTATTTGCCATCCTCAAACTGCACCAGATTCCACCAATGATGGCTGGTGCCACCCACGCGGGTGACCTCCACATTGGGGATCTGCAGCATATCCAGCATTACGCGAACCATGGCATAGTAGGTGTAGCAGTCGCCCGCCCACTTGGTAAAGCCCTCGTAAGCGGCGTTTTCCACGCTGCTCTTGTCGGAATTGCCTGAGTACCAGACATAATTCTTTACCTGCTTGAAAACTGCGTAGATCTTCTCATCGTGGGTCATGCCCGGTTTGATGATCCGATCCAAAAGCTCCTGCGCCTTTTCCCGTACGATCTGTCCCACATGGCTTTCCACCACAACGGTTCGGGGCATGACCAGCTTGTTTCCGTCAGAATCCGTTGCGCTGTACAGCACCGTGTAGCGGCCGGCAGTTTTGTTGTCGAAATTGCCGGGATCTACCTCAAAGGACAGCTGCCCATCCTGAGCATCCGTCGCAGTTACGCCTGTTTTGTAGGAAACGGTTGCGCCCAGCTCCAGATAAATCGTTTCAAGCCCTGCAAACTGGGGACCGTTGGCTGCAGGAACAATGTTTGCCACAGCCTCCACCTGAGAGGTGTTGCCGAAAAGGTCTGTCAACACCAAAATCAAGGTCTGTTTTCCTGCCTGCACAAATGTGGGGGTGCCTTCATAGGTCACCGTCACGGAGGTATCGTCAAGGATCTGCTCCACAAATTCCGCAGGATCGGGCATAGCGCCGGCCTCCACCGTCACCCCCTTGCCCACGCCCTGAGGCGGGACATCCTCTGTGATCACATATTTCACTTCATATTCCCGCTCCGCGCAAAGCAGACGCAAGGAGAAAATGCCGCCTTTTCCCACAGAAAGCTCCGTTACAAAGCTGGCGGAAATGCTTTCATCCGGCACGAAATCCCGAATATCCACATTGTTTTCTTCTCCCAGCTTGACCGTAACAGAGGGCTCCAGGTGGAAGCGGTACAGCTGTACCGTCCGGGTGCAGGTGCGGTGATCCCGGGTAAATACCAAAGAGATCTCCTGCGCTCCCAGCAGCTGTGCATCGTAGTTCTGATCAAAGGAAACTTGAATGCCCGTGCCCTCCAGGCCCTGCACAAAATCCGAAGCCTGCAAAGGATACTGATCTGCCACAGTAAGAGGCAAAAGCTCTATGCTTTCCGGCAAGGCTAACGGCTGAGCATAGTGCGCCTTGGCGTAAAGGCCCAAGCCGCAAATGCCGATGCTCAGCACACCAAGCAGGATCAACAGGACCGGAAGCACCGCGATCGCCCGCTTTTGTGTTCCCTGGTGGCGTTCGCGCACTTTTCTGCGCAAATCTTCCCAGGTGGCTTCCTCCCTTTTTTGAATATCCTCTACCATGAAATGGCCTCCAAAATACCCTAACGGACAAAAAATCCGCATATTTTTGATATTTTATCACATTTTATGACAAAATGCAACACATGGATTTTCGCATTGACGGTCGCTGTGCTGCGTGGTATGATACTTCTATCAAACGCATCTCAAGGAGAAGAAATGTCATGGAAATTTTGAAGGGTCAGCAGGTCTGCGCCTGTGGAAAACGCCACAACGGCATCCTGGACGCATATGTCATTGAAAAGAATGCCATCGGACATACCGCACTCTTTGTCAGGAAATACCATGCCACAAAGGCCTTCCTTTTGGCCGATGCCAACACCTTCGCCGTGGCCGGTGAGCAGGTAATGCAAAATCTGACTGAAAATGGCATCCCCTTTTCCAAATACATCTTCCCTGTCAGTCCCAAGCCGGATGAAGCGGCGGTTGGCTCTGCTGTGATGCATTACGATGCCACCTGCGATATCATCATCGGCATCGGCTCCGGTGTGATCAACGACCTGGGCAAGATCCTGGCCAAGACCTCCGGCCACCCTTACATCATCGTAGCCACCGCCCCGTCCATGGACGGCTACGCCTCCGGGTCTTCCTCTGTGGAAAGGGACGGACTGAAAATATCCTTACCCAGTAAATGCGCCAACGCCGTCATTGGTGACCTGAATATTCTCAAAAATGCGCCAATGCGAATGCTGGTATCCGGCATCGGCGATATGCTGGCGAAATACGTGAGCATCTGTGAATGGCGGATCAGCCACGTGATCACCGGGGAATACTACTGTGAGGAAGTGGCATCCCTCATCCGCACTGCTGTGCAAAAATGCGCGCAAAATGCCGCCGGCCCGCTGAAACGGGATGAAGCCGCGGTAGCCGCTGTGTTTGAGGGCTTGATTTTGGGCGGCGTGGCCATGAATTATGCAGAAGTGACTCGCCCCGCCTCCGGTGTGGAGCATTATTTCTCCCACATTTGGGATATGCGGGCACTGGAGTTCGGGACAGCTTCTGATTTCCATGGTATTCAATGTGCCATCGGCACCCGATATGCCATTCATATTTATGAGCAGCTCAAGAACACCGCTCCCAACCGGGAAAAAGCTTTGGCATACGCCCGTTCCTTTGATATCCCTGCGCACAATGAACACTTGCGCGCTTTTCTCGGCAAGGGCGCGGAGGCCATGATCGCTCTGGAAGCCCAAGAGGGCAAATACGATCCTGCAAAACATGCCCCGCGATTGGAGCGCATCCTTGCCCATTGGGATGAAATTTTGCAGATCATGGATGAAGAACTGATTTCCTCACCGGAACTGGAGAAGCTCCTGGATGCCATTGGTGCGCCTAAAACTGCGGCAGAAATCGGTATCGACGAGGCAATCGTTCCCATGACCTTCCGGTTTACCAAGGACATCCGGGATAAATACGTCCTCTCCCGCCTGTGCTGGGATCTGGGCGTTTTGGACGAAATACGGCTATAAGAAAAGCAGAGGTCAAGGAAGCCGTCAAGACAAGCAAACCGAAGGCGTCGGCGTACATGGGTACGGTAGACCTTCGGTTTGCGCAGTAAGTCAAAATGCCTTGCGAAGCAAGCATTTTCCCACCTCATCCGTCAAAAATCAAAGATTTTTGCCACCTTCTCCTCCAGGAGAAGGCTTTCTATTGTTTTCTTGTCATTATCTCGCATTTTGACGGTTGGCGGCTTTTTGACACTCTGAGCAGAGCTTTTGCTCTGCTTTTCTTTATTCCTTGATCGACCCATCGGTGCGGATGGTCACCACCTGCCAGGGGATATCTTTTCCGCTTTCCTGCAATGCTTTCCTGGCGGCAAATTCCAGACCGCCGCAGCAGGGCACCTCCATGCGGACAACTGTCACGCTTTTCACATCGTTGTTTTGCAGGATCCGCATCAGCTTCATACTGTAATCTATACCATCCAGCTTGGGGCAGCCTATCAATGCCACCCTATCCCGGATGAAGTCTTCATGGAAGCCGGCGTAGGCATAGGCCGTGCAGTCCGCTGCGATCAGCAGCGCTGCGCCATCAAAGTACGGCGCTTGCATGGGCGCCAGCTTGATCTGCACTGGGAAATTGCGCAGCTGAGATTGTCTGGAAAATTGGATGGGCGGAGCAGAGCGTTTCTGTGCCAAATTAGCTTTTACAGCCGCCTCATTGTAGGCCGCTGCTTCCCGCTCCACAAATGTGATCGCCCCGGTGGGACAGGCCGGGAGACAATCCCCCAAGCCGTCACAGTAATCGTCCCGCAAAAGCCGGGCTTTTCCATCCACCATGCCGATCGCACCCTCGTGGCAGGCTTTCGCGCAAAGGCCGCAACCATTGCACTTTTCCCAATCTATCTGGATGATCCTTCTTTTCATGCACGACGCTCCCTCTTCTGATTTTCCACGATCTCCATCATGGCGTTGTACATTTCCTCACCCACACATTCTTTTGCATGGGCGCACCACTGGACACAGCTGAGGGTATCGTTGTAAGCGACAAAGCCGCAGTGCTCACAGGGCATTTGGCTGTCGATGGAGAACATCTCGATCTCATGGCCGCACTGGGGGCAAACCTTTTCAATTATAGTGGGCGTTTTGGGTCTCGCCTGGCATCCAAACATCGTCATAATAACTACCTCCTTATGGGTTTTCTACACTATAACAAATGCGCCGCCGGTCTTCCGTGACATTATCACATAAAAATACCGCCCCGTAGGGCGGTATTTTTTACGCATCGTTTTGCGTTTCCAAAGCCACCTGCTTGAAATACAGACTACGCTTAATAAGAAATGCAATCATCTTTTCCAACATATTAATACCCAAAATCAACAAGGATACTAAGGCTGTACCCTCCATAAAGGACTGACTCTCCAGCTGAGGGATCATCAGCGACAGGGGCATAGTGCGGAAGTTTATGAGGAACGAAACTGCGGAAATGGTGATCATAGCATTGACGAAGAAGTAGCTGTACATCTCCATAATAGTGGACTGGGTGCTGGGGATATACACATTGATCAGCATCCGCAAGCGGCTGATGCCCAGGCTTGCCGCTACATCCTCCAGATTGGGGTTGAATTTACTCAAAGAATTGTAGGCCAGCAGATAGGGCGAGGAAAAGAAGTGAACGATATTCACCAGTACCAAAATGAATATGGTGGAGTAAATGGGCAATTCATTGAAAGACAACACAAATGCCAAACCTAAAACTACACCGGGAATGGCAAGAGACAGCATGCTGACAAAGTGCATCGCCTTGTTGGACAGGCTCTTTCCGGAACGGGCTGTCACAAAGGCTGCGAAATAGGAAAGGCAAGTACCCAGCAATGCTGTCAGCAGTGCAATTGCCATGGAATTGACAAAATACATGCCGATATTATTGGACAACAGTTTTTTAACCTGATCCAGCGAGAAGGACATGTCGATGGGATACTGCTTCACGAAGCTCAGACAAACAAAGGATACGATGGGCAGGCAAAGCATCGCGAGAACTACAGCGAAAAGCACATAAACCAGCACATCCCGGGTCTTGTTTTCGGCCACGATGTAGGGCTTTGTGATGGTGCTGGACGAACCGTCGGAGCTGCTGTTGCGCAGATCCATCAAGAATGCGGCCACAGCAGGAAGCAACAGCACCACGCCCACCACAGCGCCACCGGAGAAGTTCATCATACCGATGACCTCCCGGTACATATACACCGGAAGCGTCATAGCAGTGCCGCCGGTCATCAGCGGAACGCCGTAATCTGTGAACACCATGGTAAACACCGCCAAAACCGAGGAAACAACGGTGCGCCGCATGGACGGCAGAGTGATGGTCATGAACTGGTGACCCTTGCTTAAGCCCAGCACGCTGGCGGCTTCATAGATAGTGAAGTCCTCATACTGCAATGAATCATGGAACATGAGAAAGGACACTGGGAAGGAATACAGCACCGAACCCATCACAATACCCTTGTAGCCATACAGGCCAATGTTGATGCCCAGCAGGTTCGTAATGAGGCCATTGTCACCAAACAGCTGTACCAGTCCCATGCCATGGGAGATGCTGGGGATCAGCATAGGAATGGTGAACAACACCACAAAAAAGTTCTTGAAGCGGATATTGCTGCGATTCAAGGCATAGGCCAGAAAAAAGGACAATGCCACCGAAATCACTGTTGCGATCAGCGTGGTGATGACGGAGTTTTTCAGCATGGGGAAAAACTGGGCAGAGGAAAAAACTGTTTGTACATCCTCTCCCCGGATGGTGGCAAACAACGACCCCACGGGGTATACCACCGTCATCAACAGATAGATCAGCAGCAGATATTTCAGAGAATAAAAGCTCTTGTTTTTCATACGTCACTCCGTCCTGTATAGCGCAGAAGATCCGTATATTTCTTGTCCAGTTGCTCCACTACAAAGCTGCGGACATAATCACTGGCAGGGTTGCGGTAGATCTCCAAAGGCGTATCCAGCTGCTCGATGTTGCCCTGATCCATGACCATGATCCTGTCGGACAGGAAGAAGGCCTCCTCCTGATCGTGGGTGATAAACAGCATGGTCACGTTGAATTTCTTTTGCAGGGCTTTCAGTTCCGCTTTCATGATCTCCCGGTTGGTCACGTCCAACGCGGAGATAGGCTCATCCAGCAGGATGATGTCAGGGTTTGTGGCCAAAGTACGGGCGATGGCCACCCGCTGCTGCTGGCCGCCGGAAAGCTGATTGGGCCTCTTGTTTTTCTGATCCAACAGACCCACCTGCTCCAAAGTGCGCAGAGCAATTTCTCTTGCCTGCTTCTTGGTTTCTTTTCGCAGGGTCAGTGCATATTCCACATTCTGCAGCACTGTCATATTGGGAAACAACGCGTAGTTCTGGAACACTATGCCCATGCCCCGCTGGGAGCTGCTCAGACCGGAAATTTCCTTGCCGCCCTTGAGGATCTGACCGTTGTCGGCAGTCTCCAGACCGATGAGGATGCGAAGCAAGGTGGTCTTGCCACAGCCGCTGGGGCCCAGAATGGACAGAAATTCACCCTCCATCAAATCGAAGGACAGGTCGTTGAGGACCTTCTTGCCGTCAAAGCTCTTGTTCAGATTTCTGACGGACAGCTTCGGTTTTAATACTTCCATAGTGCAAGCAACCTTTCTTTTTCTTTATCGTCCTGAATGCCGGTCATATCAGCATATTGAATTTCTGCAGGATAATTGGTAATTTTGTTTTGCTGATTCTCGTAAACAGTCTCCGGGGAGAAGTTTTCCTTGTCGTAGACCATAAATTCGTTGGCAATGTAGGAGAAGACCTCCTCCACGCCCCGCTTTTCCCGGTGACCCGCCACAATGGCCGATCCGGTCAGTGAGTACGGAGAGCCTTCCTGGGGGAAGATGATCTCAAAGGGCTGGCCATCGTTGATCTCATTGATAGCCTGGAATGTCAGCGCCAAGCCCACTGCGATCTCTCCCTGCTTCAGCAGCTTGATGGGGCCGGAGCCGGATTCTGTAAACTGTTTCAGATTGGCGTGGAGCTGATCTACATATTTCAGGGTGCGCTCCTCGCCCCACAAGTTGACCCAGTTCTTGTAGAAGAAATAGCCCGTACCGCTGGATTTGGGATCAGGCATGGCAACAAGGCCTTGATACTCCGGTTTGAGAAGATCTTCGTAGGTTTTCGGTGTCTCCAGGCCGTATTTGTCCAAAACATCCCGGTTTACGATGATCGCACCGGCCTGCCGTTCCCAAGTGACCCACTTGTTGCCGTTGTCTGCCGGGGTCAGGCCGGCTTTGTAAGGGATATTGCTGATGCCGGAGATATCCCCCAAAGAGCCCTTTATCTTATTCATATAGCCGGTTTCCAAACCTACCAGTATATCTACCTCGGAGTCTGCACCTTCTGCGTAGATCTTGGCCGCCGCCTTGCCGGTAGCCATATACATAACCGTGATATTGTATTGGGGGAACTGCTCGTTCAGCTGCGCCTGCAGCGCGTCATTACGGAACTGCTCCAGTGATGAGCAGATTACAATGCTCTCCTGTCCGCCATAGCTTGCAAGACAGGTGAACAGGAGCGTCAGTGCCAATACTAAAACGACCCACTTTTTCATAGGTTACCTCAACAATAAGTTTCGTCCAGCTTTTTCAGATCCTTGTAGCTGTCGATTTCGATAATATCCTCAAAGGTGCAGCTGCGAACCTCTATCTGGTAGTTCTTCTGGCAATAGCGCAGAGCAACCTCATCCCAATACCGCTCCTTGCCGCCGGGCATTTCATAGACCTTCTTGATGTCTTCGTAAAGCTTCGCACCGTCCTCAGATGTCCAGTAGGAGATGCCGAACATATGGTGGCAGTTAGTGCCACCCACCATCACCTTGGTGATCACATGGTTCTTGGTCTCGAAGCACCAGTCGTCGGTGACATCCACCGGCACACCAAGATAGTTGGAAGTATACTGATACTTGGTAATCAGTGCAGGATTATAAAGCACCAAATCCGCTTCCAGCACATAGGCATTCTGCAGCAGATGGCGGCAGCACATGGCGGAAGAGATATTGTTAGCCTCATTATAGATAGGATTCTCGATGAAACGGATCATGGGGTACTTGTACAGCAGCTGGTCGAACTGCTCACCCAAGTAGCCACGCACCACATAGATCTCCTCAATGCCAGCTGCTACCACCGCATCCAGTAGAGTATCGATCATCCGTGTGCCCTTTACACGCACCAAGGGCTTGGGCGTGTTCAGCGTGATGGGCACCAAACGGGAGCCAAAGCCTGCGGCAATGAACACTGCCCGCTTCACTCGGTAAGGCTCCAGGGCTTCCAGACCGGCTTCCGTTACAGTATACCCGTCCAAATAACCGGCTTCCGCCAGAGTGGTAATGGTACGGCTGACAGAGCCCAGGGAAATATTCAGCGCCGCGGCGATCTCT
Organism: Oscillospiraceae bacterium; assembly: GCA_015067545.1. Lineage (GTDB taxonomy): Bacteria > Bacillota > Clostridia > Oscillospirales > Oscillospiraceae > Faecousia. The sequence goes on from SVMG01000004.1 coordinate 113,172, forward strand.
CTTTGGTTGCCGCAGTCGGAGGTTTTCTCCAAATAAGTTAAAACATCAAACTGTTTCCGCGTGAGTTTGTTGTCCATAATTTTTCTCCTTTTTCTATTGGCACAGTCAAATAAAAACCGCGCCCTCTAATTTATTGGAATTATACCATCAAAGGCGGGATAAGTCAACAGATTCCAGCTCACTTTTGTTCATTTTCATAAATTTTCTTCATAAATTTGAACAAAACACCCACATCCTTCAGGATGTGGGTGTTGGATGATCAGAAACTCTTTTGGCAATCAGGCACTCTTTCATACGGGAAAGGGTACAGGAATTCTGCGAGCTCCCGGGCGATGATCTCCCCCTCTTCAGCAAATTCCGCCTTTGCCCGGAACATTTGGGTGTTCTCAATAGAGCGGGCAGGATCCAGCATCGTCCGTTTTTTCTTGTGCGCTGCGGCATCCACGCCCAAAATGCCGTAGATCTTCTCCACCGTATTGTCATAATCGTACACGAGATCCTCAAAATGGAGTCTGTGGACCCCGGGGTAGGAGGTCTCCTTTTCCATTTGCCGCAAACGGCGATAGCATTTGCAGAACTCAAGGGCATCTGTGGGATAGGGCACAGTGCCGCCCTTTTTCGCCCAAATATACTTGTTGATGATGAACATGTCCCGGGGATCCCGGTCAATGACAAAGGCCTCCATCTGCCCTTCCCTAAAATAGTTCCCCGCCCGGTGCAGATCAAAGGGCAACAGCAACTGATCCAAAATCAGATTTCGCTTACTGAGTCCCAGTTCGTTCCACAGCTTGTCCAAATAGACCCGGGTCTTTTCATAAAACTCTTCCGCGCTCACATAGGACACCGCCATGTTTTCATACACCAACGGCTTGGGCAGCTGCACCTTTTTCAAGGTAATCAGCTCCGCCAGGCGCTTAAAAATCAGCTTGACGATCATACGCCAGTCTGCATTCTCCTGCCAATACCAGTAGAACGCCGGGCGGTACTGCACCAGGGACTGGATATACGCTTCCGTGTATTCCATGAACCGGGGGCTGAGAATATTCTTGTAATGCCCCACCCACCAGTATTTTTTGTCGAACAGCTGCTTCATAGTAGCCCGGAAGGTACGCAGGGCCTCATCGCTTCGCAGGGCGTTGTTTCCCAGCAGCAGCTTATTTTCCAGGTCGAACACGCCGTTGGGACAATGCAAAAACACATATTCAAAAGTACCGTAGTCTGCATCGTAGCCGTCGATCTCAGACAGTAAATCGGTGATGGCAGAAGAGCCGGAACCCATATACCCGGTAGGCACAATAATCTTGTTCATATTTTTCTCCAGCAATTACTTTTTTGTAGCCTGCTTGGCGCCCAGAAGCAGTTTCGTAGCCCAGTACCAGCCATGGCGGTTGCACCAAAGGACGATCTTCCGATTTCGCGCCTGGCCCTTCAGATAGGGATTGTCGTACAAATTCTCGAAAGATGCCAAATACTCCTGCAATTTGGCGATCACTTCGTTTCGTTCCTTGCCCTTGCCCATGGCCACCCGGGCGATACCGGATACAGCCACGTGCTCGATCACCAGAAATTCCAGGGCATCCTTATAGGTCTCATACGCGCCCTGCTCCCGGAACCAGCCCAGCAGATCCTGGAACGCCTCGATCACTTCCAAATTCCGGCGGTAATTTCGATTGTTCATGATAGAGCCTTCCCGCTGAACATAGAAAAACAGGGAATCGTCCACATAGCTGATCTTTTCCGCCCGCAGATACAGCTTGGGCGTCAGTCTCATATCCTCATACCACACTCTGCTGACATAGGAGAAGCCCTCCAGCAGTTCCCGCTTATAGAGCTTGCCCCAAGCGCTGACCCGGTTGAACAAAATCTCCGGCTCTTGCGTCAGACTGGTTGTTGCGCTGCGGTATTGGTTTTTGTAGGCCAGAAGCACACTGCCGTCCTCCCGGACATCATAGCAGTTGGCGATTACCATATCGCTGGCCGTTTTTTCTGCGGCAGTCACCATGACTTCCACGCAATTGGGAGCGATATAGTCGTCGCTGTCCAAAAACAGCACATAGTCGCCTGTTGCGTGCTCCATGCCGTAATTCCGCGCGCCGCCTAGGCCTCGATTCTCGATGGTATAGCAAGAGAAATTAGGATATTTCGCGGTGTATTCCAGTATGATCTCCAGACTGTCATCGGGGCTGCCGTCATTGACGACAATGACTTCCAGTGCCTTGTAGGTCTGGGCCGCCACGGAGTCCAAGCATTTGCGCAAATAGTCCCGGACGTTGTAGACTGGAATGATCATGCTGACTGTTTTTTTCGCCATATTATCCTCTCCTTCTCAGCAAATTCTTTACCTTACCAAAAATATTCCAGAAAATTTCATTTTTCGTCACAGCCGTAATGGCGACATACACTGCAACGCCTGCACCAACTTCTGCCAGCAGCTTCAAAATCACGTGCATTTGGATCTGCGCCACCAGCGTAACCGCCAAGAACATGACCACAGAAGCTATTGCCACCCAGGCGTTGTTTTTCAACACAGTCTTCAGACTGATCATATCCCGGGTATTGAAGTAGCAGATCAGCATGACTACCAATTCCGCGGTAATAGATGCAATACAAGCACCGAATACACCCAGCAGCGGAATCAAGCATACGTTGATCGCCACATTCACCGCTGCGCCGGAGATCATTGCAATGGTGTAGATTTTTTCCCGTTTAAGCGGGATCAGCAACTGCACACCCAGGATGCTGTTGCAGGACGATGTCAGCACCACCACGCTGATGATCTGCAAGGTAGGCACTACCTGCAAAAATTCTTCTCCCAGGAAAAGTGGAATAAAATCCGGGGCTACTGCAATGATGCCCATTACTGCCGGCAGCGCCAAAAACAGAGTAAAATCAATAGATTTGTGGATATATTTACGAATGCCCTCGGAATCATTGGCGGCAGTCAAATTGGAAATCCGGGCCATCATCACATAGCCCAGGGTCTGCATCATGCCTGCAATCATACGCACCAGCCGTTGGGCCTGATCGTAAATACCAACATTGTCCGTATTGGTCATCCAGCCCAAGAGCGTCCTGTCTAACAGAACATACACATAGTTCATGATCTGCGGCACAAAGAGTGCAAGGCTCTCTTTCAAATGCCGGAAAGGCTTCAGCGGTTCGCTGATGCGCAGTTTCACATAACCGGGCAAATAGGCGATCATCATCAAATTACCGATCAGGGTACTTCCAACAATAGCCAAAACATAGATCGGCAGGTCTTCCGGGGTCTTGACGAAGACAAACAGCGCAACGATGAACAGCAGTTTCATCAGCAAATTGCGGATGGTGACCTTTTTAAAGTCCTCAATGCCCTGGTAGAACCAAGAAATATCCAATCCCGTTGCTACAATAGTTACAATATGGATGCGGAACAAATATGCATACTCCCCACCCACGCACAGCGAGGGAATAAACACCGCCAAAGTGATCAGCATGAGGATAAGCTTCAGCGCCAGGATTTCCAGTGTTGCCTGCGCCAGACTCTTTTCATCTTCCCGTACAACAGCGATTTTACGCACTGCATACATGGATGTTCCCAATGCACCAAACAGGGTAAAATATGTCACAATGCTCTCTGTATAGGAATGGACGCCGGTGGCACCCAAGCCCAAAGCACGGGCAACATAGGGTGTGGTTACAATGGGCAGTACCGTCGCCAGAACTTGGTACAGCATATTGTAAAACAGATTTTCTGCGATACTTCTTTGCTTCATGAAAAAACGACCTTACAATGAATTTAAAAGTTTTTCAATGTTTTCTTTTTGCCTAGCCATAGAAAAGTCTTCGATGCGTTCCAGGCATGCTTGCGACATTTGCTGATATCGCACCTCATCCGCAAGCAACTGCGCGATGGCATCTGCACAGGCTTCCGGAGAATCCACCAAAATGCCGCATCGGCCATCCTGACTCATTTCCTGCACACCGCCCACATGGGTGCTAATAAAAGGTTTACCCAAAGCCATGCCCTCTGCAAAGACCGTAGGGAATCCTTCCGCTAAGGACAACATACAGATAATCTTCCCCTGTGCAATCAGCGGATACGGATTCTGCTGATATCCCAGCAGAGACACCCGGTCTTCCAAATGGTACTCGGATATTTTGTTCCGAACTTCTGTTTCCAGTTCTCCTTGCCCCAGGAAGTAAAAATGCACCGGTACGTTTCTCTCGTTTAAGATGCGCGCCACTTCCAACAAGGCCAGCGGCTGCTTTCGTTCGTCCAATCGGCCAAGAAATACAACTGCATTCGACTGCAGTGTAATGTCACAGGTTTCCTTAGACCGTTGCCGAATATTGTCTAAATGAATACCGTTATAGATCCGTACAATTTTTTGCGCACACTCCGGAAAGATTTCAGCAACAGATCGTTCCGTGTTTTCTGAAATCACAACGATTTTCGTGGCCCGTCGGAAACTGCGCCTTTGCAAACATCGTTGCAATGTGCTGTTTTTCAGATCGTAAACATCTGTATGAACCCACATAATCGCCTTGGTATTCTTAGTTTCCTTTACCAAAAAAGACGGGATCTGATAATTGAACGATATTTCCATATCATATTGGTCCTTGATATACCATTTTCTTAAAAGTTCTGGACAAAAATGCACCAATATGTGTTTGATCAGTTTTTCTGCTTTCCCTGCACGGGTAATATCCAAAATTCCGGGCAGCACTGTAACATATTCCGGTACCTTTTCGGTCTTTATGTTGTAATCTGCATAAGGAAGAATGGTCACTTCATACTTTTCCGGATCCAGATTGCGTACAGTATCAGCTAAAATCTTCTCTGCTCCACCGCCCATGGAAAAGGTATAGGGAACAAACAATATTTTCTTCATTTCTGCTCCTTTTTAATCTTGCAGATATAATAAGCATACGCCAACATCAAGGAAATATAGATCGATGCATTAGGCCGGCGAAGCACATTAGCGGACAATTCTGCACAGCCCATGCTTAGCACCAGGCTCAGACCCAATAGAACTTTGTCCATCGGAGGTTTTTTTAGGTTTTTAAAGATATCCTTGATCAGGATGATTGCAAAATATCCTAAAAATACCGCGTACAATGCAATACCTACAATACCGTAGAAAAAGAAAATAGCAGGGAAATCATTTTCAGGGTCAAAGGTATCACCTTCGAAATACATATCTGCATCTTCAAAACCAAACAGCCATGTGAAGATATCCTTCTCCGCCATAACCAAACGGCCGAAGTTCACTTTCATCCCTCTGCTATCCAGCAATTCCGATGCATCAATCTGTCCTCCATAGATTTCCAAAACCTTATCGTAGCCAAACCGTTTCTCCATATCTTCCAAAATGGTATCCTTCAGGTCAACTTTTGTTCCTTCCGGATCCTTGCCCGGATCCTTGCCCGGATCCTTGTCTGGATCTTTATTCGGATCCTTGCCCTGGTTTTGAAGCAATTCTTCCCACTCCATAAGCGATTGGTTCTCTGCCGCACTGACCTGCTGACTGGGGGAATAGGGGTAGACAAACACCGTCACAACCATGGCCACAACCAACGCCGCCACCACGACCCATCTTTTTTCCCGATTCCAAAGAATAAGTACCAAAAATGCAATGGTCGCAATGAAGATAGAATACAACGCCACCAATGTACCCAGCAGGAACATCAAAGTAAAGGCAACCGCCATCGTAAGGATAAAAACCAGGTTGTTTTTCTTTTGATATGCATCGAACATCGCCAGCATGGCCATTACAGAGATAATAAAGCTTTGGGAATTACCTGTATAGAACCAGCCCTTGATGCCCACATCGGGGTAATAGGTATACACCGGCATGTTTACTGCGAAGGAAAGCAAAATGCTTGCTCCAATGATGATGTAGTTGATGCCGAAATATTTTCCCATCTCTTGGGGGAATCGCTCAGCGCGCTGAAACAGTGTGATAAACGCAAGGGTCAGTGCCGGCATCTGAATGGTTCTGAGAAAACCGTTTGCATCAGAAACCAGGGAATAACCATCTCTTGCGCAGATCAGCATATGAACGATCCAATACGCGCCCAAAATTCCCGCAAAAATGTAATACACCTTTTTCCGGTCCGACAGAATGAAGGCATATACCATGATCACACCGAAGATCGCCAGCCGCAAAAGAGACGTGACGGATGTCATCCCAGTCTGGATTGCAAAGTAAGAAGCGATATCCAGGATCGGTTGTATCATAATGAGCATCGCTAAAATGATGCTGTTTTTATCCATTTTCAGCACGTAAGTCATCCTTTCCATCAATCAGTGCTTCCCATTTTGCTATGACGGTTTCTTCCGAGAAATCGTTGGCTCTTTTCAGAGCCGCGCTGGACATCTGTGCCCGCTTTTCCGGGTCTTTGATGAGCAAAACGGCCTTTTCTGCAAACGCCTTCTCATCATCCTCGGCAGTAAGAAATCCGTTCTTGCCATCCTCAATCACCGCTTTGGGACCAACCCGGACATCATAAGCAATAGCCGGCAATCCCTGGCTCATGGCCTCAATCATGACAAATGGCAAACCCTCGCTGTGGGAGGTCATCGCATAGAAGATCGACTTCTTCATTTCCTCCAGCACCCGGTCATGCTCCATGCTGCCTGTAAGGATCACGCCATCTTCCAGTCCTTGCGCGGCGATTTCCTTTTCCAGTTCTTCCTGCTGTTCGCCGCCGCCGATGATCTTCAGCACCGTACCGGTCTGCTCAAATACCGGCTTCCACAGGCGGATCAGCCGCAAAAAGCCCTTGACAGGATGGAGTCTTCCCACCGCCACCACTTGGTTCTCGGCAGTCACATTCGGCGCTTTTTCCTCCCCGGCGGGCAGGAAATTGGGCATAGTCACGCACTTAGTGTGGTGATTGTTTTTCATCATTTCCGCTACTTCCTCCTGTAGCTGATCGGTAAGCAGCGTGAAAATATCGATATTTTTATAATGCTTCTTAAAATCTTGCAGAAGCTTTTTGTCGAAGCAATGGTCATGGTGCAGTTGAGCGATCTTCCGCACGCCTGCATTGCCATAGTGGGACAGCAGCACAGAATCCTCGTTCCGGGTGGAAATGATCACACCGGAGCGGATCTTGCGGAATTGCTCGATCAGAACCTGCTTTTTCAGCCGCAGAACGCGGACTGCATAAAGTCCCTCACGGATGATTCCCGGGATATTCTTTTGCTGCACCGCCTGCTTGAATTCTTCCCGATTGGGTCGAACCTGGGTCAGATATCGAACCTGCACCCGGCTGTCCAAAGGATAGGCCGGTGTGCCCAAATTGTAGGTGCACAGGATCTCCACCTCATACCCCCGGCGCACCAGGGCATTGCTCAAGGCGGTAATGGCCATTTCCACACCGCCATGCATCAGATGCAGGGAGGTAATATATATTTTATTTTTCATATACATGCCCCCCTGTCTGTACTATTACTTGCTGAATCTTTCGATAATGGCATCAGCGATGCGCTCACTGGCATGACCGTCGCCATAGGGGTTGGATGCCTTGCTCATACGCTCGTATTCTGCCTTGTCCGTGAGCAGGCGGATGGTCTCCCGATAGATCACATCACTGTCCGTGCCTACCAACTTCAAAGTGCCAGCCTCGATGCCCTCCGGCCGTTCGGTGGTATCTCGCAAAACCAGCACGGGCTTGCCCAGAGAGGGTGCTTCCTCCTGGATACCGCCGCTGTCACTCAGAATGATATGGGCAAGATTTTGAAAATTGTGGAAATTGAACACGTCCAGGGGCTCAATGAGCTTTACCCGGTCGCAGCCGCCGAAAATTTCGTCAGCCGCCGCACGGACGATGGGGTTCTTATGGATGGGATAGATCACCTTGATGCCCGGCACTTCGTCCAGCACCCGGCGGATACCCCGGAAGATATTGCGCATAGGCTCACCCAGATTTTCCCGGCGGTGAGCAGTCAGCAGAATCATCTTGTCTCCTTCCAGCCAGGAAAGCTCAGGATGGGTATAGTTTTCCTTTACGGTGGTACTCATGGCATCGATAGCGGTGTTTCCGGTAACGTAAATCTTACTGTCGTCAATATTCTCTGCCAGTAGGTTTTCCCGGCTCAAGCCAGTGGGTGCAAAATACATATCCGTCATACAGTCCACCATCTGGCGGTTCATTTCCTCAGGATAGGGAGAGTATTTGTTGTAGGTACGAAGGCCCGCTTCCACATGACCGATAGCTGTCTGATTGTAGAATGCAGCCAGGCCGGCAGCGAAAGTAGTGGATGTGTCGCCATGCACCAGCACGATATCCGGCTTTGCCTGCTTAATAACAGCATCCACGCCGGAAAGTGCACCCATGGTAATATCCATTAGGGTCTGTCCCCGCTTCATGATGTTTAGATCGTAATCCGGGGTGATCTCAAAAGTAGCCAGCACTTGGTCCAGCATTTCCCGATGCTGGGCAGTGACGCAGACGATGCTCTCGATCTGCGGGCGTTTTTCCAGTTCCTTTACCAAAGGGGCCATTTTAATTGCTTCCGGCCGTGTTCCGAAAACACTCATGACTTTAATTTTATCCATGATAGCTCTTTATCTCTCCTTCCGCAAAGCAAACAGGAATTTTACATTTCCGTTATAGAACCGCTTGAAACGGCTGGGCTCGCTGGCGATCCGGTAAAACCATTCCAGGTTGTGCTTGATAAAGAATTCCGGAGCTCGCTGTTTCATACCGCTGAGCACATCAAAACTGCCGCCCACACCCACAAAGATTCCCTTGCGGAAATCTCGGAAATGCTTGTAAATCAACTTTTCTTGTGCAGGCATGCCCAACGCAACCAAAACGATATCCGGCTCAACCTTTTTCATATCCTCAAAGACTGCGTCCTTATCGCCTACATAACCATTGACCGCACCACAGATGGTAAGGTTGGGATATTTTTCCCGAATCACAGCGCACAGAGCGTCAATGACCTCTTGCTTCGCGCCCAGTAGAAAAATGGACTTATGATACTCGTGGCCGTAGGCCAGCAAACTTTGGGCCAACTCCACGCCGGGGATACGCTCCGGCAGATGGATGCCTACGATTTTTCCGCCTTTGACCAAGCCGATGGCATCCGCTGCCATGGTAACTTCTTCGTCCAAAAGCATTTTTTCCATTTCCGGGTCGCTTTTGCCCAACATAAATGCTTCCGGATTCGCTGTGATCAGGAACATCCGCTTTTCGTTCAGCAGATGATCTTTCAGTATTTCCACAAATGCTTCCTTTGTTCCCTTGAAAAGCCTTTCAAAGAATCTCTTCATTTTCAGTTCCTCTGTTTCTTATTTTCCAGCAGGAGTGCCTTCCGCCTCTTCTTTCATCTGCTGCAGGACCTCTTGCGACTGCTGCTCCAGGATCTCAGTCTGTTCAAAACCCTCTGTGCTCTCTTTGCTGAGCATGATCCGCAGCGTCAGCAGGATCAGCTTGATATCCAGCATCAGCGAATAGTTTTCAATATACATCATATCAAGCCGCAGCTTGTCGTAAGGCGATGTGTTGTACTTACCGTAAATCTGAGCATAGCCGGTGAGGCCGCCCTTGACCTTGGTGCGGAAATCGAATTCCGGCACTTCCTGGCCGTACTTGATCATGTGCTCCACACGCTCCGGACGAGGGCCGACGATGCTCATATCACCCTTGATGATATTGAGGATCTGGGGCAGCTCGTCGATCCGGGTGGCACGGGTAAACCGACCAACCTTGGTGATTCGGGGGTCGTGACCGGTGGCAGGAATGGAGTGACCCTCCTTTTCTGCATCCACAATCATGCTGCGGAATTTCAGAATATCAAAAACCTTGCCGTCCAGGGACATTCTGGCCTGCTTGTAGAACACCGGGCCGCCGTCCTCCAGCTTAATAGCCAGCGCCACCAGCAGCATAATGGGAGCTGCCGGAATCATAGCGATCAGACAGATCACAAGATCCATAAGCCGCTTGATGAAGCACTGCACAGAGGTCAAGCCCATGCCCTTGACCAGCAGCAAGGGCGTATCAAACAAATTGATGCTCTCCGCACCGCGCACCACGATATCCGTGACCTTGGGGGTCAGATAGGTGCGGATCTTGTTGCGGTAGCAGAATTTCAAAATGTCATTGCGGATCTGCGCGGGCACATCGTTAATGATCACCGCATCGTATTTGACGATCTGCTGGCAGATGCTCTCCAGACCCTCGTCCACGGAGATCAGCTTGACAATGTGATATTTGTCCGGGCGTGTCTCCATTTTGAATTTCAGCGTCACCGCCTCATCCCGGCCAAGGATCATCACCATGTCCTTGGGGACGTACATCCGATGGTAAACAGCAGAATACGTCAGTGTGCAAATAAATGCAACTACCACACCCGCCAGCATGAGCATCAGCATGGGCGCCGGAGAGATCACGCCGTTGGCAATAAGGCACAGCTGCCAATAGGTGATAAAGTTGGCGATGAACAGGGCGATCAGCTGGGATACCAGCACGTCGCCGTTTCGCAGATAGCCAAACTTATAGCCATCCATGGCAAAAAACAGCACCATCACCAGCAGTGCATAAATGCCACACAGCACATACTTACCATAACGGGCATAATCGGGGAACAACTGGCCATCATAACCATTGCGGAAAATTAAATAGTAGATCACAGTCAGAATGATGATCTCCAAAAATCCTTCTCCGCTGCGTATCAGGCTTTTTACGCCGCTCAATGTTCTTTTTCTTTGCATCACAATTTCCTCATTCTCTTTTTCTTGGTGCCAAATCAACACATTTTTTTGGCTCAAACACAGCCCACATATTGTCTGCACAAAAATAAACGATTGAAGTCGTCAAATATGGACATGGGTGCAGTCACCCAAAATACATATTTCAATTTATTATAGCATTTTTCCCTCTGTATTTCAACTCTAAATAATTCCCTGCATATCCGTTGATATCCGAAACTTTTTCCTGAAGTTTCCACGCATAAAACAGGAAAACCACGGAAAAACCGTGGTTTTTCGCTATTTTACAATTCAAAACACTTCTGCATTTTGCCATTGAATGTGCTGCGCTTTCAGCAGAGGATATTGGAATAACCGATCGCCGTTCAAATCACACCGGTGCATATCCACTGCAGAAATGCAGGAATTGTCGTAGGTGGTGTAATAGTAAATACCCTTGTCGGTGTTGATGCAGGAGGTATATACCGTGATCTCACAGCGGCCATCGGGCAATCGCACGCACCCACGCTGCTGATCCACCGCCCCCAAAATGTGAAAGAACTGGCTGACGCTCTCCTGCTCTCCTTCCTCCGACAGAGAATTCAGCTTCACAAATGCCGCCCGGACAAATCGGGAGGCTGAGCTGAGGTCTCCCGGCAGGCCGATGGCACCCATACCCTTACTGTATGGCGTCAGCTCCAGACCGCCAAACCGGTTTTCCGGCTCAGCATGGGTCAAATTGAGATATTCCCGCAGATGGGTCATGTGGTAATCAAAGGGCGGGTTATTCGTCAATACTCCTACTGGATTCTCATAAATCTTTAAGCCCTCTGCCACACTTTCCACCGTGATCGCACCGCTGCGGTCAGCAATGATCCAATGCAGGGGTGACAAGGGAAATTCCTCGCTGAAATGGATATTGCAAAGGTTGATGCTTCCAAGCAATTCCCGGGCTTGTGCAAGATCCTTGCATTGCCCCAGAATCCACGGGATGAATTCAAAGGGCGCGATGTTGTCCTTGCCCGGCATTTCGTCAAAATAGTGCGCATTTCCGGGAAAATTCAGCCCGGCCATGGCAAGTCCGTGCTCATTGGCCGCCTCGTAATACAAGGGGTAACTGTTCACTGCCATCGCCATGCCTATGATGGCATAGTGGCTGTCCATCCGGCCCTTGGTTCGAAAAACCAAGGGGAATTTCCGGGGAGCGACCACAACCTCCTCCCGGTAGGAGTATTCCAGGTCCAGTGTCCGTCCGAAATAATGATCCTTCGTCTGATAGGTAACAGCTGTGCACATAACGATGTCCTTTCCGTATAGGTCTTCTGATAGTATGACCAAAAACACGCCTGAGCACCAGGCGTGTTTTTTTGCTTTTACTGCTTTACGATATTGCGGGCCACATGGACGCCGCTGGCAGATGCATGGGACAGCGAGTGGGTAATGCCGCTTCCGTCGCCGATGATATACAGCCCCGGATACCGGGACTCCAGCTTGTCGCTGACCTCCACCTCCATGTTGTAGAACTTCACTTCCACACCGTACAGAAGCGTATCGTCATTGGCTGTGCCGGGAGCTATCTTGTCCAGCGCATAGATCATTTCAATGATGCCGTCCAATATGCGCTTTGGCAGAACCAGGCTCAGGTCGCCGGGAGTGGCGTTGAGAGTGGGCGTGGTGAAGGATTCCTGGATGCGGCTGGCAGTGGAACGCCGGCCCTGGATCAAGTCTCCAAACCGCTGTACGATCACGCCGCCGCCCAGCATATTGCTGAGCCGGGCGATGGATTCACCGTAGCCGTTGGAGTCCTTAAAGGGTTCGGAAAAATGCTTGGCAACCAACAACGCAAAATTAGTATTCTCCGTCTGCTTGGCGGGGTCTTCATAGCTGTGGCCGTTGACGGTGATGATGCCGTTTGTGTTCTCGTTGACCACCGCGCCCTTGGGATTCATGCAAAAAGTGCGCACCTTGTCGCCGTATTTTTCCGTGCGATAGACGATCTTGCTCTCGTAAAGCTCGTCAGTCAGGTGGGCAAACACCGCCGCAGGCAATTCCACACGCACGCCGATATCCACGCGGCTGGATTCGGTGGGGATCTGCAGCTCCTTGCACACCTTTTCCATCCACTTGCTGCCGCTGCGGCCAACGGAAATGATGCAGTCGGTGCAGGTATATGTACCATCCTTGCAGACCACTTCGTAACCGCCATCGGCCACCCTGACGGACTGGACGGGGGTATCAAAGAAGAATGTGACCTTCTGTTTCAGCTCCGCATACAGATTCTCCAAGACCACATAGTTGATATCCGTGCCCAAATGGCGCACGGAGGCGTCCAAAAGATGCAGATCATTCTGAATGCACAGAGTCTTGAATTTTGAGCCGGAGGTGGAGTACAGCTTTGTCCCCTCGCCGCCGTAGCGCATATTGATCTCGTCCACATACTTCATCAGCTCCAGCGCCTGCCGCTTGCCGATGTACTCATACAGCGTGCCGCCGAAATCATTGGTGATATTGTATTTTCCGTCAGAAAATGCACCTGCGCCGCCGAAGCCGCTCATAATCGAGCAGCTTTTACAGCCGATGCAGCTTTTGACCTTGTCGCCGTCAATGGGACACTTGCGTTTATTGAGGGGATGGCCCGCTTCAAACACAGCGACTTTCAGTTCTTTATTCAGCCGGGTCAGCTCGTAGGCAGAAAAAATGCCGCCGGGCCCGGCACCGATGATAATAACGTCGTAGTTCATGGCTTCCTCCATTTTGCTGGGTAATTCATAAGGCGTTGTTATATTATCACAGATTCACCGCGTATGCAAGGGTAATATTTGTCAACACCGCACAAATATCGCCGCATGCAGATTGGTTTGCGCCGCCTTGAAAATATAGACCGCTGCCACTCGCTCGGTTCTCTTCATCCGCCCCCCGGCGGCGCTCCCCTCGCTCCCCTGGGGGTTATGCGCAAACGCGCTCCGCGTGTATTTGTGGTTTTTCTTTGATTTTATTATGCTATAAATGCAGTGGCTTTTCAACCACAGACGCAAAAAAGTCACCTCCGGGGAGGTGACTTTTTTCAGCTTATTAGTTGGGGATCAGTTCCCCATTTGCGGGGGTAATGCCCCACGCATCCTGCACGGCGGCATCGGGGGCAGATTGGATAGCGGCAGCAATAATCCGGATATTCAGGTGGAAGCCGGTGGGCGCTGATACTGCCACAGCCGTTTCAATCAGCGGAGCAGTCAGTGCCTCCGGCACAACGGCATTGGCATAGTACCAGTAGCCGTCCGTACCCTTTCTCCAGCCGGTAGCGCCCCAAGTGACGGTATAATCCACGCCCTCCTTTGGTGTAACGGCAGAGATCTTGCCGTCATCGGACACGAAATTGACCACAACTGCTGCCCGGATATAGGCATCGATATTGCCGGTATTTTGTACCGTTACATTGCTTTTTACACCGTCCTGGAAGGTTTCTTTCACAACACAGGATACCTTGGCAGGAACAAATTCGTTGGTCACCGGGTCGGTTTTTGTGGAAAGATACGCGTAAACACCGGTGGCGCATAGGGCAACACTCAGACCCACAACTGCAATCAGCATGGCTATTTTATTGTGTTTGCCGGAATTTGCTTTCATAGCAAGGATCTCCTTTGGTTCAGAATTGGTTATCTATAAGGGTGTTGCCATCCAACCATTTGCCATTTTCACGGCTGTTGTCATAGATCATTTCGTTGGAGCCGTTATTATAGGTCAGATTCACCTTCCGCTCTGCCGCGCTGTTCTCGTACCGCCATGACCAATCTGTCAGCTCGGTTACGGTATAGTAGCCGGTGGGAAGCTTGGTGATGGTAACAGAGTCATCGCCCACAACGGTTACAGTCAGGTCAACGGCTTCTGTTTCCGTACCGGCCTCACCCTGAATGCGGAAGATGAACACCTGATCTCCATCGATTGCTGCGGTGGACTTTGTGGTAAGAATCAAGTCTGTTTCCAGCGCTGCAAATTTGGCATAGTAGGTAGTCGCCGTCCACACAGTGCCGGTCATTTGCGGTGTTAGCTTTTGCTGCGCATCCACCCATGCGGGATCCACAGGCTCGGTGCAGGCTGCATCCTTATACCAGCCCAAGAAGGCGAAGCCGCTCTTCACAAGGGGCTGGGAGCCATTGGGCTGACCACTGATAGCAGGCAGGTTTTCAGATTCCATGGTCAGGCTGCCGCAATCGTCAGGTCCTACAATCTGATATTTCAGACCGACAGTGGCTTCCTCGTAGTAAAAATCAATGACATTCATGGCCTGATTGGCGGAAATGGTGATTACCTTAAGGTTTTCACTGACAAGCTTATAACCGATGGACTCAAAGTTTCGGGCATATTCTATAACCTGCTCACCGAAAGCAGCAGTACCCACATAAGGGGTATACAAATCCTGATTGGTACGGCTGTCAATGTATCTTACCTGATACTGATAGTCCAGACGGTCATAGTACAATTCAATCAGCGCACCGTCCCCTGTCAGTCTGGTAGTGACAGAGGTGCCGGAGCCGGGCTGTACCACGCCGTTCACCGTGGTCTTGTCCGGGTTGTAGGCAAAGCCGATGAGGGTCAGGGCATTGCCGGTACAATCTTCGCCAATGACGCCCACATTATCTTCAGCGCTGAATTCCCGGTAGGAATCGCCCGTGATATTCTCGATGTAATGAACCACACGGTAGTACGCGTGTTCTTCGTCTGCGCTGTAGTGGAAGGTAATCACATTGGCATCGTAAATGCCATCACCGTCACTGTCGGTTTTGTCAGCAGAAAGGACAAGCCTCTTCTGGTAGGCATCGGGCATCATTTTGCTTGCCCGCACAAAGGTTTCTGTAACAACCGACAGGCCATTGTCCATAACCCTCTTATCCGGGAAGACTTCATTGCCGTTTTCATCCAGATAACGGACCTTATAGGGCATAGCCTCCACATATTCGTAATAGAAGGTGAATTCGTGGTTTCCTTCTGCGCTCATGGTGATGGTATGGCTGCCTGTTTCGGGGAAGTATCCCTTCTGGAAGCCTGGATAGAGGTCACTTTCTGTTTTTGCGTAGAAGGTCTTATTGTTACCCACGATGGCGCTGCCGGTAGTGGGAGCTGCGATTTCTTCGCCGGTTTTCCGCAGTTTATAGTAGATTTTGTAGTCAACGGAGAAGTGGGAGCCCCAACGGGCATAGATGTTCATATCCTTCAAAACAGGAATGCCCTCAAACACAAAGGCCTTCTCCACCTTTTCGCCATTGACCTCATCCTCGTAGAACCAGCCGAGGAACACATAGTTGCCGTTGGTAATATTCCCTGCGGGAGCCTTGGCAAAATCACCGTGGTCCACAATCTGCTCTGCCCCCAGCTGCTGCATCATGGATTTGTCCTTATACACACGTATGGTGTGCGTGATGGGCTTCCATTTTGCATACAGAAGCAGGTCGCCCTCCGGCATTACGGTGTTTTCCCAATCCATCTCGGTGCCGTCAAAGCAGCCGGGAGAGGTATACCAGCCGTCAAAGGTATAGGCGTTGGGTTCCAGATTTGCCGGATACGGTGGGTCAAAGTTATAGTCCTTGACAGATGCGCCGTACATAACACCGGTAACGGTTTTATCATCCATCACGATACCGTTGTTGCTAAAGGAGATCTTATGATCTACGATACGGTCATAGTAAAAATCTGCGATTCTGTCAGAGGGTTTGATCTGCGTACCGCTTCCGAAGTCCGGATCAGCAATATACTGGTCAAAGCCACGGATGGGGAAAAAGTCCTCTGCCTTGGTGACCATACCGTATTTCGCCTTGATTTGGGTATAAAGGGCATAGTTCTTGCCCTGATAGGTAACATCGTAAGCTTCACCCGGCAAGACCTGCAGATAGTAGTTCATGGTATACAGGGAGTTGGTGGAGGTGTTCACTGTCAGGGTGAAGTTGCCGCCGGGCATCTCATCAATATAGACAAGCACCTGATCATACAGATTTGTGTCGGAGGGGGACCAGCGCTGACCGTTATCATAGGTAACGCCGTTATCGTCCGTAACTGGCCAGATATCCTTCAGGGACTGTCTGTACTTGGCGTAGACGATTTTGACCACCTTGCCGTTGCTGCCCTCATTAGAGTGGCTATGGGTGGTGGGAATACCGCAAATCAGGCGCTTGCAGGTATCCGTATGGGTATGCTCCACCGCGCCACAGGAATACTTGTAGCAGTGCTCCCCGTGGATGTGCAGAATATCCCGGTAGCAGCTATCCTGATGCGTATGGGGTTCCTGAGTGCAGCTGCAATCTGTTCCGTGGATGTGCGCCGTCTTGCCACAGGTGGGCTTAACGGTATCTCCGTTGGACACATTTCGGCCAGTGTAGGAATACCAGTCACCGCCAATATAAATGTAATAGCTGGTAAACCACCAGCCGTTGGTAGCGTAGATCTGTCCTTCCTCCGGATTCGAGGGAGCGCCGGACAAAGAACCCTGCCGATTGCCCACATAGTTCCAGCAGTTTGTGGAATGGGTATGCTCTTCTTTATCGCAGCTGCAGCCTGTAGAGCCGTGAATATGCTCCTGCTTGCCGCAGATAATACACTCATCGGTATGGGCTGTGTGTTCCTCTGTGGTACAGGTCAGTTCAGGAACGCATTCGTCCGTATGGGTATGACCCAAACCGCAGATGATATCATAGCAGGCATCACTGTGGGTATGGGAAGTGGGCAGAATACAAGTGCCGGAGGCCTTGAAGGTAATGGAATAGTAATTTCTTGTGTAATATACATTCACGACGGTTGAGCCGTCACCCTCAACCAGTACGTTTTTGTCGGATTTACTTGCATTGAAGGTGAAATGCTGCTCATCCTCAATGCCGGCCACGCGGGAAATATAGTCCTGCGCGCTTACATAGGAGCCGGACATAGCCGGCAGGTTATCCAGATAGCCCCAATAGGTATAGCCGTTGTCGTTAGCATTTTCGCACCAGAATACCATCGTATAGGTGGTTTCCTTGGTAATCCAGCGAGCCTTATATTTCAGGCTTGCCGCAGGCACTTCAATGGTGCTGCCGGTACGGAGGGCATACTGAGATTTCTGTTCATTGGTGGGGATCTGTCCGCCATAGGACACCAGTTCCCAACCGTCAAATATATAGCCGTGGCGAGTAGGAGTATTTGCGCCCACTGTGGCGCCAAAACGGGTATAAACCGGTTCGGTACCGTAACCGCCACCCATATCAAAGGATATTAAGTAATAGTTGCGGTCATAGCGGATTTCCACAACAGTACTGCCGTCGGCCGCCACTACCAGCGTTTCATCATAGTCCAGTGGCTTAAAACCGGGAAGCTGGTCTTCTGTATAGGCCAGTCCGGGGCCGACCAAAGAACCGGTCAAGCCTTGTCTGTCTGTGGTCTTATGGTCTGTCGCATAGTCATCGTCCAGCACATTCTGGAGGTGGTGGTGTACCTTGAAGTCCACCAGAGTGGGTTCATAGATAACATTGATTGTGATATTGCTGTCCACACTATCAATATCGAAGTAGATGGAGTCTGCTTCCACATACGCATCACCATCCCGGCGGAAGGGCTTATAGCCCATAATCTTAGGACTCTCAATGGGTTTTTCCGGCTTAAAGGGAGAGCCCGCTGCCACCGTCGCGCCATAAGGCTCGAAAGCAATGGTGTTATCATCAAACAGATAGTTGATGACGATGGAATAGGTGGTAAATTCTTGATTGTTACTTCTGGCTGCCCGGAGCTTTGCCGGAGCGCTGTTCACGGGGCTATTGTAGTACGGTGGGAATTCCTCAACCTTCAGGGAAACCGTCACCTTAACCGGGTCAGAGAAGACCTCGCCGGAAGCCGTTTCCAGACGGCAGCGGAGCTGAGCGGTATTATCCTCCTCCAGCATACTTCCCACAAGGGCATAGGTTACCCAAAGGTGTTTGTTTTGGCCATCTGCAATATCCACCCAAGCTTCATTCTCAGGATTTTGGATCTGCCACTGATAGCCGCTTGCAGTGTTTGCATAGCCGGCTTCAAAGCGCAGCTTGGCGCCATCTTCCAAGACCACATGGCAGATGCGCTCCTCATTCATAGTCACATAGGGTTTTTCTTGTTCCGCTGAAAGGACGGACACCTCTATGGGTGGCAGTAAGCCACAAATCGTAGCTATGACCAGAAGCATAGCCATAGCCTTGATTGCCCTTTGATTACGGATCCATGCGCCCATAACGGTGTCCTCCTTTCTTAAAAATTATGCAGAAACAAAAATTTATTTAATATCGGAATTAAAGGGGAAATGATCGGGGAAGGCCATTGTCATAGCCTGAAAACAATCGCTCAGCTGCTGCGTCTGTACGCCGTAGGCCTGCACATTTATCCTCAGCTCAGCCAGCTCTTTCATGTGGTCATTGTTCCACTTCTGATCAAAGATGACCTGCTTGAAAAGCATTACTGACTCCCCTACCTCCAAGGGCTCCAGCATCAGGAAATAAAATTCATACTTGCCTTCTGCGTTATTCGCCACTTGGATCATTACATAGCGGTCATTGACACAGACATCTTCGATGCCGTTCCAATCCTCCACATCTACATGCTCATCCAGCAAGCCACCGGTGAGAAGTCGCTCAATATCGATTTCCGCATAGCCTGGGTAACCGATAACCTTATGCAGGTCGCCGGCGCCATCGGTGAGTGTTACCTTGGCGGCAATCCACTCTGGAGAATCGCCGGTATTGGTAATGGTAGGGTCCTTGTAGACGGACATGCCGGGATAAACCCTGCCGTAGTCACGGACTTCAGACATATCTCTCTTGCCGGTAAACATCATCTGATCCGGGTCCTTTACAAGATTGCCATATTCATCCGGCTTTACAGCGGATTCCACAAGGGTAATTCGCACATTGCCGGCGGTAAAGGTGTTGGTAGTCTGCTTGGTATCGGTGAAATAGGCAATCGTCACGCCAAGGAACATCACCACAAAAACCAAGAGGATCACACAACTCATAATCAGATTAAATTTCACAACTTTCTGTGTATTCATTGTCTAATCCTCCTTTCACGGGTTTAGCACCTGCCATGCAGCGGCAGGGGTTGCAAGGCCGTCGATTTGGGCGGCATAGGCGGTGACCGTCAGGGTGGGATTCACCGTAACCCCATTGAGTTGTTCCTCAGTCACGGTATCCTTGATGTGAATGCTGTTATTTTTCAGCACCGGGAACAATTGATTTGCAGAAGACTTTTCTACCGTTTTGTAGAAAACGCCTGTCTGTCCTTCAAGGGCTATCCAGCCATCCTGGATTTCATAAGTACAGAAGGTGTCGAAGTCGTTTTCCTTTTCTACCTTCACAAACAGCCAGCTTTTTTCACTGTTTGCCAGCACCGTTACAGTGGGGTCCTTGGCGACGGTGACACCGGGGGTCATTTTATACTCGGTAGTAGTCTCCGTCAGGGTGATATCCACACCGCCTACGGTAAAGGTGTTCACAACCGGGTTGGATGAGGCAACGAGAAGTGCAACCGTGACTCCAACGCCGATTGTCAGCAACAGGGCTGATGCAACTATGAGCCAAATCAGGCTTTTTCTCATTTCCTCACCTTCTTTCTAAGGAAGCTTATTCAGAGGTCTGACCCTTGCCGGTTATCAGGGATTAGCACTGCTATCGATGGGAATCTCTACAGGGTCGGGCACACCTGCTACAGGCGCATAGGCATCAACATTGGACTCATTACTATAGGGGTTCTTAGGCTCAAGAATACCGGTGTGGTAGGGGAAGGAGCTCTTAATGGATTCCCATGTTTTTACGGTCAGGGCATGATCTGTCTCGGTAAAGCCATCATCCTGAATTGCAAAGGCAGTGAAGGTTACAGTCGCAGCACCGTAAAGACTTACATTTGCATGCTCATCGATGGTAAAGTTCTCGCAAAGACGGAAGTCACCGGCAGGAATGCCTACTTTAGTGCCATCTTTTTTCAGTTGCTCTGTTTTACTGTTGACAGGAGTAGGAGTAATTTCGCCGGTTACCGTATTGCGGGTGCCGTATACCCAAACGATCTCCACACCGTCACCGCTGCGGACATATTCTACCCAACCGTTTGCAATCATCTGTTCACGCATGGAAGTATCATTGCCTTCGTTCACATTGCCGGCCTCAGCGCTGCGGATCATATTGGTGGACTTGACGAACAAGTACATATCATTCATCTCACCGCTGCCAATATGGATGGTGGGGTCCTTAATGTAGGTAGTGTTGGGTACCAGGTGGTAGCTGTTGGCATCCACTCTGGCAGCTCCTTCCACCGCTGTACCGTTAGGGTTCACCTTAGTCTCATCCATGGTGATCTTAACCTCACCGATGGTAAAGGTGTTGGTAACATTGGCAGAAGATGTCAACAGAGCAATGGTTGTCAGGACAGAGCCTGCTACCAGTGCCAGTGCGCAAACTACAAGCACACATGCAGTCAAAAGCTTCTTTTTCATAATTTTGTTCCTCCATTTGAAATCATTTATTAAAAATGCCTTTTGGCATATTTAACCATTGGTGTTTTCCTCGCCCGCTTCAGGCTCGGTTTCTTTTTTCGCAGGGAAAAGCGCATCGATTATGTAAGAGATGGCCAGCACCGCTGCGCCGGTTCCCACCACAGTAATCAGTCCCTTGGGCTGCTGCAGAAAATTGGACACATAGCCTAAGTAAGGGATACTGAAGGTAACCTTGCCGATCACGGCAGCAGCAGGAGTGATTCCGTCCACGGTTTCATTGGCATCACCCTGGGTACGAAAACCAAGGTTGGGTGTCCCCTCCCCGTGTACCTCAATGATGCGGTGGGTGGCGATCACGTCGCCGGCAAGACGGAAGGTGATGGGGTCTCCCACCTTCAGGGTGGTGGGGTCAACCTTCTTTACATATACGACAGAACCCACATGGTAGGTCGGCTCCATGGAACCGGAAAGCACGGTGTAGGGGGTAAAGCCAATTGCCCGGATTCCCACCAGCGCAATCGCCAGCAGAACCACCACTGCAACCAATGCGGTGCTCAGAGTTTTCGATATGATTTTAAGAATTTTTTCCATTCCAAAGCCTCCGCAGCAGGTATCTGTGCAGCACGAAACAGACATACCCTCTTAACTTTAGATTATACGCCTCTTCTTCCGGTTTTTCAATAGATGCTGACAGAAAAAGTGTAGATTTTTCAATAACTTTTCCGTTATAATCTGTTCATTATGCAAAACTCCCCTTTGGGTGATCATGGCCAAAATGCCACGGATCTTGCAATGATTTCAGGATTCTCATTCGTCAGGGAGGCAGGACTCGATTTGCATTTTTGCCTTTGGCAAAAACTATTGTGTTGCCCCCGCCCAGCCGGTGGCAAGCAACAGTCCACCGGACTGTTGCATTTAGATCGGTTCGCGTCCTCTTCTCCTTGAAAAGAGATAAAAAGCAGCCACCTTACGGTGACTGCTCTTTTATCTGGCTTGTAGCACCGAAAAAGATATCAAGGTTGCAACAAATCAACAGATTCTAGTTTACACTTTTCTATATTCAAACAATCGATATAACTTTTTCGAAAAACTTCCTGCATACAGTTTTCCGAAAATATACTTCTCAATACCAGTTAGCTCATCTATGTATTTTTGCGGTATCATTACGTGCTCCTTAACATAAGCAAACGCACCGTGCTGAAACAACTCAGGATCATCTATACCGTAAACCTCAGTAACACCGACATCATTTATTGGATTTTTGTACTTGGACAGTTTAGCGGCCAAAACAGTATAGCAGTCCATCAAAAACACAACCTGTTCAAAATGCGCACACAGGTTTTCTGTTAATTCGTGTACTTCTTTGGCGGTCAAGTACATACTCACGCCTTCCATAATAACAATAGCACACTTCTTTTCGGGAACACTTGTCAGCCAGTTGCCGTCCCTCACATCCCCTGCAATCATTTGATAGTTGACAGATTCGGAATAGTATCGTTTTCTTTCTTCAATAACTTCAGCAAAATCCACATCGTACCACTTTTGATTTATCGTTCCTACTCTCAAAACTCGGCTGTCCATGCCGCATCCAATATGAATGACCACGGCATCCTGTACATCTACTACCTGCTTCTTTGCCCATTCGTCAAATACAGCAGAGCGAACACCCATATAGTAGGCAAGCCACTTCGATTTGGATTTTCCTTTGAGTGCGAATCCTTCCGCTTCCCAAATTTCTTCTGCTTTTTTATCGTCAAGAAATATTCCCCTTTTACTGACATACGATTTTCCATACAAAGGGATATATAATGTTTTATTTACGCTGTTCATATGCTCACCTGCAAATTCCTATTTATCGAACTGATTATATCATATAATGATCGCTTATTCCACCCAATATTGTTCTGACATATGGTTCAAATCCTCCTCGAAGGTTGTTTGGGGGAAATGATATCTTTTGATTTGTACCTTAAAAAATTGCACGAAAGAACCCAGAAACCGTTGTGGTTTCTGGGTTTTCCGAACCGATATCTTTTTCGGTTCGCAATGTTGGTTGCAGAGGCAGAAAAAAGCATAATAGCCCGCAATCAACATCCATACCGGATGCCGCTTGCGGGCTATGGACTCTTCCACGGGCTAAAAATTGCTCGCCAGCTCTCAATTTTTACACCAGTGTGCGCACTGGTGCCGCCCTTTCGAGTCCTGCCAAACAAGATAAAAAAGGAAATGACCATCCGTATGGATGGTCATTTCCTTTTCTGGTTGCGGAGGCAGGACTCGAACCTACGACCTGTTGCGGTGCCCTATATTTTCTGCGGCGGTCAAAGCCGCCTTGAAAATATAGACCGCTGCCACTCGCTCAGGTCGCTTCATCTGCCACCGGCAGCGCTCCCTTCGCTCCCCTCCGGGAACCCGGAGGTCGATCCAAAACTTGCTACACAAGCCGGATAAAAGAAAAAAGCCATCCCGATTGGGATGACTTTTTCTTTTCTGGTTGCGGAGGCAGGACTCGAACCTACGACCTCCGGGTTATGAGCCCGACGAGCTTCCAACTGCTCTACTCCGCGATGTTCGGCACTCCTTGAGTGCCTAGACATTATAGCATGGGCATATAGGTTTGTCAAGCACTTTTCCTTCGTCTTCTTTCGGCAAAAAAAGAACAGCCCCGGTGGGGCTGTTCTTGCATTTTAGAAATAGCACTTTTCGGCGATGTAGGCCTTCAGGTCCTTGATGGGCACACGCACCTGCTCCATAGTATCCCGGTCACGGA
>SVMG01000005.1 GCA_015067545.1 Oscillospiraceae bacterium
ATGACCATCAACCGACCGAAGTATTTACACATTCCTCTACACCTACGCACTGGAAGTGCCATGTTTGTGGACATGAATGGATGGCGCCTATCGCAAGCAGATCAAACGGTTCCGGTTGTCCAAAGTGTACTGGAAAGCTTCTGATTGTTGGAGAAAACGACTTTGCTTCCCAGAGACCGCATTTGCTCGAAGACTGGGATTATAGCAAAAATGACCATCAACCGACCGAAGTATTTACACATTCCTCTACACCTACGCACTGGAAGTGCCATGTTTGTGGACATGAATGGATGGCGCCTATCGCAAGCAGATCAAACGGTTCCGGTTGTCCAAAGTGCTCAGGCAGAAAGTCTGCCCGAAGGAAGGTAATATAAATGTTGCCACCCAAAGGTCAAGACTTGGCATCAATATATCCAGCACTCGCAACCGAATGGGATTGTGAAGCGAACGATTTGGGGCCAGAGTGTTATTACCCTCATAGCAACAAGGAGGTCAATTGGGTTTGTCCCAGAGGGCACAAATACCCGGCAAAAATCAATAACCGCGCTAACGGTTCGCAATGTCCCTTTTGCTCCGGGAAAAAACCAATCCCAGGCGAAACAGATTTTGCGACTGTGTGTTCCGATCTGTCCAAGGAGTGGGATCCGGAAAACGAACTTCAACCGACAGAGGTTTTGCCATACAGCAACAAGGAAGTTAACTGGATTTGCCCCAAAGGGCATAAATATCCGGCAAAAATTTATCATCGTACGGAAGGCCGTGGTTGTCCTTTTTGTTCCGGCCGCCTGCCAATCGCCGGTGAGACTGACCTTGAGTCGGCACATCCTGAAATTGCGAAGACTTGGCATCCAACACTAAATAAGGGATGCCTCCCATCGGAATTTTCCAGCCACTCACACCACGAGGCATGGTGGATTTGTGAAAAAGGGCACGAATATCCCGCTCCAATCTATCGTCGGGTAAGAGGTAGTGGATGCTCTGTATGCGATGGCAAGCGTATTGTTCCGATGGTTAATGATCTGCAAACACTCGCTCCCCAATTGGCAAAAGAGTTCCATCCCAATAAAAACGGCACGCGGACAGCACGGAATACTGGTCTTCATTATACAAAGCCGGTTTGGTGGAAATGTGGCCAATGCGGTCACGAGTGGCCAGCGACCCCTAACAACCGTGCCGCAGGTCGTGGTTGCCCAGCGTGTGCACATCATTGTGTTGACAAGGACATCAATAGCCTAGCCGTTATAAATCCTTCTCTGGCCTTGCAGTGGGACGAGGAGCGGAATGGATCTACGACTGCGTACGATATATCGCCGTATGACAATCGAGACTATTATTGGATCTGCGAAAAGGGGCATTCCTGGACGGCAAGTCCAGCCAACAGAAGTAATGGTACCGGATGCCCCTATTGTAGTCACAAGCTTCCTATTGCCGGAGAAAACGATTTGCTTACGCTTCATCCCGTTTTGTGTTTTGAATGGCACCCAACAAAGAATGAAAAGCTGCCCTCTGATTATTTGCCCCAAAGTCACGAGGAGGTTTGGTGGATGTGTCATAACGGACACGAATGGCCAGCACAAATCGATTCCCGGGTTAATGGCAGTGGCTGTCCTGATTGTCTCAAGAGAAAGTCTTATAAAAGGTATAGAGTATAAAAAGGCCCCAGCGTAGCTTATGCTACGCTGGGGTTTCTTCTGCTCTGTGTGATAGTTTTTTCGATATCGAAAAAACTACCCCTGTTTTTCTTTTTCACTTACCGTTGATTTTGGCGCTCAAATCGATAAAACTACCTTTTGAAATATTTTAAGTTACGCCAAAAAATCACGCCGAAATTGAAAAAACTCACTGAAAAATTTTTTTACTTACAAAAATGTGCGTATCAACAATAGAAATCCTTGATCTTCTTTGCGCGGCTGGGGTGGCGGAGCTTGCGGATGGCCTTGTTCTCGATCTGACGGATTCTCTCACGGGTCACGCCGAAGATCTGACCCACTTCTTCCAAAGTGTGGGTGCGGCCGTCGTACATGCCGAAGCGCATACGAAGCACATCGGCTTCCCGCTCGGTCAGGGTGTCCAGAATCTCCTTCAGTGCCTCAGCAAGCAGGGCATTGGAGGTGGCATCCGCCGGGCCGGGGGTGCGCTCATCCTCCACGAAGGAGCCGATGGAAGTATCTTCTTCATCACCCACAGGGGTGTCCAGACTCAAGGTGTCTGCGGCAGTGCGGTTGGCCTCAATGATCTTTTCCACAGGCAGCTTCAGCTCTGCGGCGATCTCCTCCACAGTGGGCTCACGGCCCAGCTCCTGCACCAGCTTACGGTTGCAGCGGGTGGCCTTATTGATCACTTCTACCATATGCACCGGCACCCGGATGGTACGGGCCTGATCGGCAATGGCTCTTGTGATGGCCTGCCGGATCCACCAGGTGGCATATGTAGAGAATTTGTTTCCCTTTGTCCAGTCAAACTTGTCCACAGCGCGAATGAGACCGGTGTTACCCTCCTGGATCAGATCCAGGATATGCAGGCCGCGGCCGGAATATTTCTTCGCAATGGACACCACCAACCGCAGGTTTGCCTCGGTCAGCTTGTTTTTTGCGGCCTGATCGCCTTCGGCGACCCGCTGTGCCAGCTCCACTTCCTCCTCTGCGGACAGAAGCTTTACCTGGCCGATCTCCTTCAGATACATACGCACCGGGTCGTCCAGATTGTACTCCGCGGCCAGATCCACCGGGTCGATGAGCTCTTCTTCCTCCAGCGCCGCAATATCCATATCCAGTTCATCGTCCAGCACCAGATCCAGGTCGTCAGAAATATCCAGCTCCAGCTCTGCGCCAAGGATCTGAATATTCATGGCCTCAAAGCGGTCATAGATCTCCTCGATCTTCTCAGCAGTCAGCTCCATCTGCTCCAGCAGCGCATTCAGGTCGGCAGAGCGGATCATGCCGTCCTTACGGCCGCGGGCGATCATCGCCTGCAGTTCACTCTGCAACTCTTCCATTGTCTTTGCAGGTGTTTTCTTTGTGCTACCCATAATAAATTCCCTCTTTCTCTCATCCTCGGAAGCCTTATCTTGGCCCCCTCTGAGGAGGGGGCTGTCAGCCTGACAGGCTGACTGGGGGAGAGATACTACCCCTCAGTCAAAAATCAGAGATTTTTGACAGCTCCCCTCGCAAGGGGAGCCAAGGCGGCTTCGCCGCATTCTTTCTTAAGCGTATAGACTATATCCCGATTTTTCGAATTCGACAAGGGTTTTTCCGAAAAATAATTCGATTTTTTTATCTTTTGCCGTTTTTTGTCGCTCCGGTACGAAGTTTTCCCATTTTTCACAGAAAACATACAGTTTACTTTTTGCCTTTCTTTCTGTATAATGGTAAAAACACTGCCATTTATTGAGGTATACACATATGACCGAACTTTCCAAAATTCGCAATTTTTCCATCATCGCCCACATCGACCACGGCAAATCCACCCTGGCCGACCGGCTTTTGGAGGAATGCAACGCCATTGAAAGCCGTCAGATGGAGAGTCAAATGCTGGACTCCATGGATCTGGAGCGGGAGCGTGGAATCACCATCAAGGCGACCGCCGTTCAGCTGACCTACACCGCTGACGATGGGGATACCTATGCCCTGAATCTGATCGACACCCCCGGTCATGTGGACTTTAACTACGAGGTTTCCCGGTCTCTGGCCGCCTGTGAGGGTGCGGTGCTGGTGGTGGATGCCTCCCAGGGCGTGGAAGCACAGACTCTGGCAAATACCTTTCTGGCCACCGATGCAGGACTGGAGGTCCTGCCCGTTATCAATAAGATCGACCTGCCCTCCGCCCGTCCCCAGGAGGTCAAGGCAGAGATCGAGGATATCATCTGCATTCCCGCCGAGGATGCCCCGGAAATTTCCGCCAAAAACGGCATCAACATCCGCTCCGTGCTGGAAATGATCGTTAAGGATGTACCCGCCCCCAAGGGTGACCGGAATGCACCTTTGCAGGCGCTGATCTTCGACAGCGTTTACGATTCCTACCGGGGCGTTATCGTGTATGTGCGCATCAAAGAGGGCACGATCCGTGCCGGACAGGACATTAAAATGATGGCCACCGGCGCAATCTATAAAGTTGTGGAAGTGGGCACCATGAATCCTCTGGGTCTGACTCCCAAGGATGCTTTGGGTGCAGGTGAGGTGGGCTATATCACCGCATCCATTAAAAATGTGTCCGATACCCAGGTGGGCGATACCGTCACCACCGTGGAAAACGGCGCATCCGAGCCCCTGCCCGGCTACCGCCCGGTACAGCCCATGGTCTATTCCGGCGTGTACCCCGCAGACGGGGCAAAGTACCAGGATCTGCGTGAGGCTCTGGAAAAGCTGAAGCTCAACGATGCCTCCTTTGTCTACGAATTGGAAAGCTCCATCGCCCTGGGCTTTGGCTTCCGCTGCGGATTTTTGGGGCTTCTGCATATGGAGATCATCCAGGAGCGTCTGGAACGGGAATACAATCTGGATCTCATCACCACCGCGCCCAACGTTGTGTACCGGGTGACCAAAAATAACGGTGAGGTGCTTATGGTGGACAATCCCCTGGACTATCCCGACCCCATGGAGATCCAGCTGGCGGAAGAGCCTTTCGTGAAGGTCAACCTGATGGCGCCCCAGGAATATGTGGGCAATATCATGGATCTGGCCACCTCCCGCCGGGGCGAATTCAAGGACATGGTCTACCTGGATGCCAACCGGGTGGAGCTCCACTACGAAATGCCCCTGAATGAAATTATCTACGACTTTTTTGATGCCCTCAAGTCCCGCACCCGGGGCTACGGCTCACTGGACTATGAGCTCATCGGCTTCCGTCCCAGCCGGCTGGTAAAGCTGGACATCCTGCTCAACGGCGACATTGTGGACGCGCTGAGCTTCATCCTGTTTGCGGACAATGCCTATCCCCGGGCAAGAAAAATCTGCGAAAAGCTGAAGGATAACATTCCCCGCGCCCAGTTTGAAATTCCCATCCAGGCGGCCATCGGCGGCAAGATCATCGCCCGGGAGACCATCAAGGCTCTGCGCAAGGATGTTCTGGCCAAGTGCTACGGCGGCGACATCACCCGTAAGAAAAAGCTGCTGGAAAAGCAGAAAGAGGGCAAAAAGCGGATGCGTACCTTCGGTACGGTGTCTGTGCCTAGTGAAGCCTTCATGGCCGTCCTCAAGCTGGACGAAGATTAAACACGCTTCCCCCGGGGGGAAGCTGTCACCGCCGTCAGGCGGTGACTGAAGAGGAATGCGGGCAGAATTGCCGGATTTTTGCAATGTATCAGGCATTTTTAAAACCTTCAAATATCGCCGTTCCTCTTCCGACCCGGCTTTGCCGGGCCACCTTCCCCCCGGGGGAAGGTATTGCGCTACGCGCTATTTCCTCAAAGCGGAGGTATCCTATGTCCCTATTTTCCACCCAAGTGAAAACGCCCCTTGGCATCTATATTCATGTTCCTTTTTGTCGCAGTAAGTGCCATTACTGCGACTTCTACTCTGTGACGGATATGGATACCCAGCTCCACGACGGCTATCTGGACGCGGTCTGCGACCACATCCGGGAAACCGGCCCGCTGACCCCCGGCTATCGGGTGGATACCGTGTATTTCGGCGGCGGCACGCCCAGCTTCTTCGGCGCGGAGGGCATGGCAGCCATTCTTGGTGTCATCCGTCGCTCCTTTGATGTTGCTTCCGATGCAGAGATCACCTTTGAAGCAAACCCCGACTCCATCAATCCCAAGCTCTTGCGCCGTCTTCGCGGCGAGGGCTTCAATCGGGTAAGCCTGGGCGTACAGTGCTGTGACGATGCCATTTTGCAGGCCATTGGCCGCCCCCATGATTATGAAATGGCCGTGGATGCGGTGAAAATGATCCGCAGAGCAGGCTTCAAAAACCTGTCATTGGATCTGATCTACGGCCTGCCGGAGCAGGATCTGGAAGCCTGGCAGAAAACACTGCGCACCGTTCTTTCTCTGCAGCCGGAGCATATCAGCTGCTACGGCCTGAAGCTGGAGGAGGGCACGCCCCTGTGCCAGCAGCAGAATCAGCTGCGCCTTGCCGATGACGACATGCAGGCAGATATGTACCTGGCAACGGTGGAAATTCTGCGCAGCCATGGCTACAAGCAGTACGAGATCTCCAATTTCTGCAAGCGAAACCGGGAATCGAAGCACAATATGAAATACTGGACCGGCGGCGAATATCTGGGCTTTGGCCCGGATGCCAGCTCGGATTTTGCGGGCAAGCGTTTTGCCGTCATCCGGGATCTGCAGGGCTACATCTCCGGCATCCGTTCCGGCGGACAGGTGCTGCGGGATATTCAGACCGTTCCCCAGCGGGAACGGGCCGGTGAATACTTAATGATGCACCTGCGCACCACCTACGGCATCAGCGGTGAGGAATATGAAAAGAAGTTCCTGCTCCCCTTTGCGCCCATTGAAAAGGCCTTGGAGCAATGCCGGGGCCGGGGTCACGCCCTGCGGGGGATCGACGGCAGGTGGCATTTGACCGCAGAGGGCTTCCTGCTGTCCAATTCCATCATCACAGACCTGCTGCTGATCCAGGAAAAGACAAGATCCATTTCAAGGTGGAAATAAAAGCCTTCCCCCGAGGGGAAGGTGCCCCCGGAGGGGGCGGAAGAGGAACACGGGCGATAATGATGGATGGCTACGAATGTATAGACCTATTCTCATGTCGATTCTGCCGCCATTCCTCTCCCGTCAGCCCTTTGGGCTGCCACCCTCCCCCCGGGGGAGGGTTTTCTTTCGATAAAATTTTATCAATATTTTTTCAAAAACCTATTTACTTTTTACTCCCCATGGTGTATGATATGGCCGAACAGAGTAGAGGCCCTCGCGTGAAGTGCCGCCAAAATGGGGAGTTGTCTGGCGGACGAAGGCAGTTTTGCCGCGATGAGGATCTCGCACCCGCTGCCCATAATGGATCTTCTCCTTTATGAGAGCGATACTCGGTCGGGCAAGTTGTCGGCCGGGTCCTTCGGTACTTTTACTCCCCCACTTTTGTGGGGGTTTTTTATTGCCGGAGGACAGTTGCCGTCATTGCTCCCATTAAGGAGGCTTTTTTATGCAAAAAAGAAATGTTATATCCACCAAAGCCCTGGCCTATTGTGCCATGCTGACCGCGTTAAGTGTGGTCTTCGCCCGGCTCATCGGATTGATGCCCAGCGAGTCCAGCCGGTTTTCCATCGAGGCTGTTCCCATTTTTTTAGCCGGCATGCTCTTTGGCCCGGTGCTGGGCGGCTGCGTGGGATTTGCCGCGGATTTTGTAGGCTGTCTGTTTTCCCCATTTGGCTATAATCCCATTTTTTGTATCCCACCCATTCTCTACGGCGTATTTGCAGGGCTGATGCGTCCGCTGCTTCGCAAGCAGGTCTCCATCTGGCGGCTGGTGGTAGCATTTTTGCTGCCGGTAGTCTTTGGTTCGATTCTGTACCAAAGCGCAACGCTGGCGTATATGTATTATAAAGATGGCCCATTTTTTGAGGGCTTTGTCTATCACCTGTCCACCCGGTCTGTTCAATTTGCCGTTACACTGGTGGTGGATGTTGTGGTGGTGTATCTGATCTTCAAGGCCAAGCTGTTTGAACGCATGGGCCTGTGGAACCCCGGAAAGGACGAAACAAAATGAACGCACAGGAAGCTATCAATTATATCCACTCCTTCTTTTGGAAGGGCAGCATCCCCGGCCTGGAGCGCACCCAGGAGCTGCTGCGCCGTATGGGTAATCCGGAAAAGACGCTGAAATTTGTCCACATTGCCGGCACCAACGGCAAGGGCTCAACCGCCGCCATGACCGCATCCATCCTGCAGAAGGCAGGCTATAAGGTGGGTCTTTACACCTCGCCGTACATCTACCGGTTTAACGAGCGCATTCAGGTAAACGGCGAGCAGATCGCTGACGAAGATGTGGCCGCCGTGACGGAATATGTCAAGCAGTTTGCCGAGGCCATGGAGGAAAAGCCCACAGAGTTTGAGCTGGTCACCGCCATCGGCTTTGAGTATTTTGCCCGCCAAAACTGCGACATCGTGGTGCTGGAAGTGGGCATGGGCGGCGCGCTGGACTCCACCAATGTCATCGACACCCCGGAGGTGGCGGTCATCACCAATATCGGCCTTGATCACACCGACTATCTGGGCGACACTGTGGAAAAGATCGCCGAGACCAAGGCCGGCATTTTCAAGAAAAACGGCCACGCAGTGGTCTATCGGGGCACGTCCGGTGTAGAAGAGGTGTTTGAGCGTGTCTGCGCACAGCGCAATGTCAAGCTGAAAAAGGCGGATTTTGACTCTTTGGTGCTGCGTTCTCACTCTCTTGAGGGTCAGGTCTTTGACTGCGGAAGCCGCAAGGAGCTGTTTTTGCCTCTGCTGGGCGACCACCAGCTGCACAATGCGTCCGTGGTGCTGAGCATTGCCGATACCCTCATCGAAAAAGGCTGGAATATTTCTGAAGACCACATCCGCGACGGCATCCGGGATGTGTCCTGGCCCGGTCGGTTTGACATGGTGGGCCGAGACCCCCTGTTTATCATCGACGGCGGCCACAACCCCCAGTGCATCGACGCACTGGTAAAAAACATCCGGGATTATCTGGCAAACCGTAAGATCATCGCCCTCACCGGCGTGCTGGCAGACAAGGATTACGGCGAAATGTATCGCCCCATGATGCCCTACATCCGGGAATTTGTGTGCATCACGCCCCCCAACCCCCGGAAGCTGGAGGCCACGGAGCTTGCAGAGCATCTGCGCCGGGTGGGCGCAACGGCGACTCCCTGTGATACCATCGCCGCAGGCGTGAAGCTGGCGATCCAAAAGGCAGGCCAGGACGGCGTTGTGCTGTGCTTCGGCTCGCTGTATACCATCGGCGATATTAAGAATGCCTTGAACTAAAGGCTTCCCCTGGGGGAAGGCATTTGATTTGACAACCCATCCTTTTCCTTATATAATAGAAGAAAAACCGCAAAGGAGCGATTTTATGCATATCGATCACGATCATGTGGGCGGTCACAGCCACGACCACGAACACGCCCACACCCATACACATGAACACACCCACGACGGCGTGACCCACTCCCATGAGCACGAGCATGTCCACGGTCACGACCATGTGCATCCCCACGAGCATGACCACCTGCATCACGAGGGCACGGAGCACACCCATTCCCACGACTGCAGCGGCCATTGCCACGATTGCGCCGGCAAGTGCGAGCACACCCCCATGGAGGAGCTGACCGCGCTGATGAAGTATATGGTGGGCCACAACGCCGCCCACGCCAAGGAGCTGGCCGATTTGGCGGCTCAGCTGGAAAAGATGGGCAACAAGGCTGCCTATGAGCAGGTCTTGGCTGCGGTTTCCGACTTTGAAAAGGGCAATATGCGCCTGAGCGTGGTGCTCCAGAGCCTGCAGTAAGGAGATCATTATGTGCCTTTCTACTGTTTATAAAAACACCAAAACGGAAGACGCCGTGGTGATGCGCAATGTGATGAGCATCGAGTGCAAGGACGGCTGTGTGATCCTCACGGATCTCATGGAGCGCACTGTTGCCATCGAGGGTGAGCTGGTCTCCGCCAATCTGGTTGACGGCTACGTCATCGTCAAGGAAAACTAAGAAAATCCCGGGTTCGCCCGGGATTTTTTATGCCTTCCCCCGAGGGGAAGGTGCCCCAGTGCGCACACTGGGGCGGAAGAGGAATACGGGTGGCAACCTGTAAATTTAGTAAACGCATAGGCATATACAATGCTCTGTTCTGCCGCCATTCCTCTCCCGGCCTCGCAAAGCTCGGCCACCCTCCCCCCGGGGGAGGGTTTTGTATAGGAATCCCAGGCTCGGCAAACAATAATCCAAAAAGTTCAAAAATAATTCAAAATACACCTCTTGACAATTTTAGCACTCTAGTGTATAGTGTGCTTAGCACTCAAGAAGAAAGAGTGCTAAGCTGAAAGGAGGATGTCCATGGAACTGACCGAAAGAAAGAAAAAGGTGCTGCGCACCATTGTGGATATGTACATCCGCACCGCAGAACCCGTTGGCTCCAAGGCCATCGCGGAATTGCAGGACATGAACTACTCCTCCGCCACCATCCGCAGCGAAATGGCAGACCTCACTGCCATGGGCTATCTGGAACAGCCCCACACCTCCGCAGGCCGCGTCCCCTCGGCTGCCGGCTACCGGCTGTATGTGGACGAACTGATGGCCGATTACCGGCTGAGCCTGGACGAGACCGCCTCCATCAACACCGCCATTGAGGAAAAGATGGAAAAGGTGGATAAGCTGATGGAAAAGGTGGCAAAGCTGGTCTCTCAGGCCACCGATCTGCCCGCCATTTCCGTAGCAGCGCGCGCCGGCGGCGCCACCGTAAAGCGGTTTGACTTGATCCTGGCAGGAAGCGGCAGCTTCATCCTTGTGGTGATGCTCTCCAATGACCAGGTGGTGAACAAGCTGATCAAGCTGCCTCTGCAGGTGGGCGAAAATGAGCTGAAGCTCCTGTCCGCGGTGCTCAACGCCGCCATGACAGACCTTCCTGTAGAAGAATTCACCCCCGCCCTCATGGAGCGGCTGATGAATTCCGCAGGTGCGGCTGCAAGTTTAGTGCCGGTGATCGTGGATTTCACCGCCGAAACTCTGCGAAATCAGTCAAGCACCAGCATGACCGTCGCCGGTCAGGCAAGACTGTTGCAGCATCCCGAGTATCACGACATTAACAAGGCTCACCGGATGCTCACCACATTGGACGAGGACACCCTCTCCACCCTCCCCGCAGTGATGCAGGGCGCAAACGGCACAAAGGTGCTGGTGGGCCCGGAAAATGTGGCCGAAGAATTGAAAGACACCTCCGTTGTCATGACGAAATTCGACATTGGCGACGGATTGCAGGGCATGATCGGTGTGGTTGGCCCCACCCGTATGGACTACGCAAAAGTCACCGCCCGCTTAAGCTACTTTGCAGAGAGCCTGAGCAAGATGTTCGGTAAACCCGAACAGCCGAGCTTGCCGGAAGCAAAGGAAAAATAAGCACAAGGCTCCCCTCAAGGGGAGCTGTCAGCCGAGCAGGCTGACTGAGGGGTGTAACACCCCACCGGCACTTCGTGCCACCTCCCCTCAAGGGGAGGCTTAAATTACGTGCCAGGAGGATATGACGTGGCAAAGAAGGAAAAAGAAAAGAAAGAAACTCCCGTAGAAGAGGTTGTCGAGGAAACCCCCGTTGAGGAGACTCCTGAGGTCAACCCCTTCGAGGAGAAATACAATGCCGAGCACGATGCGCATCTGCGCCTGGCGGCAGAATACGCCAATTTCCGCAAGCGCACCGCGGTGGAAAAGGAAAGCTCCTACGCAAACGGCAAGGCCGACACCATTGCAAAATTTCTGCCGGTGTACGATGATCTTTCCCGGGCTATGGCCCAGGAAACTGCCGATGCCGCCTTCAAAAAGGGCGTGGAAATGACCTTGAACGAGCTGGTGAAGATCCTCTCCGACATGGGCGTGGAGATCATCGGCAATGCAGGCGATCAGTTCGACCCCAATCTGCACAACGCCATCATGCACACGGAGGACGATTCCGTCCCCGAAAACACCATCACCCAGGTGTTCCAGCAGGGCTTTCAGATGGGTGAAAAGATCATCCGCTTCGCCATGGTGCAAGTGGCAAACTAATGAGGAATTAGAAACGAGGAATTAGGAATATAATTCCTAACTTCTAATCCCTAATTCCTAATCAAACATATAAACAACTTCATTTAATAGGAGGATAAATATTATGGGTAAAATTATTGGTATCGATTTGGGCACCACCAACTCTTGTGTGGCTGTTCTGGAAGGCGGCGAGGCCGTCGTCATTGCAAACGCTGAGGGCGGCAGAACCACTCCCTCTGTGGTTGGTTTCTCCAAGACCGGCGAGCGTCTGGTAGGCCAGGTGGCAAAGCGCCAGGCTGTAACCAACGCCACTCGCACCATCGCTTCCATCAAGCGTCACATGGGCGAAAACTACAAGGTGGACATCGACGGCAAGGGCTACACTCCCCAGGAGATCTCCGCAATGATCCTGCAGAAGCTGAAGGCAGACGCTGAAGCTTACCTGGGCCAGCCTGTCACCGAGGCTGTCATCACCGTTCCCGCTTACTTCTCTGACGCACAGCGTCAGGCCACCAAGGACGCCGGCAAGATCGCGGGCCTGGATGTCAAGCGTATCGTCAACGAGCCCACCGCAGCTGCACTGGCTTACGGCCTGGACAAGGAAAACGAGCAGACCATCATGGTCTACGACCTGGGCGGCGGCACCTTTGACGTTTCCATTCTGGAGATCGGCGACGGCCTGGTTGAGGTTAAGGCTACCGCCGGCGACACCCGGCTGGGCGGCGACGATTTCGACCAGCGGATCATGGACTACCTGGTTGCCGAGTTCAAGAAGACCGAGGGCATCGACCTGACAAACGACAAGGCCGCTATGCAGCGTCTGAAGGAAGCTGCTGAAAAGGCTAAGATCGAGCTGTCCGGCGTGACCACTACCGTTGTCAACCTGCCCTATATCACTGCCAACGCAGAGGGCCCCAAGCACCTGGATGTGACCATCAGCCGCGCCAAGTTCAACGAGCTGACCCACGATCTGGTGGAGCGCACTCTGAAGCCTGTGAACCAGGCTATGAGCGATGCCGGCCTGAAGCCCAGCGACCTGGATAAGGTCCTGCTGGTTGGCGGTTCTACCCGTATTCCTGCTGTTCAGGATGCTGTTAAGGGCATCACCGGCAAGGAAGGCTTCAAGGGCATCAACCCCGACGAATGTGTTGCTGTTGGCGCTGCCATCCAGGGCGGCGTGCTCACCGGCGATGTGCAGGATATTCTGCTGCTGGATGTCACTCCCCTGTCTTTGGGTATCGAGACCATGGGCGGCGTGTTCACAAGACTTATCGAGCGCAACACCACCATCCCCACCCGCAAGAGCCAGATCTTCTCCACCGCCGCTGACGGCCAGACTTCCGTTGAAGTCCATGTGCTGCAGGGTGAGCGTGAGATGGCTGCCTACAATAAGACTCTGGGCCGCTTCCAGCTGGGCGGCATTGCTCCCGCACCCCGTGGCGTGCCTCAGATCGAGGTCACCTTCGACATCGACGCCAACGGCATCGTGAAGGTCTCCGCCAAGGACCTGGGTACCGGCAAGGAGGCCAATATCTCCATCACCGCTTCCACCAACCTGAGCCAGGAGGACATCGACAAGGCTGTGAAGGAAGCCGAGCAGTTTGCCGCTGAAGACAAGGCCAAGAAGGAAGAAGTGGACACCCACAATATGGCTGACCAGACCGTGTATCAGACCGAAAAGACGCTGACCGATCTGGGCGACAAGATCTCCGCGGATGAAAAGGCTTCCATTCAGACCGCTGTTGACAAGCTGAAGGAGGTCAACAAGGGCAATGACATTGCCGCCATCAAGGCCGCGACCGAGGAAGTTCAGAAGGCTTTCTACGCTGTTTCCGAGAAGCTGTATCAGCAGGCCAATCCTCAGGGTCAGCCCGGTGCACAGCCCGGTGATGACGGCGTTGTGGACGCTGACTACGAGACTGTCGATTAATCCATGCAACCATCCGAGGGGCGGAACTCCGCCCCTCGATTTTGGGCATATTGAGGTGAATTTATGGCAGACAAACGAGACTATTATGAGGTGCTGGGCGTTCAAAAGGGCGCAAGTACCGAGGAAATAAAGAAGGCCTACCGCAAGCAGGCATTAAAATATCACCCCGACCGCAACCCGGACAACAAGGAAGCGGAGGAGAAGTTCAAAGAGGCTTCCGAGGCCTACGAGATCCTCTCCGACGACGACAAGCGCGCCCGTTATGACCAGTTCGGTCATGCCGGCGTTGATCCCAACTTCGGCGCAGGCCAGGGTGGCTACGGCGGATTCGGGGGCTTTGGCGATTTCGGCGACCTGGGCGACATTTTCGGCTCATTCTTTGGCGGCGGCGCATCCCGCGCTGCCCGTCAGAACGGCCCGCGCCGGGGCGAAAATGTGGGCGCAAGACTGGAGCTGACCTTTGAAGAAGCCGCTTTCGGCTGCGACAAGGAAGTGTCC
The DNA here is from genome assembly GCA_015067545.1 of Oscillospiraceae bacterium. Taxonomy (GTDB): domain Bacteria; phylum Bacillota; class Clostridia; order Oscillospirales; family Oscillospiraceae; genus Faecousia. The sequence goes on from SVMG01000005.1 coordinate 14,093, forward strand.
GCACAACGCATTGAAAACTGCGCCAGCTGCAACGGCAGCGGCTCAGCCGACGGCAAAACGGAGACCTGCTCCTACTGTAAGGGTGCAGGCCAGGTGCGCACGACCCAGAATTTCATGGGTATGAGCATGCAGTCCACCTCCGTGTGTCCGCAGTGTAACGGACGGGGTAAGATCATCAAAAATCCCTGTAATACCTGTCGCGGCAAGGGCAAGGTGCGGCGTACACAGAAAATCAAGGTCAAGATCCCGGCAGGCATCGATCACGGACAGAGTGTCCGTGTCCGGGGCGAGGGCTGCGTGGGCGCAAACGGCGGCCCAAACGGTGACCTGATGGTGGAAATTTACCTGAAGCGCCATCCCATCTTCACCCGGGATGACTACACGGTCTACTGCGAAGTGCCCATTTCCTTTACCCAAGCGGCTTTGGGTGCGGAAATTCAAGTTCCCACGCTGGACGGAAAAGTTGCCTTTGAGATCCCCGAGGGCACGCAGACCGGCACGACCTTTACCCTCCGGGAAAAGGGCATTCCGGTGGTGAATAACCCCCGGCGCCGGGGCGACCAGCGCTTCACTGTGGTGGTGGAGACCCCCACCAAGCTGACCCGGGAGCAGAAGGAGCTTCTGCGGCAGCTGGACGGCACGCTGGAGGAATCTCCCAAGCGCAAGAAGTTCTTTGATACCATCAAGGACATTTTCGACTAAATAAAACGCGGACACTTCGGTGTCCGCGTTTGCTTCTCTTGACACATTTTCCCTGTTTTGCTATACTAAACAAAAACCTTTGGAGGTACGCCATGAAACGCACCGATTACATCAGCTGGGACGAATATTTTATGGGCATTGCCATGCTGGCGGCCAAGCGCAGCAAAGACCCCAACACCCAGGTGGGTGCCTGTATCGTTTCTCAGGACAATATCATCATCTCCACCGGATACAACGGCATGCCCAAGGGCTGCTCCGACGACGAATTCCCCTGGGGTCGTGACGGCGACGATGCCAAGTACCCCTATGTGGTGCATGCGGAGCTGAACGCCATCCTCAACGCCAACGGCCGTGACCTGCGTGGCAGCCGGGTGTATGTGGCGCTGTTCCCCTGCAACGAGTGCGCCAAGGCCATCATCCAAAGCGGCGTGAAGGAAGTGGTGTACCTGTCCGATAAATACAAGGACACCATGGGCAATCTGGCTTCCAAGCGGATGCTCACCGCAGCCGGAGTGAAATTCACAAAATTACAGACGAATGTGGAAAACCTGACTCTCAGTTTTATTCCTGAAGAGGAACAGTAAAACCTTCCCCCGAGGGGAAGGTGGCCGAGCGAATGCGAGGTCGGATGAGGAATACGGGCGACAAACCGAAAATTTGGTAAACGCATAGACATATTCTTATGTCTGTTCTGCCGCCATTCCTCACCCGTCTTTCAATTTGCCTTGTGTCAAATTGAAACCCACCCTCCCCCCGGGGGAGGGTATAAAAATGCCTGCACAGAATACTGTGCAGGCTCTTTTTATGTCTTTCTTTGGAATTTTTCCTTGCATTTTGGGCAGGTGATCATGATCTTGCCCTTGCCCCGGGGCACGCGCACCGGCTGGCGGCATTTGGGACAGTCAAAATACCGGTGATCCCGATCCTTGATCCGATCCAGCATCATCAAAAAACGACGGTTTTCCCGATACCGCTTGTAGGTGTTCCGGGAAAAGGTGCGGAAGATCGCCCAGATCATCAAGGCGTAAGAGCCTGCCGTCAGCAGCAGATTCACAGGCGGAAACGCAATAAAAATGGAAATGATGCACAGCACCAGCCCACCGCCCAGGATCCACATATTCAGCTTGTCCGTGCCGTAACGGCCCATCATAAAGCGTTGAAGCCATTGCTTAAATCGATTCATGAACTATCTCCCTTATTATGTCATTGCGAACCAGCGGTGCGTCGCGCAGCGAATCAAATTAAATGATTGCCAGTGGCAATCACACCTTGATTTCGCGCACACTGGTGTGGCAATCCGCTTTCTTGCGAGCCCACGGTCGCCTTTGGCTCTCTCGGAATGACATGCCTATTAATTGGGTTTATTATAGACCGAAAAAATACTTCTTGCAACCGCATGCGTTCATTGTTTACGGATTGTTTAATTTTTAATACCGCAGGCAACGCTGCAGGCGCTTTTCTGCCCTATGTAGTGTACGGCAGACGGTGCTCTTGTTCACACCCCGCTCCTGTGCAATTTTACATATATTTTGCCCACCGAAATAATAGGCCAGCACCGTTTCCCTCTGCAGGGGGGTCAGCTCCTGCTCGATCACATTTTTCACACGCCTCAGCTGAACCTGCCGAGGCAATCGCGGCCCCTGGTAGCCGTCAAAGAGTGTATTTTTCACTGCGCCAGTACCCCCTTTCGTAGTAGTGTGCGGTCAGCTCCGCCAATTCATTCATTTGTGTGAGCATGGGGGTCAGCTCGCCGATGCGCCGTTTCAGATGCCAGATCTCCTGCGCATCTTCCGCCGCTGCCAGCTGCTGCCGCAGCTGTCGCAGCCTGATCCGAAGCAAGGCCGCCGATGCCTCATATTCCCGGCTCATCTCCCGCAGGGTCATGACCTCCTCCTTTCGCACCGCAGGCAAACAAGGCTGGGTGCATACAGCTCTGCGCCGCAGCAGCGGCAAAAGGCAGCGGGCTTCTGGTTTTGGCTGTCTATGTATAAAACCGATTCGATTTTGGTTGACATAACCTTCCTCCTCTTTGGTACGGATGAAACATAACAGGTTTCTGCGACCATTGTAATACACAGTGCGTGTGATGTCCGTCGAAATGTGTATGCGGCAAAATCCCCCAAACTTTTCCCTGCTCTTTCTGCTATGCTGTAGCTACAAAAATGTCATTGCGGAGTCCCGAAAGGCAACGCAGGAACGAAAGGGGAGATCGTATGCTCGGTGCGCGGATCGCCGCCCTGCGAAGAGGCGCAAATCTAACCCAGGGAGAGCTTGCCCAGCGTTTGCAGGTCAGTGCCAGCGCCATTGGCATGTACGAGCAGGGCCGGCGAGAGCCCTCTGCAGAAATTTTGGTGGCCCTTTCCCGGATCTTTGGCGTAACGGTGGACTATCTGCTCACAGGACGACCGTTGCCGCAGGAGCAAACGGCGGTTGCCTGCGCCATGGAGGCTGTCCTGGATCACACCCAGGCTCAGCTGGACAAGCGCCCAAAGCGCCATCTGTCCCGGGAAGAGGTGGCAGTCCTCTTCGCGGCTCTGCTGATGGAGTCATAAACCTTCCCCCGAGGGGAAGGTGGCACGCCAACAGGCGTGACGGATGAGGAACACGGGCAGTGATCTATAAATTCAGGAAATGTGTAGACATATTCTTCACTCCGTTCTGCCGCCATTCCTCACCCGACCTCACTTCGTTCGGCCACCCTCCCCCCGGGGGAGGGTATAGATACTTGACGGATTTTCTCATCTGGGATATGATAGAAAAAACGTCAAGGAGGAACACGCACTGTGGAGGACTTGGAATTGATGGCCGCCGCAATGGAGCTGGCCAAAGAAGCCGCCGCTGAAGGCGAAGTACCCGTGGGCTGTGTCATCGCCCGCTTTGGCGAGATCGTGGGTCGCGGCCGCAACCGCCGGGAATCGGGCAAAAACGCCCTTGCCCACGCAGAGATCGAAGCCATCAACGATGCGTGTAATCATTTGGGCGGCTGGCGGCTGTGGGAGTGTACCCTGTATGTCACCTTAGAGCCCTGCCCCATGTGTGCCGGAGCTATTGTGAATGCGCGCATCCCCCGGGTGGTATTTGGCGCATCGGACAAAAAGTGCGGCGCCTGCGGCTCGGTGTGCGATATTTTCTCCATGGACTTTAATCACCATCCCCAGGTGGAGCGTGGACTGATGGAAGCAGAGGCCTCTGCCCTGCTGGGGGAATTTTTCAAGAATCTGCGGCTGGAATTGCGGGAGCGGCCCAAGTGGCGGCGTCCCCAATGACAAGAGACAAATGGCCTGTTGCAATATGCAGCAGGCTGTTTTTATTTCACTATACTCACGCAATACCTTCCCCCGAGGGGAAGGTGCCGAACGAATGTGAGGCGGAAGAGGAATGCGGGCGGCAATGAAGGATTACCACAAATGTATAGACCTGTTTCTATGTCGGTTCTGCCGCCATTCCTCTCCCGTCTTTCAATTTGTCTTGCGCCAAATTGAAATCCACCCTCCCCCCGGGGGAGGGTTTTAAGGAGTGTTTCTATGTTCCAACGGAAAGATGTGCTGTCCATCGGCATTTGCGCTCTGGTACTGGCGCTCATTCTGCGAACGGTATCCGCAGCCGGCATCCTGCCCCTTCAAAACAGCGATATGCTCTCTTTGCTTGTGTACCTGCAAACCGGCCGGGTGGTGCGTTACCCCACTGCTCCTGCACCTCAAATGCCCGTTGCCACCACGCCGCCGGCTACCGTACCCACTGCACCGCCCCAACGGCCGGTCGGTCTGATCCTGACCTCCGCTGATGCACAAGCGGTAAGACTCAGTGACCTGGTGGACTACAAGCCGGATGTGGAAAGTCTTTTGCTGTCACCCCTCGACTGGGATCTGACCGGGGACGCGCCCAAGGTGCTGATCCTGCACACCCATGCCACAGAAAGCTACACACGCCAGCCGGGAGAGATCTACGAAGAGGACAGCGATTACCGAACCTTTAATGCCTCCTACAACATGCTCTCCATCGGCGAGGAGCTGGCATCGGTGCTCACCGCCGGGGGGATCACCGTACTCCACGACCGCACCCTGCACGATTATCCGTCCTTTAACGGCTCTTATGACCACGCCCGTCAGACCATCCGCGCCTATTTGGAGGCTTACCCCTCCATCACCATGGTCATCGACCTGCACCGGGATGCCATGGATTTTACACAAGATCCCCAGCTGACCACCATGGCAACGGTGGGAGAACAGAAAAGTGCCCAGCTGATGCTGGTGGCCGGCACGGATCATAATGTTCCCTATTCCCACTGGGAAGAGAATCTTGCCATGGGCGTGAAGCTGACAGCGGTGCTGGAAAAAATGTATCCCGGCATCACCCGGCCCATCCAGCTGCGCGCTCAGCGGTTCAATCTGGACATGACTCCGGGCAGCCTTCTGGTGGAGGTGGGGGCTAACGGAAACACCCACACAGAGGCCCTCACCGCCGTCCGGGCCCTGGGCGCAGCGATTTTGGCCATGGCGAAAGGCGTCAATTTGCAATAAGGCCTGTCATTGCGAGCCAGCGCACACAAAAACCTTCCCCCGAGGGGAAGGTGTCGCCACCGTAGGTGGTGACGGAAGAGGAATACGGGCAATCATCTATCGATTTCAGCAACGTATAGGCATATTCTGTGCTCCGTCCTGCCGCCGTTCCTCTCCCGCCCCTTGCGGGGCACCCTCCCCCCGGGGGAGGGTATAGTAGTTTTTTACAAAACGCTCCACCATCTTAGGCCGTGGGCTTCATCAATGGCCTCGGCCACATGGACAAGATTGCGGCACACTGCGGCAAATTCCACCTCCAGCTGCCGTGCCCGGTAAAGCTCCAGCTGGGAAAACAGATTCTGCATCTGCTCCACCGGCTCATGGTCGGTAAAGGATGCCCAAAACGGGCGGTAGGCTTCCCATTTTTCCCGACTTTTTTCGACCTTTTCCCCGGCGGCCTGCCAATTTCCCGCCAAAGCAAAATCCCCCGCCTGCTGCAAATCCTGTGACAATTCTTCAAAAAACACGCCGCTTCCCCACAGCAGGCCGATGCCCATGGCCAAAAGGATGGCCAAAATACCGATTCCGATCCAAAGTCTGAGCATCAGCTGTCCTCCTTGGGTAGCCACAGCACGTGGCCCTTTTCATCCACCGTTAAAAGCCAGGTCTGCTTCAGACTGGTGCGGTGTTCGTCCAAAACTTGCTGCACCCATTTTTTGTCCCGCTTTGCGACGGCAAGGTTTTCCCCGTACAAATAGCCGTCCTCAATAATGGAAATGGGCAAATACTGACTCTTTACCTGCACGCCGGCCTCCTTTGCCGAGGCCGGTTTTTCCTTGGGCCAGGGAAAGACCGAAAGATTGCCGTTGGTCTCCAAAATGGCGTACTGCACACTTTGAATGTCCAGCACATCCTTTTCCCGCAGATGCCCGGTCAACTCGTCCAGCGTCACCCGGGTGGCCCGGAGGGCTTTTTGATTTACCTTGCCGTTTTCAATGAGGATCACCGGCTTGCCGCACAAAACCTTTCGCACCCACACACTTCCCATGGCCGCCGCGGCCAGCAAAAGCTCCATACCCAGCACCGTCAGAATGGGCACAAGGCCGGAAAACAGGGGGATGCCCCCATCCTGCATGGGGATGGACGCCAGGTTTGCTACCAGCATGGTCACCACGAATTCCGACGGCTCCATCTGCCCGATCTGCCGCTTTCCCATGAGGCGAATGACGGCAATGAGCACCAAATATAAGATGATCGTGCGAATGTAAGATAAGAGCATGGTTTTCTCCTGTAACTACCAAAGCCTTCCCCTGGGGGAAGGTGGCAAAAATCTTTGATTTTTGTCGGATGAGGGTCGTTCCTAAATCGCATTTTTACCGCACTTCGTGCGGGGCTTACCCTCATCCGCCTCGCTTTGCTCGGCACCTTCCCCCAGGGGAAGGCTTTATGTTAGATTTCCTCAAAAATGGAAACCTATTCAAATTTACAAACAGTCTATGAATTTTTGCGAAGTTGTGGTATAATGGGTTAAATTGGACTAAAATCACCATTCTTATAAATGAGGTACGATAAAAATGGGTTTATTCACAAAAGTTTTCGGCACCCGGTCCGACCGGGAATTGAAGAAAATCCAGCCCCTGGTCAACAAGGTCCTGGCGCTGGAAGAGCCGTATTCCAAGCTCTCCGAAGAAGAACTGCGGGGCAAGACTGCCCAGTTTAAGGAGCGCCTCAGTCAGGGTGAAACCCTGGACGACCTGCTCCCCGAGGCTTTTGCCGCCATTCGCGAGGCCGCATGGCGTGTGCTGGGCATGAAGCCCTATCCCGTGCAGATCATCGGCGGTATCGTGCTGCACCAGGGCCGCATCGCAGAAATGAAGACCGGCGAAGGTAAGACATTGGTCGCCATTTTGCCCTGCTATCTGAACGCACTGAACGGACAGGGTGTTCACGTGGTCACCGTTAACGATTATCTTGCCAAGTACCAGTCCGAGTGGATGGGCAAGGTCTATAAATACATGGGCCTCAGCGTTGGCCTGGTGATTCCCGGCATGAGCCCTGCTGAGCGCCGGGTCAGCTACGCCGCCGACATCACCTACTGCACCAACAACGAGCTGGGCTTCGATTACCTGCGTGACAACATGGCCATCTACAAGCAGGAGCTTGTTCAGCGCGGTCACGCCTTTGCCATCGTGGACGAGGTGGACTCCATCCTCATCGATGAAGCCCGTACCCCTCTGATCATCTCCGGCAAGGGCGAGGATTCCAGCAAGCTGTATGAAATGGCAGACTCCTTTGTGGCCACTTTGCGCCGCAAGGTCTTTGCCAAAACCGAGGACAAGGAAGTTCAGGATAACTACGACTGCGACTACTTCGTGGACGAAAAGAGCCGCACGGTTTCTCTGACTGCCGAGGGCATCGCCAAGGCGGAAAAATTCTTCGGCCTGGAGAATCTGTCCGACCCGGAAAACACCACCATCACCCACCACATCAATCAGGCTATGAAGGCCCGGGGTCTGATGAAAAAGGACATTGACTATGTCATCAAGGACGGCGAGATCATCATTGTCGACGAATTCACCGGCCGACTGATGTATGGCCGCCGCTATAACGAAGGTCTGCACCAGGCCATCGAGGCCAAGGAGCGCGTCACCGTTGCCGGCGAAAGCAAGACCCTGGCCACCATCACCTTCCAAAACTTCTTCCGCCTGTACGGCAAGCTCTCCGGCATGACCGGCACAGCTCTGACCGAAGAAGCGGAATTCGCCACCATCTATCAGCTGGACGTGGTGGAGATCCCCACCAACCGCCCCGTCATCCGCCAGGATCACACGGATGTGGTGTATAAGACCGAGGCAGGAAAATACCGGGCCATCGTGGAGCAGGTCAAGGCCTGCCACGCCAAGGGTCAGCCGGTGCTGGTGGGTACTGTCTCCATTGAAAAGAGTGAAATTCTCAGCAAGCTTCTCAAGCGCGAGGGCATCGCGCATCATGTTCTGAACGCCAAATACCATGAGCAGGAAGCCCAGATCGTGGCCCAGGCCGGTAAATTCGGCGCGGTGACCATCGCCACCAACATGGCAGGCCGCGGTACGGACATCATGCTGGGCGGTAACCCGGAATTTTTGGCCAAGAGTGAGCTGCGCAAGACGGATCTTCCCGATGAACTGCTGGCAGAAATGGATTCCCACGCGGAAACCAATGATCCGGAAATCCTGGCTGTCCGCGCCCAGTATCGGGAGCTTTTGGCAAAATTCAAGGAAGAAATTGCCGACGAAGCCGTCAAGGTCAAGGATGCCGGTGGCCTGTTCATCATCGGCACCGAGCGCCACGAATCCCGCCGAATCGACAATCAGCTTCGCGGCCGTTCCGGCCGTCAGGGCGACCCGGGCGAAAGCCGGTTCTATCTGAGCCTGCAGGACGATCTGATGCGTCTGTTCTCTTCCGAACGGGTGATGGCCATGATGGATGCCATGGGTCTGGATGAGGACACCCCCATCGATGCAAAAATTCTCTCCGGCGCGGTGGAAAACGCCCAAAAGAGCGTGGAAGGCCGCCACTTCCGTTCCCGGAAGAACGTGCTGGAATACGATAACGTGATGAATACTCAGCGTGAGATCATCTACGCCCAGCGGCAGAAGGTGCTGGACGGCGAGGATCTGCGGGAAAATATTTTGTCCATGCTTCGCAGCACCGTCGATAGCGCTGTCAGCGATGCCATCGCTGAAAACGGCGGCGTCAACGAGGGTACGGTTGCCACCATTGCAACCACTTTGGGCTTCTGCCTGCCGGGTGGCCTGCAGGTCACAGGCAAAGAGAGCGAGCTTTCCGATACTGTTTACGAAGCCGCCGAAGCTGCTTATGCACAAAAAGAAGCCCGCTATGGCGCATCCGTTATGCGCGAATTGGAACGGGTCATCATGCTCCGGGTCGTGGACGAATACTGGATGGATCACATCGATGCCATGGACGATCTGAAGCAGGGTATCGGTCTGCGGGCCTACGGCCAGCACGATCCCGTGGTTGCCTATAAGGAAGAGGGCTTCTCCATGTTTGAGACCATGGTAGAAGCCATCCGGGAAGAGACCGTGCGCCGCCTGTTCCTGGTGCAGCTGCGCGCCCAGCAGGAAGTGAAACGGGAGAAGGTCGCCCGGGAGACCGGTACAGGCGCGGCCAATAATTCCCAGGTCAAGAAGCAGCCCATCCGCAACAAGGATAAAAAGGTCGGCCCCAATGATCCGTGCCCCTGCGGCAGCGGCAAGAAGTACAAAAAGTGCTGCATGCAGAAGGATAAATAAAACCTTCCCCCGGGGGGAAGGTGCCCCAGTGCGCACACTGGGGCGGAAGAGGAACGGCGATACATAACGATCAGCAGGTGCTTTGTCAGGGAGAAAATGTATGGAACAGAATAAAAATCTGAAAAACAACGCACAAATGCTCCGTAAAAACATGACAAAGGAAGAAGCACATTTGTGGTATCAGTTCTTGTGTCGTTATCCGCTCCGATTCCGCAGACAGTATGTGATTGGGAACTATATTGCGGATTTCTATTGTCATCAAGCGAAATTAGTTGTAGAGTTGGATGGCTCTCAGCATTACTCACCTGAAGAAATAGAATATGATCAAAGAAGAACCACCTACTTGCAAATGCAAGGCTTATGTGTTCTGCGTTTTAGCAATTTGGATGTTATGCGTCGGTTTCGTGATGTTTGTGAAGCCATCGACATGACAGCAAAGAAACGGGCAACTCAAAATCCATGAGATTTCGCCATTCCTCTTCCGGCCCTGCGGGCCACCTTCCCCCCGGGGGAAGGTATAAGGAGAACCTATGCCAATTACAACCCAAAAAATCGGAACACTTGAATATCTGACCGCAGATGGGATCTCCGTGCCCCACTGCTTCACCACCCGCTTCGGCGGCGTGAGCACCGCTCATTTGAGCAGTCTGAACATCGGTATGCACCGGGGCGATGAGCCGGAAAATGTGGCGAAAAACCACGAAATTCTGGCAAACGCCTTAGGTTACGATGTAAAAAAGTCCGTCCTCGCCCACCAAGTCCACAGCGACGTGGTGCGCATTGTGACGGAAAAAGACTGCCTGGGACTTGACCACCACCTGCAGCCGGAGTGCGACGGGCTGGTCACCAATACTCCCGGCCTGGCTCTGGTGGTTTTCACCGCCGACTGCACCCCAATTTTACTTCACGACCCCGTCACCGGGGCGGTGGGCGCTGTCCACGCAGGCTGGCGTGGCACGGCCATGGACATCGCAGGAAAAGCTGTCAGAGCTATGGAAAAGGCCTTCGGCTGTGAAAGCAAAAACATCCGGGCAGCCATTGGTCCGAACATTGGATTTTGCTGCTTTGAGGTGGACGCAGAAGTTCCCACAGCCATGACGGAAACCTTTGGCGAAGCTGTGGAAAAATTTATCCGTCCCCAGGGCGACAAATATTATGTAAACCTAAAAGAAATCAACCGCCATGCTTTGTGCCGGGCCGGGGTGCGCCACGTGGATGTGAGCACCCACTGTACCGCCTGCCAAAGCGATCGGTTTTGGTCTCACCGGATCACCCACGGAGAGCGGGGCTCTCAGGGTGCGATCATCGTGTGCAAGGAGAGAGAAACATGAAGCGTTTGCTTGCTGCCGTGCTCCTGGCCTGCCTTTTGGCCGGCTGTACGGAACAAAGTCCCTATATTCCCACCGGGGGCGGCTTTCAGGATGAGGGCAACACGCCTTCCTCCCAGGGTCAGCTGCAGGTGCAGGGGGATATCCGCCTTTCCTATAATCGGGATGGCAGTCTGCATCCCTATACCGCCACCGACCTGAACAACCGCAGCCTGCTCTGCCTGGTCTATCAGGGGCTGTTCGCAACCAACGATGCCTACGAGCCCACCCCCATTTTGTGCCGCAGCTACAAAATATCCGCCGATATGAAGGAATGGACCTTTTATCTGGAAAATGCCACCTTTTCCGACGGTCAGGCGCTGACCGCCCAGGATGTGGTGGCAAGCCTGCGCGCCGCAGACGCAAACGGATTCTATGCAGGCCGTTTTCGCCATGTGAAAAGCATCTGGGCCGGAAATGACGGCAGCGTGGTCATCTCCCTGAATACACCCATGAGCAACCTGCCCCTGCTTTTGAACATCCCCATCATAAAGGCCTCTCAGATCAACGCCGCTACGCCTCTGGGCACCGGCCCATACATTTTGGAGGACACCGCTGACGGTAAGCAGCTTCGGCGGCAGCCGGCCTGGTGGTGCAATGCCGCTGCGCCGGTCAATGCTCCCATCATCCCTCTTGACCACGGTGTCAGCCAAAATCAGCTGTGGGATCTTTATAAATTCTCCGGTCTGAGCATGCTGGTCACCGATACCTATGTGGATTTCCGGGGAGATTATGAGCTGTGGGAGAGCGAAAACGGTCAGTTTTTGTATTTGAGCTGCAACACCAAAAGCCCGGTCTTTTCCAACAAGGCTATGCGCAGCGCCCTGACCCACGCCATCGACCGGGACGCTCTGGTAAAAAAGCATTTCCGTGGCTTTGCCCACAGTGCAACCCTGCCTGCATCCCCCGCTTTTCCCCATTACAGCACCTCGCTGGCAGAAAAATACGGCTATGCCCCGGAAAAATTCACCCAGGCTGTGACGGATGCCGGCATGACGGGCAGTGCCATCGTGCTGCTGGTGAACCGGGAGGATCCTCTGCGCCTGCGTGCCGCCCAGTCCATTGCGGAAATGCTCACTGCCTGCGGCCTGACGGTGACCATCCCGGAGGTGACCGGAGAGGACTACCTCAACTATCTGAATTTGGGAGAGTTTGACCTGTTCCTGGGACAGACGAAGCTGTCTCCCAATATGGATCTGACCGCCTTTTTCGCGGAAAAGGGCGCACTGAATTACGGCAATCTCACCGATGTGGCCGCCAACGCCATGAGCCTGGAGGCCCTGGCTGACAGCGGTAACTATCAAAGTCTGCACAAGCTGGTGATGGATGATGGCCGGCTGTGCCCCATCCTGGTGCGCAGTGATGCGGTGTATGGCCGCCGGGGTCTGTTCCCGGAGCTTTCCACAGCAAGGGATCATGTGTTTTACTACAGTCTGGGTAAGACCATGGAAGATGCCAAAATTACGGAATAAAATAAACCCTTCCCCCTTTGGGGAGGGCGTGAAAAAGGCACCCCGGTTGGGGTGCCTCTTTTTCAATTAGCAGCAGGTGCGCTCGCAGCTGTTGCCGCAGATACCGTTGTTGCCGTTGCCGCAGCAGCAGAACAGTACAGCCAGAATGATGATCCACCAAATATTATTGCCGCAGAAGCCATTGCCGTTACACATAATCGTTACCTCCGAAATTCAATGTTCTGAGCACTCGGCTCATTCCATGGTATTCCGCAGGAGGAAAAAGGTGCAACGCAGTTACTGGAATTTCTCCGCCAGCTGTTCAAAGAAGTCCGCGCCCTTGACGAGGATTTTCTCATCGAAGTTAAAATCATCCGCGTGAAGTGCCGGCGTATTTCCCAGGCCCAGGAAGAAGAAGAGTCCAGGCAGGCTCTTCTGATACCAGGAAAAATCCTCGGTGATCATGCTGGGTACTTCCAGCTCCCGGAATTGTACCAGCTTTCTCACTCGGTCGTACAGCTCGCCCGGGTTCATCACCGCAGGGTAGCCGTCATTCATATAAATATTCACCGTACAGCCGGTGCGTCGCTCCACCTCTTTGCCGATGGACACGATCCCCGCCCGCAGGGAATAAAACACATCGTCCTGGAACGCCCGCAGGCTGCCCTCCAGCCGGGTGTGATCGGAAACGGCGTTGCACACCGTGCCGCTTTCCATTTTGCCAAATTTCAGCAGCCGAAACACCTTTTTCGGCAGGGCTGCCTCCATCGCCATGACCCGGGTGTAAAAGGCCACACCGGCAGCCATGGCATCGATGCCCTCGCCCGCCTTGGCAATGTGCGCGGATTTTCCGTAGATATCCACCGTCACCTCGCAGGAACGGCTCATCATCTCCTGCCGGCGGCTGAATATCTCCCCCGCCGCCAGACCCGGCCACAGGTGCAGGCCAAAGATGGCCTTGACTCCGTACTCCTTGAAAATACCCGTTGCGCACAGCTCCTTAGCACCGCCGGTGGTCTCCTCCGCCGGTTGGAATACCAGCAGGATGTTGTTGGGGAGCTTTTCTTTTTCGTTCAGACGACGGGCCAGCTCCAGCAAAATAGCCATATGGCCGTCGTGGCCGCAGGCGTGCATTTTCCCGGGATGGGTGGATGCAAATTCAACTCCGGTATTCTCCCGGATGGGCAGCGCATCCATGTCGCTGCGGAATGCAATGGTCTGCTTTGCACCGAAATCAAAGTAGGCGCACAACGCACCCTGCATGGGAGAAAAGACCCGGCAGCGGAGCTGCTTCAAGCCGGACTGCAAATAGGCCAGGGTCTTGGGAAGCTCCCGATCCAGCTCCGGGATCAGGTGCAGGGTGCGGCGATCATGGATGATTTGCATAATGATTCCTCCGTTATACCCTCCCCCGGGGGGAGGGTGGATTTTTGCAAAGCAAAAAGACGGGAGAGGAACGGCGGCAGAACCAACATAGAACTAGGTCTATACATTTCTCAAATCTATCAATTTCTGCCCGTATTCCTCTTCTGCCCCCTTGTGGGGGCACCTTCCCCTCGGGGGAAGGTTTTGGCCCATATATCATTTTAATTGTACTTCATTTTCGTATCGGTGTCAATCGCGGGCATATTCTCCCATGGGCGTGCATAGGCTGTTGCGAGGTGATCAAAATGGGGGAGAACCAAATGCTTTTGCCCCACCGGCTGACGCTGAATGAACGGCGGCAGCTTTCCGTGACCGGGGTATCGGAGGTGGTGAGCTTTGACGAGAACATCGTGGTGCTCCACACGGAGCTGGGGACTCTGGTGATCCAGGGCAAGGAGCTGCAGCTGAAGACACTCTCCCTGGAGGGCGGCCAGGTTGCGGTGGATGGCACTGTGGCTGCTCTGAGCTATGAAGAGCCCCGGGCTTCCCGCTCCTGGCTGCGCCGCCTTCTGGGATGACGGCCCCGGGCATCGCTGCCGGGCGGTTTCTTCGGGGCTTGGTGCTGGGCTTGATCCTGGGAGCCTGGTACGGTTTCTTGCGCCCCCTGGGCCGCCGCAGACGGACACTTTCTGATCTTCTGTTTATCCTCGGTGTGTTTCCCGTATGGCTGTATTTCAGCTTTGCCGTGTGTCAGGCCGACCTGGGGATCGGATATCTTGCCAGTCTGTTCGTGGGCGGATTTGTATTTGATATCACCCTTGGACGGCTTTTACGCCCGGTTTGGTGCTGGGTTTGGTCGCCCATATGGGCACTTTCCCGTGTTGTAAGGGCATTTTTCAAAAAAATATCTGATTTTTTGAAAAAATTATTTGCATCTGGGAAAAAATCGAGTACAATAAAATGGAGAAAAAGTGTTCACAAAAGGGGGTCTGACCATGCGCATCCGCAAAATGCTGAGCCGATTTCAGCTGGTACCCAAACGCAGCACCCGGCTGACGAAGATCGTTGTGGCCCTGACCATCGTGCTGGCAGTGGTAGCAATTCTGGTGCTTCACTCTGCCACGCTGAACGCCCAGGCCGAGGCCGACGCATGGCGCGACGAGGCACAGGCTCAGGAGCAGGAGAAAAGTGCTCTTGAAAAGCTGTTTGGAAATTTGGGCACTTTGGAGGGTATCAAGGACATAGCAGAAAACCTGCTGGGACTTACCGACCCGGATACCGTTATTATTCAACCGGAAAATTGATTCATTGGAGGAAACAAAGCAAACTATGGAGTTAACCGTCGGCGCAATTTTAGAGGGTAAGATCAAAACGATCACAAATTTCGGTGCCTTTGTGGCTCTGCCGGATGGTAAGACCGGCATGATACATATTTCTGAAGTGGCCAATTCCTATGTCAGCGATATCCGCCAGCATCTGACAGAGGGTCAGGATGTTAAGGTGGTAGTCATCGGATTGGAAAACGGCAAGGTCAACCTGTCCATCAAGCGGCTGGAGGCCAAGCCTCAGCGGGAGAATCCTGCGCAGCGCAGCAATACCGCACCCGCCCGTCGGAGCGTACGCACCGCCACACCCACACCTCCTCCCGCGCCCAAGACGGCCGATCAGCTGTTTGAAGAAAAGCTGAAGGCTTTTATGTCCGAATCCGACAGCAAAATCTCCGGCATCCGTGCCGAGCACCGCACCAAAAGCCGCAGAAGATAATTTTTCACCCCGGAGCCAATGGCTTCGGGGTTTTTGCCTCCCCTGTGAGGGAAGGTGGATTTTTGGGAAGCAAAAAGACGGATGAGGAATGCGGGCGTAAATGTAGGGTCACCGCGAATGGACAGGCCTATTCCTATGTCGGTTCTGCCGCCATTCCTCTCCCGACCTCGCATTTGCTCGGCCACCCTCCCCCCGGGGGAGGGTATTTCACCGCTCGTCAGGCAGGATTTACCCTCTTGTGTTTTCCGCAAAAAATGGTACAATAAAGAAAAATACCAAAGGAGTATATGTATGGACGCACAAAGCATCATTGAATATATCCGCACCTCCGAGAAAAAGACCCCTGTGAAGGTCTACGTGTGGGAAAAGTCCCCCGTGGCTTTCCCGGGCTGCAAGGAGTTTCTTGCCGGGGAGAACTGCAAAATCGTCTTCGGCGACTGGAAGGATGTCGCCCCCGTGCTGGAGCGCAACGACTTTGCCCATGTGGAGATCGAAAACAACTGCCGCAATTCTGCCATTCCCATGCTGGATATGAAAAATATCCCCGCCCGGATCGAGCCGGGTGCCATCATCCGGGAACAAGTGGAAATTGGCAAAAACGCAGTGATTATGATGGGCGCGGTGATCAACATCGGCGCCATCATCGGTGACGGCACTATGATCGACATGGGCGCGATCCTGGGCGGTCGCGCCACTGTGGGCAAAAACTGCCATGTGGGCGCAGGCGCAGTGCTGGCCGGTGTGATCGAGCCGGCTTCCGCAACTCCTGTTGTGGTGGAGGACAATGTGCTCATCGGCGCAAACGCCGTGGTCATTGAGGGCTGCCGCATCGGCGAAAATGCCGTTGTTGCCGCCGGCGCAGTGGTGGTTTCCGATGTGCCGGCCAATTCCGTGGTGGCCGGATGCCCCGCCCGGGTCATCAAAATGAAGGACGAGAAGACCGCCGGCAAAACTGCCCTGGTGGATGCTCTGCGGGAGCTGTGATATGAAGCATGTGGTCATTACCGGAGGAAGCCGGGGCATCGGCGCAGCAGCGGTGGAGCTGTTTGCACAGCAGGGCCACCGGGTGTACTTCCTCTATGAAAAAAACCACGAAGCAGCAAAAACCGTGGCGAAAAACACCGGCGCAACGGCTATTTGCTGTGATGTGGCCGACAGCGCAGCTGTGAAAGAGGCCTTTGAAACGATCCCGGATGTGGACATTCTCATCTGCAACGCAGGCATCTGCTATTCCGGGCTTATGAGCAGTCTGCCGGAAGAAAACTGGGATCGCATTTTCCATGTAAATGTCAAGGGCATTTATAACTGTGTCAACGCCGCCATGCCCGCATTTTTGCGTAAGCACGCAGGTTCTGTTGTCACTGTTTCCTCCATGTGGGGGCAGGTGGGCGCATCCTGCGAGGCGGCCTACTCCGCCACCAAGGGTGCAGTGATCGCCCTGACACAGGCCCTTGCCAAGGAGCTGGGCCCCAGTGGCATCCGGGTCAACTGCGTTGCCCCCGGCGTGATCATGACGGACATGTGCGCCACGGTTGACCCCGAAATTTTGGAAGAAATGGCATCCGACACCCCCGTGGGCCGCAACGGCACGCCCATGGATGTGGCCAAGGCCATGGAATATCTGGCCAATGCAGAATTTGTCACAGGTCAGGTACTGAGCGTCAACGGCGGCTATGTAATTTAGTGCCTTACTCAAGGCTCCCCTACGAGGGGTAAGCGAAGCGCAGTCGCGGTAGTGAATGACAGTCCAGTGGACTGTCAGAGCCGCGACCGGGCTCACCACAGTGAGCTGTCAGCCGGACAGGCTGACTGAGGGGTGTAACACCCCACCGGCACTTCGTGCCACCTCCCCTCAAGGGGAGGCTTTGGTGAAAACGAAACAGTTAATTATTACACTCAATGAGGAGACTAATTATGAAAATTGCAATTGCTTGCGATCACGGCGCACTGGCGCTGAAGAATACCCTCATCGCCCACCTGAGCAAACAGGGCCATGAGGTGGTGAATTTCGGCACGGATACATTGGATTCCTGCGACTATCCCGACTTTGCCGCCAAGGCCGCCCAGGCAGTGGCGGACGGAACCTGCGAAAAGGGCATCGTCCTTTGCACCACCGGCATCGGCGTTTCCATCACCGCCAACAAGGTAAAGGGCATCCGCTGCGCTCTGCTTTCCGATGTGCTCAGCGCCCGTATGACCCGGGAGCACAACGACACCAATGTGATGGCCATGGGTGCCGGCATCGTGGGAGAGAAGCTGGCCATCGAGATCACTGACACCTGGCTGGGCACTGCCTTTTCCGGCGATGCGCGGCATCAGCGGCGCATTGACAAAGTGATGGCTTTGGAGAAATGATGTTGTAGGGGCGAACTGCGTTCGCCCGCGGGCGGTCACAGACCGCCCCTACATACCCAACGAAAAGGGCCCGCGGCTTTCGCCGCGGGCCTTCTTTCAAAACCGCCCCGAGTATTCCCGGAACGGATAAAAGCTTTATTCTGCAAGGAACTTGTTCACAACACTGCGGAAGCTCTGCCACGCCTGGCAGTCGCAATCCGCCTGCACCTGCACGGGCCGGGAATAATCCAGGCTGACCATGCCGATGAAGCTCTTGCCGTTGACCTGCTGGGCATCATTGCCCACCAAAATGGAAAAGGGCTGAACGGTTGCCAAAGTAATGAACTCCTGTACTTCCTTAAAGGAGTGAAGCGCAATATTAATTTTTTGCATGGATGGATCCTCCTTCTGTACAAAAGCTGTTTCATGATGTATACTGTTGGGGAAACGCCTTGCAAATTATAGCAAACCGCGCAAAGAATTTCAATTCACATTTTTGGTGGATATTTGCAAAAAATCAAACATAAAATTGGTGGAATTGACAAAATGAGAATTGCATTTTATACTCTTGGCTGCAAAACAAATCAATATGAGACCCAGGCAATGGCGCAGATTTTTGCAGAAAAGGGTCATGAAATCTGCACTTTCGACGAAAAGTGCCAGGGTTATATCATCAATACCTGCTCCGTCACTGCGGTGGCAGACAAAAAGAACCGGGCGGTGATCCGCCGCTGCCGGAAGGAAAATCCGGATGCCGTCATTGGCGTGTGCGGCTGCTACACCCAGCACGACGCCGATGCCGTTCGCGCCCTTGGGGTGGATGTACTGGGCGGAAGCGGCTGCCGGGAGGAATTTGTGGAGCTGATGCTCCGCTCCATGGCCGAAAAACAGCATTTGGAATTCCTGGATAACGCACTGCGTCGTCGGGAATTTGAGATCCTGCCCGCCGGCGGCCTGGAGGGCCGTACCCGGGCCATGCTGAAGGTGCAGGATGGCTGCGTCAACTTCTGCTCCTACTGCATCATCCCCTACACCCGGGGACCGGTGCGCAGCGCCCCGCTGGAGGTGGTGGTGGCGCA
The DNA here is from genome assembly GCA_015067545.1 of Oscillospiraceae bacterium. GTDB lineage: Bacteria > Bacillota > Clostridia > Oscillospirales > Oscillospiraceae > Faecousia. The sequence continues at coordinate 32,949 of SVMG01000005.1, forward strand.
GGCAAAGGAGCTGGCTGAAAATGGCTACAAGGAGCTCATCGTCACCGGCATCGAGATCGCCAGCTGGGGCGTGGACCTGCCGGGCAAGCCCCCCATGAGCCACATGCTTTCCGCCATCTGCGAGGCAGTGCCCCAAATGCGCATCCGTTTGGGAAGCCTGGAGCCCCGGGTGATCACAGAGGAATTCTGCGAAAAAATGGTGAAATACCCCAACCTGTGTCCCCAATTCCACCTGTCCATGCAGTCCGGCTGCGATACGGTGCTCGCGCGGATGAAGCGCAAGTATGACACCGCCCGGTATTACGAAAGTGTGCAGCTTTTGCGAAAACACTTCCCGGGCTGCGCCATCACCACAGACATGATCGTGGCCTTCCCCGGCGAGACGGAGGAAGAATTTGAGGCAAGTCTCGCCTTCATCCGCAGGTGCGCCTTTGCGGATATGCACATTTTCCCCTACTCCCGTCGTCCGGGCACGCCTGCGGACAAGATGCCCGGTCAGCATAATAATGCAACCAAAGAGGAACGAAGCCGCCGGGCCATCGCCATCGCAAGCGAGATGAACCTCGCCTACCGGCAATCCTTGATCGGATCGGAGCAGGAAGTGCTGTTTGAGGAGAGTGTGGACGGGTTCGATACCGGCCACGCGCCCAACTATATGAAGGTGTATGTTCCTGCCCAGGGTCGGCACAATGAAGTCCTGGCTGTCAAAATCACTGGCCTCCACGCCGACGGTTTACTCGGGGAGATAGAATAACCCCCCCTTGCCTCCCCCTTTGGGGGAGGTGGACGGGATCTTTGATCCCGGACGGAGAGGGTAAACCAGGAAATTTCTCGAATATGCCCTCTCAGGCAAAAATCAAAGATTTTTGCCAGCTCTCCCAAAGGGAGAGCCAAGACACCTGCGACAGACAGAAATTGTCAATCAAAACAAAGGGAAACGGTAAAAAGATACTTATTTGTGCAAAACAAATACTTTACAACCGATTTTTTCTGATGTATAATGGTGTCGTATGGGGTCTAAGTCCCTATCGTATTATATACCATACTGCACTGCAGTAATTTTTTGAATGGAGGAATTTCCAATGTCCGTTAAAGTTGCTATCAATGGTTTTGGCCGTATCGGCCGTCTGGCTTTCCGTCAGATGTTCGGCGCTGAGGGTTTCGAGGTCGTCGCTATCAATGACCTGACTTCCCCCGCTATGCTGGCTCACCTGCTGAAGTATGACTCCACCCAGGGCGCTTACGCTGCTCCCTTCGGCACTCATACTGTTGAGGCTGGCGAGGACAACATCGTTGTTGACGGCAAGAAGATCACCATCTACGCTAAGGCTAACGCTGCCGAGCTGCCCTGGGGCGAGCTGGATGTGGACGTCGTGCTGGAGTGCACCGGCTTCTACACTTCCAAGGCTAAGGCTCAGGCTCACATCGACGCCGGCGCCAAGAAGGTCGTTATCTCTGCTCCCGCAGGCAACGATCTGCCCACCATCGTTTACAACGTCAACCACGAGACTCTGACCAAGGAAGACAACATCATCTCTGCTGCTTCCTGCACCACCAACTGCCTGGCTCCCATGGCTAAGGCTCTGAATGACCTGGCTTCCATCGAGTCCGGCATTATGTGCACCATCCACGCCTACACCGGCGACCAGATGATCCTGGACGGTCCTCAGAGAAAGGGCGACCTGCGCCGTAGCCGCGCCGGTGCTATCAACATCGTGCCCAACTCCACCGGTGCTGCCAAGGCTATCGGCCTGGTTATCCCCGAGCTGAACGGCAAGCTGATCGGCGCTGCTCAGAGAATCCCCACCCCCACCGGTTCTACCACCATCCTGAACGCTGTGTGCGCCAAGAGCGTCACCAAGGACGAGATCAACGCTGCCATGAAGGCTGCTGCTACCGAGTCCTACGGCTACAACGAGGACGAGATCGTTTCTTCCGACATCATCGGCATGACCTTTGGTTCTCTGTTCGATGCTACTCAGACCATGGTCTGCGCCCTGCCCGACGGCAAGACTCAGGTTCAGGTCGTTTCCTGGTACGACAACGAGAACTCCTACGTTTCTCAGATGGTCCGCACCATCAAGCACTTCTCCACTCTGCTGTAATTGAACATTACATTGCCGCCGGCCTTCGGGCCGGCGGTTTTTTCTATCTTCTCTCCTCTTCTTGGCTCTCCCCCTGGGAGAGCTGGCAAAAATCTTTGATTTTTGACTGAGAGGGTCTTGTGCATGTGCCCTCTCCGTCCGGGATCAAAGATCCCGGCCACCTCCCCCAGAGGGGGAGGCAAGATACAGTCCGAATGTCCTCTTGCGCTTGCAGAAAAAGGATGATATAATGATGCTGATATACTCTGCGCAAACCGGGCTTTTCGCCCTGAAAGAGAGGGAATCTACATGAAATGTTATCACTGCAACGCCGAATTGACCCCCGGCGCCAAATTCTGTTATCATTGCGGTAAAAAAGTCGCTACCTTCTGCTCCGAATGCGGCGCGGAGCTGGAGAACGGTGCAAGCTTTTGCACCAGCTGCGGCACAAAAATCCAGGTCATAAAGCCCAAAGAGGAGGAAAAGAAGACCGACATCCTCCCTGACGTGGGTGAGCTGGCCATAGAAACCACGAAAACATTTTTGGAACAGCTGGAGGAAAACAACCACTCCACCCACCGGGATGATATCCGCAACGCGCATCCTGCCCAGGGGGAGACTCCGGCCCGGTCCGAAGCCCCTGCCAAGCCCCAGTCTTCCACCCACACCGACGGTTCAGGCGGCGGTGCAGGCCAGAAAATAAGACGCTCTTCCGCTTCCGTCCGGGAGGCAGCTGCCCAGCGCTCTGAGACTACCCATTCCCAGGTCGCTCCTGCACCTGCTGAGGCAACACACAACCGGGAGGTGTTTACCGAGCAAGCTCCCGTACACACCCCTGCAAGCACTGCAACATCTGCGCAGAGCCCTGCATACACACCTGCTGCACCTGCACAGCAAGCTCCCACAGCAGCAAGCACCGCTGCACCTGCCCCGGTGCAGACCGCCGCTGCGCAGCAAGCTGCGGCAGCTCCTGCCCCCATGCAAGCCCCGCCTGTGCAGACCTCTGTTCAGCCCCAGGCGCCGGTACCGTCCCCCGTTTCCCAGGCCGCACCCACTGCGCCCCACATCCCGGCTGCGCCGGTATCTTCTGCTGCCTCCGCCGCCTCTGTGGCATCGGGCGTGGCACACACAGCAGGCTCTGCCGCTGCTGGCCTGGCATCAGAGGTTGCGCATACAGCGGGGGCTGTGGCCGTTGCCGGCGCAAAAAAGGCCACAAGCACCGCCAAGACCATCGCCATTTGGGCAGCAGTGGTGGTATTCGTTATCGGTGCTGTGACTGCCTGCCTCAGTTTCTTCGTATCCGCACCCGAGGATACCGTGGAAAAGCTCATCACCTCTGTGGAGGAACTGAAATACGATGATATGCTCAGCTGCTTCGACAGTACCACGGAGAAGCAGATCCGGGCCGTCATGGGCATTACCGGAGATCTGATGGGCTCTCTGACCGGCATCAGCATGGATCTTGAAGATATGATGGCTTTGGCGCCCTCTCTGGCACCTTATATGGAAATTCCGGATCTGGGCATCGCAAGCGCCGAGACTGTTCTCTACGCCGACTGCTCCAAGCATAAACTCATGCAGTACTGCGAAACCGCCAACGCCGGCGGCAGTATCCCCACCGGCTACCTTTCTGACAACGAGATCATCAGCTTCCTCATGGAAAACAATATTTCTCTGCCCGGCCTGGAAAACCTCATTGCCCAGGTGGCAGTGGTGAAAATCACCTTGAAGACCGGCGAGGTAGGGTATCTGCCTCTGATCAACGAGGGCTGGGGCGACTGGCGGATCCCCATGATGGATCTGATGAACGCGGAAGGCATGGGCTGATGCTATGACCACGCTTCTGCATATTTGCTGCGCACCCTGCGCCAACCAGTGCATCGAGGTGCTGCGCGGTGATCATTTTGAGGTCACCGGCTACTGGTACAATCCCAACATCCACCCCTTTACCGAATACCGCGCCCGGCGCAACTGTCTGCGCGACTATGCGGCAACCATTGATCTGCCCATGATCGAACAGGACGATTATGCCCTGCGGCCCTTCATCCGGGAGGTTGCTGATGATATTGGAAATCGGTGCGTCAAGTGCTACGAAATGCGGCTTTTTCAGGCCGCCCGCACCGCAAAGGAGAACGGCTTTGACAGCTTCACCTCCAGTCTGTTCATCAGCCCCTACCAAAATCACGAGCTGATGCGCGACGTTGCCCAGCGAGCCGCATCCGAATACGGCGTGGAGTTCCTGTACCGGGATTTCCGCCCGTATTTCCGCGCCGGGCAGGATAAAGCCCGGGAACTGGGCTTTTATATGCAAAAATACTGCGGCTGTGTGTTTTCCGAGCAGGAGCGGTATCTAAAACCCACGAAGATCATACCTTAAAAGCCTCCCCTTTGAGGGGAGGTGTCACAACGACCGTTGTGACGGAGGGGTGTTAACGACAAGCTACACCCCTCAGCCTCGCATAAGCTCGGCAGCTCCCCTCCAAGGGGAGCCTTGCAGTCCGAACCCCAAGGGGAAGGTTAGAAACGGAGGAAATATGTCCAATTTTGAATTTGCTGTGCCCACGCTTTTCGGTTTGGAGGGCATTGCAGGCGATGAGCTGCGCCGATTGAACACAGAAAATGTCCGGGTGGAAAATGGCCGGGTGCTGTTTTCCGGGGACGAAAGCGCCCTTGCCCGGGCCAATATGAATCTGCGCACCGGCGAGCGGGTCTTGCTGGTGCTGGCCGATTTCAAGGCTGCCACCTTTGAAGAGCTGTTTCAGGGCGTTTATCACGCCAATCTGGAGGATTTTATCCCCAAAAACGGAGCGTTCCCCGTGAAGGGCCACTGCTTAAACAGTCAGCTCATGTCCGTGCCGGACTGTCAGGCCATCGTGAAAAAGGCCGCATCCAAGCGGCTGGGTGAAAAATACGGGGTCAGCTGGCTTCCCGAGGATGGGGAGAAATATCAGCTCCAATTTTCCATTATGAATGACCGGGTGCAGCTGTATCTGGACACCTCCGGCGTGGGCCTGCACAAGCGGGGCTACCGGGCCATCGGCAACGACGCGCCCCTGCGGGAGACTCTCGCCGCCGCCATGGTGATGCTCACCCGATATCGGGGCCGGGAATTTGTGTGGGATCCCTTCTGCGGAAGCGGCACGATCCCCATCGAGGCGGCATTAATCGCCAAAAACCGCGCACCCGGCCTGAATCGGCGATTCGCCGCAGAGAAATTCTCCTGGATGGATGCGCAAATTTGGCGCGATGCCCGGGGCGAAGCCATCGACAAGGAATTTAAGGGCGATTACCGCATTTTAGGCTCGGATAACGACCCCAAGTGCATCTCCCTTGCCATGGCCAACGCCCGGAAAGCAGGCGTGGAGAAACTCATCCAATTTAAGGACGGCGATGCCACAAAAATGAGTCTGCCCGCTGACAGCGGCATCCTCATCTGCAATCCCCCCTACGGCCAGCGGATGATGGAGCAGCGCAGTGCCCAGCGGCTGTACGAGGCACTGGGCCGGCATCTGAAATTTGCCGACGGCTGGAGCAAGTTTATCATCACCTCCGAGCCGGAATTTGAGCATTATTTCGGCCGCCGCGCCGACAAAAAGCGCAAGCTCTACAACGGCATGATCAAGTGCGATTATTATATGTATACGGATAACAGCCGGCGCAAATAAGCCGAAACACTTGCGGCGCAGCCGCCTTGCCTCCCTCTGCGGAGGGAGGTGGCATTTGCGAGATACGAGCAAATGACGGAGGGAGAGATAATAAAAGTGTTTCTCTCCCCCAGTCAGCCTGTTCGGCTGACAGCCCCCTCCTCAGAGGGGGCCAAGAAACGAATCGCCACACCAGTCACAGAAAATTGGAGAATACTATGACCCATCTTTTTATCATCAACCCCGCGGCAGGCAGCCGGGACAGAACCAAGGATTATTCCGAAACGATTCACAAGATCTGCGGCGAGCGTGGTCTTAACTACCGCATTGAGGTATCCGCCGCCCCCGGTGAGTGCACCCGTTTGGCCCGGGAGGCCGCCGAAACCGGCGAAGACTATCGCATCTACGCCTGCGGTGGCGACGGAACGCTGAACGAGGTGGTATCCGGAGCAGCAGGCTTCGACAATGTTGCTGTCACGGTGTTTTCCGGAGGCAGCGGCAACGATTTCGTCAAGCTGTTCTCTGACCCCAGGGCATTTTTTGACCTGGAGCGGCTGCTGGATGCCGACGAGGCAGCCTTTGATCTGATCCGGTGCAACGACGATATTTCCCTGAACATCTGCTCCGTGGGACTGGATGCCCGGATCGGCACGGATGTGGCCAACTACAAGCGCATCCCCCTACTCAGTGGCTTCCGGGCCTACGCGGTGTCCACTCTGGTGAATGTGTTCCGGGGCATTTCCGAGCATTATGTGGTGGAAGTGAACGGTGAGGTGGTGGATGCAGAACAAACCCTCATCTGCGCCTGCAACGGCAGATTTTACGGCGGCGGCTTCAATCCCGTGCCGGAGGCTGATCCCACCGACGGCCTTTTGGATGTTCTGCTGATCAAAAAGGTGTCGGTGCTTAAGGTGGCACAGGTGATCGGCAAGTACAAATCCGGCAAATATACCCAACTGCCTCAGCTGGTGCGCCATTTCAAAACGGATCGGGTGGTGATCCGCTGTGACAAGCCCAGCGCCATCAATTTGGACGGCGAGCTGCGGATTTCTGATGCGGTGGATATCCGCGTTGCGAAGGAAAAGATACGCTTCTTCTACCCGAAAGGACTTACATATTAAGCCTTCCCCAAGGCTCCCCTTAGAGGGGAGCTGCCGAACGAACGTGAGGCTGAGGGGTGACACCCCACCGGCACTTTGTGCCACCTCCCCTCAAGGGGAGGCTTGCTGTATTACAGGAGGCAAACACTATGGCCCGATGTGTGATATTCGGAGCAGCGGAATTTGATTCTCTGCTCCTTCCAATTGAACAGGATGACCTCACCGTCGCCGCCGACGGAGGGATCGCCCACCTGGAAAAGCTGGGCATCGTCCCGGATGTGATCTTGGGAGATTTCGACTCTTTGGGCTATGTCCCTCAGGGGGCGCAGGTTTTCCCGGTGGAAAAGGACGACACCGATGTGATGCTTGCGATCCGCCACGGGCTGGACGCCGGATTCCGGGAATTTCTCATCTACGGCGGCATGGAGGGCAAGCGGCCGGATCATACCGTAGCCAATTTGCAGGCGCTGGCATTTCTGCGTGCCGAGGGCGCCCGGGGCTACCTCATAGGCCGGACACAGGTGGCCACGGTGATCGAAAAGGAAACTGCTGTTTTCGGTGCCGATTCCAGGGGCATTCTGTCCGTTTTTTGTTTGGGCAAGGATGCTTCGGGCGTTACCCTCCAGGGTCTGCAATACCCCCTGGAGGACGGCGTGCTGACATCGGATTTTCCCCTGGGCGTGAGCAATCATTTTGTTGGAAAAGAAGCTGAGATCACGGTAAAAAACGGCAAACTTTTGCTGATGTGGGATATTCAAAACGGACTTCCCACCATCCGTTAAGGAGACAGCTATGAGAAGAGAGAAGAAAGCGCTTCGGCAGGAGATTCCCGTGTTGGAAGCTGCGCCGGAGGTGGGTTTGACGAAAGAGGAAGCCGCACTGCGCTCTGACGGGGGCTGGGCCAACGGTCAGACGAAGGGTGCCGGCAAAACGGAGTGGGATATCATCGCGCAAAACCTGTTCACCTTTTTCAATCTGGTGTTCGCGGTGCTGGCGGCGGTACTGGCTCTGGCAGGTTCTTCTGTGAAAAATATGACCTTTCTGATCGTGGTGGTATGCAATCTGTGCATCGGCTGCTATCAGGAAATAAGAGCCAAGCGGGCAGTAGACCGGCTGGCTCTTGTGGCGGCGCAAAAGATCCGCACTGTCCGGGACGGACAGGTGGAGATCCTGCCGTCGGAGGAGCTTGTGCGGGATGATATTGTAGAATTCGTAGTTGGCGATCAGATCTGCGCCGATGCACTTGTTCTCACGGGCGAGCTGCAGGTCAACGAAGCACTGATCACCGGCGAAGAGGACGCCGTTACCAAAACGCCGGGAGATACTCTGTTTTCCGGCAGCTTTGTGATCTCCGGCAAGGCACGCTCCCGGCTCACCGGCGTGGGCGCGGATGCCTTTGCCGCCAGGCTTTCCCAGGAGGCCCGGGAAGATCCCCACGCAGCAAAATCGGAAATGATGCGCTCTTTGGACAAGCTGATCCGCTGGGTGGGTATTGCACTGATCCCCGTGGGACTGCTGTTATTCTATCACGAATTCTGGGCACTTCAGCGGGGCTTGACCGACAGTACTGAAGCAACCGTTGCCGCCCTTGTGGGCATGATCCCCGAGGGCCTGTACTTACTGACCAGCATTGCCATGGCCGCTTCCAGTCTGAAGCTGACCAAAAACAAGGTGCTGGTGAAGGACTTAAACTGCATTGAGGCTCTGGCCCGGGTGGATGTGCTGTGTGTGGACAAGACCGGCACCATCACCGAGCCCGGTATGGAAGTGGAGCAGGTGATCCCTATGACTGAGGATTCCCATGACCGGGTGGAGGATGTTTTGGCCGCCATCTACACAGGCCAGGAGCCGGAAAACGATACCGCACGGGCGATGATTGAGATGTTCTCCGGCGAAACAAACTGGTTCTGCGAAAAGCGGATCCCCTTTACTTCCGACAAAAAATGGAGCGCCGCTGTGTTTCGCGGGCAGGGTGCTTTCGTTGTTGGCGCGCCGGAATTTGTGATGCAATCGCGCTACGGCGAGCTGCAGGAAACCGTGGAGGAATGGACAAGCCGGGGCAGCCGCGTGCTGCTCATCGCGTCCCATGCCGGAACGCTGACCGATCACTTGGAACCGGGAAAATTGCGCCCCCTGGCGCTGGTGGTGCTGTCCAACAAGATCCGCCCTGCCGCGCCTCAAACCTTTGCCTATTTCAAGGAGCAGGGGGTGACCGTCAAGGTGATCTCCGGCGACAATCCCCTGACCGTTTCTCAGGTGGCCCTGCGCGCCGGCATTGCGGGCGCGGAAAAGTATGTAGATGCATCCACACTGGAAACGGATGAAGAAATCGCCCGCTCTGCGGTGGAATGCGCCGTCTTTGGCCGGGTCACGCCGGACAAGAAAAAGGCACTTTTACGGGCGCTGAAGGCCGCAGGCCACACCGTTGCCATGACCGGCGACGGCGTCAACGATGTGCTGGCACTCAAAGAGGCCAACTGCTCCATCGCCATGGCCTCCGGCGCGCAAGCCGCCAGCCAGGTGGCACAGCTGGTGCTGACGGAGTCGGATTTTGCCGCCATGCCCGCCATTGTGGATGAGGGACGCCGGGTGATCAACAACATCCAGCGCTCCGCTTCGCTGTTCCTTGTGAAAAATATTTTGTCCATGGGCCTGGCCCTGGCCTGTCTCATTGCAGGATTCCCCTATCCGTTTGTACCCCTGCATCTGACGCTGATCTCCGCACTGACCATTGGTTTTCCGTCCTTTTGTCTGGCCATGGAGCCCAATTATGAGCGAGTCAGCGGCAAATTCCTGCCCACGGTGCTGGGCAAAGCCCTGCCCGGCGGCCTGTGCAACCTTTTGCTGGTGCTGCTGACCCAGCTGGTCATGACGCTTATGGGCGTTCCCGGACCGCAGATCTTCACCGCCTGCGCCGCCGTCATGGCAACGGTGGGCATGTTCGTCCTGCGGCAGACCTGCAAGCCCTTTGACCTGTTCCGCCACATTCTGTGGTGGGCCATGGCCATCGCGCTGGTCTTCTGCTTTACGGTACTCGGCAGATTCTTTGACCTGACCCGGGGAGATCTGAAGGCCACCGTTGTGATGCTCCTGTTCATGGCCGCCGCTCCGGTGGTTTATAAGGGACTGCGCATGGGACTGGAACGGATCGGCAAGCGATTACAGAAGAGATACCGCCAAAACCTTCCCCCGAGGGGAAGGTGCCCCAGTGCGCACACTGGGGCGGATGAGGAATGCGGGCAGTAATGTAGCATCGTAGCATGTGTATAGGCATATTTCTATGTTGGTTCTGCCGCCGTTCCTCACCCGTCTTCAACTTTGCCCAAGTGTGGACAAAGTTGAATCCACCCTCCCCCCGGGGGAGGGTATTGTTATTTCAATATAAATTCCCATATTCTTCTTGCCTTTTGCGGCAAATACCGATATAATATTCTAAAAAAGTACAAAGGAGGGGCAATTATGGCACAAAGACAGGACAAAAATCGGGGCGTACTGCTGGGTCTTGCAGTGGGCGATGCCATGGGCCACACCGTGGACCGGCGCTCTTTGGAAGAGATCTGCAGTGATTACGGCCCAAACGGCCTGCTTGGCTATGACCTTGTCAACGGCTATGCCGACATCACCTCCTATACCCAGCTGGCGGCCTTTACCGCCAACGGTCTACTTTTGGGCCTTACCCGGGGGCAGTCCAAGGGCTGGATCTCCAAGCTGATGCGCTACATCACCCTGGCTATTCGGGAGTGGTCACGAAGCCAGACCTTTAGCCTGCCGGAGAAGAATTACTGCTGGCTGTCCGGCGTACCGGAAATGAAGCGGAAATTCTGCATGGACAACCGGATGCTGGATGCCCTGAGCAAGGAAAATTTGGGCTCTGTGGATGCGCCCCAGTACAAATCCAATCATCCCGGTTCTTTGACCACTGTGATCCCCATCGCCCTTTTGCGACAGGATCTGGAGCTGACCCCGTCGGATGTTGACCGTCTGGGTGCGGAAACCGTGGCGCTGACCCACGGCGAGCCGGAGGCGTATATATCCGCCGCAGCACTGACCCATTTGCTGCAGCTGCTGCTGCAAGAGCCCAACGCGCCCATTGCGGAGCTGGTGCAGCAGACCATTGACGCTGTGGGCCTTCACTTCTCCCAGGGCGGCAAGCTGTGGGAGCTGCTGCAGCTGGCGCTGACCTTGGCTGTATCTCCCAATGTATCCCCCATGGAGGCCATGCAGACCCTTTCCTGCCGCACGGCGGCGGAGGTGCTGGCCGGTGCGGTGTACACCGTTGCCACCTGCAACCGGGATTTTGACACCGCCATGATCACCGCCGTGAATCACTCCGGCCGCAGCAGCGCTGTGGGCGCCATCGCCGGTGCAATGCTGGGCGCGATTTTGGGTGACGAGGCACTGCCGGAATTCTATTTGGAAAGTCTGGAGGCCGCTGCACCCTTGACGGAGCTTGCAGATGACATGTCCGCCGGCTTCTCGGAAATGGTGGGCAAGAGCCTGTTCGACATGGACTGGGATCGGAAGTACCTGTCCGTGGGAAATTAAGATAATTTACCGCAACAGTTCTACACCTTCCCCCGAGGGGAAGGTGGATTCAAAATTGCATAAAGCAATTTTGAAGACGGAAGAGGAATACGGGCAGTAATCCAAGATTTTTGGAAATGTATAGGCATTTCCCTGTGTCGGTCCTGCCGCCATTCCTCTCCCGTCAGCCTGTTCGGCTGACACCCTCCCCCCGGGGGAGGGTATATTTGTCGAAAAAACGGGAGAATTTCCCCAAAAAAGGGGTTGCAATTCCCAAAAACAAGTGTTATAATCCCACTGTAAGATGTTTGACTGTTAGGAGAGAGGGGCGCGCCCCTCTCTCTTTCTTAATGACAAAGGAGGACATTATGAAAGTTACCGAACTGGTAGCCGGTTTTGCAAAGCCCATCGTGGAAGCGCACGGATGCTCATTGTGGGATGTGGAATACGTCCGGGAAGGCTCGGAGCGTTTCCTGCGGCTGTATATCGAAAAAGAGGGCGGCGTGGACATCACCGACTGCGAGGCCATCTCCCGTGCGGTTGACCCCATTTTGGATGAGAAAGACCCCATCACGGAATCCTATCATTTTGAGGTCTGTTCCGCAGGTTTGGAGCGCAAGCTCACAAGACCTTCTGATTTTGCGCGGTTCATGGGAAGCCCCATCATGGTCAAGCTCTACCGCCCCCGCAACGGTCTGAAGGAGATCCCCGGCATCCTGCGCGGCTACGAAGACGGCAAAGTTACCGTGGAATCCGGCAAAGAGACCATCACCTTCGAAAAATCCGAGGTTGCCATGGTGCGGCTTCGTGTGGAATTTTAAGAAAATAAACAAAGATAACATATAGGAGGAATCAAACGACAATGGCACAGAGAAAAAGCAAAAAGACCGAAGCACCCAAGATCGACATCGGTGCTGAAATTTTCGCCAGCCTGCGGGAGCTGGAAAAGCTCAAGGGCATCAGCGTGGATTACATGGTGGAGCGTCTGAAGCAGGCCATGGCCAACGCCTACCGCAAGGATCGTGAGGATCATCGGGACATCCCCGCCGAAAATGTGGTGGTGGATCTGAGTGAAGAGGGCCTGTACATGTATCAGGTCAAGACCGTTGTGGAAGAGGTGGAGGATTCCGCTTTGGAGATCCACATCGACGCCGCAAAGAACATCAACCCCGACGTAAAGCTGGGTGATAATGTTTCCATCCCCGTGGATATTCAGAAGTTTGGCCGCATTGCCGCTCAGACTGCCAAGCAGGTGGTCATCCAGGGCATTCGCGAGGCCGAGCGCGGCATGGTCTATGAAAGCTACTCCTCCAAGACCCAGGAGCTGCTCACCGGTACTGTTTTGCGCATCGATCCCGAAAGCGGCGACATTTTGGTCACTGTGGGTCAGGGCAACGAGCAGCACAACGCCATCCTGCGCGCTTCCGAGCAGATCCCCGGCGAGAGCTACCGCCCCGGCGATCATGTGAGAGTTTATGTTCTGGAGGCCCGCCAGGGCAACCGTTCCACCAATGTCTATGTTTCCCGCACCCATCCCAATGTGGTGCGCCGGCTGTTTGAGCTGGAGACTCCCGAAATCGCTGACGGTCAGGTGGAGATCCGCAACATCGCCCGTGAGGCCGGTTCCCGTTCCAAGATGGCCGTTCGCGCCACCATGGAGGGTGTCGATCCCGTGGGCGCTTGCGTCGGTCCCCGCGGCGGCCGTGTTGCCGCTGTGGTGGAGGAGCTGAAGGGCGAGAAGATCGACATCGTGGTGTGGTCCGAAGATCCCTGCCAGTATGTCAGCGCCGCTCTGAGCCCCGCGGATGTGGTTTCCGTGGAGCTGATCCCCGGTCAGAAGAACGCCTGCCGCGTGCTGGTACCCGATGATCAGCTGAGCCTTGCCATCGGCAAGGAGGGTCAGAACGCCCGTCTGGCTGCCCGCCTCACCGGCTTCAAGATCGACATCAAGCCTGTTTCCCAGGCAGAGTAAGAGGTAATCCCCTTGCCTCTCCCTTTGGGAGAGGTGTCAGCCGAACAGGCTGACGGAGAGGGCTTTGTCATAAAATTGGGGTAATTGCCCTCTCAGGCAAAAATCAAAGATTTTTGCCAGCTCTCCCAGAGGGAGAGCCAAGTGGGTAATCAACAAAGGAGGCAGCATAATGCAAAAGAAGATCCCTCAGCGGCAGTGTATGGGCTGCCGGGAAAGAAAAGAAAAACGTGCTATGATCCGCGTGGTGCGCTGCACCGATGGCGAGATCCGCCTGGATTTTTCCGGCAAGCTCAATGGCCGGGGCGCATACGTCTGCCCGGATATGGCCTGCCTTGCCAAAGCAAGAAAGAGCCGCTCTCTTGAGCGCTGTCTGGAAACCCCCATTCCCGAAGCGGTCTATGACCGCCTGGAAAAGGAAATGGAGGGCACAGATCTTGGATAAAGCACTGAGCTACCTGGCCCTGGCCAGGAAAGCAGGATTTGCAGAGCTGGGCGAAGAGCCCGTGGGCGCAGCCGCAAGATTGGGTCACGCCCGGCTGGTGATCGTGGCATCGGATGCATCCGACCACACCTGGCGCAGAGCCAAAAGCTTCGTGGCCGGAACGAACCAGCAGCTGGTTCGGCTGCAAAGCACCAAGGATGAAATGGGCTTTGCCATCGGCAGAACCAGCCTGGCCATTGCCGCCATCACAGATGCGGGTCTTGCTTTGTCCTTGGCGAAGACGCTGGATGCGGAAAAGTACAAAGATGTCCTTGCCGCATTGGAAGCCACGGTACAAAGGGCCAAGCAGCGGCAGAAGGAAGCCAAGGCCCATGCACAGAACAAGCGCTTTGGCAAACGCAAACCTACGAAGTAAGGAATTATGATTTTGGAGGTGCAGTTTCTATATGAGTATTGTAACGAAATATCGTGTGAAAGAAGTGGCGGCGGATTTTGGCCGTCCCAACAAGGATATTTCTGAGATCCTTGCCAAATACAGCGAAAAACCCAAGTCTCCCACCCAGGCCTTGACGGATGAGGAGCTGAATATTGTTTTCGACTATATGACCCAGCACAATCAGATTGCCTCTTTGGAGGTGGTATTTGCAGTGCAGCCCAAGCCCGCTGAGCCCAAGGCCGAGCCCGCCAAGGAAGCTCCCAAGGCCGAAGCAAAGCCCGCCGGTGAGCAAAAACCCAAGGCGGAAGCTCCCAAGGAGCAAAAGCCTGCCAAGCCCGCTGAGCCGGAGCGCAAGCGTGAGCGTCGCGTGGTGGATACCTCTGCGGTGCAGGTCAATACCAACCGTTTTGCCGATGTGGACAATCTGGTGTCCGAAAAGGTGCAGAATTACCAGGGCGGCAAGCAGAAGTTTGGCAAAAAGGGTCAGCAGCAGAACAAAAAGGACAACAAGTTCAAGGGTAACAAGTCCCGCAACGAGGAGCAGGAAAAGATGCGCCGCCTGCAGATGGAGGTTGCCCGCAAGGCTCCCGTCACTGTGAAGATCCCCGAGGAGATCACTGTGGGCGAGCTGGCCAGCCGGATGAAGAAGACCGCCGGTGAGGTCATCAAGCTGCTGATGAAAAACGGTGTCATGGCCGGTATCAACCAGACCATCGATTTTGACACTGCCGAATTTGTGGCCACCGAAATGGGCTGCAAGGTGGAAAAGGAGATCACCGTCACCATCGAGGAACGGCTGATCGAGGATCATGTGGACACCGCCGAGGAGCTGGTCACCCGCGCTCCCGTGGTGGTGGTCATGGGTCACGTTGACCACGGTAAGACCTCTACCTTGGACGCCATCCGTAAAACCTCCGTCACTGCCGGCGAGGCAGGCGGTATTACCCAGCACATTGGCGCATATACTGTCGATGTGAACGGAAATATGGTGACCTTCCTGGATACCCCCGGCCACGCGGCCTTTACTTCCATGCGTGCCCGTGGCGCGAAATCCACTGACATTGCCATTCTGGTGGTCGCCGCCGACGACGGCATCATGCCCCAGACTGTGGAATCCATCAACCATGCCAAGGCGGCAGAAGTGCCCATCATCGTGGCCATCAACAAGATGGATAAGCCCACCGCAAATCCCGACAAGATCAAAGAACAGCTGACCAAATACGATCTGATCCCCGAAGAGTGGGGCGGCGACACGGTCATCGTGCCCATCTCCGCCAAGACCGGCATGGGTCTGGATGATCTGCTGGAAATGGTCATCCTCACCGCTGAGGTGCAGGAGCTGAAGGCCAATCCCAACCGCCGGGCAAAGGGTACGGTTATCGAGGCCCGTCTGGACAAGAACCGCGGCCCCATCGCAACCCTGCTGGTGCAGAACGGCACACTGAATCAGGGCGACATCGTCATTGCCGGTACTGCCGTTGGCCGTGTCCGCGTAATGACCAACGACAAGGGCCGCACCGTCAAGACCGCCGGCCCCTCCATCCCCGTAGAGATCACCGGTCTTGCAGAAGTTCCCGCCCCCGGCGACGAATTCAATGCCGTTGCCGATGAGCGTATGGCAAGAGAACTGGTTGAACAGCGGAAGCAGGCCGCCAAGGATGCCGCCGCTAACGCCATGACCAAGGTCACCTTGGATAACCTGTTCGCCCGTATGCAGGAGGGCGAAATGAAGGAGCTGCCCCTGATCGTCAAGGCTGACGTGCAGGGCTCTGCCGAGGCGCTGAAGGCCTCCCTGGAGAAGATCTCCAACGAGGAAGTCCGTGTCAAGGTCATCCACACCGGCGTGGGTGCCATCAACGAAAGCGATATCCTGCTGGCCTCCACCGCAGGCGCGATCATCGTTGGCTTTAACGTCCGTCCGGATTCCGGCGCACAGGCAAGCGCTCAGCGGAGCGATGTGGATATGCGGTTCTACCGGGTCATTTACGATGCCATTGACGAGATCGAGGCCGCTATGAAGGGTATGCTGGCTCCCAAGTTCGAGGAAGTGGTCATCGGCCACGCAGAAGTCCGCCTGACCTACAAGGTCTCCGCGGTGGGTACAGTCTGCGGCTGTATGGTCAAAGACGGCAAGATCACCCGGGATGCCCAGGTGCGCGTATTGCGCGACAATATCGTCATTCACGAAGGCAATGTGGGCTCTCTGCAGCGGTTTAAGGACGCTGTCAAGGAGGTTACCGCAGGCTACGAGTGCGGTATGAGCATTGAGAAGTTCAACGATCTGAAAGAGGGCGACATTTTCGAATGCTTCGCCATGCAGGAGATCAAGCAGTAATATTATGCCGGCCGCCGCACGCGCGGCGGCCGGAACTTATAAAGCCTTGTAGGGGCGACCTCCCGGACGGCCCACCAAAGGCTCCCCTCTAAGGGGAGGCTTTGCGGCTTTGCCGCACGGGCTGACAGGGACACCAGCCCCTACGATATCAAATAAAGGAGGCTAATTATGGCATCCAATCGAATCAACCGAATCAACGAGGAGATCCAAAAGGCGCTGGCAGAATTGCTGCGCACCGTCAAAGACCCCCGGGTCAGCGGTACCATGATCTCCATCACCCGGGTGGAGACCACCCCGGATCTGCGTTTTGCAAAAGTTTATGTGAGTTTTCTGGAAGAGGATAAGTCCAAAGATGCGCTGAAGGGTCTGGAATCTGCTTCCGGCTATCTGCGCCGGGAGCTGGGTGCGGCACTGCAGCTGCGGCATACACCCCAGCTTCAATGGGCGCTGGACGATTCCATCACCTACGGTGCAAGAATGCTGAAGCTGATCAACTCCCTGGACACGGGAGCGGATAAGGAAGAATAAAAATACCCTCCCCGGGGGGAGGGTGGCAGCCCGAAGGGCTGACGGGTGAGGAACGGCGGCAGAACAGGTTTTGAAAAAGCCTATATATTGGCCCAAATCCGACATTACTGCCCGCATTCCTCATCAGTCAAAAATCAAAGATTTTTGACAGCTTCCCCCCGGGGGAAGCCTTAGAGGTAACCCTATGAACGGAATTGTAATTGTAGACAAGCCCCGGGACTGGACAAGTCAGGATGTCACCGCCAAGCTGCGGGGCGTTTTTCAGACCCGGCGCATTGGCCACGGCGGCACGCTGGATCCCATGGCCACCGGCGTTTTGCCGGTGTTTGTGGGTCGCGCCACCCGGGGTGTGGAATTTTTTGAACATGCCGAGAAAATCTACGAAGCGGTATTGCGCCTGGGTATCCAAACAGACACCGAGGATATTACGGGAACTGTCCTGGAGCAACAGGAAGTTTTCATTTCTGAAGCAGATTTTCATGGTATTTTGCCGCAGTTCCGCGGAAAAATCCAACAAATTCCCCCCATGTACTCCGCCATCAAAATTAACGGCCAAAAGCTCTGCGACTTGGCACGCAAGGGCAAGGAAGTGGAGCGTCAGCCGAGAGAAATCGAGATTTTTGAGCTGGAATGCCTGGAATTTGCGGGAAATACTGCCAGATTGCGCATCCACTGCTCCAAGGGCACCTATATCCGTACATTGTGTAAGGATATCGGCGCGGCTTTGGGCTGCGGCGGCTGCATGGAGAGTCTGCGCAGAGTTTCTGCCGGAGAGTATACCATCGGCGAGGCTGTGCCGCTGGCAGAGCTTTTGGAAACGGAAAATCCGGAAAAATTCCTGCGCCCGGTGGATTCCATGTTTCGCAATCACCCGGCTGTCACATTGACGGCCAAGCAGGAGACCCGTTGCCGCAACGGCAATTCCTTTTCCATCGCTTTGGAGGACGGTACATACCGGGTTTACAGTCAAAACGGCGAATTTCTTGCTCTCAGCCGGGTAGAATCCGGTATTATGTCAACCATTAAGAGCTTTTTTGAGGTATAGCGCACCGCCTTGGCCCCCTCTGAGGAGGGGGCTGGCAAAAATCTATGATTTTTGACTGGGGGAGAGAAAAATGAAACAATACAACAAAAATAATGTCCCCCGTGCACGCGAATTGCGCAGAAACATGACACCCTGGGAACGGAAATTATGGTACTTGTTTTTGAATAAATATCCTATCCGTTTTCAGCGGCAAAAGCTGCTTGGGAATTATATTGCAGACTTCTACTGTTCAAAAGCAAGTCTGGTTATCGAATTAGATGGCGGAGGCCATTACGATGATCATCAAAGAATTGCGGACTTACAACGGACAGATATACTGGAAAGTACAAATTTACGCGTTTTGCGTATTTGTAATTTGGATATAGACCGCAATTTTCGCGGTGTATGCGAGTTGATCGATCTTATCGTCCGGCAATCTCTCCCCCAGTCAGCCTGTTCGGCTGACAGCCCCCTCCTCAGAGGGGGCCAAGAAGGTGGTTGTATATGAAGAAAAAGATATTCGCCCTGGGGTTTTTTGACGGGGTGCATTTGGGGCATCAGGCACTTCTGCACGCGTGCCGCCAGCTGGCGGCAGAGCAGAACGCAACCGCCTGTGCTGTCACTTTTGACCTTCCCCCCGGCGCGGTTTTACAAAATCAACAACCGAATATGCTGAACACCGTCCGGGATCGGAAACTGCTTTTGCACCGGTTCGGCATGGAGGAGGTTCTGCTGCTGAAGGCCGACAGAGCCACCCTTTCCATGTCCTGGGCGGCCTTTTTGGAAATGCTCATCGCCGATGGCGCTGCCGGATTTGTGTGCGGCTACGATTTTCGCTTCGGCCACAGGGGTGAGGGCACGGCAGAAAAGCTGGCCGCTTTCGCGGAGGAGCGGAATTTGCCCTGTATCATCGTGCCGGAGCAGACTATGAACGGAGAAAAAATTTCCTCCACGCGGATTCGCGCCCTGTTGGAAAAAGGTCATGTGGAAACTGCCACTACCATGCTGCGGCATCCCCACATTCTGACAGGAAGCGTGGTGCATGGACGCGGTTTGGGACATACCATCGGCATCCCCACGGCAAACCTGCTGTTGCCGGAGGAATTGGTCAAGCCCGCTTTTGGCGTTTATGCCTGCAAAGCCCGGATGGATGGCCGCTACTACATTGCGGTGACCAACATCGGCACCCGTCCCACCGTAAACGGACAGAATGTGACTGTCGAGCCATGGATCTTGGACTTTGACGGCGACCTGTACGGCAAGGAAATCACCCTGGAATTTCACAAATTTCTCCGCCCGGAGCGGAAATTTGAGAATTTGGACGAACTGAAAGCCCAAATTCAAAAGGATGCGGCGGAAGCCTGCATTTTTCTCCAATAAACGCCCCGTCTTGCCTCTCCCTTTGGGAGAGGTGTCAGCCGAGCAGGCTGACGGAGAGGGTAAATACAAAACCGTTCCTTATCGCCCTCTCAGTCAAAAATCAAAGATTTTTGACAGCTCCCCCAGAAGGGGAGCCAAGTTTGCATAAAAAGTTTGTATTTTGTGAAAATTTCCCTTTACTTTTGGGAAAACTTATGATAACATAAACAAGCTGACTATTGTCAGAGCTATGCCCACAGCTCAGTTTCGGGAAGACACCGACCCTTTACTTGGCGTGAGGTAAATTCAAAAAAGGTGGTAAACATCATGATTCTCAAGGAAAAGAAGACCCAGGTAATCCTGGAAAACGCAACCCACGAAGGCGACACCGGTTCTCCCGAAGTCCAGGTCGCTATTCTGACCGCTCGCATCAACGAGCTGACCGATCACCTGCGTGTGCACAAGCACGACAACCACTCCCGTCGTGGCCTGCTGATGATGGTTGGTAAGCGCCGCAACCTGCTGGACTATCTGGCAAAGAAGGACATCAACCGCTACCGTGCACTGATCGCCAAGCTGGGTATCCGTAAGTAAGAATTGGGAAAGGGCGACGGATACCGTCGCCCTTTCTTTAATTGAAAATGCAAAATGAAAAATGTAAAATTAAGGTACTGCCTGCGGCAATGATTTTCATTCGTGCGCACAGCGCACACCATAATTTTCAATTTTCAATTTTTAATTTTCAATTCCATTCACATCTCGGGAGCGCATTTAGCAGTTGAAAGTGGTTACGGTCACTTCCGCAGAAACGATACCGGGCGGCGCAGGGCAAAAACGACCCCTGACGCAGTTGGTGCGAATTGTCTGCGGCGACTCGCCGCCAGTTTCAAGTGCTAAACCTCCCGTACAAACAAAAAACTATAGGAGGAAACACAAATGATTACTCGCAAACAGTATCCCAATCACCGCATTTTCGAGACCGAGATCGGTGGCCGCACCTTCACCGTCGAGACCGGTAAGGTTGCTGAGCTGGCAAACGCCGAGTGCATCTGCCGTTACGGCGACACCGTGGTTCTGACCACCTGCACCTGCAACCCCATCCCCAAGGCCGGCATCGACTACTTCCCTCTGACCATCGAGTTTGAGGAGAGAATGTACGCCGTGGGCCGCATTCCCGGCTCCTTCAACCGCCGTGAGGGCAAGCCTTCCGAGCGCGGCATTCTGAACAGCCGTATCATCGACCGTCCCATGCGTCCCCTCTTCGACGAGGAGCTGCGTAACGACACCGTCGTCACCTGCACCGTCATGGCTGTGGACAACGACTGCCCCGTGGAGATCGTTGCTTCCCTGGGCGCTTCCATCGCCATCGCTTCTTCCGATGTGCCCTGGAACGGACCTGTTGCCACCACCAACGTGGCTTATCTGAACGGAGAGTATATCGTCAACCCCTCCGCTGAAGAGCGCGAGGCTTGCGATTGCTTCGTGTGCATCGCTTCCACCTTCGAGAAGGTGGTCATGATCGAGACCGAGGCTAACGAAGCTCCCGAAAACATTGTCTACGAGTGCATCCGTGTGGCTCACGAGACCAACATGGAGATCGTCAAGTTCATCAACGGCATCGTCGCTGAGATCGGCAAGCCCAAGTTCACCTTTGAGAAGGCTGCCGTCAACCACGACCTGCTGGATGACCTGATTGCCTACGGCCTGCCCCAGATCGAGTATGCTCTGGACACCGACGACAAGAACATCCGCGAGGAGCGTCTGACCGCCGCCCGTATCGACTTCAAGAACCAGTTCGTGGAGAAGTACGGTGAGGAAGAGTTCGAGATGCACATCGAAGTCTGCCTGTACAAGATGCAGAAGAAGGTCGTTAAGAAGTGGCTGCTGGAAGGCAAGCGCGTGGACGGCCGCGGCATGGACGATATCCGTCCCCTGGACGCCGAGGTTGGCGTTCTGCCCAGAGTGCATGGCTCCGGCCTG
Source organism: Oscillospiraceae bacterium (assembly GCA_015067545.1). Lineage (GTDB taxonomy): Bacteria > Bacillota > Clostridia > Oscillospirales > Oscillospiraceae > Faecousia. The sequence continues at coordinate 54,377 of SVMG01000005.1, forward strand.
TTCTCCCGTGGTCAGACTCAGGTGCTCTCCATCTGCACTCTGAACACTCTGTCCGCTGCTCAGAAGCTGGACACCATCTACCCCGAGGAGACCAAGCGTTATATCCACCACTACAACTTCCCCTCTTTCTCCACCGGTGAGGCTCGTGCAGCCCGTTCTACCAGCCGTCGTGAGATCGGTCACGGCGCTCTGGCTGAGAAGGCTCTGCTGCCTGTGATCCCCTCTGTCGAGGAGTTCCCCTACTCCATCCGTGTGGTTTCTGAGGTTCTTTCCTCCAACGGTTCTACTTCCCAGGGCTCTATCTGCGGCTCTACTCTGGCTCTGATGGATGCCGGCGTGCCCATCAAGCGCCCCGTTGCAGGTATTTCCTGCGGCCTGATCTCCGACCAGGAGACCGGCGAGTGGAGAACCTTCACCGACATCCAGGGTGTTGAGGACTTCCACGGCGAAATGGACTTCAAGGTTGCCGGTACCACCGAGGGTGTTACCGCCATCCAGATGGACCTGAAGAACAAGGGTCTGACCATGGAAATCATCGCTGACGCGCTGGAGCGCTGCCGCGTTGCCCGTCTGGAGATCCTGAGCGAGGTTATGCTGAAGGCAATTCCCGAGCCCCGCGCTGAGGTTTCCGAGTTTGCTCCCAAGATGATCAGCATGCAGATCCCCGTGGACAAGATCCGCGAGGTCATCGGCTCCGGTGGCAAGACTATCCAGAAGATCTGTGCCGATACCGGCGCGAAGGTTGACATTGAGGACGATGGCAGCGTGTTCATCTCCGCTGTTGACTCCGCCGCCGCTTACGCCGCCAAGAAGATGGTGGACGACATCTGCTTCGTTCCCGAGGTTGGCAAGCTGTACTACGGCAAGGTGGTTCGCATCCTGCCCATCGGCGCATTCGTAGAGATCGCTCCCGGCCACGATGGCATGGTGCACATCTCCAAGCTGGAGAACCGCCGTGTGGAAAAGGTTGAGGATGTCCTGAACCTGGGCGACATGACTTGGGTGAAGTTCATGGGCTTCGACGAGAAGGGCCGTGCAAACTTCAGCCGCAAGGACGCTCTGAAGGAAATCGAAGAGCAGCAGTAATATAAACGCAACACCGGTGGGATTCCCTGCCGGTGTTTTTTCACCCCTCCCCCGGGGGGAGGGTGGCCGAGCATTGCGAGGTCGGGAGAGGAACGGCGGCAGAAATAACATTGGAATAGGCCTATACATTTGCAGCAATCTCACTTTTGCGCCCGTATTCCTCTTCCGTCACCACCTTCGGTGGCGACACCTTCCCCTCGGGGGAAGGTATTATCTGTCATTGCAGCATATTGACAACCCTCGGCAAATCCCGTACAATAGTACCGCAAATCTACACAGAGGAAGACCACATGAAACATACAAAAATCCTTGTTCTGCTTTTGGCTTTGGCTTTGCTGTTCAGCGGCTGTGCTCCGGCAGAAAACGCGAATGATCATCCCAACATCATCCCCTTCCAGCCCCAAGCCCATGAGGGCCAATGCCCCGATGCCGACCCGTATACAGCAGTCAGTAAAGAAGCTTTCTATGCCAATTACACCCCCGCCTGCTGTCTGACCAACTCCAAGTACCGCACCAAGCACGGACTGCTCTCCGGCTCCATGGAGATGCCCGGACAGGCCGCAGTGGATGCTCAGAATCGGCCCACAGAAGACGGAAAATTCATCCGCAACACCTCCGCTTACTACATGGACGGCGGCAGTACCTACGTGGTCACCGATGAGACCGGCAAGGAAGTGATGCGCATTTACAAAGGCGGCGCGTACATCACTTTGGAAGAGGTCGCGGCCTATATGTACGCCTTCGGCGGCGCATCCGGGAGTCTTCCCGCCAACTACACCACCAGCAAAAAGACCCGCCCCTCGGAAAGCATTTGGGGCGAATACCTGCGGGTAAATCACTCCAAATTCTCCGGAAACACCCAAAAATACCCCTATGAGCCGGAATTGCCGGACATTTCCGGCTGCGGCGGTGACTTGCAGTACTACGAAATGGACATCGGCACCACCGGCACGAAAACCCCCGGCGATTATCCGGTGAAGACCTACAACGACGGCACGGTCATCACCCGGGGCGCGGCCCGGCTGGTCTACGCCCGTCAGGATAAAAACGGCAACGGCACATTTGAGGCCGATGAAGTATATGTATTCTACACGGACAATCATTACAACGATTTCCGGGAATATCTGAACTACTACGGCGGCTGGGGACAGGTCTTTGGCAACGTCACCGGCGGTGGTGAGTACAGCAGCAAAACAAACTGCAATCCCACGCCGTACCCGGCAACTGCCTACGAAGAATTTGTATCGCTGGATCAAGCAGCATGAAAAAACCGCCCTTTCGGGCGGTTTTCTTATTCTTCGGTTTTCTTCTTGCCGGGCTGCTTCACAATGGTAAATGCACCCAGAGCCGCAAAGCCATAAACAAACAGAAGATTCTTGATGTATTCTCCCGTCAGCTCATCCATTTCCAACAGGTCATAGATATAGCCGAAGGCATCGCCAAAGGGCAATGTCAAACCGTTTTCCTCAAATGCCTGGCAATAAGCGATCGCCCAGCCGACCCGGTCAGCGAAATAGGGGACGACGAGCATAATGATCACACACACGGCGATGGCCTTCTTGTCCAGCTTGCCGCCCAACAGCTCATAGCCCTTCATCGTGCAGAATGCCAGAATCACACCGGAAAGGGCAGAAATCATGCCCAGCTGGCTGAACAGCACGATGGACGCGCCGCCGATCAAACCGCCGATCACTGCACCAAGGATACCCAGCGCAAGGTTCTCTTTCTTTTCTTGAATTTCCATGGGGATACCTCCTTCTTCAGATAAGAAAAGTGTACCATTCCCACGAAAAAATGTCAAGACTCCCTTGGTTGCGCTAAATCTTGTGGTTTTTCGTTAAATTTTACTCCCATATCTTGTGTTTCGACAAATTCTGCACTCTTTTTGTAGTATTATGTAGACACGGCAGATCCGTGCAGACGCACCACCGCGACAGTGGCATCGTCTGCATTGGCCGTACGACTGCTCTGGAGAATCTTGGCCGCCAGCTCCCCGGCTGTAGCCTCTTCATCCATCCAAAGCCTGCGCAGGGATTCCTCTCCCCCTGCTCCGTCGCTGAGCAGAACCAGCGTCTCCCCTCTGCGAAGGGACAGCCGCTCCACCGATTCCCGGCCCTCTGTCACAGACAGGCCCGGCGGTGGCGTGGCTGTTCCGATTTTTATGGGCTCTCCCTGGGAAATTACATACGACGGCGCCGCCCCCCATTTGTAGAGGGTGGCTTTTCCTGTATCCAGCCGCAGCTCCGCCAGATCCAATGTCACCATGCCCGCCCGGCCCTGCAGGGCGCACAGGCTGTTGATCGTCCGCAGGGCGTAGGCCGCCGGATAGCCGGCGGATAGAAGCCGGCGGAGCATGCCGCCCACCTGCTGGGCATCCCGGGCCGCCTCCTCTCCCGTGCCCATGCCGTCACACAGAAGTACATAGTACCGGCAGGCCACTCCCGCAAACCACAGACAGCGATCCCCGTTGGCCCGGTTTTTGCTTGCAGAGCAGGACGCTACCTCCGGCTGATACCAGGCCTTGGGCAGCTCCCTTCGTTGCGCCAGGGTATCGGACAGATCCTGCAGATAATCCGCCAGGAATCGATATTGCTGTCCCACCGCCGCCCGGTATTCCTGCTGCCGATCCCGGTCTGCCCGTATGGTGCGCAGCTGCTCCTGGGATCGGCGCATTTCCTGAAGCAGCCGCCCGGATTTCCGACATCCAACCGGCAGATCCGCCCCATTTCCCAAGGGCTTGTGCAAAATTGCCGGGGAGATCAGCTCCGCCTGCTCCTTGCAGGTTTTCCGGCAGGGGCAGCTGCCGCAGGCTCTGTCTGCCGCCCGGACAATGAGCGCTTGCTCATCAATGGGCGCTTCTTCCGTATCCAAAACCATGGCTTCCATCTGCTGCAGCACCGCCGAAGCCAGCTCCAAATGCACCTGGGCTGTGCCCGTTTCTCCCCGGCGCTGGGCGATGCTTGTCTGCCGGGGAAGCATCGCCGCAGCCGCAGCTCCGATGACCAATCCCGGCAGGGGCTGGATATCCCACACACCGCAAATGCTCATCACGGCGATATACACAAACGCGGGGCTTATATGGCGCAAAACCGGGTTGAGCCGGGGGATCATCCGCACAAAATACGCAAAGCTCAGCACCGCTGTCATGGGCACAGGCGTCACCTGGGCGAGATCCAGGGCAAGTCCCGCCAGAGCCGCCGCAGGAAAGGGCGCGGCAATGGCGATCACCCCGGCGGCGATGTATCCAAATCCCAAATAGGGAATGGGCATCACCTGGGCAAGGCACAGCACCCCCAGGCCGCACATGAGCCAGTCCACGATGGGGTCACGGCGCTCTGTGGCGGTGCAGAACACCGCCGCAGACCCGGCGGCCACTGCGATCTGCAATAAGTACATGGGCACAGGCGGGCCATACTGCTGATAATGCTGAAACAGAAGTCCCGTGGCAGCGACGATACAGCCGGCCACCGCCGGCATCAACAGAGGCGTTTCCCGTTGGACACGACGACCCTGCAGCAGCAACGCCGCCGCCAGGCCTACGGATGTCCAAACCACACCCACCGGGCCCTGATTTCCCCAGAACAGCAGATATCCAACGGCACTGCCTGTGGCAGTGAGCACCGCCGGCCAGCTGGTCTGGGCACACAGAAAGCCCAAAACCACCGGCTGAAGCCGGTGTCCCAAGCTGGCCGCACTGCCTAAAAAGCCCGCCAGCAGGTAGCCGCCCGCCTGCAAAAAAGCGTGTATTTTGGGGTCTGCCGCCCACCGGCGAATAAGGCGCTGACTTCGCCGCATGTATACCCCCAGCGTCACCATCATATGTACCACAGTCCTTTCCTATTTACCTTCCCCCCGGGGGAAGGCTTTGCAGCAATGACATGCTATTTAATTAAATCCTACCACGCACCCCGGGGGATATTTTGTCAAAAACTGCGATGGAAGAAAGTTTCTTGCATAGTGGCCCTGTTGGGTGTATAATATAGAAAATTGACCATTTACAGGAGTTATTTATGCTCAACAAGCTACGCAGCGTGGCAGACCGCTATGACGAGCTCTGCGCCCGTTCCGAACAACCGGATTTTTACGCCGATCCCCAAAAGGCCGCCAAGCTCCTCCGGGAGAAAAATGACCTGGAGCCCATTGTGGAGGCTTTTCACGCCTATAACGCCGCCTTGCAGGAAATGGACGATGCGTTGGAGCTGATGAGCGATCCGGACATGAAGGATTTTTGCCAGGAAACCTATCAGCAGGCCAAGGAAAAGAGTGAGGAGCTGTACCGCCAGCTTCAGATCCTGCTCCTGCCCAAAGATCCCAACGATGAGAAAAATGTCATCGTGGAGATCCGGGGCGGCGTGGGCGGCGAGGAAAGCGCCCTGTTTGCCCACAGTTTGTTCCGCATGTACTCCATGTACGCCGCCGCCAAGGGTTGGACCGTGGAGCTGATGAACTACAACGAAACGGAGCTGGGCGGCGTCAAGGAAGCGGATTTTGTCATTTCCGGCCGGGGCGCATACTCCCGGATGAAGTACGAATCCGGTGTGCATCGTGTCCAGCGCGTACCGGAGACGGAGTCCGGCGGCCGGGTGCACACCTCCACGGCAACGGTTGCGGTCCTTCCGGAGATGGAGGAAGTGGATGTGCAGATCAACCCTGCGGACATAGAAATGCAGGTATATCGCGCCAGCGGCGCCGGCGGTCAGCATGTGAACAAGACTTCTTCTGCCGTTCGTTTGATCCACAAGCCCACGGGCATCGTGGTTGCCTGCCAGGAGGAGCGCAGTCAGCTTCAAAACCGGGAGAAATGTATGCGCATGCTGGCCTCCAAGCTCTATGAGATTGAGCAGGAGAAGCAGTCCTCGGAGGTCACCGGCATGCGCCGCAGTCAGGTGGGCAGCGGCATGCGCAACGAGCGCATCCGCACCTATAATTTCCCCCAGGGTCGGGTCACCGACCACCGGGTAGGATTGACGCTGTATAAAATCGATGCCATCATGGACGGAGCAATCGACGAGATCATCGACGCCCTCGCCACCGCCGACCAGGCGGAGAAGCTGAAGAATGCACAATAAAGCGGCGAAGCCGCCTTGGCTCCCCTTGTGAGGGGAGCTGTCAGCCGAACAGGCTGACTGAGGGGTAGTTATTCTCTCCCCCAGTCAAAAATCAAAGATTTTTGCCAGCAATGATTTTTGGTATGCTTGCCCCCAGCAAGCATTGAGATTTTGATCTGCTGCGCAGAGCACCACCCTCCTCAGAGGGGGCCAAGACACAAGGATAATCTATATCGAGGTATCCAATATGGAATTCATTACGAACTGCCCGGAGGAAACGGAAGCTCTCGGGGAACGCTTAGCAAAAATACTGACCCCCGGCACGATCCTCGCCTACCGGGGCGACCTGGGCGCAGGCAAAACCGCCTTCACCCGGGGTCTTGCCAGAGGACTGGACTGCCGGGAGCAGGTGACCAGTCCCACCTACACCATCGTCAATGAATATTTGGGCGGCAGACTGCCCCTTTTCCACTTCGACATGTACCGTCTGCGCTCTTCCGACGACCTTTTTGACATCGGCTGGGATGATTATTTGGACCGGGGCGGCATCTGCGCCGTGGAGTGGAGCGAAAATGTCGCTGATGCCTTGGAAGACCCCATAACCGTGACCATTGAAAAAATAAGCGAAAACAGCCGGCGCATTACCATAGAAAGGAGCGAACACAATGCTCTTACTGGCCTTTGAGACCTCTGCCAAGGCGGCATCCGTGGCTCTGTTTGAGGATTCCACCCTTTTGGCAGAACAATATCAGAATACCGGCCTGACCCACAGCCAAACCTTGCTTGTCATGGCCGAAGACCTGCTGAAGCAGTGCGGCAAAACCGCCCAGGATGTGCAGGGCGTGGCTGTTGCCAACGGCCCGGGATCGTTCACCGGCGTGCGTATCGGCGTGGCGGCGGCCAAGGGCTTTGCCTGGGGCAGTGAAATACCCATTTTCGGCGTGTCCACATTGGAAGCCATGGCTTTGGGCCTTGGCATTTCCGACGGCTTCGTGTGCCCGGTGATGGATGCCCGGCGAAATCAGGTGTATAACGCACTGTTTTATGTAAACCAAGGCGTGATGATCCGCCAAACTCCCGACCGGGCTATTGCTCTGGAGGATTTGAAAAAGGAACTGAAAAGCTTGGAAAAACCCATCTATTTGGTTGGCGATGGAAGCATTTTGTGCTATAATACCTTGCAGAAGGATATTCCGGGTCTGATTTTGCCCCCGGAATGGAAAATGCATCAGCGTGCTGTTGGCGTTGGCCTTGCCGCCCTTCGGCAGGAAAAGCCCGACGATCCCGCCGGACTTTCCCCCAATTACCTGCGTCTAAGTCAGGCCGAACGGGAGAGAATGGAACGACAGGAGAAAAAGGCTCCCCTTTGAGGGGAGCTGTCAGCCGAGCAGGCTGACTGAGGGGTGTCACACCCCACCGGCACTTCGTGCCACCTCCCCTCAAGGGGAGGCTTTTGCAGATAATACTTTATTAAGGAGCTAGATAAAAATGGCAACTGTACATGTACTCGACCACCCCCTGATCCAGCACAAGCTGGCGATTTTGCGCAACGAAAACACCGGTGTCAAGGAATTCCGTGAGCTGATCAGCGAGATCGCAGGCCTGATGTGCTACGAAGCCACCCGGAATCTGCCCACCGAGGAGGTGGAAGTGAAGACCCCTGTGGCAGTCGCCAAATGCCGGATGCTCGCCGGTAAGAAGCTGGCCATCGTACCGGTGCTCCGTGCAGGTCTGGGCATGGTGGACAGCATGGTGGATCTGATCCCCTCTGCAAAGATCGGCCACATTGGCCTGTATCGCGACCCCGAGACCCATCAGCCTGTGGAATATTACTGCAAGCTGCCCGAGGATATTGAAAACCGTGTTGTGTTTGTGGTGGATCCCATGCTGGCCACAGGCGGCAGCGCCGTGGCGGCCATTGATTTTCTGAAGGCCAAAGGCTGCCGCAACATCATTATGATGAACATCATCGGCTGCCCCGAGGGCGTAAAGGCCGTGCAGGATGCTCACCCGGATGTGGAAATGTACCTGGCGGCTGTGGACGAAAAGCTCAACGACCACGCCTACATCATCCCCGGCCTCGGCGATGCCGGTGACCGGATCTTCGGCACGAAGTAAATATTAAGGCGGACTGCGTGGCAGTCCGCCTTTTTATACCCTCCCCCCGGGGGAGGGTGGCAGCCCGGCAGGGCTGACGGGTGAGGAATGGCAGCAGAACCAACACAGGAACAAGCCTATACGTTCTCTAAATCTATAGTTTGCCGCCCGCATTCCTCATCCGCCTCGCTTTGCTCGGCACCTTCCCCCCGGGGGAAGGCTTTGCCTGTCGTCTATACTTGCAATTTGCATTTGACCGTGATAGAATATTTTTATCATAAATTTCCGGGAAAGGGGGAGCTCCATGAACCAAAAAGGCGATTATATCGGCGTATTTGACTCCGGCGTGGGCGGCATCAGCGTGCTGCGCCATCTGCGAAAACTTCTGCCTAACGAGCGGTTTTTATATTACGGAGACTCCGCCAATGCTCCCTATGGCCGCCGCACCACTGCCCAGGTGCAGGAGCTAACCCTGGCTGCGGCCGAAAGAATGATGAAATATGGCTTAAAAGCCCTTGTGGTTGCATGCAACACGGCAACTGCCGCCGCCATCCAGGCTCTGCGGCAGACCTACGGGAATCTGATCGTCATCGGCATCGAGCCGGCGCTGAAGCCTGCGGTGGATCAGTTTCCCGGCGGACGCATCGGCGTAATGGCCACCCAGGTGACCTTGCGGGAGGAGAAATTCGATTCTCTCCTGCATCGCTACGAAAATGCCGCCACCATCGCAAAGATCCCTGCGCCCGGTCTTGTGGAGCTGGTGGAGGCCGGAAAGGCTGACACCGCGGAAGCCGAAGCTCTTTTGACCGATATTCTAAGCCCCTGGGCCGGAAAACTGGATGCACTGGTTTTGGGCTGTACCCACTATCCCTTTGCCGTTCGTGTGATCCGCCAGTTGCTGGGTCCGCGCCTCGTGCTCATTGACGGCGGCGAGGGCACTGCCCGGGAAACCAAGCGGCGGCTGGAGCAAGCCGGTCTTCTGCATGATGGCCCCGGCGAAATTCTTTGGCAAAACAGCGCAGAAAATGACGAAATTTTGGCTTTGTGCCAGACTCTTTTGAATCAGTAGATCCCAAGCCTTCCACTAAGACGCCAGCAGGCGGCTTGCCTCCCTCTGAGGAGGGAGGTGGCTGCGCGTTAGCGCAGACGGAGGGAGAGACAACGACGATCTCTCCCCCAGTCAAAAATCGAAGATTTTTGCCAGCCCCCTCCTCAGAGGGGGCCAAGGGCGGCTACGCCGCCTTAGGGGAAGGCTTTATTCCGCATAACAGAAAGGAAAATCCACATGTACAACGAAAATTGCTTTCAATTAGGCTCTAACCGCTCCTGCATCCGGGAGCTTTTTGAATACGGCTGCCGCCGGGCCGCAGAGGTGGGCCGGGAGAATGTGTACGACTACTCCCTGGGCAACCCCTCCGTCCCCGCCCCCGACGGGGTGAACGAGGCCATCCGGGCCATCCTTTCCGACACCGACTCCGTGGCCGTGCACGGTTACACCTCCGCGGTGGGTGATCTGGCCACCCGGCAGGCCATCGCCGATGACTTGAATGCGCGCTACGATGCCGGGGTCAAACCGGAAAATCTGTTCATCACCTGCGGCGCTGCACCCGGTCTGACCGCCGTTTTCCGGGCATTGGCAACGGAAAACGCAGAGCTTTTGGCGGTTGCGCCCTTCTTCCCGGAGTACCGGCCCTTTGCCGAGGGTGCAGGACTGAAATTCAAGGTGGTGCCCGCGGATGTCCCCGCTTTCCAGATCAAGCTGGATGCGTTGGAAGCCATGATGACCCCCAACACCGCGGCCATTATCCTCAATTCTCCCAATAATCCCTCCGGCGTGGTCTACACCAGGGAAACGTTGGAAAAACTGGCTGACCTGCTCAGCCGCAAGAGTGCGCAATACGGCCATCCCATTTACCTGGTGGCGGACGAGCCTTACCGGGAGCTGACCTACGGCGGCGTGGAAGTGCCCTTCCTGCCCACCATTTACCCCAACTCCATCGTGTGCTACTCCTATTCCAAATCCCTGTCCCTGCCCGGCGAACGGATCGGCTATGTGTATGTGCCGCAGAACGCCGCCGACAGCAAGGCCCTCTATGCCGCCATCGCCGGAAGCTCCCGTATTTCCGGTCACGTGTGCGCTCCCAGCTTGCTGCAGAAGGTCATCGCCCGGTGCGCCAACCTGCGCCCTGACCTGGAGGCCTATGACCGCAACCGCCGTATGCTTTACAACGCGCTGACCTCCTACGGCTACGAAATGGCCAAGCCCGACGGCGCATTCTATCTGTTTATCAAAGCCCCTGGCGGCGACAGTGAGGCGTTTTCCGAAAAAGCCAAGCTGAAAGACCTTTTGGTGGTTCCGGGAACGGACTTCGGCTGCAAGGAGTATTTCCGCATCTGCTACTGCGTAAAGCCCGAAATGATTGAAAAGAGCCTGCCCGTTTTCAAGGCGCTGATTGAGGAATAATCAAAAAACCTTTTTGTAGGGGCGAACTTTGTTCGCCCGCGGGCGGTCGCAGACCGCCCCTACATCCGAATCGTATAGTTTTAGGGCGCGTTGCTTTCCGCAACGCGCCCTTGACAGTTTATTTTCTTCCAAAAAGCTTTTCCCAAATCAGCTTGCGCTGGCGGTCATCCAAAATCCGCACCACTTGGCGCAGACGGTCGTTCCACTGCCGGGCAGTGAGCTTTCCACCATCGCTGAGATGTAAATACGGGCAGGCAGCCTGGGGCTGCTCCCCAAACTGCCGGGCGAAGGTCTTGTCAACGCCCAGAGCCATGGCATAGGGCACCATGGCGAAATAATAATCCGGATTGTGCTCCATGATTCGCCGCAGCTCGTTGGTCGTAACACTCTTCAGATATTTTCGCAGGCCGAAAATCTCGTTGCGCGCCTGCAGTCCGGCTTCTGTCCGACGGCTGCCGTGGATGGCGGCAAAGCCTGCCAGGATCTGGCTTACGATCACAAAGATCGCCACCGCGCCCTCGCCGGACCAGTTGCACAGGATCACCCACAGGAAGCAGCAGACAACGCCTATGATCAGATCCAGCCGGTGGCGCAGAGAAACGCCCCGCACGCCCTTTTGGATCAGCCAGGACGACACCGCGCCGAAGGGTACAAGCAGGATCGCCAAAAGCACCTGCCACACCGTATCGGTGGCAAAGGCCACCGCCAGAGAATATCCGGCCACCGCGCCGATCCCGGCGGCAATGCACCGGAAGATCATGGGATTTCCCGAGCTTTTTCGAAAATAATGCCACGCGCCGGGGATGGTCTTGGCAGCCTTGCGGCCCAATCTCGCGAAATACGTGCCGCCGCCATCCACCCGATCCCGCTTGCCGAAGAGAGTCTTAAAGCAGCGCACCTCAAATTCACTGCGCTCATTGCCCATATCCATCTGCTTGTGCAGCAGCACTCTGTTATGGCGGTCTATTTCCACGGTCAGGTAGCCCATTTGCGCCCAGGACAGCACCATCATGGAAAAATCCACGCCCAAACCGCCGAGCACACAGCCCAGCTCACCGGCAGTGATGCCATCGGGCGCCTGAACCCGGCGCAGGCGGCGTGGCAGGCCGCAGCGCAGGAAGATCAGCCAATAGATAAGCGCCAGCAGCAGCAAGCCATACTGAAGTAGATCGTCATAGCTCAGCGACCACCGCTTGACCATATTCTGTGGGAACAGTTTTTCCGTTACCGGCAGGGTCATGGTCAAAGTCTCGTGATCCTTCAGGCCCTGGATAAAATAGCCGGAGATCACCGAGCCGTCCACCGTGTATTCCAAAAAGGACTCCATGGAATCCGGGTGATAGGTGCTGGAAAAAGTGGGTGCTTCCTCCGGTGCGCCGGGCAGAGAAACGGAAAATTCCATCCTGTCAATGGGATAGGCGAAGCCGGAAAGCAGCGGGAGCGTCAGCTGGAGGCCTTTTTCGCCCTCCGCTACCAGATCCGGCAGGGAATAGTGCAGCGTGAGGGTGTAGGTGCCCGGCCCGTACACCGCGGCGCTCAGATCCACCCAGCGCATGGAATCCGCCCGGAAGGTTTTTGCCCCGTTGCCGTTGAGGGTGATGTCCTTGGCGTTTCCGGGAAGGGGAAGCCGCAGGTCTTCCTCCACACTTTCCACCGTCAGCTGGAGGTACAGGGAAATTTGACAAGTGCCGTTTGACGCGATCACTGCATTGCTCTGCAGGTCTGTGACCGTACCGGCAGCACTTACCGCCGTGGTCAGCAGCAAAAGGCACAAAATTGCAAGAAATATGCGTCGCACAGCGGCACCTCCTTCCAAAATAGTCGTGAAATTATTTTATCATGGGATACTATAAAATGCAAGTAGGCACAAAGCCTCCCCTTGGAGGGGAGGTGGATTCGCCGCAAGGCGACGACGGTGGGGTGTGACACCCCTCAGTCAGCCTGTTCGGCTGACAGCTCCCCTCATAGGGGAGCCTTTGTGTTATGTAAACCTATTTCCAAAACAAAAAGGGCTGGTGTTCCAGCCCTTTTGTTTGTTGGCAATTAGCCCTCTGCACGCATCTGAGCGAAGCACTCGCTGCAGTACACGGGACGGTCGGACTTGGGCTCGAAGGGAACCTTTGCCTCGCCGCCGCAGCGGGCGCAAGTAGCGGTGAAGAACTCACGGGGGCCACGAGCAGCGTTCTTGCGAGCGTCACGGCAGGCCTTGCAGCGCTGGGGCTCGTTCTGGAAGCCGCGCTCTGCGTAGAATTCCTGCTCACCGGCGGTAAACACGAATTCGTTGCCGCACTCTTTGCAAACTAAAGTCTTGTCTTCGTACATTGGAAATACCTCTCTTTGGTTGATGCCCCGGCTCATTCACCATGCTGGTTGTTATACGGAGTCATAAATTATTGTGGATATACCACAAGCCCAATTATACACAGCAAACTCGGCAAAGTCAACCATTTATTCATAAAATTTTTACAATATTTCCTGCTGAATCCAGCCATTTTCCGTAGGATTTGTAAGATGCAGGTGGTCATAAGCAAGCTGTGTGACACACCGGCCGCGGGGGGTACGGGTGAGAAAGCCCAGCTGCATGAGATAAGGCTCGTACACATCTTCCAGCGTCACCGCCTCTTCGCCGATGGTGGCCGCCAAGGTCTCCAGGCCCACCGGACCGCCGCCGTAATTTTGGATGATGGCGGTGAGCATCCGCCGATCGATGGCATCCAGACCCAGCTCGTCCACTTCCAGACGGGACAGAGCCAGATCTGCCGCCTCCTTAGTGATCACGCCGTCGCCCATGATCTGGGCAAAGTCCCGGACGCGGCGCAGGAAGCGGTTGGCGATTCTAGGCGTGCCGCGACTGCGGGATGCGATCTCCATGGCGCCCTTGGGGTCGATCTCCATGCCCAAAATGGTGGCACTGCGGGTAACGATGCGCGCCAGCTCCTGGGGGGTATACAGCTCCAGCCGCAAGGAAACACCAAAGCGGTCACGCAACGGCGCGGACAGCTGACCTGCCCGGGTAGTTGCACCCACCAGGGTGAATTTGGGCAGATCCAAGCGGATGGAGTTGGCGCTGGGGCCCTTGCCCACGATGATGTCGATGGCAAAGTCCTCCATGGCCGGGTACAAGATCTCCTCAACCACCCGGTTCAGGCGGTGGATCTCGTCGATAAACAAAATATCTCCCGGATTCAAATTGGTCAGCAGCGCCGCCAGGTCGCCGGGCTTTTCGATGGCCGGGCCGGAGGTGATGCGGATGTTTACCCCCATCTCATTGGCGATAACGCCGGCGAGGGTGGTCTTGCCCAGGCCTGGAGGGCCATACAGTAAGGTATGATCCAGCGGTTCATTGCGAAGCCGGGCGGCCTCGATATAAACGGACAGATTTCCCTTGGCCTTCTCCTGGCCGGTGTAATCGGACAGCAGCTTGGGCCGCAGACCGATCTCCCCGGCATCCTGGGGCGCAAAGGTGGGAGAAATAATAGGATTGTCCAGTTCTTGTGAAAATTCTAAGCTCATAAAATAAACCTCCAGACGGAGTATTGTAGGGGCGACCATTGGTCGTCCGTATTTTTATACAGGCTTTAACCACCGTTGCTGTGGTAGCCTTTATAGCAATCTATGGCAATGTCGTTTTTATCAAAAACAATGAAAAAGTACACTGCAGGATTTGTTCCAAGGTAGCCCACATGGGACTCTTGCAAAAGATAGCCGTAGCCAAAACCCTGATAGGAGCCATCTTTAGCCATAAAAGGTGCACCATTCAGATCAAAGTCACCATAACGCTCTTGAACCTGTACTTTGGTCAAACCGATGATGTTTGCTTTTTGATATTTCGAGCAACCGGAGAATGTTGAAATCATCAGCACGATCGCAATCAATATAGCCAGTTTTTTCATACTTCCGCCTCCTCTGTAGTAGTATAAAAACAATCTTCTTCCCACTTCACAGGATTATTGTCTATATATTCCCAGATTTTCAGATAATCCTTTTCACCGCGAATCACATGGTCATGAAATAATTTCTGCCAAATTGAATGCCCAATTTGTTTGGTAACGATACCCTTCAACTGTTGTACTACCCGAGAAATTGTAGGGGCGAGCATTGCTCGTCCGTCTTCATCTGTATTAATTTGCAGTAATAAATGAATATGATTGGGCATCACAACATAATGATCCACGGAAACCGCAGGGTAATGCAATGGGATCTCGCGGATAGACGCATCTACAATTGCACCATATTTGGATAACGGCGGATTTTGCGGACGAGCAATGCTCGCCCCTACATCCGTCCAAAACAGGTTTTTTCTATCCTTTGTGCAGATGGTTATGAAATAGGCTCCGGGGGTATTGTAATCGAAATCAGGCAAACGGTTGGGTTTGCGCACCGGCAATTCCATAAATTATCCCTTCATCACCATTGCCCGCAGGGCGTGGCGAACCAGCTCCTCGGTGGACGCGTTTGCGTCCGCGCCCTTGAGGGCCGTTTGGATCTCCGCGGGGCTGTAGCCCAGCTCCTGCAAGGCCGCTCTGGCCATGGCAACATTGCCACCCTGCTGGGGTGCGGACACCGCCGGACCGGTGGAGAAATCCAGCTCCACATCAGAGCCTCCGATCTTGTCCTTCAGCTCCAAAATGATCCGCTGGGCGATCTTCTTGCCGATGCCCTGGGCGGCAGTGAGCATTTTTTCATCCCCGGTCATGACGGCCAAAGTCAGATTTTGTGGGCCTCCTGCAGAAAGGATCGCCATGGCCGCCTTGGGGCCGACACTGTTGACCGTGGTCAGCAGCTCAAAGCACCGCTGCTCCTCCCGGCTGATGAAGCCGTAAAGATCAAAGGCATCCTCCCGGATGGATTCGGTGATATACAGCCGGGCTCTTTGGTTCAATTTCAGCTGCGCTGCAGTATAGGCAGTCACGCGACAGCCGTAGCCCACTCCG
Source organism: Oscillospiraceae bacterium (assembly GCA_015067545.1). Taxonomy (GTDB): domain Bacteria; phylum Bacillota; class Clostridia; order Oscillospirales; family Oscillospiraceae; genus Faecousia. The sequence continues at coordinate 70,006 of SVMG01000005.1, forward strand.
CCGCAGTCGATGACCGCCAGCCCGGGCTCTAAAACGGTGACTTCACCGGAAACATAGTAGAGCATTGGAGTACCTCCAAAATAAATATTGCAGAGACGATTTGCCAATCGTCCTAAACCTTCCCCCGAGGGGAAGGTGGATTCGAATTTGGCCACACTTGGTCAAATTTGAAGACGGAAGAGGAATACGGGCGATCACGTTGGGTAATTGCCACTGTATGAGCCTATTCCCAGATCGGTTCTGCCGCCGTTCCTCTCCCGCCCAGTGTGCGCACTGGGCACCCTCCCCCCGGGGGAGGGTTTTTATTTCTTCTGTGCCTGTGCCAACAAAGATGTACTTGACCTTGCGTGGCACAATGCGATGGCGATGGCATCCGCCGCGTCATCGGGCTTGGGCATGGCATTCAGATGAAGCAGACGCTTGGTCATGTCCATCATCTGATGCTTGGTGGCGTTGCCGTAGCCCACCAACGCCTGCTTGACCTGCATGGGCTTGTAAGAGGTGACCTCCAGCCCCGCCTGCCGGATGGCAAGCAATATCACGCCCCGGCTTTGGGCCACGCCGATGCCGGTGGTAACATTTTGGCCGAAAAACAGCTCTTCAATGGCCACCGCGTCCGGCTTGGTCTCCGAAAGGAGCTTGCGCATGTCCTCATAAATGATCTCCAGCCGGGCGGAAAAATCCATCCCGGCGGGGGTGGTGATTGCACCGCAGGTGATGAGCCTGTTTTGCCCCTGCTCCGATTCGATCACGCCGAAGCCGGTGATGCCGTACCCCGGGTCGATTCCGAGAATCCGCATTACAGGCCACCGTTTGCGATCTGCCAGCAGTACAGGATGAAGCCCACTGCCACGACGGCAATGCCCACCCATGCGGCCACGATCTGCCACTTAGGACGCGCTACATAGGTATCCTGCTTCAGAACCTCAGCATTCATTTCCTCGGCACTGACCTGTTCCAGTTCCTTATTTTCTTCCATTTCGTTCACCTCTTGAGGGTATTATAACACATTTGTTTAGAAATTGGTAGAATTATTTTTGCGTACCTAAGGCTTCCCCTGGGGGAAGCCTTTAGGCTTTTTTCTCTGCATTCAGCGCATCCACCACGATGTCCGGATAGGGGTTGACGATGACCGTCTTGTAGGTGTGATAGATCACCATGCCCGGCTTGCCGTTGGGGATCTTTTTCACTTGCCGGACTGGGGTCACATCCACGGGAATGTTCTGTCCGCCGGTGGTCTCCGCATAATAGGCCGCCAGCTGTGCCGCCTGGGTGACGGTGTCGTCGGGCACACTTTGTCCGGCGCAGGCGATGATCACATGGCTTCCGTGGACTTTCGATGCATGAAGCCAAATATCGTCCTTTCGTGCGGATTTGAAGGTCAATTCCTCATTTTGCCGGTTGTTTCTGCCCACATAAATTGTAAATCCGTCGGTGGATTCAAACCGCAAGGGGGGCAGTTTTCCCGTTTTGACACGCTTTTTGCCGGAATCGGCGCGCAAATAGCCACCGGCCTGCAATTCCTGCTTGATCTCCTCCAGCGCCTGGTCGCTGTCGGCGCGGTTCAGCTCCTCCAGCACGCTTTTCAGATACTCCAGCTCGCCCTCGCCCAGCTGGATCTGCCGGGTCAGCTCCTTTTCGGCATTTTTCATGCGCGTATAATCCTTGTAGAACTTTGCGGCATTTTGCTGAGGAGACAGGATGGGCGACAGGGGAATTTCAATTTCCTTCATTTCCTCATCGTAGAAATCCTCCACGCGCACCAAGGTCTGTCCCTTGGTGATCTTGTGGATGTTGGCCGTCAGAATGTCACCCAACTGGCGCAGACGCTCCCGATCGTAGGTTGCCTCCAGTTCTTTTTCCTGGATGGCCAGTTTTCGGGTCAGACGGGTGCACAGATTCTGCACCGTTTTGCGCACGGACTGGCTCTTTTGCCGCATGGCATCGTTCCGATCCCGGACGGTGTAGAACATATCCAGCAACCCGGAGAAGGACTCCGCCCGGGTGCAGTCGCCGTACTGGTGGATGGGGCAGAAGGCAAATTGCTTGGGAATGCCGTTTTGGGCATAGTAATAAGGGGTGGGATTTTCAAGATTTTCCTTGAAAAATTCCGCAATTTTCTCAGAAATGGCGGGAATATCCCCATTTTCCAGCCGGGCATCCACATCGCCGCAGGCGTACAGCGCCGCCTCCCGGCAAACGAGCGGCGACAGGCCGCCCAGCTCGTCCATGAGCCGCTGAGCCAAAAGGTCAGCACCGGGTTGAGAAAATAGGTTTACATAACATTCCGCAGTTAATTCCAGCGGATTTTTCTTGGTCACAGGCTCGGGGTCTTGATAGTACAGTCCCGGCAGCGCCTGCCGCTTGGCGGACTCGTCCAGGCCGACACGGCGCAGGCAGTCGATGATCCGCCCCTCCGGGGACAGCAGATACAAATTACAAGTTCTGCCCATGAGCTCCGCGATCAGCTTGCGCTGCACCAAATCGCCCATTTCATCCATGCATTCAAAGGTGAAAACGGCGCAACGCTCCATGGGCGGCTGAGAAATACCCATCAGCCGACCGCCGGACAGGTGCTTGCGCAAAAGCATGCAAAACATGGGCGGCTCCGGGGGATTTTCCGGGCTGGCGGTGGTCAGGTGCAGACGGGGCGCGGTGGGGTTCATGGCAAACAGCAGCTTGCACCGACCCTCCCGGTGGCGCAGATGCAAAATCACCGTGTCCCGGGCCGGCTGGTGGATCTTCTCCACCCGGGGCTCCGTCAGCGCACTCAGCTCTTTCAGCACCGCGGACAAATAAAACGCATCAAAGGCCATTTTTTACTCCTTCACCATAATGGCAAACAATTCATTGAGCCGATCCTTCTGACCGGTCAGATACAGCGCGCCAAAGAGCGTCTCCAAACCCGTAGCCTTGGCGTACTCCTGGGGGGTCGCCGACTTGGGGGCGGCGTGGGAATGGGCGTTTTTGCCCCGGCGAAACCAGTCGTGCTCCTGCTCCGTCAGATGGGGCAGCAGCTTTTCGGCGAATTTGGCCTGGGTGGGAGCTTTGACCATGGCAACGGAATCCTTGTGCAGATTCTTTACCGTCTTGTCGCCCTTGCAGCACAGGTAGCTGCGGCACATAAGCTCATACACCCCATCTCCGATGTGGGCAAGGCCCAGATTGGAAATGGCGTTGACTTGCTTCCTATCAAAATGCAGATCGAAATAATTTTCCACAGATGTTCCTCTTTTCTGATAGCACACTTGCCTCCCCCTCTGGGGGAGGTGGCCGGAATCTATGATTCCGGCCGGAGAGGGCGAATTTGAAAAAGCTATCTCATGTAGGGGCGTCAATCTGCCGCACCCTACATTGCCCTCTCAGTCAAAAATCAGAGATTTTTGCCAGCTCTCCCAAAGGGAGAGCCAAGATATTATTCCGTAACAGGTAAATTAAACGCCTCGGGGTCGAAGGTGATCACCGTATAGATGCGCATTCCCTCCTGACGGGACAGATTTCCCTCCAAATGGGCGGTGATCTCCGATTCCCGTCCGGCCATATCCGCAGGCAGCGCCACATCGAAGATCAGATTGGTATGGGCTCCGCCCTGCACCATACGAAAATCATGCAGGTGCAGCCGCTGATCCAGCATGGCCAGCAATTCCTCACAGGCGGCGCGCAGGCGATTCAGCTCCGGGTCGTCGGTAATGACAGGATCGTAATGGATGACCAAATGGATGCCGTGATTTTGATAGCACTCCCGTTCCATGTCGTCAATGAGCTCATGGCAGACCAGGGGCGATTCATGGGTGGACATCTCCACATGGAGCGTGGCAAACCGCTGCCCCGGGCCGTAATCGTGTACCATCAGATCGTGATAGCCCAGCACCTTGGGCTGCTGACGCACATAATCCACGATCAGCTCCCGCAGCTCAGGGCTTGCACTCTCTCCCAGCAGGGGGCTGATGGTGTCCTTCGCCGTCATGGCACCGCTGTAGAGAATGAACAGGGCAACTGCCATACCCATCCAGCCGTCGATGGCCGCACCGGAAAGCAGCTCGGCAATTCCGGCCACCAGCACCGCGCCGGTGGCAATGGCATCGTTGCGGCTGTCCTGGGCGGTAGCCGCCAGGGCGGTGGAGTGGATGGTCTTGGAAAGGGCACGGTTAAGCAGCCACAGACCCAGCTTCACTCCCATGGAAAGCACCAAAATCACCACCGTCAGCATGCTGAACGCCACCGCCTGGGGATGGAGGATCTTGTCAAAGGAGGACTTGGCCAGCTCCACACCGATGACGATGATCAGCGCCGCCACCGCAAGGCCGGATAAGTACTCAAACCGGGCATGACCATAAGGATGATCCGCATCCGCCGGCTTTTCCGCCAGCTTGAAGCCAAGCAGCGTGACGATGGAGCTGGTAGCATCGGTAAGGTTGTTCATGGCATCGGCGGTGATGGACACCGAGCCTGCCAGTGTACCTGCCAAAAGCTTCGCCAGAAACAGCACGATGTTGCATCCGATGCCCACCGCGCCGGAGCGCTTGCCCGCGGCGGAGCGATCCTTTTGCGGATCAAGGCCTTTCATAAATATTTTCATCAAAAATTTTGTCATAACTGCCTCCTGGATAAATAGCGATCGTAGGGGCGAACTGTGTTCGCCCGTGGGCGGTCACAGACCGCCCCTACAATATAAAATACAAAAACCCGTCAAAATTGGGATTCTACTGCCGGTAGAGTAGCGAATTCTCATGACCGGAGAGGGCCTTTTATCCCAATTCTCCGAAATAATGCGTGACAAGGTGGGTTTTTTCCTATAAAATGGGTACAAAGTTCATTGATTCCATTATAGTGGATGGAATTGTGGCTGTCCAGTATTTTTTAGGAGTGTATGCAATGTCCGATTACAAAATTATCACCGATTCCGGCTGTGACCTGCCCAAGCAGATGCTTTCCCAGCTCTGCGTGCAGACCGTGCCGCTGACCGTAAATTTCCGGGGCGAGTGCCTGGAGGATTCTGTGGACGAGGGTATCAAGGAAATGTACGCAGGCCTGCGTGCCGGCGAAGCCGCCTCCACCTCCGCCGTCAATCCCGATCGCTGGATGAGTCTGATCGAGCAGACTCTGTCCGCAGGGCAGGACGCGCTGGTGATCACCTTTTCTTCCGGCTTGTCCACCACCTATCAGTCCGCAGTGATCGCCGCGAACGAGCTGAAGGAAAAATATCCCGACCGAAAGATCTTCGTGGTGGATGGCCTGTCCGCCTCCCTGGGTCAGGGTCTGTTGATTTGGTATGCCTGCAAAAAGAAGGACGCGGGCCTTTCCGTTGAGGAGCTGGCCGCATGGGTGGAGGAGAACAAGCTGCACCTGTGCCACTGGTTCACCGTGGACGATCTGATGTATCTGAAGCGGGGCGGACGGATCAGCACCGCCACCGCCGTGGTAGGCACCATGCTGAAGATTAAGCCCGTGCTGCATATGGACGACGAGGGTCATCTGATCAATATGTCCAAGGCCCGTGGCCGCAAGGCTTCCATTGATGCTTTGGCTGACAAGGCCATCGCATTGGGCGCAAATTACGACAACAGCACCATGTTCATCTGCCACGGCGACTGCCTGGAAGATGCCGAATATCTGGCAAGCCTTGTAAAGGAGAAGTGCGGCGTGAAGGAGGTCTTCATCGGCTACACCGGCGCGGTGATCGGCTCTCACTCCGGCCCGGGCACACTGGCCCTGTTCTTCCTGGGCGAGCATCGTTAAACGAGAAAGCGGTCTGCATTGCAGACCGTTTTTTTGCTCCCTTCCCGGTGCTGTCATCGCGAACCAGTGCGCACAGAATTGTGGTATGATTGCCATCGGCAATCATTTTGATTACATGATTCGCTGCGCTCTGCAACACTGGTGTGGCGATCCGTTCTCTTGTGACCCTTTGGCTCGCGCGGCTCAAAGAGCCGCAAGGATGCGGATTGCCACGTCGCCGTTTTTCAACGGCTCCTCGCAATGACACGAACAGGGGACGGCTTGGAAAATTTATAAATAATTCAATAATTGCTATTGACAATCATGTAACCATGTGATACTATTATCTTGCCACATGACAAAAGAGAGCATACCTGTTACAGGTCGCCGGCATTTGCTTTACTTTTGCATATTTTTCTGATATCATGGCAGTATCATCCGGCAAAGGAGGAAAACTTATGTATCTGATCGTTTGGCTGGTTCTGATGATCGTGTTTTTGATGGTGGAGTCACAGACTGTAACCATGGTCTCTCTGTGGTTCGGTGCAGGCGCATTGGCGGCCTTGATCGCAGCACTCTGCGGTGCAGAGCTTTGGCTGCAGATCGTGCTGTTTTTTGCCGTCTCCATCGTGCTGCTGGCATCCCTGCGCCCTCTGGCACGAAAGTATTTCACTCCCAAAATCACCAAAACAAATGTGGACAGTGTCATTGGAACCACCGGCCTGGTAACTGCGCCCATCGACAACGTCACCGCCCAGGGGCAGGTGAAGCTGGGTGCTATGGAATGGTCCGCCCGGAGCACCTCCGGCGCACCCATCGAGGCAGGCACACTGGTAAAGGTGGATAAAATAGAAGGTGTAAAGGCTTTTGTATCCCCGGTGCAAGTGGATGCACCTGTGTAATTCAAACTTTTAGGAGGTAAATTTATGGAACTTGTAGTCATTGGTATCATCGTGGTCATTCTTTTAATGATCGTCATTTCCAACATTGCTGTGGTTCAGCAATCCCGGGCTTATGTCATCGAGCGACTGGGCGCATTCCAGACCGTTTGGGGCGTGGGTCTGCACTTCAAAGTGCCCTTTATCGACCGGATCGCACGCCGTGTTTCTCTGAAAGAGCAGGTGCTGGACTATCCGCCCCAGCCGGTTATTACCAAGGACAATGTCACCATGCAGATCGACACGGTCGTATACTTCTCCATCACCGATCCCAAGTTGTACACTTATGGCGTGGAGCATCCCATGGCCGCTATGGAGACCCTCACCGCCACCACCTTGCGTAACATCATCGGCGATCTGGAGCTGGATCAGACCCTGACCAGCCGCGACATCATCAACACCAAAATGCGCGCCATTCTGGACGAGGCCACCGACCCCTGGGGTATCAAGGTCAACCGTGTGGAGCTGAAGAACATCCTGCCCCCCGCGGACATCCAGTCCTCTATGGAAAAGCAGATGAAGGCTGAGCGTGACCGCCGTCAGGCGATCCTGCAGGCTGAGGGTCAGAAGAAATCCGCCATTTTGATCGCCGAAGGCGAACGGGAATCCGCCATTTTGAAGGCCGATGCGGAAAAGCAGGCTGCCATCTTGAAGGCAGAGGCAGAAAAGCAGGCCGCCATCTTGAAGGCCGACGGCGAAGCCCAGGCCATCATGGCTGTGCAGAAGGCGCTGGCCGACTCTCTGGAAATGCTGAACGAGAAAGCTCCCAACGAAAGCGTGCTGAAGCTGAAAGCCATTGAGGCCATGCAGAAGGTGGCCGACGGCAAGGCGACCAAGATCATCATCCCCAGCGAAATGCAGGGCATCGTTGGCTTGGCAAACGGCATCGTCGAGGGCACGAAGGAGTAAGCCATGGCAAAGGAAAAACGCTTTGTCAGAACCTGGTCGGACGGCGCGTTCGGAAGCAACGAGATCTGGGTGGATCGGCAGACCGGTGTCAACTATCTGTTCCATGCCAGCGGTTATGCCGGCGGCATGTGCGTACTGGTAGACCGGGAGGGCAAGCCCGTCATCACCCCCGTTCCCAAGGAATACGACGAATAAAATTTTCACCGCACCGAAATTTCGGTGCGGTGATTTTATTGTTGTTGTGGGTTTATTTCGTAGGGGCGGTCTGTGACCGCCCGCGGGCGAACGCAGTTCGCCCCTACATTAAATCATCGAGATAATCGCAAAATAACCCAGCACCACGATGCCGAGAATGATGCGGTAGATGCCGAAGACGGAGAAGGAGTGCTTGCGCACATATTCCATCAAACCCTTGATCACCAGCAGACTCACCACAAAGGACACAACACAGCCGACGATCAAAACAGCGATCTCCGTGCCGCTGGTCTGCACGCCTTCCAGCAAGTACTTCACCAGCTTCAGCGCGCTGGCGCCCAGCATGGTGGGAATGGCCATGAAGAAAGAAAACTCTGCACCGGCAGGCCGGGCAACACCCAAAATGATGGCGCCCAAAATCGTGGAGCCGGAACGGGACGTGCCGGGGATCAGGCTCAGACACTGGAATGCGCCCATCAAAAGGGCGGTGCGGTAGTCGATCTCGTAGACATTTTTAATGCGGAAGCTCCGGCTGGCGTTCCATTTCTCCACAAAGAGAAATGCAATGCCGTAGACGATGAGCATGATGGCTACTACAATATAATTATACAGATGCTCGTCCATCCAGTCGTCCAGCAGAAGACCCACCACAGCGGAGGGGACGACCGCCACCACCACCTTGAACCACAGACTCCAGGTGGCTTTTTTCTGCACCTGGTTTTTAGACGGTGCAAAGGGATTGAGCTTGCGGAAGAACAGCACGATCACCGCCAAGATCGCGCCCAGCTGGATCACTACCTGGAACATTTCATAAAATGCCTCGCTCACATCCAGATGGATAAAGGTGTCCAGCAAAATCAGATGACCGGTGGAGGAGACGGGAAGCCACTCGGTGATGCCCTCCACAATTCCGAAAAAGATGGCCTTGAGAATTTCTATCATAAAATTGCTCCTTTCAGTCGCATAATTTTCCAATTTCCATGTCATTGCGAGCCAGTGATCACACTGGCGTGGCAATCCGTTCTCTTAAATCTGTCGTTATAGAATTTGTTGGTACAAGTCTTGCCAGTTTGGATTTTTCTTCTCAACCAGTTTGTTCTTTCTTGCTCTATTCCAGCCTTTTATCTGTTTTTCCCTCTCAATAGCCACACGCACATCACATGTTTCCTCAAAATAAACCAACCTGTGGACTTTATACTGCGCGGTAAAGCTTTTGGGATCTGCTCCATTCCTGTGCTCATATACGCGCCGAATCAGATCTTTTGTAACACCGGTGTACAGCACCGTATTTGTATTGTTGGCTAATATATATATACATAGTAGGTCACAGCAGTTTCCTCCGAGAAAAACGGATTGCCACACCAGTGACAGCGGTCACTGGTTCGCAATGACAGCATAAAAGGCTTGCCCCTATCATACCCCAAAAGGGGATATAAGGCAAGCAAAATTTAGTCGTTCACATTTTCGGGCGCAACTCTTTAAAAAAAGTTCACGAAAATCCCCAGAAAGGTGCTATAATATGGTAAAAAGCAAATTTGCGCTTTCAGCGCACGGACGTGCAATGCACGCCCCTACATAGGGATTTCAAATCGTAGGGGCGACCATTGGTCGTCCGCGGGCAATTCGTGAATCGCCCCTACAATACAATCGGGAGGTAATATCATGGCAACAACCGTTTTAATTGTGGAAGACGACCGCAATATTGCGGAGCTTCTGCAAATGTATCTGGAAAAAGAGGGCTACGCCGTCACCATCGCCAACGACGGCGGCCAGGGTCTTACAAAATTCCGGGCCATCAAGCCCGATCTGGTTCTGCTGGATGTGATGATGCCCGTCATGGACGGCTGGGCAGTGTGCAACGCCATCCGGGCGGAGGCTCAGACCCCCATCATCATGCTCACCGCCAAAAGCGAGACCAGCGACAAGGTGCAGGGCTTGAAGGCCGGCGCGGACGACTACATTACCAAGCCCTTTGAAATGCGGGAGGTCCTGGCCCGGGTGGAGGCAGTTCTGCGCCGCACCGCCGGCACCTCTCCTGAGAAAAAGGCCCGCCGTCTTGTTTTTGACAAGCTGACCATCGACATGGACGCCTTTGAACTGACCGTGGACGGCAAAAAGATCGACACGCCCCCCAAGGAGATGGAGCTTCTTTATTACCTCGCTTCCTCTCCCAACCGGGTCTACACCCGCAACCAGCTTCTGGACGAGGTGTGGGGCTTTGACTACTTCGGCGACAGCCGCACTGTGGATGTCCATGTAAAGCGCCTGCGGGAAAAGCTGGAGGGCATCTCCGAGCAATGGTGTCTGAAGACTGTTTGGGGCGTTGGCTACAAATTTGAGGCCAACAGCTGATGAAAAGCACATTCAGCCGGCTGTTTGTTGCCATATCCCTGGTTTTGCTGGCGGCCATGGTGCTGGTCAGCGGCTCTTTTCAATGGCTTGCCACCCGGCATCTGACGGAGCAGACCGTCACATCGCTGCAAAACGATGCCAAGGTCATCGCATCGCTGTATCAAGCCAGCTACGGGGATAAAAGCATTTCCAGTCAGGACTTTTACATGGCGCTGACGGTTGCCATTTCCGTATCCGGGGCGGATGCGGTCATCTGCGACGCGGAAGGAAATCTTCTCATGTGCGCCGATGCCCCCATGGGCTGCGAACACATCGGTTTGCGGCTGGATGAGGCCTACCGGGATCGGGTATTTGCCCTGGGTGCCTGCACCGACAAGGGCATTATCGGCGGATTGTACGCAGAAAATCGCTATATCTCCTCCGTAGCCGTCACCGACAGCCGCACAGGCGCGCCCCGGGCCATCGTCCTGGTCTCATCCCCGGTGGACAACACCCTGACCGGCATCCGCCGTTTTTCCAACACTCTGCTGTTAATCACAATTCTAGCAGTAGCCATGTCCGTGGTGATTATGACCTTTTTCGTCCGGCGGCAGTCCAATCCCCTGCGGGATATGGCAAAGGCCGCCAAGGCCTTCGGCCACGGAGATTTCAACGCCCGGGTCACCACCTCCGGCCACAATCCCCAGGAGGTGGAGGAGCTTGCGCTGGCCTTCAACAACATGGCCTCCTCTTTGGAAAAGAGCGAATATCAGCGCAAGGAATTTGTCGCCAATGTCTCCCATGAGCTGAAGACCCCCATGACCACCATTTCCGGCTATGTGGACGGCATTCTGGACGGCACGATCCCGCCGGAACGGCAGCGGCACTATCTTCAAATGGTCTCCGACGAGACCAAGCGGCTGAGCCGTCTGGTGCGCAGCATGCTGGATATCTCCCGTCTGCAGGATCACAGCGGCATCCCCGAGGAACAGAAAAGCCGTTTTGACCTGTCGGAAATGGCCGGACAGGTGCTCATTTCCTTTGAGCAGAAGATCAATGACAAAAAAATCGATGTGCAGGTGCATATGCCCGAGCATCCGGTGTTTACCCGGGCAAATCAGGATGCCATCAACCAGGTGATCTACAATCTGGTGGACAACGGTGTGAAATTCTGCCCGGAGGGCGGCACGCTGGGGATTACCGTCCGGGAGGGCGGCAACAAGGTCTACCTGTCCGTTTCCAACGACGGTGAGACCATCCCTGCGGAAGAACTTCCCCTGGTGTTTGAACGCTTCCACAAGATCGACAAAAGCCGCTCCCAAAACCGGGACAGCTGGGGCTTGGGACTGTATATCGTCAAATCCATTTTGGATTCCCACGGAGAAAATATCTCCGTCACCAGTCAAAGTGACAGAACGGAATTCACCTTCACCCTGCCCCTGGTGCGCTAAGTTATAAACCCTCCCCCGGGGGGAGGGTGGCCGAGCATAGCGAGGTCGGGAGAGGAACGGCGGCAGAACAGATGCAGGAATAGGTCTATACATTTGCTATAATCTTAATTTTCTGCCCGCATTCCTCTTCCGTCTTGTAAATTGCCCTTCCCGGCAATTTACAATCCACCTTCCCCCCGGGGGGAGGTATTGCGCCTACGGCGCTATCAAATCCCCCTATTTGAGGTTTTTTATGGACGAACGCAATTATCAGCATTCCTACGAAAACGGCTCTACCCAGCCTCCGAAGAATCACGGCGGTGTCATCGCCGTGGTGCTTTGCTCTGTTATCTTCCTGTGCGGCATTCTTTCCGCCCTGGGCCTGTGGAACCGGATCGGACAAAATGATAACACATCTTCCGGGAATGTGAATTTCTCCAACACAGACAATTCCACATATACCTCCGTACCGGCCACCTCTGTGCCCGGAGCAAGCGCCCCCGATCCTGAAAATCAGCTGCAGCTGCAGCTGCAGCCTGTTCCCGGACAGGTGGACAATGTGCCCCAGGCTGGGGGTCTGGGCCTGCAGGAGATCTATGAAAAGAATATTCCCTCGGTGGTATCCATTATCTGCACCCTCTCCGGGGGCAGCAGCTCCGGAACGGGCGTGGTGCTGTCAGAGAACGGCTATCTGGTCACCAATGCCCATGTAGTAAGCGGCGCCCGGGAGATCCAGGTGCTGCTCACCGACGGACGCACCCTTGCAGCCCACCTGGTGGGCGCGGACAGCCTTTCCGATCTGGCGGTGCTTTATGTCAATGCCCAGGATCTGATCCCGGCGCAGTTCGGCGACTCCACCCAGCTGCGGGTGGGTGACGCGGTGGTGGCCATCGGCGATCCACTGGGCGTATCCCTGCGTGGCACGATGACCGACGGCATCGTATCCGCCATCAACCGGGATGTGGAAACCAACGGGCGCACCATGACTCTTATTCAAACCAACGCGGCCCTGAATTCCGGCAACTCCGGCGGCCCGCTGATCAACTGCCATGGGCAGGTCATCGGTATCAACACCATGAAGATCGGCACCTTCGCCGACGATGCCGGTGTGGAGGGCCTGGGCTTTGCCATCCCCTCCGCCGCAGTCAAGGAGATCGTGGATCAGCTGATCAGCCAGGGCTTTGTATCCGGACGGCCGTCCCTGGGGCTGGAGGGCGAGTGGGTCTCTTCCTTTAATCAGCAGTTCCGGCGCATCCCCGCAGGATTGTATATTACCAGCACGCCCGAGCATCCTCTGATCCGGGCCAAGGATATTTTAATGTATATCGACGGTGTCCGTGTCACGGAGCAGGAGGAGCTGAATACGGCTTTGTACGCCCATCAGGCGGGAGATACCGTGACGCTCATCCTCTACCGGGACGGAAGACAGTACTCGGCAGAAATCACATTGACAGAAGCAGGAAAGTAGGAATTACATGCAGCCTATTTATGTAAAAGAATTTGAAGTATCCCCCGTGGCGGTGGATCAGTTTGGCCGGCTGAAGGCAAGCCGCCTTTTGGCCTATCTGCAGGATGTAGCCGGAGATCACAGCGCCATTTTGGGCACGGATCAGAAGGCTCTGACCGACAAGAATCTTTTTTGGGCGGTGATCCGCCACCGGGTGCAGATCACCCGTCTGCCCCAAAGCGGTGAAAAACTGCGCATTGAGACCTGGCCCATGCCCACCACCCGCACCGCCTATCCACGTTCCACCATCGCCTATGATGAAGCGGGCAACGAGTGCTTTCGCTCCATCAGCCTGTGGATCCTGATGGATGCGGCTTCCCGGGCCATGGTTCTGCCGGGAAAAAGCGGCGTAGAGGTGGGCGGACTGCTCCGGGGCTGTGAATTGCGCGCCCCCAGCTCCCTGCTCCCCAGGGAAATGGGAAGCCTGCAGGAGCGCATCGTGCGCTACACGGATCTGGATATCAACGGCCACATGAACAACTGCCGGTATCTGGACTGGGTGGAGGATCTGCTTCCCAGCGCGTTTCACGCCGGTCACGAGATCCGGGAATTCACCCTTTGCTACATGTCCGAGGTGCGGGAAAATGAGCCTGTTCAGCTGCATTGGGAGCTGTCCGACGGCCCGGTGCTGACGGTGGAGGCGGTGCGCCGGGATGAGGAAGAGACCGCCACTCACAGCCGAGTGTTTTCCGCCCGCGTAGAGCTTCAAAATGTTGTTCTGTAAACCGATTCAGCAATTTTTGCAGAAATGGGACGAAAGCCCCCAAAGCCCCATGCATCCCCTGTAAGACCTGTGTTTTACAGGGGTTTTCCTGTTTTCGCTGTGGAAAACGCTGTGGATAATGTGGAAAACTTTTTGGAGAAGTTGCACCTTTCCATGCCACTTTTTATGTATTTATGTCAACTGCTTTTTACGCATTACCTTCCCCCGAGGGGAAGGTGGCGCGCCGTCAGGCGTGACGGAAGAGGAATACGGGCGGTAACCTGTAATTTTAGGAAACGTATAGTCATATTCAATGCTCTGTTCTGCCGCCGTTCCTCTCCCGACCTCGCATGAATTTAGGTATGCTTGCCACTGGCAAGCATTTAGATTTAAGATTCGCTGCGCTCTGCAACATGCTCGGCCACCCTCCCCCCGGGGGAGGGTTTTATCTTGGTTGCTATAATAAAATTTAAAAAAGGGGCAGACAAGCGGCAAAAAGTGTGCTATACTATAGAGTGCATAGGTCTTCATGAAACAAATTTGAAGATATGGGATGTAAGATATAAGATACAAGATATCTTCTCTCTTTCTTATCTTATATCTTCGTATCTCATATCTTATATCTATAGAAAAGGGAGGTACTTCCTTTGAAATATTGGCGTGGATATATTGCAGCCGCGGCGCTGGCCCTGCTAACCTGGGGGCTCACAGAATTCGCCAAGGCTCACGGTGCACTGGTGGACATGGTCTACCCCTATATGTCCCGGCTGATCCAGGACTTTTTGGCCCAATGGACTGCCGGCGTTTCCGTCTGCCTGTGGCAGGTGCTTGCCATTTTGCTGGCGGTAGGCCTTTTGGCATCCATCGTGGCTATGATCCTGCTGAAATGGAATTTCGTCCAGTGGCTGGGCTGGGTGCTGTCCGGCGTGGTGCTTCTGTGGACACTGCACACCGGTATGTATGGGCTGAATCAGTACAGCAGCCCCCTGGCTGACGATATCCGGCTGAATATGATGGTCATTGGCGACAGCGCCACCCCGCTGATCAACGCCACCACCTATTTCCGGGACAAGGCCAACGAGCTGGCAGATCAGGTGCAGCGGGACGAAAACGGCGAGCTTATTGCCCCCACCTTCCAGGAATCCGCCGAGCAGGCCAAGGATGGCTTTGACCATCTTGTTTACGAAAAGAATTATCCTGTTTTTGCAGGTGTCACCACCCCCGTCAAGGAGCTGGGCTGGGCCGGAATGTACACCGCCATGGGCATTTCCGGCGTGACCATGCCCTTTACCGGTGAGGCAGCAGTCAACCCCAACACCCATCCGGTATCCCTTCCCTTCACCATCTGCCACGAAATGGCGCACCGGATGTGCATCGCCCCGGAGCGGGACGCCAACCTGGCGGCATTCCTGGCCACCACCGCAAATTCTGACCCGCTGTATCAGTATTCCGGCTATTTCATGGCCTTCCGCTACTGCTACAACTCTCTTTCTTCCATCTCCACATCCACCGCCGCCAATGCCTGCAATCAGCTGTATGAGGGCATCAACGACAATATGCGCCGGGATCTGGAGAGCTACTGGGCACACCTGGACGCAAGCATCGACGATAACGCCTCCGATTTTGCCAATAATGTTAACGACGCATACATCCAAGCCAGCGGCGACGAAAGCGGCACCAAATCCTACGGCGAAGTAACGGATCTTCTGCTGAGCTGGTACTGGCAGGAGATCTACCTGCCCACCCATGTGGATGAGGAAGTGGAGGATGCCTTTGACCCCTTTGATGAGGAGTATGTATTCCAGGAGGGACTGGAGGCAGCGAACGATCAATGACGGATGTAATGCTGCAAGTCCTGGGCGCCGGACTGCCGGAGCTTGGGCTGTCCCTTGATGCTGCGGTGCAGGAAAAGCTCTGTGCCTTTGCCCGGGCCATGGTCAAACAGAATGAAGTGATGAATCTGACCGGCATCACGGAAGATGCCCCTGTGGCGAAGCTGCATTTGCTGGACTCTCTGACCGTTGCCGCCTGCGTGGAGCTGACAGGCAAAAGCCTCATTGATGTGGGCTGTGGCGCGGGATTCCCCGGTGTGCCCCTGGCCATTGCCTGTCCGGATACAAGGGTGACCCTTTTAGACAGTCTGGGCAAGCGGATGAAATGGCTGGAGGAGGTTTTGCCCTCCCTTGGAATTTCCACGAAATGCGTCACCGCCCGGGCAGAGGAATTTGTCAGCACCTGCCGGGAAAGCTACGATGTTGCCACCTCCCGGGCGGTCGCCCGGCTGAATATCCTGCTGGAGCTGACCGCACCCTATGTAAAGGTGGGCGGCTTCGTGGTGGCGCTGAAGGGCTCTGCCGCGAAAGAAGAACTGGCAGAAGCAAAGAATGCCATCAAAAAACTGGGGCTTTCCCTGGTGGAAGTAAAGGAATTCACCTTTGACGGGGCATCCCATGGGGTGATCGTGCTGAAAAAAGTCGCCCCCACGCCCCCGGCATATCCCAGAAGATTTGCAAAGATCAAACAAAATCCATTATAATTGCGTATATTTTCTCGGCCCCCTCTGAGGAGGGGGCTGTCATTTTGTACCTGCGGTGCAAAATGACTGGGGGAGAGATGACTACCCATCAGTCCAAAATCAAAGATTTTGTCCAGCTCCCCTCACAAGGGGAGCCAAGGCGCCTGCGGCGCTATATTCCCCAAAAGAAAGGCCTTTTTTATTCTAAAAATGAAGAAAAATCCAATAAATCACAAAAAAGAGGTTGACCTTCTTGATTTTTTCGGCTATAATACACTAGCATGACCAATTATGGTCTCGTACTATGTGTTGCTGCAGTTGTAAAGACTGTCGAGCATAATCGTGAGAAAACAGGAGGTGTAACTTCATGAAGCGTACCTATCAACCCAGCCGTCGTCACCGTTCCAAGGTCCACGGTTTCCGTCAGAGAATGGCTACTTCCAACGGCCGCAAGGTTCTGGCTCGTCGCCGTGCAAAGGGCCGCAAGGTTCTGTCCGCCTGATTTTGGTGAGGACAAGCAGGATATCGCTCTATGCGAAACGGGAGCTATAAGCGGGGCGAGGAAATATTCGCCCCGCTTCCCCTTTTTTGGGGACGATCCTTTGATATGTCAGCCGCAAAAGGCTCCCCTTGAGGGGAGCTGCCGAACAAATGTGAGGCTGAGGGGTGTCGTTGCTTTGTTCACACCCCTCCGTCAAAAATCAGAGATTTTTGACACCTCCCCTCTGAGGGGAGGCTTGCGGACCGTCGAGGACGCCGGTCCCTACAACGGGACTTTGAGGGTTTCAGTATGAAATATTCGTGTTCGTTAAAACTCAATCACATCTTCCGCCGGCTGTATCACACCGGCGCGGTGGCAAACAGCTTCCTGGTGCTTTACGCCTGGCCCAACCGGACGCAGATGAATCGCATCGGCATCACGGTGAGCAAAAAGCTGGGCCACGCAGTGGTCCGCAATCGGGTACGCCGCCGCCTGCGGGAGGTCTATCGGCTCAACGAGGAAAAATTCCTGCCCGGCTGGGACATAGTTGTTGTGGCCAGAAGCCGCTGCGTGGAGACCGATTTTCAGAGTTTGGTGAAGGCCTATCTTGCCTTGGCTGCCAAGGCGGGTATTTTGAAGGAAGATGCCCTATGAAACGAATTTTTCTTGCTTTGATCCACTTTTATCAAAAGCATATCTCTGTCAACACACCCCCAAGTTGCCGTTTCCGTCCTACCTGCTCGGCCTATGCCTGCGAAGCCATTGAAAAATACGGGGCACTCAAGGGCGGATGGCTGGCCTTTCGCCGGCTTCTGCGGTGCAACCCTTTCTACAAGGGCGATTTTTACGACCCCGTGCCATGAACTCACAAGGAGTAAACTGTAATGGAAATTATCACTGTCCCCTTTGGATGGCTGCTGAACTTTTTGTACCAGCTGACTGACAGCTACGGTCTTTCGCTGATCCTGTTCGCCGTTTTGGTGCAGATCGTTTTGCTCCCCATCAGCGCAAAATCCAAAAAAAGCATGATGAAAATGACCCGGCTTCAACCCCGGCTCAATGCCATCAAGGAAAAATACGCCAACGACCAGCAGAAGCAGCAGGAAGCCATGCAGCAGCTGCAAAAGGAAGAAGGCGTGGGCCTGGGCTGCGGTGGCTGCCTGTGGAGCTTTGTTCCTCTGCTGATTTTGATTCCCCTTTATACCATCATCCGTGAGCCTCTGACCAATATGCTGGGTGCCAGCGCAGAGGTGGCCGCGGAGATCGCCAAGATCCTGGGTGCAAACACCAATGACGGCTATTGGCAGATCGCTGCCGCACAGGCAATTTTTGACGATCCCTCCCGGTTTGCCGCCGTACCCGGCATCACAGAGCAGACCCTGGCAGGTATCGACTTCAATTTCCTCGGCATTGCCATGGGTAACATTCCCAGCTTCAATGTCTTCAGCGATGCCTGGGTATGGAACTGGGCGCACATCGGCGCTGTGCTGGTGCCCCTGATCTCCGCCGGCAGCCAGATCCTGCAGACCCAGATCTCCCGGAAAATGAATAACTCCCTGGTGACCAACGAGAAGGGCATCCAGGATAAGGAAGCGGCTGAGCAGAGCCAGTCCGCACAGACCTCCAAGGTCATGATGTGGATGATGCCCCTTATGAGCCTGTTCATCGGCTTCAGCGTGCCTGTGGCACTGAGCCTTTACTGGTTCATCGGCGGTGTGGTGCGTACAGTTGAAGATACCATTCTGACCAAGCATTACCGCAAGATCTACGACGCCGAGGACGCTGAGCGTCTGAAGAAGGCCATGGAGCAGGATGCCATTGAGGCTGAGAAGGAGCGCATCCGGGCTGAAAAGCGGGCTGCAAATCCCGACGGCATCACCGAAAACACCAGCAAGAAGAAGCTGCAGAAGAAACAGCAGCAGGCAGAAGAGGCCGCAAGAGCCGCTGCCAAGCGTGAATACGACGCCAAGAAGGGCATCGTGGAGGAAGAGCCGGAGGAGAAGAAGACCCTTTCCGGTATTGCTGACCGCCCCTACTGCAAGGGCCGGGCCTACGATCCCAACCGCTACAAAAATACGGAGGAAGAATAATGGAAAAGACTTTGGTTGCCACCGGCAAAACCATCGATCTGGCCATTGAAGCCGCTTTGACCCAGCTGGGCATGGATCGGGACAGTGTTTCTGTCCAGGTCCTGGCACAGGCAAAATCCGGTTTCCTGGGCATCGGCGCCCAGCCGGCCAAGGTTCAGATCACCTACGAAGCACCCGATCCCGCCCCCCGCGCTGCCCTGTCTTCCGCTTCCCGGAGCAAGCCCAAGGCCGCTCCCGTAAAGAAGCCCGAAGCACCCAAGGCAGAAGCCCCTAAGAGCGTCGCTCCCAAGCAGGAGGCCAAGCCCGCTGCGCCCAAGGCAGAGCGCAAGAGCGAGCCCAAAAAGGAAGCTCCCAAGGCTCCCAAAGAGCCCAAGGTCTATGCTCCTGCTGAGCCCGGCTCTGTGGAAGAGAAGATCGAGATTTTCCTGAAGGGTCTTTTGGAGCACATGGGCTCCAAGGCCGTGCCCCACGCCGTCAAGGGCGAGGGCAATACTTACAACGTAGAGTTCACCGGCGAGGATCTGGGCTACCTGATCGGCCGCCGGGGCGATACCCTGGATGCGCTGCAGCATCTGGCCAATTATACCATCAACCGGGGCGTGGAGGGCCACATCCGCATCAATGTGGATGCTGAGGACTACCGCGCCAAGCGGGAGGACAGCCTGAGCCGCTATGCCCGCAAGAAGGCACAGCAGGTGCTGAAGGCCCGCCGCCGCACCACCTTGGAGCCCATGAACGCTTACGAGCGCCATGTGATCCACTCCGCCCTGCAGGATATGGACAACATCACCACCCACTCCACCGGCACCGAGCCCAACCGCCGGGTGGTCATCGAATACGTCCGCTAAGTTTGTACATCCCCGGCCTTCTGCCGGGGATGTTTTTTTACCTTCCCCCGAGGGGAAGGTGCTGAGCGACAGCGAAGCGGAAGAGGAATACGGGCGGTAATGTTGGCCAAAACCACTGTATAGGCTTATTCCTATGCTCTGTTCTGCCGCCATTCCTCACCCGTCTGCCCTTTGGGCATCCACCCTCCCCCCGGGGGAGGGTATAGGGGGAGGCTTTTTTATAAATCCAACCCTCAAAAAGATACGGAAAATCTTAGAAAATCAGTAGACATTCCTCGCGTTTTATGTTACAATGTATGTGGTGAAGATTGGACTTTGTCCATCACCAAATAACATAATTTCAGCGGCTTTGACCGCACATAATTCAGGAGGAAAATAAAATGGCATTGTCTCTCGAAAAGTACGGCATTACCGGCGCTACCGAAGTCATCTGCAACCCCTCTTATGAGGAGCTGTTCCAGGCTGAGATGGATCCCACTCTGGAAGGCTACGAGAAGGGTCAGCTGACCGAGCTGGGCGCTGTGAATGTGATGACCGGTATCTACACCGGCCGTTCTCCCAAAGATAAGTTCATCGTTATGGACGAAAACTCCAAGGACACCGTGTGGTGGACCTCCAAGGAGTTCGCCAACGACAACAAGCCCGCTTCTCAGGAAGCATGGAAAGCTTGCAAGGAGCTGGCTATCAAGGAGCTGAGCAATAAGAAGCTGTACGTCATGGACGTCTTCTGCGGCACCAACCCCGACTCCCGTATGGCGATCCGCTTCATCATGGAAGTGGCATGGCAGGCTCACTTTGTTAAGAACATGTTCATCGCTCCCACTGCTGAGGAGCTTCAGAACTTTGAGCCCGACTTCGTGGTTTACAACGCCTCCAAGGCTAAGGTTGAGAACTACAAGGAGCTGGGTCTGAACTCTGAGACCGCAGTTCTCTTTAACATCACCTCCCGCGAGCAGGTCATTCTGAACACCTGGTACGGCGGCGAGATGAAGAAGGGCATGTTCTCCATGATGAACTACTACCTGCCCCTGAACGGCATGGCTTCCATGCACTGCTCCGCCAACACCGACATGAACGGTGAGAACACCGCTCTGTTCTTCGGTCTGTCCGGCACCGGCAAGACCACCCTGTCCACCGACCCCAAGCGTCTGCTGATCGGTGACGACGAGCACGGCTGGGACGACAACGGCGTCTTCAACTTCGAGGGCGGCTGCTACGCAAAGGTCATCAACCTGGATGCTGACTCCGAGCCCGACATCTACAACGCCATCAAGCGCAACGCTCTGCTGGAGAATGTTACTGTTGATGCAGAAGGCAAGTGCGACTTCGCTGACGGCTCCGTCACCGAGAACACCCGTGTTTCCTACCCCATCAACCACATTGAGAAGATCGTTCGCCCCAAGTCCTGCGGCCCCGATGCCAAGAATGTCATCTTCCTGTCCGCTGACGCTTTCGGCGTTCTGCCCCCCGTTTCCATTCTGACTCCCGAGCAGACTCAGTACTACTTCCTGTCCGGCTTCACTTCCAAACTGGCCGGCACCGAGCGTGGCATCACTGAGCCCACTCCCACCTTCTCCGCCTGCTTCGGCGCAGCCTTCCTGGAGCTGCACCCCACCAAGTACGGCGAAGAGCTGGTTAAGAAGATGGAGAAGAGTGGTGCCAAGGCTTACCTGGTCAACACCGGCTGGAACGGCACCGGCAAGCGTATCTCCATCAAGGACACCCGCGGCATCATCGACGCCATCCTGGATGGCTCCATCCTGAAGGCTGAGACCAAGACCATTCCTTACTTCGGCTTCGAAGTGCCCACCAGCCTGCCCGGCGTTGACAGCGGCATCCTGGATCCCAGAGACACCTATGCTGATGCTTCCGAGTGGGATGCAAAGGCTCAGGATCTGGCTAAGCGCTTCATCAAGAACTTTGAGAAGTACACCGGCAATGACGAGGGCAAGGCTCTGGTCGCCGCCGGCCCCAAGGCTGAGTAATTAAGTTTTTGTTTCTGCCCTTGGCCCCCTCTGAGGAGGGGGCTGGCAAAAATCTCTGATTTTTGACTGGGGGAGAGAACACTGAGTTGTATTCTCTCCCTCCGTCTTCGCCTTGCGGCGAATCCACTAATGATTGTGGTATACTTGCCGCTGGCAAGTATTATATTTATATTTCGCTGCGCTCTGCAACACCCTCCTCAGAGGGAGGCAAGGCGGCTGCGCCGCTGACGGACGAGCAATGCTCGCCCCTACGGCATCAATGATAGGTTTCTATTGTAGGGGCGACCATCGGTCGTCCGCCAAAAGAGGACGGATTGCCACACCAGTGACATCATCGTTACACTGTGCAGCATTTTCAATTTTCAATTTTCAATTATCAATTCACACATATTGCAGAGCATAAAACTCCTTTTATGCCGTGCACTGTGCGTGAAGCACCTAAATTAGAAATATTATTTTGGAGGTTACACCAAATGGCACAAAAAGTTCAATTTGTAGAGACTGTGCTGCGTGATGCCAACCAGTCCCTCATCGCAACCCGTCTGCCCTTCGAGAAGTTCGAGCCCATGCTGGAGACCATCGACAAGGCTGGCTTCTATGCCGCAGAATGCTGGGGCGGCGCCACCTTCGATGTCTGCCTGCGCTACCTGAACGAAGATCCCTGGGAGCGTCTGCGCAAGATCCGCGCCAAGATGCCCAACACCAAGCTGCAGATGCTGCTGCGCGGTCAGAATGTTCTGGGCTACTCCCACTATCCCGATGATTTCGTCAAGCTGTTCGTTGCAAAGGCTGTGGAAAACGGCATCGATGTGATCCGTATTTTCGACGCTCTGAACGACGTGAAGAACCTGAAGGTCGCCATGGAAGCCACCGTCAAGGCCGGCGCCATCGCTTCCGGCACCATTTCTTACACCACCTCTCCTGTCCATACCCACGCCAACTACGTGAAGATGGTCAAGGAACTGAAGGAAATGGGCGCTTCCACCATCTGTATCAAGGACATGGCCGGTATTATGGGTCCCCAGGAGGCTTACGACATGGTCTCCGCCATTAAGGACGCTGTGGATCTGCCCATCGACCTGCACACCCACTCCACCACCGGTCTGGCATTCATGACTTATCTGAAGGCCATCGAAGCCGGCGTGGACATCATCGACACCGCCATTTCTCCCTTCTCCGGCGGTACTTCCCAGCCCGCCACCGAGACTCTGGCTTACGCACTGCGTCAGCTGGGCTATCAGGTGGATCTGGACGACGATTGCCTGGTGGCAATGGCCGACTACTTCAAGGGCGTGCGTGACGAATTCGTCTCTGACGGCACCATGATGCCCAAGTCCATGGCCACCGACACCCAGTGCCTGACCTACCAGGTTCCCGGCGGTATGCTGAGTAACCTGCTCAGCCAACTGAAGCAGATGAACGCTCTGGACCGTTTCGATGAGGCCCTTGCTGAGACTCCCAAGGTCCGTAAGGACATGGGTTATCCCCCTCTGGTCACTCCCACTTCTCAGATGGTGGGCGTACAGGCTGTCCGTAATGTGCTGGACGGCGAGCGCTACAAGACCGTTTCCAAGGAGATCAAGGCTTACTGCCGCGGCGAGTACGGTACAACTCCTGCTCCCATTGATCCCGAGATCCAGAACAAGATCCTGGGCGACGAAAAGCCCATCGAGGGCCGTTTTGCAGATTCCCTGGCTCCCGTGGTAGAAGACGCCCGTGCAAAGCTGGGAGACCTTGCCAAGTCCGACGAGGATGTGCTCAGCTACATTGCATTCCCCAACCTGGCTGAAAAGTTCCTCGAGAACCGCAAGGCCAAGGAAGAGAACGCCTGCACCTACTCCATCGTAGAAGCATAAGGAGGAGATCCTATGTTGACAAATGTGAGTTTGATGGATGCCGGCATTCTGGCCGCTCTGGGCTATGGCGTGGTGTTTGCCGGTCTGGTGGTGCTGATGATCGTCATCATCCTGGTGGGTAAGGTGTTTTCTGCTAAAAAGAAAAAAGCTTCTGCCGAAGCCGCTGCCCCTGTGGAGGTGGAGGAAGCTCCTGCCGCCCCCCTGGCTCCCGGCAGCGCCGGTCAGCTGAAGCTGTATGATACACCCCCCAAGACTGCTGCCATGCTCATGGCCATTGTTGCCGATAAGCTGGGCAAGCCCCTGAACGAACTGCGTTTTATTTCCATTAAGGAGGTCAAATAAGATGAAATATAAAGTGACTCTGAACGGCCGTACCTACGAGATCGAGGTGGAGGCCGGCAAGGCAATGTGCCTGGATGAATATGAAGCCATCGCTCCCGCTGCTCCCGCCGCTGCACCCGTTGCAGCCGCAGAACCTGCTGCAGCTCCTGCTGCGCCCGCTGCTGCTCCTGCCGCTGCACCTGTGGTGGCCGGTGGTGAGGCTGTGAATGCTCCCATGCCCGGTACCATTCTGAAGGTCAATGTGCAGCCCGGACAGGCTGTGAAGGCCGGCGAGGTTTTGGTTGTGCTGGAAGCTATGAAGATGGAGAACGAAATTATGGCCCCCAAGGCCGGCACGGTTGCCCAGGTCCTGGTTTCCAAGGGCTCCAATGTTGATACCGGCGCTCCCATGGTGGTCCTGAACTAAAAAGAGGGCCGCACATGAATATAAATATCGGTGAAATTCTGTTAAAGCTGTGGAACGATTCCGGCTTTGCCGCCATTGCTTCCGGCTTTATCAGTGACAATGGCTGGCAGTATGCGGTAATGCTGATCATCTCCTTTGTGCTGCTGTATTTGGCCATCGTCAAAAAATTTGAGCCGCTGCTGCTGGTGGGTATTGCCTTTGGCTGCCTGTTGAGCAATCTGCCCAAGGGCGGACTGTATCACCAGGAGCTGTGGGATGCCTTTATGGATCCCAACAGTCCCCTATACCACAGCTATGGCGAAATTATGCGCAACGGCGGTCTGCTGGATATTTTCTATATCGGCGTTAAGACCAGCCTGTATCCCTGTCTGATTTTCATGGGCGTTGGTGCTATGACGGACTTTGGCCCGCTGATCTCCAATCCCAAAAGCCTGCTGCTGGGCGCAGCTGCTCAAATGGGCGTGTTTGCCGCCTTCTTCGGCGCGAATGCCCTGGGCTTCAATGTAAACGAAGCTGCTTCCATCGGCATCATCGGCGGTGCGGACGGCCCTACGGCCATCTTCCTCACCACCAAGCTTGCACCCCATCTGCTGGGTGCCATTGCGGTGGCCGCCTATTCCTACATGGCGCTGATCCCGCTGATCCAGCCGCCCTTTATGCGTCTGCTGACCACCCCGGAGCAGAGAAAGATCAAGATGGTGCAGACCCGTACCGTCTCCAAGACCGAGAAGATCATCTTCCCCATTGTGGTAACCGTCTTTGTGGCCCTGCTGCTGCCGGATACAGCGGCGCTGATTGGCTGCCTGATGCTGGGTAACCTGTTGAAGGAAACCGGCGTGACGGACCGTCTGAGCGATACCGTGCAAAATGCACTGATGAACATCGTCACCATTTTGCTGAGCACCGCGGTCGGTGCCACCATGGTGGGCTCCAACTTCCTCACCGCTGAGACTTTGAAGATCATCGTGCTGGGCGTGTGCGCATTCGCGCTGTCCACCTGCGGCGGTCTGCTGGGCGGTCAGGTGATGTGCTTGCTTACCAAGGGCAAGATCAATCCGCTGATCGGCTCTGCCGGCGTTTCTGCCGTGCCCATGGCCGCCCGTGTGGCCAATGTGGAAGGTCAGAAGTACAACCCCTCCAACTTCCTGTTGATGCACGCCATGGGCCCCAATGTGGCCGGCGTCATCGGCTCTGCCATCGCCGCAGGCTTTTTGCTCAGTGTTTGTCAGTTGCTGGGATAAGTTACATAGTAAAACACATCCACGAAAGTGGATGTGTTTTTTTATCATTTCGTCCGCAGTGGCGTCGCCAAAGGCTTCCCCTGGGGGAAGCTGTCAGCCAAATAGGCTGACTGATGAGGGTTAACCCCGCCGCAGGCGGCAAAAATTATATAAAAAATTATATATATTTACTGTGAATAAATGCCGTAATTATTACCCTCATCCGCCCCAGTGTGCGCACTGGGGCACCTTCCCCCAGGGGAAGGCTTTTTTTATTCTTTTTTATATTGTATATCGCCAAAAAAACCTTGTTTTTTACACAGAAATGTGATAAAATTTAGGGTGAGAAAATATCGCCATTTTTGCCGTTTTTTTAGGAAATTTGGCAAAAAATATACACGAAAGGAGCCCTGTCATGTATTCAGCTGCCTATGTTTGGGCTAAGATCCTGGGCTATTTGGAGGAACGCCTGACTTCTACCATCGTTTCCGCTTGGTTTGACGACGCGGAGGTGGTGGAGCTTACCGATGATAAGCTTATTTTGTACTCTCCTTCGGAGTATCGCCGGGAGGTCATCAGCAACCGCTGCGCAGCACATATCCAGGACGCTATGAAGGAGCTGTTCGACACGGATATCAAGCTGATCGTCTTCGGCGACGAGGAGCTGGAGGCCTATAAAACCAAGGGAAAAAGTCCCACGGCCATGGATTTCAATCCCCAGTTTTCCTTTGACAGCTTTGTGGTCGGTCCCTCAAACCGATTTGCCCACAGTGCCGCCATTGCGGTATCCAAAGCTCCCGGTGAGGTTTATAACCCCCTGTTTATCTATGGCCCGCCCGGCGTGGGCAAGACTCACCTGCTGTACGCCATTGCCAACGGCATCCGCAAGAATAAGCCCGATGCCAACATCGTATACATCAAGGGCGACCAATTTACCAATGAGCTGATCGCCGCCATCCAAACCGGTAAGAATATCGAATTCCGGAATAAATACCGGGAAGCCGATCTGTTTCTCATTGACGATGTGCAGTTCATTGCCGGCAAGGAATCTACCCAGGAGGAATTCTTCCATACCTTCAACAAGCTCTACGAGGAGCACAAGCAGATCGTCATGACTTCCGACCGGAAGCCCAGCGATATGCTGACCCTGGAGGATCGACTGAAGACCCGTTTTGAATGGGGCTTGCTGGCGGACATCCAGCCCCCGGATTACGAGACCAGAATGGCCATTTTGAAAAACAAGGCCACCGGCTGGGGTCTGGATCTGAGCGATGATGTTTGCAATTACATTGCCATCAACATTACCAACAATGTCCGGGCCATTGAGGGCACAGTGAAAAAGATCCTTGCCTACCGGGATTTGAACAACATGCCCCTGGATTTGAATAATATTTCCCGGGCCATTGAGGATATGTTCAAGGCAGAGGGCAACGCCCTGCCCACACCCAGTCTGATTATCTCCCAGGTCTGTAAATTCTACAATGTGGACGAGATCATCCTCAGAGGCTCTCAGCGGACGAAAAATGTGGCTGAAGCCCGGCAGATCGCCATGTATTTGATCCGCAAGCTCACCAATCTGAGCACCCCGGACATCGGCAGAGAATTTGCCAAGGATCACACCACAGTCCTGCACTCCATCGGTAAGGTGGAAAAGGAGCTGAAAAAGGGCGATACCACCCTGCAGAACAACATCCGGGATATTACCGCAAATATCAATAGTTTGCTATGATGTCTCTGCGGCGTAGCCGCCTCGCCTCCCTCTGAGGAGGGGGCCAAGAGTACCTTTGTATTTATCCACAAAGCCTGTGGAAAAAGAATAAGTTGCACTGTGGAAAAGCAGGGCGAAAAATCTGTCAAAGCCTGCCTGTGGAAAAGTTATTCTTTTACACATCCGGGCTGTGGATAAAAAGGCGTTGTGGCTCTAAGACAAAAGGGAGTTTTCCACATAAAAAATCCCTACTGAAACTATTACTCAAAATATATTCTGATAATATATATTATTTTATTATTTAGACAGAAAGGAAGACCGATATGCGTTTTACCTGTGAAAAAAGTATGCTGGTACAGGGTCTGAACATTGCAGGCCGTACCGTCGCCCAGAAGAGCAGTCTTTCTGTGCTGGAGGGCATTTTGTGCCGGGCCGGTATGGGCGTGAGCCTGACCGGCTATAACATGGAAACTGCCATCACTTATACAGTAGATGCAGATGTTTCCGACCCCGGCGTGTGCATCCTGCCCGCCAAGCTGTTTGGCGACATTATTCGCCGTCTGCCCGAGGGCCCTGTGACGGTTGTTGTGGACGACAATTACAAGGTCTCCATTCGCTCCGGCTACGCTTCCTTTAATATTTCTGCTGAAAATGCCGAGGATTATCCGGAACTGCCGGATGTGAACACAGGCCGCGGTATTCGCATTCCTCAGTCTGCACTGAAGGAGCTGATCTCCGGTACGATCTTTGCTGTGTCCGAGAATCAGGGCCGACCCATCCATACCGGCGTGAAGTTTGAGGTGGAAAATGACAAGATCTCCGCCATTGCCGTGGACGGCTTCCGTCTTGCCCGCCGTACCTTCCATACGGAAGCTCCCACCGAACGGCAGCTGAGCTTTGTTGTGCCCGCTTCCGGCTTGAAGGAAGTGGAGAAGATCCTGTCTGACGCGGAAGCGGATGCCATCTTTACCCTGGGCCCCAAGCATATTCTGTTTGACATCGGCAGCGCGACCCTGGTTTGCCGTCTGCTGGAGGGTGATTTCCTGGATTGGCGGAAGGTGGTTCCCACCAACTGCCCCATCAAGCTGGTTGCCCATGTTTCTGACCTGGCCAGCTCCATGGAGCGCGTGGGTCTGATCGTTTCCGAAAAGTACAAGAGCCCGGTGCGGTGCGTGTTCTCCGACCAGGTTCTGCAGCTGCGCACCAACACCACCATCGGCGCGGCAGAGGACCGCTGCGCCATTGCAGGCGACGGCAAGGAGCTGGAGATCGGCTTCAATGTCCGGTATTTGGCTGACGCCCTGCGGGTGATCCCTTCCGAGGAAGTGGTGCTGGAGCTGACCAACGGCTTGAGCCCCATCGTCATGACTCCGGCTGAGGATAAGTACGACTTCTCCTACATGGTCCTGCCGGTGCGTATTAAGAATAGCTAAAAACTTGCCTCCCCCTATGGGGGAGGTGGCGCGCCAAAAGGCGTGACGGAGAGGGCGATTATAGAAAACCCTCTCAGTCAAAAATCCAAGATTTTTGCCAGCTCTCCCAAAGGGAGAGCCAAGAGTAGGAGTTCAATATGAAAGTAACAGTCAAAAAGAAAGATACTGCGGTGCAGGTTAGCATCAGCACCGAATTTATCAAGCTGGAATCGGCCATGAAGCTGATGAACATCGTCCCTTCCGGCGGTAGTGCCAAACTGGAAATCCAGGAGGGATTCGTCACGGTAAACGGCGAAAAATGCACCATGCGGGGCAAAAAACTGTACGCCGGTGACCGTTTCAGCTACGAAGGCGACGAATTTGTGATCGTAAACAATGGAACTGCGGAAGATTGATCTCCGGAATTTCCGGAATTATGAGGAAATTTCCCTTACCTTTGACCCCGGTGTGAATCTGATCGTGGGTCAGAACGCCCAGGGAAAGACAAATCTCATTGAAGCGGTGGCCTATTTGGGCTCGGGGCGGAGCTTCCGGGCGCAAAAACAGGCGGAGCTGATCCGCTTCGGTGCGGATTTTGCCGATATTGAGGGAGAAATTTTTTCCCAGGAGCGCAATCAGACCCTCCGCTGGGTGCTGTTCGGCGGCGGTCGGCCGCGACAGCTGTGGCGTAACGGGGCAAAAAAGAAAACGGCGGCGGATATTTCCGGTGTTATGTCAACTGTTCTTTTCTGCCCGGAGGATTTGATGGTACTCAAATCCGGCGCATCCGCCCGTCGGCGGCTGGGAGATTCTGCGTTATGTCAACTGCGTCCTAATTACGACGCGGCGCTTGCGGAATACAACCGAATTTTGGAGCAGAAGAGCCGGATCCTCAAGGATCATTTTGACAATCCCGCGGTTTTGGAAATTCTGCCGGAATACAACGCCCGGCTGTGCCAGGTGGGTGCGCTGCTGATCTCCTACCGCGCCCGGTTTTACGACAGCCTGGGTCTGGAAGCGGCGAAATTTCACAGCCAGTTTTCCGGCGGAAAAGAGGAATTTCGTCTGCAATACCGCACGGTTTCCACTGTAAGCGATCCTTTTGTATCCGTGATGCAACTAACCGAGGATCTGAAAGCACATTTGGAAAGCCATTACCGGGCGGAGCTGGAATCCGGCCTGTGTCTGACCGGCCCTCACAAGGATGATTTTGAGGTGAGCCTCTCGGGGATCGACCTGAAAGCCTACGGCTCTCAGGGACAGACCCGGACGGCGGCCATCAGCTTAAAATTGGCCCAGCGGGAGCTGTACCGCCGGGAATTTGGCGAAGAGCCGGTGCTGCTGCTGGATGATGTTTTGTCAGAATTAGACCCTGCCCGGCAGGATTTCGTGCTGAATCACATCAAAACCGGCCAGGTATTCATCACCTGCTGCGAACCGGGGAAATTCACGGAATTGGGTAAGACAATTCACATAGAAAATGGTATGATTTTATAAGAAAATTGCGGACGTGCAATGCACGCCCCTACAAAATACAACTAAAAGTAGGGGCGACCATTGGTCGTCCGTAGGCATATAGGATTTTACAGGACAGGAGTAATAGTATGTCTGAAGAATTGAAAGTAACAGAAGAATACGGTGGATCGCAAATTCAGGTTCTGGAAGGCCTGGAAGCGGTGCGCAAGCGCCCCGGTATGTATATCGGCTCCACCTCCGCCAGCGGTCTGCACCATTTGGTGTACGAGATCGTGGACAACTCCATCGACGAGGCGCTGGCCGGCTACTGTAAGCACATCACCGTGACCATCAACCCCGGAAACTCCATCACCGTCACCGATGATGGCCGTGGTATTCCCGTGGATATCCAGCCCCAGACCGGACGGCCTGCCATGGAAGTTGTTTTCACCGTCCTGCACGCCGGCGGCAAGTTCGGCGGTGGCGGCTACAAGGTCTCCGGCGGTCTGCATGGCGTGGGCGCGTCCGTTGTGAATGCTCTGTCCGAGTGGATGCAGGTGCGTGTTTACAAAAACGGCAAGATCCATGAGATGAAATTCGCCCGGGGCAATATCACCCAGGAAATGACCATCGTGGGCAATACGGATAAGACCGGTACGGAGGTCACCTTCCAGCCCGATCCGGAAATGTTCGATACCACGGTGTATGATTATGACATCCTGCATGACCGTATGCGGGAAGAAGCCTTCCTCAACGGCGGTCTGACCATCACCATCACCGATGCCCGGGGTGACGAGCCCAAGGGCGAGACCATGTATTACGAGGGCGGTATCCGGGAATTTGCCACATACCGCAACCGGAATAAGAATGTCATCCACGAGGATGTCATCTACATGCAGGGCATGAAGGGAGATGCCTCAGCGGAGATCGCCGTGCAGTACAATGACGGCTACAGTGAGGATATGCTTTCCTTCGCCAACGATGTGCGCACGCCTGAGGGCGGTATGCACGAGACCGGTTTCAAGACCGCGCTGACTCGCGTACTGAACAATTACGGCATCAAGGCAGGCATCATCAAGGGTGAGGACAAGGTTTCCGGCGAGGACTGCCGGGAAGGCGTCACCGCCATTATTTCCGTGAAGCTGACGGATGCCCAGTTTGAAGGTCAGACCAAGGCAAAGCTAGGTAACGCCTACATCCGTACCCTGGTGGATCAGGTGGTCAACGAACAGCTTTCCACCTATTTTGAGGAGCATCCTCAGACAGCAAAGGTCATCCTGGAAAAGGCTATGATGGCCAACCGGGCTCGCGAAGCCGCTCGGAAGGCAAGAGAGAGCATTCGCCGCAAGTCCGCCCTGGGCGGCGCGGCTATGCCGGACAAGCTCCGCGATTGCAACGAATCCGACCCCGCCCTGACGGAAATTTACATCGTCGAGGGTGACTCCGCAGGCGGCTCTGCAACCCAGGGCCGTGACTCCCGTTTCCAGGCCATCCTGCCATTGTGGGGTAAGATGCTGAATGTGGAAAAGGCAAGAGAGGACAAGGTCATCGGCAACGACAAGCTCCAGCCCGTCATCACTGCCCTGGGTGCAGGTATCGGCGAGGAGTTTGATATCAACAAACTGCGTTATCACAAGGTCGTGATCATGGCGGACGCGGACGTGGACGGTTCGCACATCCGCACCCTGCTTCTGACCTTCTTCTTCCGTTTCATGCGGCCGCTGATCGAAAACGGCTATGTTTACGCGGCTATGCCGCCCCTTTACAAGCTGGTTCGGGGTAAGGTGACAAGATACGCCTTCTCCGACGAGGAGCGGGATCTGATCTCCGCGGAAATGCGTGGCGACAATCCCAACGCAAAGGTGGATATCTCCCGGAACAAGGGTCTTGGTGAGATGGATCCCAAGGAGCTGTGGGAGACCACCATGGATCCGGAAAAGCGCACCCTGAAGCGGATCACGCTGGCGGATGCTGCCAGAGCGGACGAAATTTTCACCCTCTTGATGGGCGAAAAGGTCGAACCCCGTCGGGAATATATCGAAACCAACGCAAAATTTGCCACCAATCTGGACTATTGATGAGGTGTCACCATGCATTGCGAAAAAAAGATTTTGAATGAAAGCACCGGCGCATATGTTCTGCGCTATACATTCGAAAAAAGTGAAGAAATGCAAAATGTGACCAAGCGTCCGACAGTGGTGATTTGCCCCGGCGGCGGATATGTCTTCTGCAGCGCCCGGGAGGCTGATCCTGTGGCATTTCAGTACATGGCGGCAGGCTACAACACCTTTATCGTGGAATACAGCACGAAGGAACATGCGGTTTTTCCAAATTCTCTGCTGGATCTGTGCGCGGCGATGAAATGGATCCGGGAAAATGCAGAAGAATTTGGCGTGATCGAAGATCAAATTGCCGTTCTCGGCTTCTCCGCCGGTGGTCATCTGGCGGCCAGTCTGGGTGTTTACTGGAATGACCCGGAAATTATGGAGCGTTCCGGCTGCAAAAACGGCGAAAACAAGCCCAATGCCCTGATCCTCGTTTATCCCGTTATTTCCACCTCCTGGATGGAAAATGGAGGCGAACTGGCACGGATCATCGGCGGCAATGACTGGGAAAGCACCTATAAAAAGCTGAATCTGCACACTGCGGTGACCAAGGACACCCCTCAGACCTTCCTGTGTCACACACTCCGGGATTGTGCTGTACCGGCAAAGGACAGCGTGAAGTTTGCCACCGCGCTGATGGATGCAGGCGTGCCCTGCGAGCTGCATATTTTCCCCAATGGCGGACACGGCATGTCTTTGGCTACGCAGCAGGTTTGCGTGAATGGCGGCGACAAGAGCTTTGCTAAGTGGGTTGCGTTGTCCGTAGACTGGCTGAATCGGCTGTTCAGCGATCCGGAGGAAGCAAATGCCCCTCTGGAAATGGCAGAATATAGTTCAAAATTCTGATTTTTCGGACGACCAATGGTCGCCCCTACAATGGAGCATCAGAATGTAGGGGCGTGCATTGCACGTCCGCTGCGGTGTTCTATTCATTGAAATACAAAAGGAGGAACTTCTTTTGGCACAACATAAGAAAGACTACAAGCCCGAGGATATCATGTTTCCCGATCAGGCCATCGTGGAATCCGAGCTTGTAAAGGAAATGAAAAACAGCTACATCGAGTACGCCATGTCCGTTATCGTTGGTCGTGCGCTGCCCGATGTGCGGGACGGTCTGAAGCCCGTTCACCGTCGAATTTTGTACGCCATGTACGAGGACAATCTGACCTCTGACCGGCCTTTCCGGAAATCCGCCACCTGCGTCGGTGACGTGCTGGGCCGTTACCATCCCCATGGTGACGCCTCCGTTTACGATGCGCTGGTGCGTCTTGCCCAGGACTTCTCCATGCGCTACATGCTGGTGGATGGTCACGGCAACTTCGGCTCCGTGGATGGCGATCCCCCGGCTGCTTACCGTTACACCGAGGCAAGAATGTCCAAAATGGCAAACGAAATGCTCCGGGATATCGAAAAGGACACCGTGGACTGGGATCCCAACTTTGACGAGACCCGGAAAGAGCCCCGTGTTCTGCCCAGCCGTTTCCCCAACCTGTTGGTGAACGGCTCTTCCGGCATTGCCGTGGGTATGGCCACCAACATTCCGCCCCACAACCTCACTGAGGTCATCAATGCCTGCATTTGCGTGCTGGATGACCCGGAGGCCACCCTGGCGGATCTGATGCAGCATATTTCCGGCCCGGATTTTCCCACCAAGGCCATTATCATGGGCCGCAGCGGTATCCGCGCCGCCTATGCCACCGGCAAGGGCCGTCTGACCCTGCGTGCGCGCCATGAATTTGAGGAATTCGGCCAGGATCGCACCCGGATCATCATCACGGAGCTTCCCTACCAGGTAAACAAGCGGATGCTGATCAAGTCCATGGCCGATCAGGTCAATGACAAGCGGCTGGATGGCATTTCTGATATCCGGGACGAAACCTCGGACCGCACAGGTATGCGGATCGTTATTGAGCTGAAGCGGGATGCCAATCCCCAGATCGTGCTGAACAAGCTGTTCACCCAGACCAGTCTGCAGACCACCTTTGCCATCAATATGCTGGCGCTGGTGAAGAATCAGCGGCAGCCCAAGGTGCTGTCCCTGCGGGAAATCTTGGATGAATATCTGTTTTTCCAGGAGGATGTGATCGTCCGCCGTACCCGTTACGATCTGAAAAAGGCTCAGGAGCGGGATCACCTGCTGCAGGGTCTGCTGATCGCCCAGGACAACATCGACGAGGTCATTAAGATCATCCGCGCATCCTATGACGATGCCAAGGAAAGGCTGATGGAGCGCTTCGGTCTGAGTGATGTGCAGGCACAGGCGATTTTGGATATGCGTCTGAAGGCGCTGCAGGGCCTGGATCGTGAAAAACTGGAGGCCGAACACAAGGAGATTCAGGAACGAATCGCCTACTATGAGCGGGTTCTCGGCGATCCCGAGCTGGTCAAGTCCATTTTGAAGGACGAGTTGATCGCCATTCGGGACAAGTACGGCGACGATCGCCGCACGGAGATCCAGGATGTGGAGGATGAGATCGACATTGAGGATCTCATCGAGGAGGAGACCTGCGTCTTCACATTGTCCAAGCAGGGCTATATCAAGCGTATGCCCGTGGATACCTACCGCACCCAGAGCCGCGGCGGCCGTGGCGTGAATGCCCAGAATCTGAAGGACGAGGACTATGTGAAGAGTCTGAATATCGCTTCGACTCACGATCACATTCTGTTCTTCACCGATACCGGCCGTGTGCATCACCGCAAGGGCTACCAGGTGCCCGAATCCGGCCGTACCGCCCGGGGCACTGCCATCGTCAATGTGCTGCCCCTGGAGCAGGGCGAAAGCGTCACCGCCATGGTGGTCACAAGAGAATTCCATGAGGATGAATTTTTGATGATGGTCACCCGCCAGGGCACGGTCAAGCGTATTCCCTTTATTGCGCTGAAGACCAACCGCAAGGGCGGTATCCGTGCGCTGACCCTGGACGAGGGCGATCACCTGATCAATGTCATCCGCACAAACGGAAACGACAACATTATTCTGGCTACCCGCAACGGTATGGCTATCTGCTTCAACGAAAACGATGTCCGTCCCATGGGCAGAGATGCCATGGGCGTCAAGGGCATTACCCTGGTGGGCGATGACGAAGTCATCGGCGCACAGAAGGCAGAGGACGGCAAGACTCTGCTCACCGTCACCGTTAACGGCTTCGGCAAGCGGACAGAGCTTTCCGAGTATCTGCGCACCGGCCCCGGCGGCGAAAAGATCGCCCAGGGTCGTGGCGGTAAGGGTCTGAAGAACTACAACATTACCCCCAAGACCGGCCCCATTGCAGGCTGCTGTCTGGTGGGCGAAAACGACGATGTGATGCTCATTGAAAGCGGCGGCGTGATTATCCGTATTCCTGCCAATACCATCAATGTGTACAAGCGGGATGTGCAGGGCGTGATCGTTATGCGCATCGAGGAAGGCAACCAGGTGGTCAGCGTGGAAGGCGTGGAAAATCTGGAGACCGAGACGCAGGAGACGGAAGAATGAAGACCGTGACCCTTTACACCGACGGGGCTTGCTCCGGCAACCCCGGCCCCGGTGGCTGGGGGGCGATCCTGGAGTTTAACGGCGTGGAAAAGGAGCTTTCCGGTGGCGAGGAGAATACCACCAACAACCGCATGGAGCTGACCGCCGTGATCCGTGGCCTGCAGGCACTGAAAGAGCCCTGCATCGTGGAGCTGTACTCCGATTCCAAGTATGTGATCGATGCGCTTGAGAAGGGCTGGGTCTGGGGCTGGAAGAAGAATAATTGGAGAAAATCCGATAAAAAACCGGCACTTAACCCGGATTTGTGGGAGATTTTACTACAATTAACCATGAAACACGAGCTCCACTACCATTGGGTCAAGGGCCACGCCGAGAACCCAAAAAACAACCGCTGCGACGAATTGGCCGTGGCGGAATGGAAAAAGTTGAAAGAATAAATGATGCCCTTGCCTCTCCCTTTGGGAGAGGTGCCCCAGTTCTCAAACTGGGGCGGAGAGGGCTTGTGTAATTGCCCTCTCAGTCACGCCTGACGGCGTGCCAGCTCCCCCAGAGGGGGAGCCAAGAGAGATATGTAGTAAGGGGAGTTCTATGTACCTGAACATCGGCGGTGATATGGCGGTGCGTGACACGGCCATCATCGGCATCTTTGATTTGGATAACACCTCAATTTCCGCAAAAACCCGGGAATTTCTGGGCAGCGCGGAAAGGGAGGGGCAGGTAGTTCCCTGTGACGATCTGCCAAAATCCTTCGTGCTCACTGCAGAATACGGCATGAACCGACTGTATCTGACATCCCTGAACACCGCAACCCTGGAAAAAAGAATGAAATAAAAAAAAGCACGCCAAACGGCGTGCTTTTTTATATGTAACATTACTTGTTCTTCAGCAGGTCGCGGATCTCGGTGAGCAGAACTTCCTCTGCGCTGGGAGCAGGGGGAGCGGGAGGTGCTTCCTCTACCAATTCTTCCTTCTTCTTGCCGATCTCGCTCAGAGCATTAATACCCTTGACGATCATGAACACGACAATTGCCAAAATGAAGAAGTTGATGACAGCGGAGATGAAGTTGCCCAGAGTCAGGTAGTTCTCAACGATCTGAGAAACTTCCTCACCGGCCTCGTTGACCACCAGCTCATATGTGGGCTCGACCCAGGGCATCCGGGGCAGGGCAATCTTGATGTCGCTGAAGTCAGCGCCGCCCAGGAAGATGTTGACCACCGGCATGATCAGGTCGTTGGTCAGACTCTTGGTGATGGTGCTGAATGCACCGCCGATGATAGTACCAACGGCCAGCGCCATTGCGTTGCCCTTAATGGCAAATTCTGTAAATTCCTTCCACAGGGATTTTCCGTTTTTCTTGCTCATTATTTCTCTTTCCTTTCTGTTTTTATGGATTTTAAGAAATGCCCTTGCCTCTCCCTTTGGGAGAGGTGGCAAAAATCTTTGATTTTTGTCGGAGAGGGCTATGTTTTGCCCTCTCAGTCTCGCTTTGCTCGCCAGCTCCCCCAGAGGGGGAGCCAAGAGTTTATTTTTTACCAATAACTTCCAATCCGCCAAGGTACTTACGCAGCACCTCGGGCACCACCACAGAGCCATCGGCGCGCTGGTTCTGCTCCACGATGGCCGGGAAGATCCGGGAAGTAGCCAGGCCGGAGCCGTTGAGGGTGTGGACGAAATCGATCTTGCCGTCGGCCCGGCGGTAACGGATGTTGCCCCGGCGTGCCTGGTAATCTCGGGCGTTGGAGACGGAGGAAACCTCCTTGTAGCCGTTCATGGAGGGGATCAGAATTTCGATGTCGTAGGTGCGTGCCATGGAAGCGGAGCAGTCGCCCGCTGCCAGCTTGACGGTACGGAAGTGCAGACCCAAACCGGCAACCAGCTTCTCAGCCTTGGTGACCAGCTCTTCAAAAGCTTCGTCAGAGCCCTCAGGGGTGGTAAACTGGAACATTTCCACCTTGTTGAACTGGTGACCGCGCACCATACCGCGCTCATCAGCCCGGTGAGAACCGGCTTCACGGCGGAAGCAGGGAGTGTAAGCAAAGAATTTCTTGGGCAGATCGGCCTCGGTGAGAATTTCATCCCGATAAACGGATGCCAAAGCGGCTTCTGCGGTGGGAAGCATGTAGAACACGCCGCCCTCAGTGGGATGGTTGGCGATTTTGAAGACCTCGTCGGCAAATTTCGGGAACTGTCCGGCAGTCAGACCGCACTGGTACTCCAGCATATGGGGCGGCAGGATGAAATCGTAGCCGTCCGCGGTGTGGGTGTCGATAAAGTAGTTCAGCAGTGCCCATTCCAGACGGGCGCCCATGCCGGTGTACATCCAGTTGCCTGCACCGGCCAGCTTGACGCCCCGTTCGTAGTCGATCAGACCCAGATCGGTGCACAGATCCACATGGTGCTTGGGCTCAAAGTCGAAGGAGTGCTTCTCGCCGATGTAGCGCAGGGGCTCGTTGTTTTCCTTGCCGCCGGGGAGCAGATCCGCATCCGGCAGGTTGGGCAGGCTGAGCATGGCGGTGTAGAATTCCTCGTCCAGCACCTTCAGCTTGGCCTTGTCATCGGCAATGGCCTCGTCAATGGCAACGGATGCGGCCATATTGGCACTGATCTGCTCATCGATGGCGGAGGTGTCCTCACCTTTTCTTTCCATGCCCTTTTTCTGACCGAACAGCTTGCCGTTTTCCTTGGCCAGCTTGTTCTTTTCAGCGGTTTTGGTCTCAGTGGAGGTTTTCAGCGCGCGAACCTGCACGTCCAGCTCTAAAATGCGGTCAACGACAGCATCGCAGTCCACTTCCTTGGCCTTCAGGCCGGCCTTGACTGCATCGGGATTTTCCTTGATCTTTTTAATGTCTAACATATTACCTCTCCTTATGGGAACGATTAATCTTCTTCAATGTAACCGGGTTCGTCGGGCA
This sequence comes from Oscillospiraceae bacterium, assembly GCA_015067545.1. Classification (GTDB taxonomy): domain Bacteria; phylum Bacillota; class Clostridia; order Oscillospirales; family Oscillospiraceae; genus Faecousia. The sequence goes on from SVMG01000005.1 coordinate 108,548, forward strand.
TGACAATGGCGCAGATGAAGTAGGCCAGCACGCCTGAGCCGCCAAGGGCGCAAAACAGGATCCATGCCAGTCGGATCACCGTGGGATCCAGGTCGAAAAACTTGGCAATGCCGGAGCAAACGCCGCAAAGCTTGTGATTGCTGTGATCCTTATACAGCCGTTTTTTCATACATCATAACCTCATTTCTGAATTTTCATTAAGGTTTCCAACAAAATCTGCAGATCCTCTTCGCCGTAGAATTCCAGCTCAAAGCGACCCTTGCGCTTTCCGTTTACGATTTTCACGCCCCGGCCCAGGTGTTTACTAAGGGATTTTTCGCATTCAGACACATAGTCTACTTTTAAGCTCACCGGTTTTTCGGGGGCAGGTTCTTTGGTCATATTCTTGCACAGCAGTTCCGCCTGGCGAACGGAAAGACCCAATGCGATGATCTTTTGCATGGCTTCCTGCTGTTTTTTCTCGGATTTGACGCTCAAAAGCGCCCGGGCGTGGCCGGCTGACAGACTGCCGTCACGCACTTTTTCCAAAATTGTGTTGGAAAGATTCAATAGACGTAGGGCGTTTGCCACTGCCGGACGGGATTTTCCCACCCGTTGGGCGGTATCTTCCTGAGTCAGACCGAAATCCGTCATCAGAGACTGATAACCCAAGGCTTCTTCCACAGGGTTCAGATCCTGCCGCTGCAGGTTTTCGATCAGCGCCAGCTCCATGGCCTTTTTGTCATCGGCTTCGATGACCACCACGGGAACTTCTGTCAGCCCCGCCATCCGGGCGGCCCGCCAGCGGCGTTCGCCGGCAATGATCTGATAATATCCGGAGTCCAGCTCCCGCACCGTCAGCGGCTGCAGGATGCCGTGGGTGGCCAGGGATTCTGACAGCGCTTCCAGCTCTTCCTCGTCAAAATCCTGCCGGGGCTGATTCCGATTGGGTTCTACTTTATGAATGGGCAGCAATTTATAGGGGCTGTTTTCCCTGGTTTCTTCCTCAAAATCGCCGAGAAGCGCGCCCAGACCCTTACCCAGGCCTTTGTTGGATGCCATTGGATCACCTCTTACAGTTTATTCTTTAATTCTTCGGCAACAGCCCGGTAAGCTATAGCACCGCGGCTGTGCTTGTCATAAGCGGCAACGGGAATGCCATGGCTGGGGGCTTCCGCCAGACGCACATTCCGGGGAATGACCGTGGCGCAGACCTTTCCGGGGAAATGCCGCCGGACTTCCTGTGCCACCTGGGTGGAGAAATTGGTCCGTCCGTCGAACATGGTCAAAATCACGCTGAAGATCTCCAGCTGCGGATTGATGCGCTTTTTTACCATGCGCAGTGTGGTCATCAGATCGGACAGGCCCTCCAGAGCGAAATATTCGCACTGCACCGGGATCAGAATGCCGTCTGCAGCGGAAAGACCGTTCAGGGTCAGCATTTCCAGGGACGGCGGGCAGTCGATAAATATGACATCATAAGAATCCTTGACTGCGGCAAGCGCTTTCTTCAGGCGATAATTGGGATCGTCGATAGCCAAAAGCTCCACGCCCGCGCCGGCAAGATCCGCGGATGCCGGAAGAATATCGCCAAATTTCGTGGTAACGATGGCGTCTTTCACCGGTACATCGTTAATGATCACATCGTAAACGGAATGCCGCAGCTTTTTCTTTTCAACACCAAGGCCGGAGGTTGCGTTGGCCTGGGGGTCGAAATCGCAAAGCAGCACCTTCAGCCCCAGGTCGTGGAGGCTTGCGGTGAGATTTACAGCCGTTGTGGTTTTTCCAACGCCGCCCTTTTGGTTGACGACGGCAATAATTTTGCCCATGGGGCACCTCCTAATTGTTTCACGTGAAACAATGATTGTATATGGCAGTGGAATGTTTCACGTGAAACATTCCCTGTTCTCAGGCGGATAAAAGACGGGAGAAGATGTCCAGCTGTCCCTGTCGGTGCAGAAGCATGAGCAGCAGGGCAACGGAGATCAAAAAGCCCAAAATCGCCACGATCAGGGCAAAACGAAGCCAGCGGATCTTGGATTGCAGTGCGCCGATCTCATTTTCCATATTCCAAAAATACAGACGGCGGCCGCGCTTTTTCTTTGCCGCAGGCGGGGCGGACCGTTCCGGAAGCCGCACCACCGCGTTGGGGTTTACGGGGCACTGAGCCATGATCTCCAAGCATTCGTCACAAAAAACCTGGGATTTGCCCAATTTTTTGCCACATTTCATGCAGGCCATGCCGCGCACCTCCTTAACTCCATGGTTTTCCTTATTATACACCAATTTTCCGGCCCAGTAAAGAGAAAAATGTGGAAAAGTAACTTGATAATTCATTTATTACAGGAACACTCCAGGGCAGTGCCCCTACGAATAATATTTACAAATAGTTCAATAATTGCTATTGACAATCATATGACCATGTGATATTATTATTCCACCACATAAATGAAGGAGGTACCCCCAATGGAGTGGAATATTCCCGGTACAGTTCTGACCGTTCCCGTGGAGGAAACGGAACACATTCCGGAAAAGCTGACAGCCATGTTTCTGGGCGGCGGTATGGTGCTCAGCCAGGTGGCCGCGGTCACCGGTCTTGAGCCCTACACCGTACAAAACTGGGTCAAGCGTGGTTTTTTGACCAAGCCTGTGAACAAAAAGTACACCCTGCGTCAGCTCTGCCGGATCATAAACATCAACATGCTCAAGGACGCCCTGCCTATGGAGAAGATCTGCGGCCTGATGACCTACATCAACGGACATATGGACGACGAGAGCGACGACCTCATCGACGACAGCCAGCTGTATTTCCTGTTTTTGCGACTGGTGGTCTATCACCGCAGGATGAACGACCCCGCCGGTCGTGACAAATACATCCGGGAGGCACTTGCCAATTATGAAGAGCCCATTCCCGGCGCCCGGGAGCGGGTGGAAAAAGTATTGAAGGTCATGCTCACCGCCTGGGCGGCATCGCTGCTGCGTCAGCAGGCTGTGTCCATGGCAGATGCACTCAAAATGGAATGATCTGAAAGGAGAATGATTATGATAAACGGTCAATACAGATATTCCTTCAACCCTAAAAAACCCTTAGATTTCAAGAAAATTCGCAATATTGTCCTGTTCAGCCTGCTGGGCCTGGTGTTGCTTATCGGTATCTTTACCAGTTTCTACACCGTGGACGACAAGCAGCAGGCAGTGGTGACCACTTTTGGCAAGGTCACCGACATTACCGATCCCGGCCTGCATTTCAAAGCCCCCTTTGGCATCCAGCAGGCCCATAAGGTGGATGTAAATGTGTACCAGAAGATCGAGCTGGGCTATGTTACCGATACAAACGGCAAAACCGCTACTGTGGAGGACGAAAGCTCCATGATCACCGGCGATTACAACATTGTAAACGTGGACTTCTTCGTGGAATACAAAATTTCCGACCCGGTGCAGTACCTGTTCTCTGCCAACGACCCGGCGCTGATCCTGAAAAACCTCATCCAGAGCCAGGTGCGCAATGTGGTGGGCTCGTCCACTGTGGACGCGGTGCTCACCGACGGCAAGGAGAATATCCAGCAGCAGGTTCGGGAGCTGGTATCCGAAATTTTGTCGGATTATGATGTGGGCCTGACCCTGATCGATGTACGCATCCAGGATGCAGAGCCGCCCACATCCGCTGTTGTGGAGGCGTTCAAGGCGGTGGAGACTGCCAAGCAGAACGCCGAAGCCGTGGTCAATGACGCCAAGGCCTACCAAAACGCCAAGCTGCCCGAGGCTCAGGCCCAGGCTGACAAGCTGCTGCAAAATGCCCAGTATCTGAAGCAGAAGCGTATCAACGAGGCCATGGAAGCTGTGGCCATGTTCAACGCCATGTACGAAGAATATTCCCAAAATCCCAACATCACCAAGTCCCGGATGTACTACGAGGCCATTTCCCAGATCCTGCCCGGGGTCAAGGTGTATATCAACACCGGCGACAGCAATTCCATGAATATGCTGCTGCCTCTGGAATCCATCGTGGGAGGTAACTGATATGAAGAAAACAATTATAATTAGCGTCATTGCATTGGTGCTGGTGATCGTTGCCTTCTCCAGTGTGTATACCGTCAAAGAAAATGAGTACGCCTGTACCTTCCGGTTTTCTGAGATCGTCAACACCGAGACGGAGGCCGGCCTGCACTTCAAGATCCCCTTTATCGACTCTGTGAAATATTTCTCCAAGGCCACCCAGCTGTACGACATCCCGCCTTCTGCTGTCATCACCTCCGACAAGCAGAATATGACCGTGGACTGCTACATTTTGTGGAACATTGAGGATCCCCAGCAGTTTTACCGGGCACTGGGCACAACCTCCGTTGCCGAGGAGCGTCTGGATGCCATCACCTACACCGCGCTGAAGATCGCCCTGGGCAATCTGAAGCAGTCGGACATTATCAATATGAACGACGGCGGCGAGCGCAATGACATCTACGAATCCATCACCACCACTGTCAACGAGCAGGCCAAGGCCTACGGCATCCGGGTGGAGGATGTGAAGATCAAGCGGTTCGATCTGCCGGATTCCAACCTGAACGCCGTGTATACCCGTATGATCTCCGAGCGGAACCAAATGGCGGAAAAATACGCCGCCAACGGCAATTTTGAAGCCTCCAAGATCCGCAACGATGTGGATAAGCAGGTGAACATCATGGTCTCCAACGCAGAGGCCCAGGCCGCATTGCTGGAAGCCGAGGGCGAGGCCGAGTATATGCGTTTGCTGGCGGAAGCCTACAATTCCCAGGATAAGCAGGAATTCTATGAATTCATGCTGGCGCTGGATGCTTTGAAGGCCAGCCTGACAGGAGACGACAAGACTATTATTTTGGATAAAAACTCCGATCTGGCACAGATTCTCATGGGCGTGGGCAATTAACATCGAGCTTAAGCGCAGCGAAAGCATATCGAGTCAACTGGGGTGACATATCGATAATAGAAAATAAGAGCAAGAATAGAAGAGATTACTCTTTTGTTCTTGCTCTTTTCATATTGCCTTACGGCAGTTCCTCGCAATGACAGCGCAGGGGGAAGGCTTTGTATATTGACAAAACCCGAAAATTGTTCCATAATAAGCCGGGCTGAGAAAGAAGGGATACTGTGAAACGACCTAATTTGTTTCAGGGAACGGCGAATTTTGTAAAGAAAAATGTGGTGATGGTGGTGGCCATGGTGGCGGCGCTGATCACCTGCTTCATCGTTCCGCCGGACGAGGCGTACCTGGACTATTTTGATGTAAAGACGCTGACCTGCCTGTTTTGTGTGCTGGCGGTGGTGTGTGCGCTGAAGAACATCAACTTCTTCTACACCCTGGCGCGAAAGATCGTTCTGGTTTTCAAAAACGCCCGTCTGAGCATCCTAGCGTTAGTTTACATAACATTTATCGGCTCCATGCTGATTGCCAACGACATGGCGCTTCTGACCTTCCTGCCCCTGGGACTTTTCGTACTTTCTTCCACCGGAAAAGGTAAATATATGGCATTTACCTTTATAGTGCAGAACATTGCGGCCAATTTAGGCGGCATGCTCACGCCCTTCGGAAATCCCCAAAATCTCTACCTGTATACCAAATTTGCCATCCCCAACGGAGAATTTATGCTGATCATGCTGCCGCCGTTTTTGCTGGCTGTGGCGCTGATCACCGTGTGCTGCCTGATCTTCGTCAAGCCCGAGCCGCTGGAGCTGAGAGATGAAAAAACGGTGCTCCCTGTGGGCCGCACCGTGGTGTATTTGCTGCTGTTCGCTTTGGCGATCGCCATCGTGTTCCGGGGGATCCCCTACTGGATCGGACTGATCATCATCCCGGCGGTTTTGCTGTTTATGGATCGGAAAGCTCTGAAAATGGTGGACTATCCGCTCTTATTGACCTTTGTGTTTTTCTTCGTGTTCTCCGGAAATATGGCCCGAATCGACGCGGTTCGGAATCTGTTTTCCATGCTTTTGGAAAAGAGCACCCTGCTATTTTCGGTGCTGTCCTGCCAGGTCATCAGCAATGTGCCTTCGGCGATTTTGCTGTCGCAATTTACGGAAAACTATAAGGAATTGCTGCTGGGCGTGAACATCGGCGGCGTGGGCACGCTGATCGCGTCCCTGGCCAGCCTCATCACCTTCCGGGAGTATACCAAGAACAACAAGGGCAAGACCCGGTACTATGTTCTGCTGTTTTCCGCCTTTAATTTCGCATTTTTGATCATCCTCGCGCTGTTTGAATTGGTCATTCTATAAAACAACCCGGGGCGGTGATACCGCCCCGGGTTTTGCATTAAGAAACAAGGCTGTCTGCGATATGTATCAATTCCAAAATCGCTTTATTAACCTCATCAGGTGCATCTGCTTTTGCGGATAGAAATGCTATTTTCCACTCAGGATACAATTCCCGATATCTTTTCATGGTAGCCTGCAGCAGATCCTGCATATTTTCCGCATCGGTTTGCTCAATTGCTCTGATTACTTCGTCCATTGGCATAACCTTTCCTCCTTTGTTGTATCATTACTCAATTATATACCTTGCAGCAGAAAATTTCTATTGGTATTCCCACCAAATATATAAGTGAGTAATTATACGCTTTTACATATACTTACGTTAGTATATAGTAAAGAGGTGATCGCCGTGAAGTATTCTGATGCACAAAAAGAAGCAACAGCCAGATATAATAAGAAATCCTATGATCGCATCAATATCATTGTCAAAAAAGGTCAACGGCAGATCATTAAGGATTACGCTGCCAGGCAAGGAAAAAGTTTAAACCGCTTTATTTGTGATTTGGTTGAGGCGGAAGTGAATAAATCAAAAACCGAGTGAGGACTGCATTTGTGCAATCAACACTCGGTTTTATTTTTGCTGCGTCGGGGCGGTGATACCGCCCCGGTTTGTATATTGTTCTTACTTGAAATATCTCTCCAGCAGGCCCTTCAGAGCCAGGCCGTGGCGAGCCTCGTCGCGAGCCATTTCATGGACGGTGTCGTGGATGGCATCCAGGCCGTTCTGCTTGGCGCACTTGGCCAGGTCGAACTTGCCGGCGGTTGCGCCGAACTCGCAGTCCACGCGCCATGCCAGGTTGTCCTTGGTGGTGGCCTTCATGTTGGGCTCCAGATCCTCGCCCAGCAGCTCTGCGAACTTGGCAGCGTGCTCAGCCTCTTCGTAGGCAGCCTTCTCCCAGTACAGGCCGATCTCGGGATAGCCCTCGCGATGTGCGATGCGGGCCATGCACAGATACATACCAACCTCGGAGCACTCGCCGTTGAAATTGGCCATCAGCTGCTCGAAGATGAACTTCTTGTCCTCTTCGGAGATGTCGGGGTTGTTCTTGACAGTCTTGGCATAAACGCCGTACTCATGCTCAGCAGCCAGCTTGCCTTCTTCCATCACCTTGAACTTGGAACCGGCAACCTTACAAACGGGGCAAACAAAGCCCTCGGGCATTACTTCAGCTTCGTGGACATAACCGCAAACGGGGCAAACGAATTTTTTCATAATCTTTTCCTCCAAATATGTGTGATTTTATATTTTTCTTGCCGCTCCCTTTGGGAGAGGTGCCCCGCAAGGGGCGGAGAGGGCAATTTTGCACGCCCTCTCAGTCACGCCTGGCGGCGTGCCAGCTCTCCCAGGGGGAGAGCCAAGATGTTAAGCTTCTTCTTCAAACTGGTCGGGGCCGACGCCGCACAGAGGGCACTCGTAATCTTCGGGCAGTTCGTCGCCTTCGTAGACATAGCCGCAGACAGTGCAAACATACTTCTTCATACCGCTTCCTCCTTGTTAGATTCATTACAGTTCCGGCACATGCCGGTAAGAGTTATTTGACAGCCTGTGATCTGACTGCCCAGGTCATGCTCTGCCGCCGCTCGCAGGCTTGGCAGATTGGGCATCCCCTCAATGTCCTGCACAGCACCACATTCGGTGCAGATAAAGTGGACATGGGAGTGGGTGTCCCCGTCAAAGCGCTCCACACCCTTGACTGTGCCCAGGCTGTTGATCAGCCCCTGCTCCTTAAAAAGAGCCAGGTTTCGATACACGGTGCCCAGCGACAGGTCGGGAATTGACGGCTTGAGCTGGTTGTAGACCCAGTCAGCAGAGGGGTGCGCCTTGGTTTGACGCAGACAGGTCAGGATGGCGTCACGCTTGCGAAAGTGCTTGGACGAATATTCCATGATGACCTCCTGTTCGTAAATGAGAATGATTCTTGTTTACGAGCACATCATAGCACATTCTTTTCTATTTGTCAATAGGAATTATTCGCATTTAGAAAAAATTTTTTTCTAAGCCTCCCCTTAGAGGGGAGGTGGATTTGCCGTCAGGCGAAGACGGTGGGGTGTAACACCCCTCAGTCAGCCTGTTCGGCTGACAGCTCCCCTCTATGGGGAGCCTTGGGAGAACGGATTGCCACGTCGCTGCGCTCCTCGCAATGACATGCAAAGTACGGTGGATCATACGCTGGTAATCACATGGATATTTCTTGCATTTTCTTTTCAGTTGTGGTATATTTCCTTGTTAGGAAGAAACTATATCATAGATATATTAAAAAGGAGCGCTTTTTATGGCGGCACAGGAAAAAATCCGCAATATAGCCATTATCGCCCATGTTGACCATGGTAAGACCACCTTGGTGGACGAGCTTTTGAAGCAGGGCGGTATTTACCGTGAAAATCAGGCCACCCAGGACCGGGTCATGGACTCCGGCGACCTGGAACGGGAGCGCGGCATCACCATTTTGGCGAAAAACACTTCCGTGTACTATAAAGATACAAAAATCAACATTGTGGATACCCCCGGCCACGCCGATTTCGGCGGCGAGGTGGAGCGAATCCTCAAGATGGTCAACGGCGTCATTCTCTTGGTGGACGCCGCCGAGGGCCCCATGCCCCAGACCCGTTTCGTTCTGCAAAAGGCCCTGGAGCTGGGTCACAAGGTCATCGTGGCGGTGAACAAGGTGGACAAGCCCGATGCCCGGGTGCACGAAGTGATGGACGAGGTTTTGGAGCTTCTGCTGGAGCTGGAAGCCACCGACGAGCAGTTCAACTCCCCCACCGTCTTCTGCTCCGGCCGCCAGGGTACGGCAAGCTATTCCCCCGACGAGATGGGCAAGGATCTGACGCCCCTGTTCGAGACCATCGTGGAGTATATCGATCCGCCCCAGGGCGACGAAAATGCACCGCTGCAGCTGCTGGTGTCCTCCATTGATTATAATGAATATGTGGGCCGCATCGCCGTGGGCCGTATCGAGCAGGGTACCATCAAGGTCAACCAGGAAGTGACCATTTGCGACTTCCACGACCCCGAGCTGAAGCAAAAGGGCAAGGTTGTGGCACTTTACACCTTCGACGGTCTGGGCAAAGCCCCGGTCCAGTCCGCTTCCGCCGGCGAAATTGTGGCTCTGAGCGGTATGGCGGATATCACAATCGGCAGAACCCTGTGCGATCCCATGAATGTACAGCCCCTGCCCTTTGTGAAGATCTCCGATCCCACCATTGAAATGACCTTTGCCGTTAACGATTCCCCCTTTGCGGGCAAGGAGGGCAAGTTCGTCACCTCCCGGAATCTGCGGGATCGGCTGGAAAAAGAGCTACTCAAGGATGTTTCTCTGCATGTCACCGAGCAGGGTACGGATGCATTTAATGTGGCTGGCCGGGGCGAAATGCACCTGTCCATCCTCATGGAGACCATGCGCCGGGAGGGCTTTGAATTCTCCGTTTCCACGCCCCGCGTGCTGACGAAGGAGATCGACGGCAAGACCTGCGAGCCCATCGAGCGGATGGTTGCGGATGTGCCGGAAGAATGCATGGGCGCAGTCATCGAAAAAATGGGCCGCCGGAAGGGCGACCTGTTGGGTATGACCCCCATGGGCAACCGTTACCGTCTGGAATTTCTCGTTCCCTCCCGTGGTCTTTTCGGCTACCGGAACGAATTTTTGACCGACACCCGGGGCGAGGGCATCATGTCCTCCGTTCTGGATTCCTATGCACCTATGAAGGGCGAAATTGAGCGCCGCCAGGTGGGCAGTCTGGTGTCCTTTGAGACCGGCGAAGCCGTCACCTACGGCCTGGCCGCCGCCCAGGAGCGTGGCGCGCTGTTCATCGGCCCCGGCACGCCGGTGTATGCCGGCATGGTGGTTGGCATCTGCAGCCGCAATGAGGATATGAATGTCAATGTCTGCAAGCGCAAGCAGCTGACCAATATGCGCGCCTCCGGCTCTGATGAAGCCCTGCGCCTGACCACGCCCCGGATCTTCTCGCTGGAGCAGTGCCTGGAATTTTTGGCGGATGACGAGCTGCTGGAATGCACGCCCAAGAGCCTGCGTATCCGTAAGCGCATCCTGGATCATTCCGAGCGTATGCGCCAGCTGATGAAAAAAAGACAGCAGGGATAAAACCTTCCCCCGAGGGGAAGGTGTCACCGCCACAAGGCGGTGACGGAAGAGGAATACGGGCAGAAATCTTGGATGATTGCCTCTGTATAGGCCTATTTCTATATCGGTTCTGCCGCCATTCCTCTCCCGTCTTTTTGCTTCGCAAAAATCCACCCTCCCCCCGGGGGAGGGTTAAAAATCGGCTGATGCAACCGCATCAGCCGATTTTCGTTATTTTTCAATGGGTTCTTCCCGGAGGAAGCCGTCCTTGTCGTATTTTTTCATGACGATCAGATTGATGGCGATGCAGGCGCCGCCAATGAGCACCAGCTCGATGAGCAGACAAATTCCGGCAGCCCAGGCCATGTCCATGGGCTCCATGCCCCGGAAAAAGGCGCATACGATGGCCATGACGATGGTAAGCACTGCGCCCAGGGCGGACCACACCATGCCGGCGATGCGCTGGGTATATTGCCAGGCAGCCTTGCTGGCCATGCCCCACCAAAACCGGTAGCCCACGCCGTAATTGGCCTCCTTCGGTGGTGAGAGCAGATACACCAGACCGAAGCCCAGCAGTAGGATGGGCCCTGCCATCACCGCCACCCGGAAGGCCAGCTCAATCAGGCCCATAACGGTGCCAAGATCCGGCAGAAGCGCGCCAAGATTCAGTTCACTTGCTGCACTTTCCATAGGTTACTTTTTCTCCAAAATCTGATTGATTTCCTGAATGAAGCCGTTTACATCCTGGAAGCGGCGGTAAACGGAGGCAAAACGGATGTACGCCACCTCGTCCAGGGGCTTTAAGCGTGCCATGACCATCTCGCCTAGCCGGTCGGTGCTGACCTCCCGTTCCAGAGAGTTTTGGATGGACTGCTCGATCTCCGTGGTGATCTTGTCCAGGTCGGCAAGATCCACCTTCCGTTTGTCGCAGGCGCGCACCATGGAGTTGAGGATCTTGTTCCGGTCAAAGCTCTGCCGGGTGCCGTCCCGCTTGACTACGATAATGGGCAGACTCTCCACCGTTTCGTAGGTGGTGAAACGGCGCTGGCAGGCAATACATTCCCGGCGGCGGCGAATGCTGTCGCCTTCTTCGGAGCGGCGGGAATCCACTACCTTGCTTTCAAAATCTCCGCAAAAGGGGCATCTCATAATTTCAGGCTCCCTTCCTTTCATTATGGACTGATTATAGCAAATTTACAACGCCCTGTCCAGTATTTTTTCTTGACAGGCGTCTCATTGTAGGGCAAAATAGGGTTAGTGCCACGCAAAAGGAGCATTTCTATGGATAAGATGAAAAAATTATGGATCATTTGGGCGGCGGCGTATGTGATCTGCACCGTTTGCGCCTTTTTTCCGGTTGCACCGGGTGCGCTGACGGGGCTGTTTTTGCTGCTGAGCCTGGGTTTTTTTGTGCCTCCGGGCTTTTTGGTCTACGAAGCGGTGCAAAACAGACGCCCCAAAACCCTACGGATCATCCGCAATTTGAGCCTGCTGTCCCTTGGCCTGACGCTTTTGGCAATCCTGCTGAATTTTGTGGCCTTTGAAGCCTCCAGGGCCTGGGGGCTGGTGCTGTACTGGTTGCTGATTTTGGTGTCCACGCCCATGATCTGCTCCCAGGTTTGGGTAGTGGGGCTTTTCGGCTGGGCGGTGCTTTTGTTCACCTGCCTGACCTATCTGAAGAAAAAATAAAAACACGCCTTATACAGGCGTGTTTTTTCGGACGACCAATGGTCGCCCCTACAATTTTGAATTTCTGCGTAGGGGCGTGCATTGCACGTCCGCTTTTTTGCTTTAATCCAGCATTTCCATGACCTTGCCGCAGCAGCGGGGGATCACCTGACCCTCCTCCACATGGAGGATTTTGTGGCAGATGGGGCAATAAACATCCCCTTCTTTTTCCGCCTTGACAACGGGAATGAGTCCGTCTTTCAGTTCCATAGTATCACTCCTTTGTGGAGATTGTAGCATAAAGTAACAATAAATGCAACAACGCCTTCCCCCGAGGGGAAGGTGCCCCCGAAGGGGGCGGAAGAGGAATACGGGCAGTAATGTAAGATTTACGTCGCAGTATAGGCATATTCTGTGCTCTGTTCTGCCGCCGTTCCTCACCCGGCTTCACTTCGTTCAGCCACCCTCCCCCCGGGGGAGGGTTTATTCCTATGTAAATAATTCCTCCACGGATGCAAAAGTATACCCCATCTGTTTCCATTTGGTCAAAAGTTCGTCCAGAATCTTAGCGTTGGTCTGGCTTGTGGAATGCAAAAGCACCACCGCGCCGTTGTGGGTGCGGGGCAAAAGTTTGCCGAAAGCGTATTCTGCCGTGGGTTGAGAATCGTTGTTCCAGTCCACATAGGCAAGACTCCAAAAAACCGTCTTGTACCCCATTTTTTGCGCCATTTCCAGGTTTTTTTGGCTGTATACCCCCTGGGGCGGACGGTAGAATTTGGGCATTTCCTTGCCGGTGATCTCCTTGTAGAGAGCTTCCACCCCCTCCAATTCTGCCCGGAATGCCTCCTCGGTGCTGATTTTGCTCATGTCCGGGTGGTGCATGGTGTGGTTGCCTACAATATGTCCCTCGTCCGCCATCCGCCTGACCAGATCCGGGTGGGTCTGCATGTAATTGCCCACCAAAAAGAACGCCGCCGGCACCTTGTGCTTCTGCAAAATGTCCAGAATTTTGGCGGTGCAGCCGTTTTCGTAGCCTGCGTCGAAGGTAAGATAGATCACCTTTTGGGTGGTATCCCCCAAATAGGCCGCATCCACCCGTGCCAGCTCCCGGGGCGATGCCGGAGCGACAGGGGCATAGCCCTCCTGCCGAAAGCTCAGACCCCAGGAGCCGGTGGCGGTGGCAGCAATATTTTTCACCAACAGATGCCCGGCAAAAGCCAGCGCAGTGCAGATGGCAATGGCGATGAACAGCAAGTCCCGTTTGCGCATAAGATCCCCTCCTGTGGGGAGTGTATGCATGGAAATATCGGGGTATAACCGCCGTAGGCGGCTTGCCTCCCTCTGAGGAGGGAGGTGGATTCGCCGTTAGGCGAAGACGGAGGGAGAGAAAATAACGATCTCTCCCCCAGTCAAAAATCAAAGATTTTTGCCAGCCCCCTCCTCAGAGGGGGCCAAGGCTACAACAAACCCCCGGGGGTTCCCGGGGGTTGTATGTTCTTAATTACACCATTGCGGCGGTGATGATGGCCATCTTGTAGACCTCGTCAGCGTTACAGCCGCGGCTCAGGTCGTTGATGGGGGCAGCCAGACCCTGCAGAATGGGGCCGTAGGCCTCAAAGCCGCCCAAACGCTGGGCGATCTTGTAGCCGATGTTGCCTGCCTCAATGCAGGGGAAGATGAAGGTGTTGGCGTAGCCTGCCACGGGAGAGCCGGGGAACTTCAGCTGACCGACCTCGGGAGCAACGGCGGCGTCAAACTGCATCTCGCCGTCAATGGCCAGCTCGGGAGCCATAGCCTTGGCCTCGATGGTGGCATCGTGGCTCAGTTTGACGGTTGCGCCCTTGCCGGAGCCGTTGGTGGAGAAGCTCAGCATAGCCACCTTGGGGTCAATACCAAAGACCTTGGCGGTGTTGGCAGTTTCCACAGCAACCTCAGCCAGCTTGCGGGCGGCGGAAACGGTCACATTGCCTTCCTTGTCCACGCTGTCCTCATAGCTCAGGTTGATGGCGCAGTCGCCCATGGCCAGCTTCTCTTCGCCGCGAACCATGATGAAGCAGGAAGAGACCAGATTTGCACCCTTCTTGGTCTTGACCAGCTGCAGAGCAGGACGGACGGTATCAGCGGTGGAGTAGGTAGCGCCGCCCAGCAGGGAGTCAGCATAGCCCATCTTCACCAGCATGGTGCCGAAGTAGTTGCCCTTGAGCAGGCAGGCGCGGCATTCCTCAGCGGACATCTTGCCCTTGCGCAGCTCCACCATTTTCTCCACCATGGCATCCAGGCCCTCGTAAGTAGCAGGATCCAGGATCTCAACACCCTCGATGTTGAAGCCGCCCTTGGCAGCGTTCTCCTTGACAGTGTCCACATTGCCGATGAGGATGGGAGTCAGAAAACCGCCCTCTACCAGACGGGAAGTGGCTTCCAGAATACGGGCATCGTGACCCTCGGTGAAGACGATCTTCCGGGGGTTGGCCTTCAAGGTTTCGATCATTGCATTAAACATGATAATTTTCCTCCAGATTTCGGGCAGCAGCCCGTATTTTTACGGCTACATTATACATCAAGATTCTCCCGGGCGCAACCATTTTATAGGAGATTTTTTCTGATTTGCACCATCTGAGCCGATCTGTGACCCTGCTGAAAAACAGCAAAAGGTTGCAATTTTTTGCAGGGCGGCTGTTTTACATATGCTGTGTTTTTGCTGCAGGCCATTAATTTTTTGAAAAGCCTCTCAAAAAATAACATTTTCGAAAATATCGGTTGAAAAATCATACCATATTATGGTATGATTGATACATAAGATGCGAGACTACGGTCGCACTGTTCGCGCGTCCCAAATTACGAAAAAATGATTTGAAAAGAAGGAGTCATCACTATGGAAATCATCACACAAAAAGTCGAAAACCTGCCCGTGTACATCTTCAATACCCGCGCTGAGATGGGTGTAAAAGCTGCTGAGGATGCCGCTAAAATCATCAACGAGACCATCGCCAAAAACGGCGTTGCCAACGTGGTGTTCGCTGCTGCCCCCTCCCAGAATGATCTGCTGGAGAATCTGCTGAAGCAGGACATTGACTGGACCAAGGTCCGTGGCTTCCATCAGGATGAGTACATCGGCATCGACGCAAGCGAGCCTGCCGGCTTCGGCACCTGGCTGCGCCGGGCCATCTTCGATAAGGTTCCCTTCATGGAGCTGCACTACCTGCTGTGCAGCGCTGACGAGGCCGAGGCCAAGTGCGCAGAGTATACCGAGCTGCTGAAGAAGTACCCCATCGACCTGATCTTCCTGGGCATTGGCGAAAACGGCCACCTGGCCTTCAATGATCCTGCCGTTGCAGATTTCAACGACCCCAAGATGGTCAAGATCGTGGAGCTGGACGACGTTTGCCGTCAGCAGCAGGTCAACGACGGCTGCTTCCCCACCCTGAACGATGTTCCCAAGCAGGCCATGAGCCTGACCATGTCCTTCATCATGAGCGTGCCCAACGCCATCTGCGTGGTGCCCACTGACCGGAAGGCAAACGCTGTTTACGGCGCGACCCGCGGCGAAGTCACCACCGCCTGCCCCGCTTCCATCCTGCGTCAGCACAAATCTGCCGGCCTGTACCTGGATAAGGCCGCCGCTTCCAAGATTCTGTAAGGAGAGAGCAAAATGTCTGAAATTCTTGAAGTAATTATGATCGTCAGCTTCGGCGCCTCCTGGCCCATGAATGTGATGAAGTCCTGGAAGGCCCGGACTGCCAAGGGCAAGAGCCTGGCATTTTTGTGCCTGATCCTCTTTGGCTATGTGGCAGGCATTACCGGTAAGTTTCTGAACCCGGTATATATGGCTGAAATTGCCGAGAAGTGGTATGTTCTGTTCTTCTACTTCCTGAACTTTATCATGGTCGGCGCAGACCTGATCCTGTATTTCCGCAACAAAAAGCTGGATGCCCAGCGGGAAAAATCCAACATCTGATAATAAGGAGAGGTACTTATGAGCAAACTGAGAGTTCTTTTGGTGGGCGCGGCATTTTCTGCTGACCTGCATTCCGACGGCTACAGCCGTATTTTGGACAAGGTCCAAATTGTCGGTATCTGCGACAAAGACCTGAGCCGCATCGAATCCCTGGCAAACCGCTACGGCTTCACCGGCTATACCGCTTATGATGATTACAACACCGCTATCGCGGAGTGCGACTGCGATTTGGTGGATATCTGCATGCCCAACTTCCTGCACCACGATGTGGCCATCAAGGCCATGAACGCAGGCCGGGATATTATCTGCGAGAAGCCCCTGGCTACCACCGTGGAAGATGCACAGGACATGGTGGACACCGCCGCTCGTCTCGGCAAGCACATCTACTACGCCGAGGACTGGCTGTTTGCCCCTGCATTCCGCAAGGCCAAGGCCATCATGGAAAGCGGCCAGCTGGGCAAGGTGCTGTACATCCGCGCCCGTGAGTGCCACTCCGGTTCTCACAGCCCCTTCGCACAGCTCATTAAGTACTGCGGCGGCGGCTGTATGGTGCACCTGGGCGTGCACCCCGTGTGCTTCCTGCTGGCCCTGAAGGACAACAAGTGGTCTGAGCTGACTGCTATGACCTCCGGTGGCCTGGAGAATAACCTGATCCATCACCAGATGGAGGGTGAGGACTGGGCCGGCGCATTCGTCCGTTTCCAGGACGGCACCTTCGCCACCATGGAAGCCAACTATGTGACCGTCGGCGGCATGGAAGACATTATGGACATCTACTGCGAGCGCGGCACCATCAAGGTCGACCTTAGCTTCCGCGGCCCTGTGCAGGCCTTCTCCATCGACGGCCTGGACTACACCATCGAAAAGGCCGAAGTCACCACCGGCTGGTCCAATGTGGCTGTGGACGAAAAGTATCAGCTGGGCTACTGCGGCGAGATCAACCACTTTGTGGACAGCGCCATCGCAGGCGTGGATGCACAGGTGGGTCTGCGCGGTATCGACGGCCTGGAAGCCATGCGTGTGATCAACCTGATCTATAAATCTGCCAAGGAAGGCGTTAACGTAAAGAACGACAAACTGGAGGGTTAATCTATGAAACAGACACCCAAGGACATCCGGATTCCGGTCACCATCGGCGGCGTTACCTTCAAAAACCCGTTCTTCGTGGCCTCCGGTCCTACCACCAAGTCGGTTCGTCAGCTCGTTGAGATCGAGCGCACCGGCTGGGCGGCCGCATCCATCAAGCTGAGCATCGACCCCGCACCCTACATCAACCGCAAGCCCCGTTACTCCCTGTTCAAGGATCGGGATGCCCTGGCATTTACTGCCGAAAAGCGTCTGACCTTCCAGGAGGGCCTGCAGCTGATCCGGGATGCCAAACCCCATCTGCACGACCTTCTGCTGATGGCCAACATCACCTACGCCGGCGACAACGGCGTGGACGGCTGGGTCAACATGGCCGTGGAGTTTGAAAAGGCCGGTGCGGACATCATCGAGCTGAATATGTGCTGCCCCAACATGAGCTACAATGTGGAAATGACCTCCGGCGGCGAGTCCTGCGCAAAGAAGCAGACCGGCGCAAGCATGGGTCAGCAGGCTGACGTGGCCGCAGAGATCTGCCGGGCCGTCAAGAATGCCATTTCCATTCCCCTGTTCGTAAAGCTGACCCCCGAGGGCGGTCAGATCGCAAAGGTTGCCAAGGCTCTGTACGAGGCCGGCGCGGATGCGGTCGGCGGCACAGGCAACCGCCTGGGCATGCCCCCCATCGACATTGACGATCCCGGCAAGGCTTTCTACCACCTGCAGAAGGAAATTTCCATGGGCTGCCACTGCGGCAAGTGGCTGAAGCCCCTGGCACAGCGGGATACCTACGAGATCCGCAAGGTCTGCGGCATGGATGCACCCATCATGGCCGCCGGCGGCATCACCAACTGGCGTGACGCGGTGGAAATGATCCTCTGCGGCGGCAACCTGCTGGGTGTCTGCGCCGAAACCCTGATCTCCGGCTACGACATTTGCCGGCCCATGATCGAGGGCCTGGACAAGTACATGCAGGAGCACGGCTACACCGATCTTGCGCAGATGCGTGGCCTGGTGGTTCCCGAGGTGCGCACCGCAACCGATGTGACCATCTTCGCCGGCTACGCCCGGATCAAGGAGCCAAACCTGTCCGCTCCCTGTAAATCCGCCTGCCCCCACCATGTTCCCACCCAGGCGTACATTCAGAAGATCGCCAAGGG
This sequence comes from Oscillospiraceae bacterium, assembly GCA_015067545.1. Lineage (GTDB taxonomy): Bacteria > Bacillota > Clostridia > Oscillospirales > Oscillospiraceae > Faecousia. The sequence continues at coordinate 126,754 of SVMG01000005.1, forward strand.
CGAGTACAAGGAAGCCTTTGACCTCATCACCGGCAAGAATCCCCTGCAGAATATCTGCGCCCTGGTGTGCAACCATCCCTGTGAGGATGCCTGCATCCGCAGTACATACGATTCTCCCGTGAAGATCCGCCAGCTGAAGCGGTTCGTGCTGGAATACGGCCGGGCACAGGGCTGGACTCCTGCCTGGGCAGCTGCTGAGCCCAACGGACACAAGGTTGCCGTCATCGGTGCCGGTCCTGCCGGTATGGCCTGCGCAGCAGAGCTGCGTAAGGGCGGCTACGATGTGACCGTTTTCGAGAAAGAGAACACCGCCGGCGGCAAGCTGGCCTTTGGTATGCCCAACTATGTGCTGGATAAGAACGTGCTGGCTGACGAGGTTTCTGCCCTCATCGAGCAGGGCGTGAAGTTCAACTTCGGCAAGGCTCTGGGCAAGGATTTCACCATCGATTCGCTGAAAGCAGACGGCTTCGAGGCCATTTTCGCCGCCATCGGCAATGGCAAGAAGGTCGCATCCACCATTCCCGGTGCAGAAAACGCACAGGATGCCCTGGAACTGCTGAAGGAAGTCTCCGCAGGCGCTGCTCCGAAGCTGGCTGAGACCGTTGCTGTCATCGGCAAGGGCTTCGCCGCTATGGATGCGGCCCGTACCGCCATCCGCCTGGGCGCAAAGCATGTCAACTTGCTGTGGCCCACCGCTTACGGCAAGGGCACTGCCGACCAGGAAACCTTGGCACTGGCCAAGGAAGAGGGCGTTGTCCTGCTGGACGAGGCCAAGGTCACCGCAATTTCCGCTGACAGCGTCGCTGTTGAGCGCGGCGGCATCTCCATGACCATCCCCTGCGCACAGGTCATCATGGCAAACGACTATGTTGCCGATGCCGATGTGCTGGGCGATGTGGAAACCAAGAATGGCTTCGTGAAGATCGCAAACGGCAAGACCTCCATCGAGGGTGTCTACGCAGGCGGCAACGCCGTCCGCGGTGCAAATGTGATCACCGCCATCGCCGCCGGCAAGAATGCCGCTGCGGTCATTGATAAGGACATTCGCGGCGAGGCCGCAACCCTGGAGGGCGTTGCACCCACCAAGACCGTCAACCCCGAGATCGTCCGTCAGCGCACCGGCTATCTGAAGAAGGATGCTAACAAGCTGAATCTGAACGCCCCTGCATCCGAAAGAATTGCCGGCTTTGAGAATCTCGAGCGCGTCATGACCGAGGAAGAGGCACAAAAGGAAGCATCCCGCTGCCTGAACTGCGGCTGCGGCGAAGGCTGCCAGCTGTGTAAGACCATCTGCACCGACTTCGCACCCGAAGTCATCGATGCGGACACCATGCACATCCGCAAGGAAGAATGCGTGGCCTGCGGCATGTGCTTCAACCGTTGCCCCAACGGCAACATTGAAATGGTAGACCTAGGCTATACTGTCTAATTATAGGAGGAATTCAAAATGTACAATGTAAACTTTGATATTTCCGGCCAGGTGGCCGTCATCACCGGCGCAGGCGGCATCATCTGCGGCACCATGTCTAAGGAAATGGCCAAGAAGGGCGTGAAGATCGCTCTGCTGGACTTTAATGTGGAGGCTGCTCAGAAGATCGCTGACGAAATCGTTGCAGACGGCGGCGAGGCCATCGCCGTGAAGGTCAACGTTCTGGACCGTGCCAGCCTGGAAGCGGCTCGTGATGTGGTTGTCAACCACTTCGGCAAGATCGACATCCTGATCAACGGCGCAGGCGGCAACAAGCCCCAGGCTACCATCTCCAAGGATCTGGACTTCTTCCACCTGGATCTGGATGCTTTCAAGTGGGTGTTCGACCTGAATGTGACCGGCGCAGTGCTGACCACCATGGTCTTCGGCGAATTGCTTGCCAAGCAGGGCTACGGCAATGTGATCAACATCGCTTCCATGTCCAGCTACCACCCCCTGACCAACACCGTTGCTTACTGCGGCGCGAAGGCTGCTGTGTACAACTTCACCGAGTGGATGGCTACCCACTTCAACCAGAATTACAGCAACAACATCCGCGTCAACGCCATCGCTCCCGGCTTCCTGCTGACCAATCAGAACCGCTACCTGCTGACCAACGAGGACGGCTCTGCAACTCCTCGCGGCGAGCGCGTTCTGGCCAAGACTCCCATGGGCCGTTACGGCGATCCCGTGGAAATGTGCGGCCCGGTCATCTTCCTGTGCTCCGAGGCAGCTTCCTTCGTCAACGGCGCAGTTCTGCCTGTTGACGGCGGCTTCGCCAGCTACTGGGGCGTATAAGTAAGGAGGAAAAAGTATGCAGTACCATCACGTAAACTATGAGAAGCTGGTTCGCTTCTGCATCGAGTCCTTCAAGGGCTACGGCTTCAACGAAGACCAGGCAAAGCAGATCACCGACGTTCTGCTGGAGGCTGACCTTTCCGGCATCGAGTCCCATGGCGTGCAGCGTATGATCCGCTACCACAAGGAAATCACCAGCGGCATGGTCAAGATCGACGCCAAGCCCGAGGTGGTGTTCGAGACTCCCCTGTCCGCTGTTATCGAGGGTAACGACTGCATGGGTCAGACCCTGGGCGTTTGGGCTATGCAGATGGCCATCGACAAGGCCAAGAAGTCCGGCTTCGGCATCGTGACTGTCCGCAACTCCAACCACTACGGCGTTGCCGGTTACTACTCCCGCATGGCCGCTGACCAGGGCCTGATCGGTATGTCCATGACCAACACCGAGGCCATCATGGTTCCCACCTTCGGCCGCCAGGCTATGCTGGGCACCAACCCCATCGCTTTCGCAATGCCTGCTGATCCCGTGAACTTCTCCTTTGATGCCGCCACCACCGTGGTGCCCAGAGGCAAGCTGGAAGTTTACGTTAAGCGGGGCAACGGCCTGCCCCTGGGCTGGGCTCTGGACGAGAACGGCCACGACAGCGACGATGCTGACCGCGTGCTGAAGAATATCATCGCCAAGACCGGCGGCGGCATCCTGCCCCTGGGCGGCTCCGGCGAGATGACCTCCGGCTACAAGGGTTACGGCTTTGCTATGCTGTGCGAGATCTTCACCGCTATTTTGGCCGGCGGCACTACCTCCAACTACATCTACAAGACTCCCGGCCGCTCCAACATCGCCCAGTGCTTCATCGCCATGGATCACGGCATGTTCGGCGACAAGGCCGCCATCGAGGCTTCCCTTTCCAAGTACCTGCAGGAGGTTCGTGACTCCGCCAAGGCCGAGGGCCAGGAGCGCATCTACATCCACGGCGAAAAGGAATACGAGGCTCGTGCCGGCGTGCTGGCTAACGGCGTCTACCTGAACGACAAGACCTATGCAGAGATGCAGATGATCGCCGAGTACACCGGCTCCACCGCATTCCTGCCCGAGTATTTGGACTAATACTACCCCTTGGCTCCCCCTCTGGGGGAGCTGTCAAAAATCTTCGATTTTTGACTGAGAGGGCGAACACAAATATACCCTCTCCGGCCAAAATTGAAATTTTGGCCACCTCTCCCAAAGGGAGAGGCAAGAGATTTCCTGAAAATTAACAAATTCCCATAAGGAGGAGTAATATTATGGATTACGCAAAGGAATCCCTGAGACTCCACGGTGAGTGGAAGGGTAAAATTGAAGTTGTGGCAACCGTTCCCGTTGCCACCAAGGAGGATCTCTCTCTGGCATACACCCCCGGTGTTGCACAGCCCTGCCTGGAGATCAACAAGGATGTTAATAAGTCCTACGACCTGACCCGCCGTCACAACCTGTGCGCTGTGGTCACCGACGGCACTGCCGTTCTGGGTCTGGGCGACATCGGCCCCGAGGCCGGCATGCCCGTTATGGAAGGTAAGTGCGTCCTGTTCAAGGCCTTTGGCGATGTGGATGCATTCCCTCTGTGCGTCAAATCTAAGGATGTTGACGAGATCGTTAACACCGTTTACATGATCTCCGGCTCTTTCGGCGGCGTGAACCTGGAGGATATCTCCGCTCCCCGCTGCTTCGAGATCGAGCGCAAGCTGAAGGAAAAGTGCGACATTCCCATCTTCCACGACGACCAGCACGGCACTGCCATCGTCACGCTGGCAGGTCTCATCAACGCCCTGAAGGTGGTTGGCAAGAAGAAGGAAGACGTGAAGATCGTCACCTCCGGCGCAGGCGCCGCTGCGATTTCCATCGTCAAGCTGCTGCTGAGCGCAGGCTTTAAGAATGTCATTATGACCGACCGCACCGGCGCGATCTATGCCGGCCGCGAGGGCCTGAACTGGATCAAGGAAGAGATGGCTCAGGTCACCAACCTGGAGAAGAAGGCCGGCAAGCTCTCCGATGTCATCGTGGGCGCTGACGTGTTCATCGGCGTTTCCGCTCCCGGCACACTGACCACCGACATGGTCAAGACCATGGCCAAGGATGCCATCGTCTTCGCCTGCGCTAACCCCACTCCCGAGATCTTCCCCGAGGATGCCAAGGCAGGCGGCGCAGCCGTTGTTTCCACCGGCCGTTCCGACTACCCCAACCAGGTCAACAATGTTCTGGCATTCCCCGGCATCTTCCGCGGTACTTTCGATGTCCGCGCTTCCGACATCAATGAGGAAATGAAGATGGCCGCCGCTATGGCCATTGCCGGCCTGATCTCCGATGAGGAGCTGAACGCCGACTACATCATCCCCGCCGCATTCGACGAGCGCGTGGGCCCCGCCGTTGCCAAGGCTGTTGCCGAGGCTGCCAGGGCTTCCGGTGTAGCACGGATCTAAGTGCATATCAAAAGAGCAGGGTCGCAAGACCCTGCTCTTTTTACCTTCCCCCGGGGGGAAGGTGGCAAAAATCTTTGATTTTTGACGGATGAGGAATGCGGGCGGTAATTTGTAGGTTTTGGGAATGTATAGACCTATTCCTGCGTCGTTTCTGCCGCCATTCCTCTCCCGACCTCGCTTATGCTCGGCCACCCTCCCCCCGGGGGAGGGTATTAAACCCCCTCCAACCGGAGGGGGTTATTTTTATGGGATGATTGGATTTTTCGGGGTCGGAACTGCCGTCCCGCTTGCGGTGCCCGATAAAATCTTCGGGCTTACGCTTTTCCTCGATTTTATCGACCGCGGCGCAATAAATCAACTCGCTTTATCTGCCATCGGCAGCGCTCGTTGAATTATTCCCATTTGATAGGAGATTTTTGGTTTTGTGCAACTGCAGGATGCAGATAAAGCTTTTAAATGCCGCTGGGTTTACCGACAAACAGCGCTTCTTTATAAGGAACCGCTTCGGTAATTCCAAGGGCAGGCGCAATACTCGCCACAATTTGATCTGTAAATGCTCTTGTCGCAATCGGTGTGTTGTAATGAACCGGATCGGAATGCGCTTCATCCGGAAGAGATGCAGAAAGGGCATATAGATCGTTCACTGCAAAACCATATTTCTTCACAATTGCGACGGCCGTTTCGTTATATGCCTCAATCTCCTCATTGTATCGCTTAAAATCTTTCAGCATTCTTTCCGATTGCACACTTGTAGATGTGGCAAAAATAACGGTTGTACCGGGATAGTGGTTTTTTATTCTCTTACAAATGCGCTCAATATAATAGGCATAAAAGTCCAGCGGCGTATGGGGATCCTCTTCATATAACCGCAGGCAATCCCAAAGTCCCGTGTTCCAGTGAAGCACGTCGACTTTTCCCTCCGGCACGATCCACTTATATTCTTCGATATAACGCAAAACATAGGACGCAAAGCGACAGTTGTCGTCTGGGTAATACACATTTGCTTTTCCTTCTAATGTACTTTTAACGGCTCTGCCATAACCTATCCGGATCGAATCACCGATCAGCAAAACATTTTTCATAGGATCCTTCCTTTCTCGCAAAACATTCTTAAATCATACTGTGTTCATTGTAATATCGTTTTTATTCATGGCTTGATTGCAATTTGCCTCTGTAGCCACAGAAGATATCGCGCACAGCGCCTCCAGTTGTGCCATTGACAGGGTCTGCTCCGGCTGAAAAGTCTCACTGATCGAATACGACAAAATGTGATTTTTCAACCAACCCGCAGCGGGATCTTGTTCTGCCAAGTGCAAAGAGCAAACAAGAAGCTTGCCATTTCCGACACGATATTCAAACAACATTGCTTCTCGTCTTGCATTTTTATAGGTGGTCGCAATATCGATGATCGGTCGGTGAGGAAGCGTCAATCCATCCAACACAACGGCGGCGCTCTCATTCAGCATCGCCTCAAATTGCTTGCCGCAATAACCATCATTGGGAAAATCCTGCATCAAAGGATGCTCGGCGATCACGGTAGCCAAATGGCCGTTGGTACGCCCTGCAATGGAAATCTGGTACGACGAATCCTCCGACGCAAAGGGACCTGTTCCAAAAAGCACCACGGTTTTCCCTTGCGCCAAATAATCCGTCAGTTCCTTCGCGTTGCACGAAGTGCATACAACTGTGTTTTGGTCCGCCAGCATCTTGGACGAAGGGGCGGTGTTTTTGGGGAAAACATATAGTTCCCACTTATTTTCACAGTCCGCATCCCCACCCAACAGAGAAACCTTCAGCTGTAACTTCTTCGGTTTTTCACAACTGGGCATACAGAAAGTGAAATGGTACAACTCTTTTACTTCCCCGGCGGGAACATTGTTCATTTGCACTTCTTCTTTTGTCAGCACTTTATTGTTTTCGCAGACGCGAATCTGAAGCGTTGCCTTTGGAATCGGTTTGCCATAGTTGGAAACCAGAATTGGGATTTTTGCAACGGAACCGCTTTCATAATTGACACAAGCCGGAAGGTCCGCCAAAAGCACCGCATCGCTGTTATACCTGCGGACATTCTCCACAGTCTCTCCCGGCTTCAGTTCATAAAACTCATTCATCATACCGACACAATAGCCAAAGGTGTGCCAATGGGTGTCGATATCGCCGAGAAAATCATAGCCGGCAAAAGTGTCGCAACGGCGGACTGTTTCAAAACAATGTTTCCGCAGGAGCTGCTGCCACGCGGCAGAATTCCGGTAATACAGATTTGCGCGATCCAAAAGGCCTTTATCCGCCAAGTGCCGTCTGACCGAGGACATAAATTCCGTATCCCCAATACGCAAGCCCCGGTACCTTTCCTCAAGCGACAGATCAATATAGGTGCCGTGAATACAAATTTCATGAGACAAAAGCGGCTTTCCGTAGATCGCATTGCGCTGATCCAAAACCTTATAGTCGCCGGATGCGGATTCGTAACTTGTTAACCCCAAAGAATAGCTGTTATACAGATCGGAATATTCTCCTACCGTTGCAAGCCGCTTTGGATTATGCAGGAACGGCTGTGTGGCATACTCTGCGTCTCGAATCGAGTATTCAACACCTCTCATCGCGGACATAGGGGAGAACAGCGAGTCTGTTTCACTGTGTACCAATTTGGCGCATGCGCGGATATGGTTCTCGCGATGATCATCGATCTGCAGCTCGTTACCGGTAGCATAAATATTGACCGCTGCATAATGGCGGCAGAATCGCAGGATATCCGCCCATTCATCCAAAAGGGTGTTGTTGGGAGAGTCTATCTGCATCAGCATTCCCAGCTCGTCTGCCGCCTCCATATATTCATAAGGCGGCACCCATGTATGGAAACGAATAGAGTTGAATCCAAGTTCCTTCAACCGTTTGATTACCTTGCGGTAATAATTTTTGTCACGGGTGGGATGAACGGTATAAGGCTGATAACAATGCTCACAAACACCACGGAAATAGTACGGTTCTCCGTTAAGATATAGCCGTGTTCCCTTCGCAGTCAATCGACGAATACCAAAACGGCAGCAGAGCTCCTGAGATGCTGTGGATACCACCACCTTATAAAGCTTGGGTTCATCCGGCGACCAATATGTATAGCCGTCGGTATCGATGGAAACTTTGCATTGATTGGCCGCAATTTCCGTTGTGCAAAGGCAGGTTTCCTCATCATAAATACGAACGGTGCGAATATGCGTTTGTGCGCCTTTTGTATGAACGGTAAAAGAAGAGCAATCCTGCGCGGTTGTAACCCAAACATCACGCAAACCATCGGGAAAACTGCGTATTTCCACATCGCCGTAAATTCCACCGGTACACTCGTTCACGGCACGGGTGGTTAAACCGGAAATGCGCCAGTTCTTATAACCGATTAAGCGAATGTTGGAAACAGCCAGCGTAATTCGATTCTCGCCCACTTGCAGAATTCCTTTCGGAATCAAGAAGGAAAATGGGGCAGAATAACCCTCATGCCGACCCAGGTAGTGCCCGTTAATCCATGCCGACACAGCATTCTGCACGCCGCCAAAAGCAAGTTCGGTTTCCGCATCCGGAACCGTGTCCAAAGTAATGTCCTTACGGTATACAAAACAGCCCACAGGATTGGGAAGCACCATATCGGGACAATAACCCGTTTGAGGATATCGCTGAAGCGTATATAGCGGATTCCATTGTAGTTTATAGTGCAAAGTTGTTGT
>SVMG01000006.1 GCA_015067545.1 Oscillospiraceae bacterium
CATTGGAGCGCGCCCGGGATCCTTAACCCCCAGCATCCACCCTAAACTGGGCGTAAAAAGCAGACACCAGGGACTTCATCGATGTGCCCTTCAAAGGATTTTTAGGCCCTTCCTGGAAAATGGCCATTCCGACTAGGATACTGCGCCGTCGCATTGAATAATAGCATATAATTTGTGAATATACAAGTATTTTTTCATAAAATGCAGGAATATTTATAAATCATTCATTATTTTGAATATTCATTCCGTTTATAAAGTGATCTTCCACAATATCACTGTGGGTCACCACAATGTCGATTTGCTTCAGTTCTTCCTTTGTAAACCATCTTAGCTCCCGTGATTCCCGGCTGATGCGCAGTTCAACATTCTCCGGCAGTGTTAACGAAAACACCACAATGACCATGCGCCAAATGCTTCCGTCCTGATAAGCAGCAATTCTTCCCGGTTCGCCATACACCGCCAGCTTTCGGAAGCTGTCCTTGGGAATGCGCAGTCCCAGCTCTTCCCAAACCTCCCGGGCCATGGCATTAACGGGCTCTTCGTATTTCTTTACGCCGCCGCCAACCAACCCCCAGGTATCCGAATCCCGACGGCGCTCCAAAAGCAGCTTATCACCGCATGTGATAATGGCGTTCGCCCCCAGATGAGCCGGCATGGTCGTTTTGGGCGCATTGGGATCATTTCGATAAAATTTGACGATAGACATAGAAGTTCACTTCCTTTGTGATTTAGGGAACAGATTGCCACACCAGTGTGCGCACTGGTTCTCAATGACATTTTATGCGAAATGCTGCAGAAAGTCTATCTAAAATTCATCCGGCACGGGTTTTGTGACACCTGTTCGGCGGGCCTTATCCAATCCACCTGTCATGTGGCCCTCGGGATTCTGCGCAAATTTCGCCCGGCGGATCACATCTTCTCCGAATTTATCCCGTAGGGCATCCACGGTCTCATCCAGCCGTATTTTCTTCTCGTACTGCTCCGGGCTCACCCCGGAGAACAGGTCAAATTGCTGATAGGGCTCTCCGGTGATTTTGGTCATCTGTACGCCCAGCTGGCGCAAGGGTGTCACCCCATCCCATGCCTCGTCAAAGATCCGGCAGGCCTCCCGGAATATCTGCTCTGTAATATTAGTAGCACCGTTTAGCTGGGACTGATGAGAAAAATGCAGAAAATCGTTGGTGCGCAGGTGCACGGAAATACAGCCGCCGCACTTGCCGTCCCGGCGCATACGCATACCGATGGTCTCACACAATCCCAAAATTACCTGGTGCGCATGGTCGTAGGTTACAACATCCGTTGAAGTTGTCACGGAGTTGCCGTAGCCCTTATTCTCCGCCGGCTCTGGGGTCACAGCATCGGCGTTGCGGCCATTTGCAAAATGCCAGATGGTTTCCCCGTGCTTGCCCAATCGGCGGCGTAAAAGGCTCACATCCGCCCGTGCCAGGTCACCAATGGTATAGATACCCATAAGCCTCAGTTTTCGCTCTGTGGCTGCACCTACCAGGAACAGATCCCGCACCGGCAAGGGAAAGAATTTTTCTTCCATCTCCTCTGGGAACAGTGTGTGTACCTTGTTAGGTTTTTCAAAATCACCGGCCATTTTTGCCAACAGCTTGTTACTGGAAATGCCGATATTGACTGTAAATCCCAGCTCTTCGTTGATCCTCTTGCGCATCTGCTCTGCAGCCGTCAAGGGACTTCCCCACAGACGCTGTGTGCCGCTCATATCCACCCAGGCTTCATCAATGGAGTACTGCTCCACCTTTGGGCTAAACTGGCGAAGCATCTGCACGAAATGTCGGGATGCCTCCACATACAGCGAATAGTCCGGTGGGATCACCACCAGATCCGGGCATTTCTCCAATGCCTGAAACAACGGCTCTCCCGTCTGAATTCCGTATTTCTTGGCAGGCATACTTTTCGCTAAGATAATACCGTGGCGGGATGCCTTCTCTCCTGCCACCACCGACGGCACATCCCGAAGATCTGTGGTTTCCCCCAGCACCTTCACCCGGTAGGCTGCCGACCAGCTTAAAAATGCCGAATTAGCATCCACATGAAAAATGACACGCTGCCCCATCAGCACACCTTCCTCAGCAAGCACCAGCTATGGGTGCGGATGGTATATTTCAGTTCAAACAGTGTCTGCTTGCCTGCAACGGTTGCCCGGCAAAGAAAAATCTTTGCTTCAATGCCCACATACTGCACATTTTTGACGCTGATGACCTCATCAATGTCCACTCTCAAAAGCTGATGGGTCTGCTCCAGCCGCAACCGTAACGGACGGATCTCTCCTCCGGCACTGCACATGGATATCACATCCACAGGACACATTTTTCCCTCCAAACCCATCGCCTCCTTTCGTTTGTCTTATTATAGCACATTTGTTCGTGATTAGCAAGAGGATTTTCTTGACAATTCAAATTCCTGCGTTATACTGAAACTATAAACTGTACACTATGGAGGTAAGCATATGGACTTCTCCCCTGTTGTTACATATGTAGAATCCGTTCTGCGAAAAGAAAAGAATGTTCCCGGCTGTGAACTGAGGATCATGCGCGGACACGAAACGCTGCTTCGCCATTCCAGCGGTGTCCGGGACTACGCCGGAAAAGAACCCCTGCGGCCGGATGATATTTACTTTATGTACTCATGTACCAAGCCTATGACCTGTGCCGCCGCTATGCAGCTGGTAGAACGTGGAATCATCAGCCTGGATGACCCTGTCAGCAAATACCTGCCGGAATTTCAAAATGCCTTCCTGATAAAAGACGGAATGCCCGCTGCACCTCAAAATACCATGACGATCCGGCATCTTTTTACCATGAGTGCAGGCTTCAACTATAACCGTGCCACCCAACCCATTCAGGACACGATCGCCGCAAATCCCCACGCCGGAACTGTGGAGATCGTCAACGCGCTGGTGCGTTCACCACTGGAATTCGAGCCGGGAACAAAATTTCTTTACAGCATGTGCCACGATGTATTGGCCGCTGTTGTGGAAATAGCCTCGGGACAGCGTTTTTCTGCATATATGCAGGAAAATATCTGGGATCCTTTGGGCATGAAAGACATCGGATTTCACCTGCCGGAGGAAAAACAATGCCGCCTGGTGGCGCTCTATGAATGCGACGGTCCGGGTCACTATCAACCCTTTTCCAATCCCCGGGAGTTCAATCTGACGGACTGCTACGAAAGCGGCGGTGCGGGCCTTTATGCCACAGCAGACGACTACGCTTTGTTTGCCGATGCCATGGCCTGCGGCGGCAAAGGCGCAACAGGCGCACAGATCCTGAAGCCGGAAACCATTGATCTGATGCGCACAGATCAGCTGGGCAGCTATGTGATGGACACCCGGTTTGGCTGCGCCGCCGGTCCCGGCTATGGCTATGGGCTTGGCGTTCGCACCCTCATCGATAAATCGCAAGGACAGCGCAGCTCCCTTGGTGAATTTGGCTGGGATGGTGCTGCCGGGTCTTATGTCATGATCGACCCCAAATATGATCTTTCTATTTTCTTCGCCATGCATGTCCGGGCATGGCCTACCCTAATCGGCTGCGGCCACGCCCCGATCCGGGATCTGACCTATGAAGTTCTGGGCATATAATTTTCGTTTTAGCACATATTAGGCTGGAAAGGATGATTTGATGAGACCTTCAAAAAAAGTTTCTGACTCCCAAACAATGCAGCAGTACCTGATTCGTCCTGCCCACATCAATCCTTACGGACGGCTGTTCGGTGCACAGCTGCTCAAGTGGATCGACGAGGTGGCGGGAATCGTGGCCGTTCGTCATGCAAATGCCATCGTCACCACCGCCGCCATTGATAATCTGCAGTTTACCAAACCCGCCTATGCAGGCCAGATGATCGTTTTGCTTGGACAGGTGACTTATGTGGGCCGCACTTCCATGGAAGTGCGTGTGGATACCTTTACGGAGGCACTGGACGGCACAAGAAACTTGATCAACCGTGCATACATTGACATGGTAGCCATTAACAATGAGGGACAGGCGATCGAAGTACCGGCTCTGGAGCTGGAGACTGATGAACAGCGCGAAGAATATGAAGCCGCCATCAAACGCAAGGAAATGCGCAAACAGCGACGGCTGGAGGGATTCTGAATAAATGAAAAAGCCACCCCACGGGGTGGCTTTTGATCAATACAGGAAGCTGATCAGCTCGTCAATATTGACTCTGTTGGGAATATCGATGGTTCTCTTGTCCTTCAGCACGACAATATTCGTGTATTTCAAATACTTGATGCACTTGATGTCCGCTTTATGAATCTGAAAGCTTTCCTCATCCGTCAGACGGGTAAATTCCATGGTGTCATCATCGATTTGTTCGATGGTAAAATCGATCTTTCCATCCATCTCATATTCGGCAAAATTTTTGTTCACTGCCTTTTTGAGTTTGGAGCGCAAAATGCCGTAAATGGCAAACAAAACTGCTGCAAGGGTCAGGGTCTGAAAACCCGTCTTGATCCCGATGGGCGCGGCAGCGACGATTCCTGCAAGGAAGAAATATATACTGACAGGTAAGACACAGAATCCGGCAATGGCAAAAATGCGTCCGTGCAGCCAGGCAAGATCCCGGATGCGGCGCTTCGTATCGGCAGTGGTTTTCGAGTATGCAATCATAGTGAACACTTCTTTTCTGTATTTTTTGTTATTTTATCATGGTATCATGTAAATTGCAAGGAATTGCGCAAACTTTATCATAAATGCCGCCCGAAGGCGGCATTTTTGTGGTGGAGCCGAGCAGAATCAAGTTGTAATATTGCTGAACTTTCAATGGATTATTGATTGCAGTCTACAGTCTGCCAACTGCATCCTGCAATCAATGGAATCTCCCACGGGCTAAAAAGTGTCCACAGGACTGTTGCATTTAGATCGGTTCGATTCCCCTTTTCATACTCATAAATAACAAAGCACCCCCAAAGGGGTGCTTTGTTATTTGGTGGAGCCGGCGGGAATCGAACCCGCGTCCGAAAGCAATTTGGAAGGAACTTCTCCGTGCGCAGTCTGTTATTTACATTCCCTCATTCCGGCGGGAACAAACACCCTACGGAAATCAGTAGCTTCATGATGCGTGGAATGGGCAAAGCTTACCAAACTCACGGTCTCCACTCAGATCACACCCGAGCCCGGCGCGTGGACCTTCCGGGGCGGATGGGCGCCTAATTAGGCAGCCAGAACAACAGGATTGTTGTCAGTTAAATTTAAAGGTTACCCGTTTTATCGTGGTCAGGCGCCACGGCACGCTTATCCAGCCTCACTACCCCCGTCGAAACCAGTACGGCCCCATATTTGAGGTGAAAAGTAAAAGTGAAGAAGTATACGGTGATGAGATGTTAATAGCATCTCATCACCATATTTCATTTACATTTCTTGAGGATCTGATACAAATCTCCATTTTAACTTTTCTGCAATAACAAAAGTAACATCAAGCTCATGAGTGGCATCAGGCTCCTGGAGCAGTTTATCACAAGAATATAAAGTTGGTGAAAAACCCGCAAAGTCAGCCCAAACAATCAGAGGATCATCACGACCAGTAAGCAAATCATCATGATACGCAAGATGACAATCAAAAATATCTGCGCTGAACCAGTTTTCAGACCCAACAAGATTGCATTTCCTCACTCCGTTAAAGCAGAGTTCCAAAGGATCTTTATACCATTGGCTGTGGAATATCATATGCAGTTCCTGACAATTTAATGGGGCAAGAACCATTGTACCATTCTCTTTTACATAGCATCCGGAACGGTAAAACATTTCAACCAAGCAGGAATCATGAAATCCTCCATACTGGTCAAGCAGATACTCAATGTCTGCTGAGCATGCTATTTCATTCCAGTCATTCACAAAATTTACCTCTTAAAATCTCCCGTAAGGATCAGGCAGTTTGTTAGGCTCGGGGTAGGTCTCGCCCTTGGTATCCACGGTGATGGATGCGATCTTCTGCTCCGCAATGGGGCGATCCTGCATGCCGGTCTTTGTAGCTGCAATGGCGTCCACCACTTCCATGCCGGAAGTGACCTTACCGAATGCGGCATACTGGCCGTCCAGATGGCGGGCATCCTGGTGCATAATAAAGAACTGGCTGCCCGCAGAATTGGGGCTGGACGACCGGGCCATGCTCAGCACACCGCGCTTGTGCTTCAGATCGTTCTTCACACCGTTGAAGAAAAACTCTCCCTTGATGCAGTAGCCGGGGCCACCCATACCGGTGCCGTCCGGGCAACCGCCCTGGATCATAAAGCCGGGGATAACACGGTGGAATATCAGACCGTCGTAGTAATTATGATTGCACAGGTCGATAAAATTGCGAACGCTCTGGGGAGCGATCTCGGGATACAGCTCGCCCTCGATGACACCGCCGTTTTCCATAGTAATTTTGAATGTAGGATTCATATCAGTACCTCTCTTTCATGGCCCGCTGGATCTGACGCTTGGCGTCCTTTTCAGCTGCGACCTGTCTCTTATCATGCAGTTTTTTACCTTTGCACAAGCCAACCTTGACCTTGACGCGACTGCCCTTTAAGTAGACTGACAGTGGGATGAGCGTCAGACCGTCCTGCTTCACCTTGCCCAGCAAGCGCATGATCTCCCGGCGATGCATCAGCAAACGTCGGGGGCGGCGAGGATCCACATTAAAGCGATTTCCATGGTCATAGGGCGAGATGTGCATTTGATTCAGGAGCATTTCTCCGTCTTTAATGCCGCACCAGGCATCCTTGAGGTTCAAAGTGCCCTGGCGGATGGACTTGACTTCCGTACCCACCAATTCAATGCCCGCTTCCATTTCCTCCTCCACAAAATACTCGTGGTAGGCTTCCCTGTTCCGGGCCATGACCTTGATACTCTCCTTTTCCAAACGCTCACCTCCTTGACTGCTTGTAGGTACATTATAGCACAACTGTCAAGCGGGTCATACATTTCAGTGCCTCGTATCGTCCCTATATTAAGATTCTCTTAAAACCATGCGCAACCGCTTGAAAGGGATTGTCGAATTATGTATAATCCGGGTATGTTTAACACACAACACATATTATATATCATCATTTCCGGCATCCTCACCGTCTTGCTGTTGGGGCTTGCGGCAAAGTATGCCAAGGATGACAAAACCAAAAACAAAATACTGAAATTCTTTGCTGTCATTACGGTCGTGATCCATTACAGCAACCTTTGGGTTGATTATTTTACCACAGGAGGCGCAACCATCGAGAATAACCAAATTCTCCCTATTTATCCCTGTAATGTGGTCATGTGGATGCTTCTGATCGCATCCATGTTAGAAAACAAGAAACGGCTTCTCTTTCAACTGCTCAGCGAATTCTGCTTCTATGGGGGTACGGTCTGCGGCGTGATCGGTATTGTCCTGAATACCAATTTCGGCAACACCCCCACTCTTGCGGATTATGGCATTCTCAAAGGAATGCTCAGCCATTCTACTATGCTGTTTGGTTGTCTGTACATGCTGGTGGGCGGATTTGTTAAGATCCGGGTCTTTAATGCAGTCAGCGTCACAGCCGGACTTGCCACCTTTGTGCTTTGCGGTGCTGGAGTAAATGCTCTGTACGAATTCTTCGGCATGGAAGCCCCAGACGGCATGTGGCTCAGATCCAATCCATACTTTAGCTTCTCACCCATGGTATTGGGGATCGTCTTTGTGTTGCTTCTGTTCGGCGCGCTGGCATTATGGGAAATGCGGCTGCCTGTGGAGGATCGGTGGTATCACAAGCTCAATCGGAGGAAAGAAAATGAGAGAATTATTCTTTAAGCTATTTGAAATGTCCCATTTTGATACTGGGATCACCATCACTGCTTTTTCCATTCCCCACTTCGTATATCTTGCGTTGATTTTTGGTGGCATCATCGGTACATGGCTTGCTTTCCGGAACAGGTCAGCCGAAGCAAAGGAAAAAGTATTGCGGTTTTTGGCATATGCCTTGGTAGTATCCTATCTTTCAGACTTCTTTGTCCACGAGTTCGTTTACGGAGGACTGAACACGGATAAACTCCCCTTCCATATTTGCACAGTTCTGTGTCCGCTGATGGCAATCGCCCAATTTAACCGCAACGGCAGTAAGATCAAAGAGCCCGTAGCCGTCCTTGCCGCCCTTGCTCCCATGATGTATCTGTGCTATCCTGCCAGTATCGGTGACGGTGAGCCTTGGTGCTACCAGGCAGTACAGACCATGTTCTATCATGGTGTGCTGATGGCTTGGGGCATTTTGAGCATCGCGTTTGGCGCGGTCACACCTGATATTAAGAAGGTTTGGAAGAGCGCCGTGCTGCTGGTCTGCATCACATTGTGGGCAAAGCTGGGCAATATCCTTTTAGAGCATAATTGGTTCTTCCTGGAGGAGGATGCCTTCTACATCGGTCTTGTGGAAAACGGTATCATCCCCAAATGGGTGCTGATGATCGCAAATCCCACGGCATTCTTTTTGGCAGTGCTTGCTGTCTATGGCATTTGCTATGCCGTCCGTGGCAAAAATAAGATACGCGCGTAAGTTGCAAAAAACCTCCGGCAAAGCCGGAGGTTTTTTCATAATGTTATAGAACTGCGTCAACACAATCCTTGACGATCTGCTCCATTTGGGGCAGCTTTTTTTGCATGTCCTTGGCAAGTGCGATCTGATTACGGGTGCGAACAAGGTTGTGCTCCGGGTAGTTGGTCTTGAAATAGGGACTGCCCTGAATGTAGTCATCCAGAAAACGTACAGCCAATTCCACCGTCAAAACAAAGCTGCTCAACGCAAGTGTTTCCAGTTCTATTTGAGTCAATGCACCGGCTGTTTTCTCCAGGAAGCCTTCCGTGAAGGCGCGGAATACATCCATATTCACGCCGACCTTCGCGTATTCCGGGCTGTCCTCCTCCACAAAGTTTCCGGCAAAGCGGATGGCATCACCAAAGTCGTGCCCAACCAAACCGGGCATGACCGTGTCCAGATCCACCACTACCAAGGCTTCGTCACCCTTGGCATCAAACAGCACATTATTGATCTTCGTATCATTATGGGTAACACGCAGCGGAAGCTTTCCTTCCTCCCAGAGTCGTGTCAAGCGGCAGGCCTGCTCCTTCACAGAGAACAGGTAATCCAGTTCCCCCCGGACTTCTTCCACCTTTCCACAAGGGTCAGCAGCCACAGTTGCTTCCAACGCCTCAAACCGCTTGACCGTGTTGTGGAAATTGGGAATGGTCTCAAACAGCGCCTGGCTGTCGAAATCCGACAGATCCACCTGGAAGCTGCCGAAGGCACGTCCGGCATTGCGCACAATGTTCAGATTCTCCACCACATTATAGGTGACAGAGGGAATGAAATTGGTCATCCGCCAAAAATCGTCGCCGCTTTCGATATAAGTCTTGCGGTCCTTGGTATGGTGAAAATGCAGCGCCAACTGACCCGGATGCTTGGCACGGATATGCTCCGTGACCTTGTCGATATTGTCCATTACCTGCACGGGATGCTTGAACACGTAGGTGTTCAGATTTTGAACCAGAAAGGACTTCTCCCTTCCTTCCGGAAGCATGACCTTTACCCGGTAAGTCTTATTTACATTGCCCACCTGGATCAGCTCATGGCCGATATAGGTTCCGTCGATACAAAAGCCCTCGCAGACCTTTGCCAGCTTTTCGTCAATATTCATGATCCATCCATCAACTTTTCCTCATAGTAATACGTCTGCTATGTTGCGAGCATAACAGACGTGACATTATTATACACCATATACCCCTTTATGTCAAGCAATATCCATTTTCTACAAAATATTTAACTTTTTCGACAGTTTGCGTAGATTTGAAGGATTGACAAGCATAGTATAATAATATGAGAGAGCTTAACGAAGAAAGGATATGACCCATGCAATATACATACCAAACCAGCGGCACTTGCTCCCGCGAGATCCACTTTGAGATTGAAGACGGCAAGGTAAAGAATGTGCAGTACATCGGTGGCTGCAACGGCAATCTGAAGGGCATTGGCGCTCTGATCGAGGGTATGGATGCTCAGGAAGCCATCTCCCGGCTGGAGGGCATCACCTGTGGCCCCAAAGCTACCTCCTGCCCCGATCAGCTGGCAAAGGCTCTGAAAAAGGCACTTGCCTGATCACAGCGCAAAAAGACCGCATCCACATGGATGCGGTCTTTTCTTATTCTTTCACAGCTGCAAGGATGTACTTGACCAACTCATCCCGACCGTTCCCCTTCTCCGCAGAGAACGGGATGATCGGACAGTCCTCCGGAAGCTCCAAGTCTTCACGTATGGTCTTTAGGTTCGGCTCAAGCTCACTTTTTTTCAGCTTGTCCATCTTGTTGGCAACTACCACGAAAGCGCAGCCGCTGTCCATGAACCACCGGGCCATGGTGATATCATTGTTCGTAGGCGGATGGCGGTAATCCACGATCAAAACGCCCAAATCGATGCGGTTTGCGGCGAAATAATCCTCCATCAGACGACCCCAGCGATCCTTTTCTGACTGAGCGACCTTGGCGAAGCCGTAGCCGGGCAGGTCCACCAAATAGCATTTGCTGTCCAAGGTGAAATAATTCACGTGAACGGTCTTGCCGGGCTTCTCCCCCACCCGGGCGAAATTCTTTCGCTGAAGCAGGCGGTTGATCACTGAGGATTTTCCAACATTGGACTTTCCCGCAAAGGCAATCTCCGGCAGGCGGTTTTTGGGGAAATCTTTGGGAGCAGCAGCAGAAATGAGAAATTCAACCTTTTGAAAATTCATAGTCACCTCACTGCCGGATGCCCGGCTTGCGGCGCTTGCCCTTTACATCCTCCGGGAGGGTGTTCAGCAATGCAGGTGCCACACCGTTGATTCTGCGATTCAGCGCTGTATCCAATACCGCATCCACTGTCTGCGCAGAGACAAAATTCAGGGCTTTGCGCACGGTCTGATCGATCTGCTCAAGATCCTTTTCGTTCTCCTTGGGAATGATAACCGTGCGGATTCCATGGCGCAATGCGGCCATTGTTTTTTCTTTCAAGCCTCCGATGGGTAACACGCGGCCACGGATGGAAATCTCGCCTGTCATGGCTACATCGGAACGAACTGTTGTTCCGGTCAATGCAGACACCATGGCAGTGCACACCGTCACACCGGCAGATGGGCCGTCCTTGGGGACAGCGCCTTCCGGGAAATGGACATGGATATCCTTCGTCTTGTAAAAGTCCGCAGGAACGCCCAGAGTGCTTGCATTTGCACGGATATAGCTCAGTGCAGCGTGGGCGGATTCCTTCATCACATCACCCAGATTACCGGTCAATTCCAGCTTGCCGGTGCCGTCCATCACATTCACTTCCACTTCCAGCACTTCGCCGCCTACGGATGTCCATGCAAGACCGGTCACCAGACCGATCTGATCACCAAGGGGCAGTCTGTCGGGCAGGAATTTCCGTGTACCAAGATACTGCTCTACATTGCTTCCGTTGATGCTGATACGCTTAACATCAGCATTTTGCAGCAGCTCCATATCGGCCTTTCGGCAGATATTTGCAAATTGCCGCTCCAAATTACGCACACCGGATTCCCGGGTGTAGCAGGAAATGATCTCCCGGATGGCATCGTCAGTAATACGCAGCTGCGTCTTCTTCAGGCCGTGTTTGGCCAGTTGTTTGGGGATCAGATGATCCTTTGCGATCATCAGCTTCTCTTCATCGGTATAAGAGCCCAGCTCAATGACCTCCATACGGTCAAGCAGCGGCCGCGGAATGGTATCCAAGGTATTGGCTGTGGCAATGAACATCACATCGGAAAGATCATAGGGGATCTCCAGGTAGTTATCCCGATATGCACCATTCTGCTCAGAGTCCAGTACCTCCAAAAGGGCTGCACTGGGATCGCCGCGATAGTCAGAGCCCATTTTGTCCACTTCGTCCAGAAGTAGCAGCGGATTGCTGCTGCCCGCCTGGCTCAATGCGGTCATGATCCGTCCGGGCATAGCACCCACGTAAGTCTTTCGATGACCGCGGATATCCGCCTCATCGTGAACGCCGCCAAGGGACAGTCTTGCCATTTTCCGGTTCAGTGCCCGGGCGATGGAATAGGCGATGGATGTTTTGCCCACGCCGGGAGGGCCTACAAGACAGATGATCTGCGCCGGATTCTCCGGAGCCATCTGACGCACGGCAATGGTCTCCAAAATACGTTCCTTTACCTTTTGCAGACCAAAATGATCCTTATCCAGCACCTTACGCGCAGCGGCAACATCAACGCGCTCCTTGGTCTTTTTATTCCAGGGCAGTTCCAGCACCACATCCAAATAATTGCGCAGTACCGATGCTTCCGAAGAGCCAAAGGGCTGCTTTTTCAGCCGGGACAGATCCTTTAAGAGTTTTTCTTCCACCTCATTGTTCAAATTCAGCAGCAGGATCTTCTTTTCCAGCTGCGCGAATTCATTGTCCTCTTCCTCACCCAACTCGTCCCGAATGGCGCGCATTTGCTCGCGCAGATAGTAATCGCGCTGCTGCTGGTCAATATTGAATTTTGTTTTTTCGTGAATGGAATTCTCCAGACGGACCATTTCCATCTCCTGGCGCAGCATCTTTACTGCCATTTCCAGGCGGCGTACCGGATTCATCTGGAGCAAAAGCTTCATTTTATCCACAAATTCAATGCTGGAATTTTGAGCAATGCTGTCTGCCAAAAAGCCACAGTCATTGGAGGCCAGCATTTTCAGCTGGACCGGCTGAGCCTGGTGCTCGGTCATCTCCAAATAGCCGCCGTAAAGAGTATTCGCCTCCCGGCGCAGGGCTCGGGCATTCAGATTGTCCATCAACTCCGTGGGGGGTACAGAAGCCACAACGCCGTAGAGATACGGCTCAGACTGGGTCAATTCCTGAATCCTCGCACGGTAAAGACCGGTAACCAAAACACGGATGGTCTCCCCCGTTCCTCTCAGGATCTGCTTGACCTTGGCCACAGTTCCCATAGTGTACAGATCCTTCAATTCCGGATCGTCCTTGGAAATGTCCTTTTGGGGTATCAACAGCAAAGTCTGATCCCGTTTCATGGTCTCTTCCAGCGACAGGACGGACTTCACCCGGCCGACTTCAAAATGTACTGTCTGCTCAGGGAATACCACCAGGCCACGAAGGGCTAAAATCGGCATGGTAGCGATACTGATATTCTCGTTCATGGGATTTCTCCTTTCCCTTGGGATATTGCAAAGAAGGGGGCATTGCTACCCCCTTCTGAAGATATTATTTTGCGTTAGCGGGTACGCGTGGATTTTTGCTATCCCGCTGAATTACAGGCTCACCGCCCAGGACACACTCCGGGGTGATGATGACCTTTTTAATGGTCAGATCCGAGGGGATCTGATACATGATCTTCATCATGATAGATTCCATAATGGCCCGCAGGCCTCTTGCGCCGATCTGACGCTCCAGCGCCTTCTTGGCAACCTCCTGCAAGGCGTCTTTCTGGATCTCCAGCTCCACGTTATCCATGGCAAGCAGGGCCTCGTACTGCCGGGTCAGAGCATTCTTCGGCTCATCCAAAATCCGCACAAGATCTTCCTGTGTCAGGCTCTGCAAGGATGTGATCACCGGCATACGGCCCACAAGCTCGGGAATAATGCCGAATTTCAGCAGATCGTGGGGTTCGACCTGAGCAAGCAGCTTGCCAACATCCCGCTTTTTCTTGCTCTGCACAGGCGCATCAAAGCCGATGGCAGATTTGTCCGTGCGGCTCTCGATGATCTTGTCAAGGCCATCAAATGCACCGCCGCAGATGAAGAGGATATTGGTGGTATCCAGCTGGATCATCTCCTGCTGGGGATGCTTTCTGCCGCCCTGGGGGGGCACATTGGCAACTGTGCCTTCCAAAATCTTCAGCAGAGCCTGCTGCACACCCTCACCGGAAACATCCCGGGTGATGGAAGTATTCTCGCTCTTGCGGGCGATCTTGTCCATTTCGTCGATGTAGATGATGCCCCGCTCTGCCAGATCCACATCAAAGTCCGCAGCCTGCAGGAGACGAACCAGGATGTTCTCCACGTCGTCACCCACATAACCGGCCTCGGTCAACGTGGTGGCATCGGCAATGGCAAAGGGCACATCCAAAATCTTGGCCAGGGTCTGGGCAAAGAGGGTCTTGCCGCTGCCGGTAGGGCCAATGAGCAGGATGTTGCTCTTTTGCAGTTCCACATCGGAATCCAAATTGTTGTAAATACGCTTGTAGTGATTGTAAACTGCCACGGACAGGGCGATCTTCGCTTCCTCCTGCCCCACAATGTAGCTGTCCATAAAGGACTTCATTTCCATGGGAGTGGGCAGTTTTTCAGGCTTGCGCAGCTTGCCGCGGTGATCTACACGAAGGTCATCCTGCAGCAGTTGGCCGCAGGCCTGCACACATTCGCTGCAGATATACACACCGGGGCCAGCAATCAGCCGTTCCACCTGAGTCTCCCGCTTTCCGCAGAAGCTGCAGCGGATGGACTGGTCTTCTTTTCTGGGCATGACAGGCTACCCGCCTTTCTACGGAATCAATGATGGTCGAGGACGCGGTCAATGAGGCCGAAGGCCTGAGCTTCCTCTGCGGTCATAAAGTTGTCGCGCTCACAGGCATTGGTGACTTCTTCCACAGATTTCCCGGTGTTTTCGGCCAAAATGCGGTTCATGCGCTCCTTAATGGTCTGCAGACGCTTCATGTGGATGGCCATATCGGTGATCTGACCCTGTGTACCGGCACTGGGCTGGTGGATCATGATCTCCGCATTGGGAAGCGCCATCCGCTTGCCCTTGGTGCCTGCGCTCAGCAGGAATGCACCCATGGAAGCAGCCATGCCCACGCAAATGGTGGCCACATCGCACTTGATGTACTGCATGGTGTCGTAGATAGCCATACCAGCAGTCACGCTGCCGCCGGGGCTGTTAATATAAAACTGGATGTCCTTATCCGGATCCTGAGCCTCCAGGTACAGAAGCTGGGCAACCACCAGCGATGCGGTGGTGTCATTGACTTCCTCGGACAGGAAAATAATGCGGTCGTTCAGCAGGCGGGAAAAAATGTCGTAGCTGCGCTCTCCGCGGCTGGTCTGCTCAACAACATAAGGTACTAAACTCATGGTCAACGTCTCCTTTCATGGGTCTGAAACATTCTAACCACGAAACAGGCTGCTTATTCCTCTACGGGAGTCTCTTCCTTTTCAGCGGTTTTGGCAGTCTTCTTGGTGGTGGTCTTCTTGGTGGTGGTCTTCTTGGCCTTGGCAGGCTTCTTAGCCTTGGCGCTGTCAACGATCACCTTAACAGCCTTGCGGGTCTTCAGGCTGGTCTGGATCTCCTCGACAGGAACCATGGACTTGACCTTATCCAGCTCCAGGGAGTACTGGGCAGCAACTGCTGCATACTCAGCTTCCACATCCTCGTCGGTGACGGTGATTCCCTCAACCTCGATGATCTTCTCCAGGGTCACATTGACCTTGGCCTGCTTCTCGGCAGCGGGACGGAATGCACTGCGCATGGTGTTCAGGTCGCCGCCCATCATCTTGGCGTACTGCTCCACGGAGTAGCCGCTCATCTGCAGCTGGTAAGCGAAACGCTCCATCTGATTGTCCAGCTCAGCCTCGATCAGAGCAGCGGGCATGTCCACAGTGGTGTTCTCAGCAGCCTTGTCCACAACAGCCTGCTCAAAAGCGCTGTCGATCTGCTTCTGTGCATTTTCCAGAGCCTTGGCGCGGATATCAGCAGTCAGAGCCTCCAGAGTATCGAACTCGGAAACGTCCTTTGCAAACTCGTCGTCCAGCTCGGGCAGGATGGTGGTGGTAACCTTGTTGCACTTAACATGGAACACAACAGCCTTGCCGGCCAGTTCCTTGTGATAATCCTCGGGGAAGGTGATGTCGATATCCTTCTCCTCGCCGGCGGACATACCGACGACCTGCTCCTCAAAACCGGGAACGAAGGAGTTGGAGCCCAGCTTCAGATCGAAGTTCTCACCCTTGCCGCCATCGAAGGGAACGCCATTATCAAAGCCTTCGAAGTCGATGTTGGCGGTGTCGCCCATCTTGGCAGAGCCGTCCACAGTCTCGGTGGAAGCAACATTCTGAGCCATACGGTCCAGCTCAGCCTTGACCTGCTCGTCGGTGACGGTAGCTTCAGCCTTCTCCACTTCCAGGCCCTTGTACTCGCCCAGAGTAACCTCGGGATAAGTATCGGTGGTCAGTGTCAAAGTAACGATGCCATCCTCGGAAATATCCATGTCGGTCAGGCTGGGACGGCCGATGGCCTTCAGATCCTGATCTGCAACAGCGGTCTTGTAAACCTCAGGGAAGATCTCCTCCAGGCCGTCTTCATAGAAGACATGGGCACCGTACATCTTCTCGATCAGCACGCGGGGAGCCTTGCCCTTACGGAAGCCGGGGATCTGAATGTTCTTGCGAGCCTTCAGGTATGCCTTCTGCACGCCGGATTCCATCAGTTCCTTGTCGATCTCCACCACGATGGTGGCCTGATTGCCGTTTCGTTCAATGTTCTTAACAGTCATTGTTTGTGTCCTCCAATTGTTGGCGGCATAGTGCCACCATTCTATTTATAAATTCAGCCGTAGTATTTTATCAAAGAAAGCAGCAAATGTCCATACTTTTCGAAAAAAATTTTCGCTTTTTTTCCATTTTACTGGAAAGAACCGGGCCAGGCCCGGCTCTTTAGGGTATTACACAGTAGGGTTTGAAGTTCAAACGGTCTGCAGACAGGAGCTTAAAGTTCACTCCGTCCCACACACCCTCCATGGCAAGGCCATGGCTGGCCCCGTGCAGGTGTCCGTAAAAGCAGCTGCGCACTTCGTATTTTTTCAGTAATTCCAGGATCTCCGGACACTCGTACCCCTTGTACCGGGGCGGATAATGCAAAAAAACCAGCTTGGGCAGCTCCCCTGCCGACTGAAGCGACGCCTCCAGCCGCAAAAGCTCCCGTTTGAACACCTTTTCGTCGTGCTCACCGCTGCGTTCCTCTTCAAAGAACCAGCCACGGGTGCCGCAAATGGCAAATCCCTCATACTCAAAGTGGTTATTGTGCAGAATGTGGAAGTTTTCAAATCCATTCACGGCGCAGAAGCCGTCAAACTTCTTGACCGTACTCCACCAGTAGTCGTGATTTCCCTTTAGAATGATCTTTCTGCCCGGGATCTCATTGAGCCATGCAAAATCTGCCTTTGCATTTTCCAGGTCCAACGCCCAGCTCAGATCCCCCATCAAAACAAGTGTATCCTCATCGGTGATGACGGACAGGCCCTCTTTCAGTTTCTCCATGTACCCTACCCAAGCACCACCGAAAATGTCCATAGGCTTCGGTGCGCCTAAGCAAAGGTGCAGATCTCCAATGGCGTAAAGTGCCATTCTTTCACACTCCTAATTGCTGACGCAGCTGCTGCTCCGTCATTTCCATGCAGGCAGCAACCATTTTGCTGTCAAGTGCAGGGCTCCTGTCGGACATCACCAAAGCCAGACGGTTTTCACCGGTTTTGGCCCGGTAATCCTGTAGTCCGCCGTAGGCCATCGCCGTTCCGGGGTCCATGATGTAACCGGCCATACGGTAAGTGCTTGGGATCAGGCCCACAAGGCGATCACGGCTTATGACCGTGGCATACATACCCCTGCGCAAAGTCTCCAATGTGCCGGGAAGCGGGGCGTAAAGCAGCTTGTTATCACAGGCTTCACAAAAACGCAGATTCTCCTCCACGCCCAGCGTGGCATTGATCAGCCGCTCCAGATTCTCCGGCAGCGTGCTGTCCGTCCGCACTTCGCCCTGGTGCAGCAAATTCCACACCGAGGCATCATCATGACTGCAGATGATGTTGCCCACCGGCAGGCCCATTTCCCGGGCATACCATGCGGCCATAGGCGCTGAAAAGTCCTCTGCGGACACTGCAATATCCACAGTTCCGTCCGGCAGCTCTGCAAAAATACCAAACAGCATAGCGATCCGGATCGCAATGCCCACCCAGGATGCAGGCTTATGACCGATATCTTCGCTGCCACAGATCCGGGCCGCAAGGCGGCTCTCCAGCCGGGCGTAATCCAAATCGTGGTTACGCCACATTTCCGCAACCAGGATCCGATGGCTCATGGGCACCAATGCAGCCGGATTCTTGCCACCGCACAGTTCCACATCCCACGCCGTCAGCTGTGCGCCGAAAAACAGGTTAAGAATACATGCAAGACGCTGACAAAACGACTGACAGCGCAATGCCTGAAGCTCTTCCCTGTCCAGCTTTGGAATTCGGAACGGCAGGTACAGACCTCCGTCCGGGCCACGGTCGGCCTGAAGGGTTCGATGTGCGGTATAGGTGTCAAATTTGTTACGGGTGGTCACATAGAGCATTTTTGAATCACTCCCATCGCATTGTTCCAAAAAATATCGTGTACTGTCTGTTCGCTAACACCCCGTGCCAGCAGGCATTCGGCTAACTTGGGATAGTCCTGCACTCCGGCAAAACCATCAGGCAATGCCTCTACACCATCCAGGTCACCACCCAAAGCAACATGCTTTTCGCCATCCAGCTCCAGCCAATGTATAACGTGATTGCAAACCGTATCCAGCGTAGCATTTTCACCAAGGAATCCGGGATACAGATTCAGTCCTGCCACACCGCCTGTTTGGCAGATAGCCTTAAACATATCGTCCGTCAGATTGCGGCTGACATCATAAACTGCCCGGGAGTTGGAATGACTTGCAATCACCGGGGCGTTTGTTATCTCCATGATGTCCCAAAAGGCCTCGTCACTAATATGGCTCACATCGATGAGCATGCCCAGCCGCTGGGCTTCAAACACATATTCTTTTCCCAGATCAGTCAGTCCGCCGCCGGTCTTGTGCGAGCCGCAAAGGACATTCTTTTCATTCCAGCCCAGTGTGGTGATGCGGAAACCCACCTTATACAGGTCCTCCAGAAGCGCAGGGTCAAAATCAAACCCTGCAGGACCCTCGATGGTCAGAATTGCGGACATTTTGCCGTTTTTTCTGTTTTCCTCGATCTCTTTAGCCGAGTATACAAGGCTGATCAGATCTCTGTTTATCTCCACTTCCCGCAAAACGGAGACCATTTCCCGCTCAAACAGTTGGGTCACCGTGGTACCGCCGGGGCGGTTATCCCGGGGTGTGGTAAAGCAGGCAAAGCATTGGGCGTAGCCGGGCAGTTGTGCCGCGCGCTCCAAATCAATGTGATATTCATTTTTCCGCATAGAGCCGGCCTGCTGCAGGTCCTTTCCCAGCAAGGCCAGTGCGGTATCGCAGTGCAGATCAAAAACAGGAAAATTCATTGAAAAGCGTCCTCCAAATGGGTGATTTCAGGATTCTTGGTAGCTGCGCCCTCTGGCGCGTAGATCTCCACCACGTCAAAACGGGGCTGGAGCTTGCTTGGATTTTGAGACAGGTATATGGATGCCGTCACACGGATTCTGTCCTGCTTTGCCCGGTTCACATACTCCCGGGCAGCAGCAAAATCCGCCTTCTTCCGCAACTTCACTTCCACAAATACCAAATACTGCCTGTCTTGAACGATCAGATCGATCTCTCCGAATCGGCAATGATACCCGGCGGCAACCAGCTTATACCGCTTTTTCCGCAGATATTCTGCCGCCAAGGCCTCTCCCCATGCGCCGCTGAGCTTACTTGTCGCCATAAAATTTCTTCAAAAAGGTCACCCGATGCAGCGGGCAATGGCCGTATGTACGCAGGGCTTCATAGTGCGCCTTTGTGCCGTAGCCCTTATGGATCTCGAAGCCGTACTGCGGATACTGCTTGGCCATTTCCTCCATATAATCGTCACGGCTGACCTTGGCCAAAACAGATGCTGCCGCAATATTTGCACTGCGGCTGTCACCCTTGACAACGGTCATGACCGGAAGGCCGAAATCCTTTTCCCGATTGCCGTCAATAAGCGCTAAATCCGCCTTGCCGCCAAGCTGCGAAATGGCACGCTCCATGGCCAAAAATGTTGCCTGCAAAATGTTGATCTCATCGATCTCCTGCTGAGTTGCAACACCGATGCCATAGGCAATGGCCTGTTCCTTGATAATGGGCATCAGCTCCCGGCGGCGCTTGTCCGTCAGCTTTTTACTGTCGTCAAGGCCGGGGATCTGCAAATGATCCGGCAGGATCACCGCCGCAGCATAGACCGGCCCAGCCAGCGGACCGCGGCCCGCTTCATCCACGCCGCAGATCACGCCAACGCCTTTTTCTTTCAGGGAATCTTCAATCTCCCATAAATATTTGTCTGCCATTTCACTTCTCCTTGGCAAATGATGATTTGGTTATCAAGGCTATCGTCACCATATGTCATTGCGAACCAGTGCGCACACTGGTGTGGCAATCCGTAATCTTTGTGGCACCCATGGTGCCGCGCGGCTCTTTGAGTCGCAGGGAGAACGGATTCCCACGGTCGCCTTCGGCTCCCTCGGAATGACAAATTACGAAAATTTCACTCCGTTGGTTCTTCAAAGGTGATGCGGCCCAGCTTGCCGCTGCGGTATTCATCCAGCAGCACCTTTGCCATTCTTTCGGTGTTGATCTCACCGCCGGAGACCAGGTAGCCGCGCTTGCGTCCTGCCATCTCCAAAAGCTCATAGCTGGCAGTGCCCTCCTCCGCTTCCAGTCCGTAACGATCCTTGAGCGCCTGAGGATACCGGCGGTGGAGTACACCCATCAGATGACAGGCCAGCTCCTCCACATCCAGGATGCCGTCCTTGACCGCACCGGTATAGGCAAGCATCATGCCGACCTCAGGATCCTCAAACTTGGGCCAGAGGATGCCGGGTGTATCCAAAAGCAGCAGGGAGCTGTCCACGGTCACCCACTGCTTGCCCCGGGTCACGCCCGGGCGGTTTTCCGCCTTCGCGCCCTTGCGACCGGATATTTGATTGATCAGTGTGGATTTGCCCACATTGGGAATTCCCACGATCATAACCCGCAAGGGACGGTTCATGCCTTTGGCCGCATTCCGAGCGATCTTATCTTTCAGCACCGAACGAACTGCCGGCTGAAAATCGTTGATCCCTTTCCGGCTCTTGCAATCCGTGGGAACAGCCGCCATGCCCTTGTTCTTGAAATACGCCACCCAGCGTTTGGTGGCTTCCGGATCTGCAAGATCCATTCGGTTTAGTACCACGATCCGGGGTTTATCCCCACAAATGGCATCAATATCCGGGTTACGGCTGGCAAAAGGGATCCGTGCATCTACGATCTCGCATACCGCATCCACCTGCTTCAGATCTGCTTCGATCTGTCGCCGTGTCTTGGTCATGTGCCCGGGATACCACTGGATATTCATTTGCTCCGTAGCCATCAGTTCACCACTCCAATTCTGCCAAAGTCCCGACTGGTCTCTCCCTCATTCGTACCGGGTACGAACAGGAAAAATACCTTTCCCAGCACCTCCCGCTTGTCCACGAGGCCGATCTCAGGATGGCGGCTGTCCTTGGAGCCGTTACGGTTGTCACCCATGACAAACAAGCAGCCCTCATCCACAGTCAGGGGAAATTGAATGCCCTCGCTCACTGTTGTGGGTGTCAGTGTGTAGGGCTCGACCAGGGGCACCCCATCCACATATACCACTCCTCTTACAAAATCAATATCCACTACCTGGCCCTCTGTTGCAATGACCCGCTTGACGATGGGCGCGCCATTGTCAAAGCTCTCCTTGCTGGCAACGATGATATCCCCATACTGGGGATTCTGATAAAAGGTGCTGCTCAGAAGAAGCAGGTAGTCTCCGTCCAGCAAGGTGCTGTTCATGGATGTACCTGAGACCACTACCACACGAAACAGCAGCAAAAATACAAGGATCAGGCCTGCCAACAAATATGCCAGATCGTGCAGATACATCAGCACCCCACTCTGCCAGCCTTCCTTTTTATTGTGCTTGGCGGATTCCTTCTGCGTCTGTGCCGGCGCTTCTGCAGCTGCCGGTTCCGATACTTCCTGCGTCTGCTGAGCAGGTGGTGTCTGCTCGTGCATCCACTCATCCAACAATTCATCAATATCTGTATGGAGCATATGCTCCAACGCCTGCTCATTCAATTCTTTTTCATCCATAGTTTACACTTCCAATTCAGCCTGGGTAAAACTTCCCTTTTATAATTTCTTTCATTATAAACCATAAGAGAACAAAAAAAAAGAGGGCAAGCCCTCTTTTTTTTTCGTTTTTTGTTAGACCTTCTCTTTGATCTTGGCAGCCTTGCCCATACGATCCCGGAGATAGTACAGCTTTGCACGACGAACCTTACCGTGACGGACAGTTTCGATCATTGCAACGTTGGGGGAATGCAGGGGGAAAACCTTCTCGCAGCCAACGCCGTAGCTGATACGACGAACTGTGATGGTCTCACCGATGCCGCCATGCTTGCGTGCGATCACAGTGCCTTCAAACACCTGAATACGCTCGCGAGAGCCTTCCTTGATACGCACATGCACACGAACGGTGTCGCCCACCTTAACTTCAGGCAGCTCTTCCTTCATGTACTGGCTGGCCAGAGCCTTTACCAAATCCATAATCTTGTCCTCCTTAAATATTAGGCGTTCTTACGGCGCATTTTAGCCCGCAGAGGACTCACCTTGATTTCAGACTGAGGTATTATACCACGCAAATTTCCAAAAATCAAGCATTATTTTCGGAAATTTTTACTTTTTTGCCAGCTTTTTTGCCTTGCGCATGGCGATGATCCGGTTCATTTCGTTGTAGACGATCATGTAGCCCTCGTCCACGCCCATGCCGGGCTTTGCCAGGATCTGTACGGGCTGGGTGGCCATGGCGCAGTGGACACAGACCTGTGCAGAGCGATCGGTCTCATTACAAGTACCACCCTGGTATGCGCCGATGCCCTTTTCCTTGCAGTACAGCACCGCTTCGATGGTGTTGTTGATACCGCCCAGGTCGGGAGTCTTGATCTGCACCATGTGGCCCGCCTTGTTGTCTGCAAACAGCTTGATATCTTCCAAAGTGTTGCACCATTCGTCAGCAACCAGCTCCACATCACAACCGCGCTTATCCAGCTCAGCAGTCAGACCGGCCAGTGCGATCATTTGCGTTTCCCGGTCACAGTCGCAGTCCATGGGGCCTTCGATCCGCAGATGGAAGGGCTTTGCGATCTTGCCCAACTCCTCAATATAATCCGCCATTTCCTTATAGTTGTTGTTGCCGAAAGCGGCACCGATGGTTCCGTATACGTCCATGTGGAACACGGGCAGGTAATTCTCATCCGTGCGGAACTCCAAAATGCGGTCACGAAGCCACGCCACATACTCAGCCAGCTTTTCGCCCTTGCGGCCCAGCTTGGTATCGATATTGTTTATCAGCGCGTGGGGCAGCACCTGTGCGCCCTTGATGATCATCTTGTCGGCATTATCGTAACGATCGTCGCCGGACTGGGTGAAAATGTCGATAGGGGTCTCGGAAACGGTGCAGCCGTACTCATCCGCGACAACTTCACACATCAGACGGTTTGTGGCCTTGGCAACGGCATCCAAAATTGCCTGGGACACGCCATAGCGGATGGCAGTGTGCAGACGCTTGCCCTCCACCTGGATGGCCTCCATCATGGCGCACAGGCCGCGGAAATCATCCGCTTCCCTGCCCACCAGCTGAGGCTTGATGTACTGATCGATGACGGGGATGAACTCCTCAGCAAGGAACAACGGATCGCGTCCGCCCGCGCCGGAATACTGCACAGCAGCGCAGTCGCCGTAGGCGACCTGTCCGTCCTCCAGCACCAGCATCACGGAGATGCTCTCGCCCGCCTGACGAATGGCACGGAAACCCTCGGTCACTGTCGCGCCGATGTAAAAATTACCGTCGTGACCAGCACCCGCTTTAATAGCCCGCTGGTCGTCGAAATAGAAGCCGGTACGTCCGGCAGAACACACAACGTCAATGATTTTCATTGGAACTCTCTCCTTATATTAATACTTGGGGCGACCAACAAGGCGGCCCTTGCCGATGGCGTACACATCATCAATGACCATCTGGAAAGATGCCTTCCGCTTCTCTGCCAGCGCACGCTCGTAGATCTTGGTGGCATGGTAATCCTTCAGATCCTGGGTAAAAGGCAGATTGCCGGTGTTGAGAATGCGCACCGCGCCGTTGTTGTCGCGGCAGGGCAGCATCAAGCCTGCATTGGCGCGGCAGGGTGCAAAGGGAACGTCCAGCACACCTGCTTCCACACCACGGCAAACACCCACAGCGATGTCGCCATTGCCAAGCTCAAAGCACTTGTCAACGATGCAGCGAGTTTCTGCGCGGATGATCTCCTTCTCCTCTTCCAGATGATTGTCATAGAAGGTCTGGTCTGCCATCATGTTGACCACCTGCTTGGTGCAGCGCAGACCTTCCGCATTGGCCTCCATGGTAGGAATGCCCACCGCCTCATGGGGTGTCTTGACGATGACCTTGGTAGCCTTTGCCAAAGCGGCGGTCAGGCTGCCGGAAGAGATGACACCAAAGGCCTTGGCCTCATCCGCCGGGAAGCCGCCCATCCACTGATGGAGAACGGTGGTGACCTTCACGTCGCTGTAACCGTATTTCTGTAAGTATTCATCCGTCAGATCCTGCAGGGTATGGATGGCAGCAATATCCTGCAGCAGGTTGCCGCACTGACCGTAACCAACCGTAATGTTCTTTACGCCCTGCTCCGCAGCCAGCAGTGCCTCGATAATGGCGGCAGCGTGAGAAATACAGGGAGGCACCAATGTGCCGGTAAGAGGGCCGTAGGGCTCTCTGTTGATGGAAACTCCCATTTCTTCATACAGACCGGTGAGCCTGTCCACATACTGCCAATCCCGAATGGTACGCTCCATGGGAATGTTCTTGCAGTAAGGCAGGTTGTAGGAAATGCCGCCGCCTTCGTAGCTGGTGAAGCCGCCGGCGTATGTAATCTCGGTAAGCAGACGGGCATCGGGCGTGCCGTGACGCACCTGCATGGGTACATTGACGCTCTCGATGACCTGGCGGCACTTCATAACGCCGTGGTTCACTGCGGGGAAGCCATTGAGCATAGCCCGGCCCAGGCGAATGGACTCGGCGATGCCGTTTTCCGCTTCCTCGTAGCGGTTCTGACGGGTATAGCTGTCAATGGTAGAAGGCAGCAGGTCCGCTTCACCGTGCTCTTCCAGATACTGCATCAGCTTGATATGCTCCTCCACCACAGGCACACCTGCCCGGGGCTGAACCAGAGTCCTGCCATCGCGCTTGGCATCCAACAGCTTTTGGGAGAAATTCCGGCTGACAGGCATGGACTTGTGGTAGGCAACCGCCTCTTCCAGGTTCACATCTTTGCCGGTGGGCCATTGGGTCAGGACTTCCTGACGCATCGCCATAAATTCACCTTCGGGAATTCTCTTATTCTGAATATCCATGGTGTTCCAACTCCTTTTTCATGATCCGCAGGGCTGTATGCGGGTAATGACCTGCCAGCAACCCCATTGCGGCTAATATATATGTTCTGTCCACCCACACATCTGCCTTGATTGGACGCAAGGATGTGGGCTGCATGGGAGAATACAGCGCATGTGCTGCGATTTCTTCCGTACGCTTTGTGTGGATCAGGCTGCCGCCGGTCACCACGATATTTCTCACCTTCGTTAGATTTTTACCCTCCTGCAGGTAGGTCTTACCCATCAAGGTGTAGGTCTCTTCGATCGTACCTGCATGCCGCTTGACTGCTTCTTCGATGGCCATGGAAGCCAGGGCGTAGTCCAGTGACTCCAGTTCAGAATCACCGTTCGGGACAGTGTCAGTGTGCAGCTTCAGATCCTCCACGAGCTCTGTAATGCGCGCCTTGCTCAAACCGGACAACTTTGCGATGCGATCCAAGCCTGCGGCATCCACGATGCCCTGGATGCTGTAGCGCATTCCGATATCTCCTTCCACCGTCCGTTTGGCGTAGGGTTCGGGCAGGCCCTTGTAAACCGTATTCATCTGATCGGGCATACCATCGGCTATGGAGTAAATATCGGTTGTCGCGCCGCCAACATCCACACCAACCAGTTCACCGATCCCCTGCTCCCCCTCGCAACCCTGTGCCAGCAGATTCATAGCCTGCAGCACAGCCGAAGGTGTGGGCATCATAATATCAGACAGCAGCTGGGTCGCCTTGCTCAGACCCTTTGCCTGGATGATGCGATTCAAGAAAATGTCCCGGATCTGCTTTTGGGTGGGTTCAATGTTCAAAACGCCAAATTTGGGCATCACGTTGGGGCAGATGTAAACCTCAAAGCCGGCAAGGAGGCGCTGGCATTCCCTCGCGGCAGTGCGATTTCCTGCTATGACGATGGGAAATTCCGGCTTGATGGATGCCAAGGCTTTTGCATTATGCAAAATGCACTCCGTATTGCCTCCGTCCGTACCGCCAACCAAAAGGAAAATATCCGGCTTAGATTCTGATATCTCCTGCAGATCGTCTTCCGTCAGCTGGAAATTATAAACCTTTTCCACCTTGGCACCTGCGCCAAGACTCGCAAGCCTTGCGGCCTCACCGGTCAGTTCCGGAACAAGCCCGGAGGTGACCATACGCAGACCTCCGGCGGCAGATGAGCAGGCATAGCAGGCAGCAAAGGACAATTTACCGGTTTTCTGCTCCAATCGGCCAAGTGCCATTTGCAGGCCATCGTTAATATCCGTCTGTACCGTAGTATAGGCTGCTGCAGTGCCCAACAGGCACTCAGATTCCACATCAACCGCGGTCAGTTTTGTATAGGTACTTCCGAAATCAATGAGCAGGACAGGCTTCACACCGCCTCACCGTCCATATGTAAAAGCTCACGCAGAGCTTCGATGGTGGTCTCCGGTGCTGTACCGGGAGGAAATGCCCGGTCAAAGCCCATATCCTTGAAACGGCGTTCCACATCTTCAAACATCTGCTTGCCAATGACGATATTGCCGCCAACCAGCAGAGGGATGCCCTTTAGACCGGCTTCATCACACTTTTCCCGCATACCGCGGCAGTCCAGCTCACCCTGGCCATACAGGGAGGATACCACGATGGCATCCGCGCCGGATTCAATGGCGGCGGCGATATATTCCTCCTGGGACACCATAACGCCCAGATTCACCACATCGAAGCCAGCCTCTGTAAATGCATGGTACAGGATCTTGTTGCCAACTGCGTGGACATCGGCACCAATGACACCCATGACCAGCACTTTCTTTTCTCGTTTCTCCATTACGACACCTCATTGCATAGTTTTGCAGAATAATGAGTTATAATTGTTCTGTACCTATATAGTATAATGGACTATAACTTTTGTCAAGCAGAAAAGATGCTTCTTTTCCTTGTTTTGTAAAAAAACATCGCCCGGTCAATATAGCCTCCATTGAGGAAGACCCGTTGACCGGACGATATGCCCTTATATTTTCTTTTCATCCAGCAGGCGCTTGATCTTTGTTTCCAGATATAGCACCGAACCGGCATCCATCTCGTAATTGCATTCGATCAGTGCCCCACGGAACGCCTGCAGAGCAGGAGTGATCTGATTTCCAAGAAGTCTTTCGTAGAAACGCGGCAGTAAAACCGCATCCTTTCCCTGTAAATATGCACCGATTTCCTCCGGAGTTTCCGCTGTCATAGGTGCGTGGAGCACCACATCCTCCGTATACTCCTGTCCGGTACGGTACAGCAGATCCGCAAAGCGACGGCTGTGACCGATAATGCCAACCTCTTTGCCGGGGCGCAGCTTGATGATCGGCGCAAGGCTGTCCGTCGAAAGACGCAGTGCCACGCGAACAACCTTCTTCTTGGTCGGTACGACGCTTTCCAGATAATCCGCATGGTTTGCAGTGGTGACGATCAAATCAAAATCTTCAGCCAATTTGTATGGATACTGCTGAATACTGTCCAGCAGGTATGGGTAGAGATCAACCCCGCTGATGTGGCGCAGCTGCTCGGATATCTGAGACAGATTCTCCGGATTGCACTCCACCACCGCAACCTTTACATGGGCCTCCTGCTCTGCCCGCTCCCGCAGCTTAAGATTCAGAAAGATATTGATCTCATTCGCTGAAAAACCCATCTCCTCCAATTTATCCAGCATGGAATTGATGGCTGCCATAGCCTGTTCCTTGCGGCTGCCGGAATTGCTGGGCTGATAGCAAACGAATGTGCCACGACCCTGCACCTTTTCCACCAAACCGATGCGCTCCAATTCATCATATGCCCGCTTGACAGTGCCACGGGCGATGCTCAGCATCTGCGTCAGTTCCTGAACAGTGGGCAGCTGATAGCCGGCAGGCAAATCCCCTTTTTTTACAGCTGTCTGGATAGAGTCCACCAACTGCCGGTAAATGGGCACGTCTAACTGAGTATTGATTTTGTAAATCGTATCCACGGGATTCACGCTCCAAAATTGTTATATACCAATCTTATAACTATTTGATAATTTTGTCAAGACCCGCTGTAACAATAACCGGCCCGCTGTGTTAGCAGGCCGGTTGATTTAATTAAATATTGGATGCAAGGTACGCTTCCCTGCCCGTTTCATACAGATTGTTGCCCTGACTGTCGATAATGACGATGGCCGGAAAATCCTCCACCTCCAGGCGGCGGATGGCTTCTGCGCCTAAGTCATCGTAGGCAATGACCTCAGCCTTTTTGATGCACCTGCTGAGCAGCGCACCACAGCCGCCGATTGCACCAAAGTAAACTGCGCCATGTTCTTTCATGGCATTGACCACCTCCGGGCCGCGCTTGCCCTTGCCGATCATGCCGGTAAGGCCAAGGCCGATCAGCGTGGGGCTGTAGGCATCCATACGGTAGGACGTTGTAGGGCCGGCAGAACCGATGGCCTGTCCGGGCTTTGCGGGGGTAGGGCCAACGAAGTAGATGATGCTGTCCTTAATATCCAGAGGCAGCTCCTTCCCTGCTGCAACCAGCTCACACAGCCGTTTGTGGGCAGCATCCCGGGCAGTGTAGATCACCCCGGAAATGAGACAGCTGTCACCGGCGCGCAGGCTTTTTGCTGTGTCCTGCGTCAACGGTGTGGTGATTCTCACATTATCCATCTCATAGCACCTCCGTCTTGTGCCGGGTCACATGGCAATTGATGTTAACCGCCACCGGAAGACCGGCAATGTGGGTGGGGCAGGTTTCGATGTTCACAGCCAACGCCGTGGTCTTACCGCCAAAGCCCTGAGGGCCGATGCCCAGAGCATTGATCTTGTCCAGCAGTTCCTTTTCAAGCTCTGCATAGAAAGGCTTCTCGTTGGGAACATCTACGCTGCGCAGTAGTGCTTTTTTGGCCATGTAGGCAGCCTTATCGAAGGTACCACCGATACCCACACCCACTACGATGGGCGGGCAGGGGTTCGGACCGGCATCTTCTACAACCTTCAGAACAAATTCCTTCACACCATCCACGCCATCGGACGGGCGAAGCATCTTGATCTGGCTCATATTCTCACTGCCGAAGCCCTTGGGTGCGACGGTGATCTCGATTTTGTCGCCGGGCACAAGTTCTGTGTACAGCATGGCAGGGGTATTGTCACCGGTGTTCACACGATCCAAAGGATCACGAACCACACTCTTGCGCAGATACCCTTCCCCATAGCCCCGGCGAACGCCCTCATTTACCGCGTCGGTGAGGTCTCCATTGATATGTACCTCCTGGCCGACCTTTAAGAAAACGCAGGCCATGCCGGTATCCTGGCAGATGGGCACATTCTCCCGATCTGCGATGCCATAGTTTTCAATAATACGGCCCAATATTTCCTTGGCCTGAGGCCAGGATTCCTGTTCATACATTCCATTGAGCCTATCTTTAATATCACTGCTCAGGTGGCAGTTTGCTTCGATACACAGCTTTGCAACGGTATCCGTAATTTGCTGTGCGCTGATTTGACGCATAATGATTCTCCTTTATCGGATGCTGTAAATTTGATCCTGCAGATCGCCATTGCGGCCAATGACCTCTGCCACGACCCGTTCACCGTGGGGCAATTTGCGAGGTACGCCGGTGATCCGCTCCGTCTTTTCTTTCAGTTCGTGAATATCCACCACCGGCAGGCCGGCTTCCAAAAGCCGCTGGCGCAGTTCCACCTTGGCAGGGTTCACCGCAATACCTCCCTGGGTCACCAGTACATCAATGTCCTTGCCGGGTGTGGAAATACAGGTCACCTGATTGGTCACGATGGGCAGTCTCGCCCGGAACATGGGTGCAATGATCATGGAGAGCTTCGCACCGGCTGCAGTATCACTGTGTCCGCCGCTGCCGCCCATAATCACACCGTTGGAATCGGTATGTACATTGACATTAAAGTTGGTGTCGATCTCCGTCGCACCCAAAATAACCACATCCAGATTATCCACAACTGCACTGCGTTCGCCCGGGGCGGCATAGTGCATAGCGGAGATCTCCTGATGTCTGGGATCAGTTCGCAGGGATTCCACCGCCTTCAGATCAAAGCACTGGACATCCAAAAGGCTCTGAAAACAGCCGGCTTGGAGCATATCCACCATATAGCCGGTGATACCGCCAAGGCCAAAGCTGCCCTTGATGTTCTTTGCCAGCATAATGTCCTTGAGGAATTTTGCCGCCGCCAGAGAAGCGCCGCCTGCGCCGGTCTGGAAAGAGAAACCGTCCTTCAAAAGTCCGGATGCCTCAATGACTTTCGCGGCATGGGATGCCATGATCAGGCCCACAGGATCACGGGTGATCTGTGTCGTACCGGAGACGATACCCTTAGGGTCTCCAATAGCCTCCACTTGTACCACATAATCCACATAGCTTTCGGAAATCGACCAATCCTGCAAGGGATAGGCAACCAGATTATCAGTGATAACGACTACCTTTTTTGCGTACATGGCATCAGCGTAGGCGTAACCCAGGCTGCCGCAGGCGGATTTACCGTACTTGCCGGAGCAGTTACCCATGGCATCTGCTGCAGGTGCAGCGATGAATGCCACATCAATGGGGGTTTTGCCGGTGGCGATGTCCTTGGGACGGCCGCCGTGAGTACGGAACTGTACGGGCTTATCCAGAATGCCTTGGGAAATGGCACGGCCCAGGCCGGCAGATATGTAGTCCGCTGCCAGCCCCGTGACCACTTTATTTTGAATATGGTTCAGCAGCGGTGCGTGAACATCAAAAAGAGAGCTGGCATTTACAGTCAGATCCTTGATGCCCTGCTTTGCGATCTCGTCCATGACCATGTTCAGAACAAAGTCGCCATTTCGCAGATGGTGGTGGAAGGAAACGGTCATGCCGTCCTTCAGTCCGGCGAGGGCGACAGCCTCCCGAACGGAGTTTACCAGCTTGCTCATACTTCCTCCTCCCTGCCCAGACCAAGTTCTTCTGCCATAGCGATGGTGCGCTGAGCGCGCATAACAATGGGCGCATCGATCATTTTGCCGTGCAGGGCAATCGCTCCCTTGCCCTGCTGTTTTGCCCGCGTGATAGCTTCCATCACTTCATAGGCATAGTCGATCTCTGCCAGTGTGGGGCTGAATACCCGATTGATGACCTCCACATGACGGGGAGAAATGGATGCTTTTCCGCTGAAGCCAAGGCTCTTGGCGAATGCGGCATCCATTACAATACCTTCATCGTCATTTACATCTGTAAAGGGCGTGTCGTAAACTTCCACGCCGGCTGCCCGTGCTGCCATCACCAGACGGGTACGGGCATACTCGATCTCCCGGCCCTCTTTGGTGCGCTTGCATTGCAGATCAGCCGTCAAGTCCTCTGCTCCAAGGAACAGCGCCTTCACCCGCTTGGTGGCAGAGGCGATCAAAAAAGCATTCTCCACGCCCAGCGCCGTTTCGATCAGCGGCATCAAGCCCACGGTATTTTTCTCCAAGCCCAACGCTTCCTCCACCTGGGAAAGGTAAGCATCCGCCTCCAGTACATCTGCGGCACTTCCAGTCTTGGGCA
Organism: Oscillospiraceae bacterium; assembly: GCA_015067545.1. Classification (GTDB taxonomy): domain Bacteria; phylum Bacillota; class Clostridia; order Oscillospirales; family Oscillospiraceae; genus Faecousia. Next base: position 31,874 of record SVMG01000006.1, read on the forward strand.
AAAGGATCAAGCCTGGCCGGTAGGGTAAAATCGCATCGATATCCTTCTTCCAATACGGTGTATCGATGGAATTGATCCGAACAATGATCTCACAGCCACGGAAATCCATATAGCGCATGGTGTTGCGTACCAGAATCCGAGCGGCATCCTTTTCATCGGGGGAAACCGCATCCTCAAGGTCAAAGATCACCGCATCCGCACCCAGGCAGTTGCCATTGATCAGCATATTGGGATTATTACCGGGCAAAAAAAGCATACTGCGTCGCATTATGCATCCCCCTTTCCACGGGTAACAGCAGTCTCTACCCGGGCACGCAGGACACACTCCAGCGCTCCCCGGTCGATGACACGCACATTTGCGCTGGTCACGCCCTGTTCTGCCAGCACTTCCTGTATGGTATGACAGATGTCATCGCCAAACTGCTTCAGAACAACGGACTCCAGGGTAATATCGATAGAGCCGTTGCCCGGTTCGATCTCCACATAAGCATCGCTGGACTCCATCGTTCCGGCAGATGCGCGTTTTAGAATCTCCATAATCTTACTCCTTTTGAAAAGATACTGTAACAATCTGCCTATATTGTATAACACAATTTGAAATAATGCAATTGTTTTTCTGTTTTTTCATTGCATATCTTTCCAACATCGTATATAATGGCCTTACAAGTTATTCAGAAAGGATAAGCTATGGACATTGAACTGAGCCGATCCCTGCGTGGCGCAAAACAGAATATATGGCAGAGTTTTCTTGCCGGTACTGGTCTCGAAGCAGACGGCAATGTGGATGAAACGGTCCTTGTCTGGGACAATGATGCTTTGATTGCCACCGGTTCCCGCCTGGGCAACCTTCTTAAATGCATTGCTGTGGATCCTGCCCGGCAGGGCGAAGGCTTATTGGCCAAGGTTTTGACGGCATTGCGTCAATCTGCTTTCTATGACGGACACCGGCGTCTTTTCCTCTATACGAAACCCATCAATGCTCCTTTGTTTTCCGACCTGCTGTTCTATCCCGTAGCTCAAACCGGGGATGTCCTGCTGATGGAAGACAAAAAGAACGGGATTGGCGATTTTATCACAAGTCTGACATCCTCTTTACATTCAGGCACTGCGGGTGCTTGCGTCATGAACTGTGACCCGTTCACACTGGGTCATCAGTACCTTATTGAGCGCGCGGCAAAAACCTGCAATCATCTGTATGTGTTTGTGCTTTCTGAGGACAAGAGCTGTTTCCGGGCATCCGACCGGTTGGAAATGGTCCGGCGCGGCATCGCACACCTTCCCAATGTGACGGTTCTTCCCACAGGGCCCTATCTGATCTCCAGTGCCACCTTCCCCACCTATTTTCTGAAAAACCGCGACCAGGCAGAATGCATCCATTGTCAGTTGGATGTGGAAATTTTCGCCCGGTATTTTGCTCCGGCATTTGGTATCACGCGCCGCTATGTGGGCACAGAGCCCCTCAGTGCCATGACACAGCAGTACAATGAAGTACTGAAATCCTCTCTGCCTCCGCTCGGTATTGAAGTTGTGGAAATTCCGCGTCTGACAATGGGCGAAACGCCCATCAGTGCCAGTGCCGTTCGCGAAGCATATCACGAAGGAGATTGGAATACCGTCCAGTCCCTTGTTCCCACCACCACATATGAACACCTTAAGAAACTACAACAGGAGGTAATCCCATGAAAGACCGTCAGGAAAGCCACGTCCTAAGCAGCTACTTTGCACCCCGAGGTCACAACCGAATGTATGCTTTGGGCATGCAGCTGGCGCAGCTGTACCTCTCCCCATTTGACAAGCTCATTGGCATCATCGGAGAAGCCGGTTCCGGCAAAAGCGCACTGATCCGCGGCATGTTTCCCGGTTTGGAGCTTACCAATGATGATGACGGTGTTTACATTCGTCCTTTGCCATTACTGGAGCAGGATTCCGGATTCAGTTTTTTTACGCCCCATACTTACCATGTAGACATCCGTTTTGAAAACGGCTTCACCCAAATGCGTGTATTGGCCGACGCCATAACAGAGGCACTGCAAAACGGCAAGCGCGTCATCGTGGAGCATTTTGATCTGGTATACCCACTGTTGGGCTTTAACGCAAATCTGCTGATCGGTGTCGGTGAGCAAATTTTGATCTCGCGGCCCACCCTGTTTGGACCTGAGCCGCAGGAGATCCGTCAAACCGTCTATGATTCCCTGGAATACCGTCTGATGGCACACACAGCAGAAGACCTGTGTGAGTTCTGCATGCCGCCGGAGGATCTCGCCCGTTGCGGACATGACGATGTGAAGCATGGGTTTGTGATCAGCTTCCCGGATAAGGAGCCTTCCTTTGACATTCAGCAACTGGAAGAAAAGGTCAACGCCATGATCTGCGAGAACCTGCCCATTACATATATCGACAATCACCATGTTTCCATTGGTGGTCAACCGCATCCGTGCACCGGTCCTCGCATCCATGTGACCCATACCGGTCAGATCAAGAATTTTCATCTGCTGCATCACTTTATTTACAACCGTTTTACACGGAAATACCTGTTGGTCGGATGCGTCGGCGACAAGGCCCTTGAGAATCTGAAAAAGCTGGATGCCCAACAGGAAAAGCAGTCCGATCTTATCGTATGACAGAAGTAACGCTCCCGGAGATCCTGCGCGCAAGGGAGGAACGGGTAAAGCTTCAGCAGCAGCTGCTGAAGCAGTTCCAGTGCCCTTTGGTGTGCTTCACCATGAACATTGCCGGCCCTGTCAAAAACACCCCGCTGATCCAGCGGGGTTTTCGTGCTGGGTTGGATGCTTTGGAGCAACGGATCCCCAGCCACGATATTCAAAAACGCCACATTGCAATCGCAGCCACCGGCTGCACGGCAATGCTGGCCGTGCGTGCAGATGCCGCGAAGCTCAAGGCGCTCTGCGTCGCCATAGAAGATACGACACCCCTGGGCCGCCTGTTTGATATGGATGTGCTGGACACTACCGGAGCCAAGCTGGAACGCAGCACTCAGCGCGGATGCATAGTCTGCGGAGCACCAGGGCGCAGCTGCGCTGCCGGTCGGCTGCATTCTGTTGCCCAATTACAGGCAACTACAACAGATATCCTTACTAAACATTTTGCTGTGGCTGACCGGGAACTGATCGCTTCCTGTGCGGTAGAAAGTCTCATCGACGAGGTCAATACCACCCCCAAGCCGGGCCTTGTGGATCGACGCAACAACGGAAGCCACACAGATATGACTGTTGCGGATTTCATTGCCAGTGCCAACGCCTTGAAGCCCTATTTTGCACAGTGCGTGCATATTGGGCAGGAAACTGCCACTTTGTCGCCGGAGGAGACCTTCCCGCACTTGCGAGAAGCAGGCCTGTCTGCTGAAAAAGCCATGTACGCAGCGACAGGCGGCGTTAACACCCATAAGGGCGCGATCTATACCATGGGTATCCTGTGCGGCAGTATTGGACGGCTTTGGTCAGCCCAGATGCCCATTGCAGAGACATCTGCCATTCTTGCAGAAAGTGCAAAAATCGTTTGCTCAGCGGTTAAAGATGATCTTGCCGGAGCGAATGGCTCGACTGCAGGTGAAAGGGCTTATTTGCGCCACGGCTTGGGTGGGATCCGCTCTGAGGTGGCCGGGGGGCTTCCCTCCGTTGCAAATGTGGGTCTTCCCTGTTATCAAAAAGCCCTTGCTGACGGGCTGAGCCATAATGATGCAGGCGCGGTGGCGTTGGTGCACCTCATCTCCCGTGTGGATGACACAAATCTGTACCATCGGGGCGGCGAAGCGGGTGCAATGTGGGCGCAAACAGCGGCAAAATCAGTTTTGGCGTCTCAGAGCGTGCCTACATTGGAACAAATTGAAGCGCTGGACGATGCATTCATCGCACGCAATCTCTCCCCCGGAGGCTGCGCAGACCTGCTGGCTGTGACCTATTTTTTGCACCGCATATCGAATACGGAAATGTAAAACTCCCGGTGGCTTTCGCCACCGGGAGTCCTTGTAGGTATTAGGTGAAGGGACCAACATTGCTATCATCGAAAGTATCTCCAAGACCACTTTCGGTAAGCACATCCTCCATCTCAAACTTGACTACGTCCAGTTCGGGTGCTACAAATTTCTTCATCTATATCACTCCTTTACTTGTTTGCCAAATAATCCTTGGCAGAGTCGGAGAATTTCATGAATGCCACACTTAGTGCATTCGCATCTGTTCCCTCGCTACGAGCAACATAAGCCTGAATACTATCCGTCACAGAAATGACAAGTTCGTCATTAGTGACATTGCGGATCTCACAGGTAATATTGGAACGGCCGTCGGCAACCACCAACTTCTCGTTCAGTTCGATCATTGTCCAACCATCTTCGTCATAAGTATACTCTGTGCTCTGCACAGTGACTGTTTGGTCGACACCGTAATGATCCTTCCATGTGAGCTTTGCGTAAGTACCTTCGGTGTTCTTGAAGCGGAAGATCATGCTGATCTCGTCGTCGAAACGCAGTGCAGAACCGCCAAAAACTTCACCGACATTGCCAACGCGATCATTCTCAACAGCCTTCAATTCGGATGCAAGTTGCTTGTGGCTGTCTTCCAGCAAAGCGTTAGCCAAGTTATCTTCGTTATACTTAAAGTAGCTCTGTGCAGCGGCACCATAGTTGAGCATATCTACGATCATGGTCTTAGTAGCGTTATTGAAGTCGCCAGCCAGAACACTCATAGCGTACTCACGCAGGCTGGTAGTCTTTTCTTCGGTAACAACATTACCCTCTGCATCCTTAACTACGATCGATACCTGCTCGGTCATTTCCTTTGCCAGAATGCCGGACAGTTCAACAAGGCAGTAAACCTCATTGTCAATGGTCTTGGTCGTCCATTCTGTAGTGGGAGTAGTCACACCGTTCTTGGTAATGTAAGCGGTCAAGCCTGCGTAGTCATCGCCCAGCTCGCTCTTCTTATAACCAAAAATCAGGGACAGAGTCTCACCGAAACGGCTGCTGGTCTTTTCCACCTTGGGAACTGCAGGAGTCTCTTCTACCAGCTTGTAGAGGGTAAATGTATGGGGATACTTTGCTTTCTCGCCCGAGACTGTTGTCGTCTTATATGCACGGAATTGATTGCCGTATTGAGTATTGCCTGCAAGTATGACTGTATCGCTGCCTGTTCCACTGAAAGTGAAGGTTCCGTCGGCAAATGCCCACGCCCAGTTGTAAGTATCTTCAATAATACCGTTATTATTGCCGCCCTTGGGCGCAATACTCACACCATTGCTATCCGTTAAGGTAACAGAAGCGCCGTTAACGGCCAAAGTCCATACAAAGCTATCAGGAGCTGTGCAAACATCTCCGCTCACAGTAGGTTTGCCTGCTGTCACCCAATCGTTAACCGAATCAAAAACACCGGAAGCATAGCCTGAGGAGACAATCATAACATATTTGCCGCTAACAAGTTGTTCTGCAGTGGTAATTTTTTCATAGTTGTTTGTAGGTATGATCTTATAACCACATTCACATGTATCGCTATTGGTAAAATCATGGTCGGCAGGGGTGGTTGTGTAATCACCGCAGGAACACTCCTGCCAGTGTTGCGTTTCGTCGTTGTTCCAACTCAGCTTGCTTTCAGCATGGTCGCAAGCAGGAGTTTCGCCACCTTCGCTGGCGGCGGTGTAGTACACTGTCAGAGAGTCCATACGAACCTGACCGCCAGACAAGCTTGCAATGGTATAGGTATTTGCAGCCGCAGCGGGCGTAACAGTGACCACACTGCCGCTTACAGAGTGCGTATCGGTGTTCCCGATAGAACTATTCAAGGCAGTAGCATAGCTAGAACTATTGCACGTAAACTCGATCTTGGTGATCGTGTTTCCTTCTGTCAGCGCGACGATTAACTCACTGTTCTTGTAAAGACGAACAGGTTTGGCATAGTCAGCAATATTACTGCCGCTACCCTTATTGTTCGTAAAAGTAATGCCGTTTTGCTCCCAAATCTGTGCGGACGTTGTAAAAGACGTACGCTGAGCCTTGTCAGCAAAGGAAAGCGTAGCAGTTTCTTCTGCAGCGCTGGCAAAGACTGGGATCACACCCAGCACCAGTGCCAGGCACAGGAGCATGCTTAAAATTCTTCTTGTGGTTTTCATTGTTTTTGAATTCCTCCTTGCGTTGATTTTGTAATAAAATGTTTCCGGGGAATTGAAGATGCTATTTTTCCTTCACATTACATTGTAGCACAAGAATCTGCATAATCAAGTCCTATTTTTACATTTTTCGTCAAAAAACGCCATTTTTACGAATATCGCCTATAAAAAATCTAATTTTTCCTAAAAATACCAAACCACCGGTGCACATGGTACACCGGTGGCCGTTTTCTTCATTACATGGAAGCAGTGTCCTCAAAGGTCACTGTGGATTTGACCGTGATGGTCATCAATTCCCCATTCACCGTGCCGGTAATGACGACCTGGCTGTCCAGCTTGATCAGACTCTCCTCATTCATGGTAACCGCCATCTGCTGGGTCGCACCGGTCAGCACCATTCCCATGGACTGGAGCGATGCATCAAACCGGGCTGTATCGTAAGCATCCACCTTCAGTAGGTACATGCCTCCCTCAGCCGCCTCTACGCCACTGACGGAATTGGCAACAAATGCGGCTGAATCGATCAGTCCGTCGATAAAGACCTTGGCTTCCCCCTCCGACTGCGCCGCCGTTTGGCTCTGACCGTTCATTTCCACCTTCTGCTCCCCATTGCGATAGTCAATGGTAAGCGTCTCGCCGTTGATCTCGGCAGTGATGGCGTAGTAATATGCGCCGTTCTTCTTGCCGTAGGTCACCGTATCCTTTTCCACACTGGACTCCGTTTGCCCCATGTATTCATAGGTGGTGATCAGATCCAGGGTAAACTGGCCGGAGGTACTGCTCTGACGGCTCTGCAGGCCACTTGCTACCTTTTCCAAAATGCGAACATCGGGGATCTCCACGAATTCTTCCGCTTTGAGCGCGGATGCATCAAACTGCGCTTCATTGTAGCCGGCGTATTTGCAGGTCACTGCAAATTCCGGGGGGTCTTCGTCCATATCCTCGGAAGCAGCAAAGTCAAATGCAACCGTCATCTCCTTGACCCGGAACTGACTGTCCGCAGTCAGGGACACCTTCATGTCAGCAACAGATGCTCCCAGCTGCTCTTCCGTCAGATCCATGCTGCTAAGCATTTGATCAACTGTCTTTTTCGTATAACCGGAAAACTCCAGATTCCAGGTATCCTCTTCTCCCTTGGAAAAAGCTGCGCTGGTGCAGTCCTCAATATCGATGCTCACCACCAGATCATCCGTTTTGAAATCTGCATACTCATCCATGCTCATGGGCGAGCAGAATTTCTGGGAATATGTGCCGTCGTCAACGGCGCGATACATCTTGCCTTCATGGTAGGCTTCAACACTGGTGGTCGTCTCTGATAAAGAGAGCTCTGCACATGCAAGCTCTGTAACAGTTTTGTTAAAAACACTTTCGTCCGTATAGACTGAGTTTGTGGTACCGTTGATCGTAAATTTATAACCCGTGGAATAGAACACGGCCTTGACATCGCCGGTCATCTCATAGGTCTGAAGCGCATTCATGGTCTCATCAACCTTGTTCCAAAGCGCGGAAGCGCTTTCCGGCTCGTAAGGCGGTTCCACCGGCTCTTCCTGCTTACAGGCAGCCAGGCCCAACAAAAGCACGGCGCACATCAGCGGCAAAAGGAAACGGATATACTTTTTCATGGTCGTAACCCCCTTTGTTGAGTATATGCTGATTATAACGAATATTGCCTTTTCTGTCAAGTTATGCCAAAAAGCACGCCCAAACCGGGCGTGCTTTGCATTTATTGATGGACAAAAGTTTTCTTTTCCTTTGCGCGGCTCTTTAAGGCTCTCAGATCCGATTTCAAAGACTTGTGGTCGAAGATCATACAAAGGCCGAAGGAGAGTGGCGTGACCAGTACAAACACCGGCACGATCATCCAAAACCAGGGCCAATACTTGAGCTGTCCTGCAAACTCACCAACCGGCACGGTCTTGAAGAAGTCCGGGGTGAACAGCGCCAGGAAATTGCCGATGGCATCATTCTCACCCGGGCCCCAAATGTAGGATGTATTCTTGTAGTCGATGCCAAAGAAATTGCCCCGGTCTCGCAGAGGAATAAAGCCCAGCTCCGACTGGAAAATCTGGTTAAGCATGATGAACAGCATCAGAAGCAGCAAGCCGGTAGGGGCACTGAAAATGCGCTTATAGGACAGCTTGTGGTGGCCGAACAGCACCATCAGCAACGGCACTGCCATGACCATCCAGTGGTGGTAGTAGAAGCGGACAACGTCCAGCTGCTCTGCCAGCTGATCCACCTTGGCGATGGGCTCCTGGGGATAGAACAACGCGATCAGACCGCTGAGCACACCGATGTAGAACATATAGTCCTTGACCTTGTCGTTTTTTGACCAGAAAAAGAACGGAAACAGAGCAATATTTGCGCCGCAGATGTTGACGAACCAACTATCCCGAAGCATCCGTGCTTCATCAACGGAATACGGTGGAATGTAGACCTTCAAAAAATGCAGAAGCAAGCCAAAGACAAGCATACCGAAAAGAACGCCCTTTTGAACCTTGGCACTCTTGTTGCGAAGACCGAAGTACAGGCCCACGATCGAACCGGCTGCAAGGATCAACCAGAAAAAATACCAGCCATTGAACATTGCAATGAACATATCACAATCCCCTTTTTTGTCGATATTCCTGGGGTAACTGTAAAATTTTTCAACATGAAAGTCAAGGTTCTTAAGCAAGTCTTAAACTGTTGTTAAGGATTTAGAAAGCAGAAAGGACTTCACTCTCGTGAAGTCCTTTTTCTGGAGGTACCGACCCGATTTGAACGGGTGAATGAGAGTTTTGCAGACTCTTGCCTTACCACTTGGCCACGGTACCGTATGAAATAAGGAACGCATGCGCGTTCCTTATCTGTTTGGAGCGGGTGACGAGGCTCGAACTCGCTACCTCCACCTTGGCAAGGTGGCGCTCTACCGGATGAGCTACACCCGCATCTGGTGCCTCCGGTCGGAATCGAACCAACGACACGTGGATTTTCAGTCCACTGCTCTACCGACTGAGCTACAGAGGCATATGAGGAGAATGTTTCCTCCCCAACGCACCAGTGATGCGTTATTAAAAATGGCGACCCGGAACGGACTCGAACCGTCGACCTCCAGCGTGACAGGCTGGCGTGCTAACCGACTGCACCACCGGGCCAAATGGTGGTGGGAACAACAGGGCTCGAACCTGTGACCTCCTGCTTGTAAGGCAGATGCTCTCCCAGCTGAGCTATGCTCCCGAAGCCATCGCAGAGCCTTTTTCCTCAGCGACGTGGATTATTATACACAGAAACACTTGCTTTGTCAAGCATTATTTCCGCTTTTTTCAAATAATTTTTCCGGAGCAGAAAACCCTTCTTTTACCACCTGATTACAGAAGAATTTCAGATCTTTTCCAGCAATTCCCGGACATTTTCCGGCGTAAACTGATAGACAGTATCGCAGAACTGGCACTCCACAGGGAAGGTCTTGCCCTCCTGCGCGATCTGCGTCAGCTCTTCCCTGCCCAAACTGATGAGGGCCGAGGTTACCCGATCCCGGGAGCAATAGCATTTGTAGGAAACTTCCGTGGTTTCCATGAATACCACACCAATATCACCGCACACCTGTCCCAGGATCTCCTCCGGGGTCAGACCTGCCTCCAGCATGGCTGTCACAGCACCCGCGCGCTGAATGCCCTTCTCCAGTGCATCGATGGTCTCCTCCGGTGCGCCGGGCAGCAGCTGCAGCAGGTATCCGCCTGCCACCTTAACAGACTGATCCTTGTCAACCAGCACCCCTAAGGCACAGGCTGTGGGAGTCTGCTCACTCTGTGCAAAATAAGCAGTCACATCGTCGCCGATCTCGCCGGACACCAGTGGTACTTGTCCAATGTAGGGCTCTTTCATCTGCAGGTCGCGAATGATCGTCAGCGCACCGTCAGTTCCCACGGTTGCACCCACATCCAGCTTGCCGGGGTACTTTTCCACCAGGGGCACTTTGGGCTCGGTTACACAGCCACGGACATTGCCCGTGGGATCGGACACTACGGTTATTGTACCGATGGGGCCGCCGCCCCGGATCTGCAGGGTCATTGAGCCGTTTTCTACCTTTTGCATATTGCCCATCATGGATGCGGCTGTCAGCGCCCGGCCCAACGCAGCGGTTGCATTGGGTGTTGTTTTCTGAATTTCAGCACCGCGGCGCACCAATTCAGTAGATCGGATGGCAACCACTTTTACAAAACCATCCATACTCATTCCGCGAACCAAATAGTCACTCATTTGCGTATTCCCTTTCTTGCCTTGAAATAGATGCGCTGCTCCCCGTCCCGGGGTGCTGCAAATTGCTGGTCTGCATAGACCTCAATACGACAAAATCCGGCAGCCTTCAAAAAAGCAGTCAATTGCTCCTGGGTATAAGCATATTCCCGGTGCTCTTCAAAGAAACGGCACCAGCATTCTCCCTCTCGCTGGAACAAATCCATGCCATAGGAGCAGATATTGGTATTCTCATCAAATTCCCCCCGCCAGACGCAATACACATCATCGTCCTCATCCAGGAAAACTTGTCCGTCCATTGAGCGGAGTTTTTCAGGAGTATTCACATCAAAGATAAAAATACCACCCGGGTTCAGAGCCTTATATATCCGTGCAATGGCCTGTGCACAATCTGACGGATCCGTAATATAGTCCAAACTATCCAGGGCGCACACTGCAAGATCTACTCCCCTGGGAAGGCGCAGGCTCTGCAGACTTTGCCAAACAAATCTTGGTGGATTATCCATCCCGGATGCCTTTTGACTGGCTACTGTCAGCATGTCCTCGGACAGATCCACAGCGGTCACCTGCAAGCCCTGTTCTGCCAATAATATAGCCACAGAGCCTGTGCCACAGGCAAGGTCCACCGCCGTTCGGGGTTTGACACCTTCGCGCTGGATTATTTGATTGTAGAAAGCCACCACGGCCTCGTAGTCCACATCGTTGGTCAGCCGGTCATAGCTGGCAGCCAGTGCCTTGTAAGCATCCATAGCATACTCCCAAAACCAAGAAAAATGCCATTCCGAGCCAGTGCGCACACTGGCGTGGGAATCCCCATCGCTAGGAGGAGATTGCCACACCAGTGACGTCGGTCACTGGTTCGCAATGACACCGTTCTTATAAATTTTTTGATTACTTGGTGAACAAGCCAAAGAAGGCTTCCATATCATCGCTGCCAGCGCCGGTCTTAATCACGGACTCGCCCACAGTCTCAGCCTTGGGCTGTGCAGCTTCCTTCTTCTGCTCGAAGCCGGTAGCGATAACGGTAACACGCATCTCGTCCTCAAACTCATCGGAATAAGTTGCACCGAAGATAATGTTTGCCTCGGGGTTTGCGTTCTCCTGTACGATGCCGGCAGCAGTCTCCACATCATCCAGGGTCAGCTCGGTAGAACCGGTCACATTGACCAGAACACCGGTAGCGCCATTGATGGAGGTCTCCAGCAGGGGGCTGTTGATGGCGCTCAGAGCAGCCTGCTCAGCCTTCTCACGGCCAGCGGCAGTGCCCACACCCATGTGTGCCCGGCCAGCGTCCTTCATAACAGCAGAAACGTCAGCAAAGTCCAGGTTGATGATGACCCGGTCGGAGTAACCAACCAGCTCGGAGATGGAGGTAACAGCCTGCTTCAGCACATCGTCTGCAATGCCGAAAGCATTGGCAAAGGTGATCTTCTGATCGGTAACGTACTTCAGGCGGTCGTTGGGAATGATGATCAGGGAGTCCACCTTACCGGCCAGCTCAGAAATACCGTACTCAGCCTGGCGCATACGGTTTGCACCTTCAAACTTGAAGGGCTTGGTCACAACACCAACGGTCAGAATACCGGCCTCGTGAGCCAGGTCTGCCACAATGGGTGCTGCGCCGGTACCGGTACCACCGCCCATACCGGCAGTGATGAACACCATGTCCGTTCCTTCCAAAATCTTAGCGATCGCTGCACGGCTCTCCTCTGCGGACTTCTTGCCGATGTCAGGCTTGGAGCCTGCACCCATACCGCCGGTGAGCTTTTCGCCGATCTGCACCTTATTCTTGCAGCGGGAGTTGTTCAGATCCTGCTTGTCGGTATTGACAACTACGAAGTCAACACCGTCAACGCCGGCATCGATCATGCGGTTGATAACATTGTTACCGGCACCGCCGACACCGATCACCTTAATTTTTACCACGCGCTCTTCAAACTGATTGGACATAATCTATCCTCCTATGTATCGTTTCGCAGCCGGTAGATGCCCGCACTGCTTCAAGTTACAAATGTACTTATTTATTCTATCCTAAAAAATTCGCCAGGTCAATATCAATTTCGTATTTTTCGGCAAACTTTTTAGAAAATTTTCTGGAATTATTGGAATCTGGTGTATCTTACTCCAGTTTTATCCACTGTCAGGCTTGCATCCAGTACGCCACTGTTGTGGCTCTCCTGACTCAGCTTGTCGATCGCGCCCTTAGCGAGACTCACTTTGTAAGACAGCTGGCTTTCATTTCCCAGTTTCACCTGATACTGCTGACCGTACCAGAACTGTATATCCCCCAGGTCGTTGACATCGATACTGGCTGCCTGGCCGATGATGCCGTTGGCCTCCAGATAATCTGCTATATTCAGTGCTACATTCAGCCGATGTGCAGCTGTCACCGTCACAGGAATGGTATTGCCGTTTTCATCCACCTGGGGTGTGTTTGTTTCCTGAGCCACAGCCTGCCCCCCCGCTTCCGGATTCAGCAAATGCACGCCGAGGATCTTTGTGCAGGATTCCTGGCTGTCGTCCATGGCCTTGTCAATGATCCTGCCGCTGGAATCCACCAGCCACCATTCATCATCCTGTCCCTTGACAGCGTAGGTCACACGCACCTCGGTGATGTCGATGATCACCATATTGGGAAGCCGGATGCCGATGCGCACATCTTTTACATAGTCAAGCTCCAGGATCCGTGCCGTCGCACCGGGAAGCCCCAGGGAAAACAGGCTGTCCCCCTGTTTGATGCCGGAGGCCTGGCTGATATCCCACGCCGTATATTGGTCCATACCGGACACCTGAATATGCTCAACCCGGAAAAATACGGACATTGCCAGCACCAATGCCAACACGATGGCAACTACCGTTGCCAGCCGCAGGAGCAGTCGATTCCGCATAAAGGGCTTTGGTGGCATATATACCACATCCTGCAAAGGCCGCGGTGCTTCCTTTTCAGGCTTTTTCTTTTGTTTTACAGGCGTGCGGCCTGTCTTCTCTTTCGTAGTCATACCGTTCCTCCGGGGTTACTTCTTTTGTGCTGCCAAATTTTCTGCAATTCGGCATATGCGGTCTGCAGAATCAGAAACCGCCATTTTTCGCAGGTTTTCGCTCATGCAGCCGCTTCTGCGGCTGTCATTGAGAAGATCTTTTATCTCTTTGTAGACTCTTTGAGCCGTGCATTCCTGTTCCAGCAGCACCACCGCGCCGCCACCCGCTTCCAAGACCCGGGCGTTTTTCTCCTGGTGGTTATTTGTCACATTCGGTGACGGGATCAAAATACACGGCACACCGGCTGCGGCGATCTCATTGCATGTGCCGCTGCCTGCACGGCCGATGACCACATCTGCTGCGGCCAAAACCGTGGGCATATTGTAGATGTACTCCCGCATATCGATGGCAGAGCTTTTTTTCAGATCCACACCTTTTTCCTTGACCAGATCAGGCATCCAGCTCCATCCGAAGCTGCCTACTGCATGGATGTGATGGAACGGAAAATTATCCGCCTGCTCCAGGGCAAACAGCTGGGCGACCATCTGATTCATGGCCCTTGCGCCCTGGCTGCCGAAAGTGGAGACCAGCAACGGCTTATCGCCGATGCCCAGTTCCTCCCGGGCTTTCTGCCGGTCTGTCACCCAAAATTCCCGGCGAATGGGCATACCCACAACCTCTACCTTTTCGGGATGCTTGTAATATTTCCGGCTTTCCTCAAAGCACACCAATACTTGGTCTGCAAGATTAGCGGCCATTTTGGTGGTCAAGCCGGGAACGGCGTTAGCCTCATGAACGCAGGTGGGGATCCCCAGCTTGCTGCCTGCATACAGCGCAGGAAAGCTGGCATAACCACCGGTGCCGATGATTACGTCGGGCTTGAAGTCCTTAATGATCTTTTTGCACTGGCCTACTGCATCGAAAACACATTTAACTGCCTTGATATTCTTTTTGATCGCCGCCAAGTTCTTGCCCCGGCTGAGGCCGGAGCCGGGAAGACATTCCAGCCGATAGCCGGCTTTCGGCACAAGCTGTTCCTCCATATGGCCCTTGGCACCGATAAACAGGATGTTACACCCGGGATTTCGTTCCTTTATCAAGTTGGCCACGGCAATGGCAGGGTTGATATGCCCTCCCGTACCGCCGCAGGTAAAAATCACATTCATACGGTAACCTCCTGTATTTTTGTCTTGTTACGCTGGCGGGAAATGCTGAGCACAATTCCCATTTCTCCCAAATTCACCGCCAAAGCCGTACCGCCGTAGGAGAAAAACGGCAATGCAATTCCCGTTGATGGAAGCAGATTGGTAACCACGCACAGATTCAGCACAGTCTGTACCGCAATGAGTGCAACCAAGCCCGTCGCAAGGACTGTGGAAAATCGATCCTGCGCCCGCAGAGCGATCCAAAAGCCCCGCAGGATCAGTGCACCGAACAGGATCATAATAAGAACTGCTCCGATCAGACCCAGTTCCTCGCAAACGATGGCGAAAATATAGTCGTTGTACTGAAAGGGCAAATACAGATATTTCTGCCTGCTTTTGCCAAAGCCAAGGCCGAACAGGCCGCCTGAGCCGATGGCATATAGAGATTGCAGGATTTGGTATCCCTTATCTGACGGGTCGCTTTCCGGGTGCAGCCAGGCGGTGATCCGATCCCCGGCATAGCCCATAAAAGTCACATAGATAACGACGAAAACCACTGCGCAAAGTGCGCCCATAAGCAGCCATTTAGGGTGCGTGCCGGCCACAAACATGATGACCACAGCAACCAATCCCATGAGCATAATGGCAGACAGGTGTTTTTCCAAAGCCAAAGGGATCAATATCCCCAATAGGGCTGCGCCAAAGCCCATCACGCCATAGCGAAATTTCCGGGCATCTGTACCAAAGCTTTTGGTCAGTCTGGCAAACAGCACGATCATGGTAAATTTTGCGATCTCCGAGGGCTGAAATTGCAGCCCTGCAATGTTGATCCAGCGCTTAGCGCCGTTGACAGATTCTCCTGCTATCAACACCAGCAGCAAAAGCGCAATACTGATGCCGTACAGCGGCCAGGCAAATTTCAGCCAAAAGGCAGCCGGGATCCGGCTGAATATCCACATGCACACCAAACCGATTACCGCACAAACCGCCTGTTTTTGCAGGTATTTGGTGGAGATGGTATAGCCTGTGTCATACATACTTTGGGCCGAGCTTGCTGAATACAGCATCACAAGCCCCACGATCAAAAGCAAAATCGTCAGCAGTAAAAACGGAATGTCCACAGTTTCGCCGGAAAATATCCGGCGGTCCTCTTTGGCATACAGTTTTCCTGCTGCCATAGATACTCCTTTCGCTTCTTATCCGATCAGTCCGGAAATGCCAAACCAGGCGATGACGCACATCACCGCAGACACAGCGGTGAAGACCAAAACGATCTTCACTTCCTTCCATCCGCACATCTCAAAATGATGATGGATGGGAGACATTTTGAAAATACGCTTGCCGTGAGTCAGCTTGAAGTAGCTCACCTGCAAAATAACGGACAGGGTCTCGATAATATACACGAAGCCCACAAGGATCAAGATCAGGGGCATATCCAGCGCAAAGGCCATGGCACACACCACGCCGCCCAGGAACAACGAGCCGGTATCACCCATGAACACCTTAGCAGGATGCCAGTTGAAGAACAGGTACGCAATCAGCCCACCAACCAGTGCAGCAGGCAGGATGGCCAGGTCATATTTGCCCATGGCAACTGCCACAGCCGTGAAGAAGATCATAACCGGCAAGGTCACACTGCCGCACAGGCCGTCCACGCCGTCGGTGATGTTCACCGCATTGTCACAGCCGATCATTATGAACATGGAGAAAAACACATACAAAAGCGGATGCAGCTGCAAATATGTATCAACAAAGGGAATGTAGATATTACAGCGGCTGGGGTCCTGCTTGTAAAGCAGATATACAAAAATCGCAGAGACTGCCATTTGCAGCAGTGCTTTTTGAATGGAAGTCAAGCCAAGATTGCGCTTGAATTTTGCTTTGCAAAAATCATCCAGAAAGCCCACCAAACCAAAGCACAGGCTCAGTGCCAATACATAAAGCACTGTATAATCCACCATAATGGCAAGATTGCCCACAATACAAATGATCGCACCCAGGATGAAGAACAGGCCGCCCATCATGGGAGTACCGGCTTTATTATTATGCCAGGTAGGGCCTACCTCCCGGATAGACTGTCCGGCTTTCAGTGCCCGAAGCACGGGAAGCAGCAATACACCAATCAGCCCGGACAGGATTCCGCCCGCCACAGCTGTGATCAAGATTCTCTCCATATCTCTCTCCTCCATTTACGCCAAAAAAGATTCCAGCGCCAATTCCATATGCATTCCGTGACTTCCCTTAAACAGCAGGACATCCCCCGGTTTTGCAATTACTTTCAGTGCTGCTGCCAGCTCCTGCCGGTCCTCAAATGCCCGGGCATTGTCGGCATTCATGCCGCCTGCAACGGCGCCGCTGACCACATTTTCACTGTTTGGACCATAGGCAAAGAGCATGTCTGCCTTATCGGCAGAAATACCGCCGATCAGGTAATGCTCCTGCGCAGCCCGATTACCCAGCTCCAGCATATCCCCCAGTACCGCAATACGGCGGCCGGATTTCTTGCCCAGCACAGCCAATGCCGCGGCCATGGATTCCGGACCTGCGTTATAGCAGTCCTTGATAATGGTATAGCCATTAGCCTGGAAAATTTCCTGCCGGCCAGCCATGTTCTGAAAACCCTGCAGTGCCTCACAGATCCGCTCTGTGCTCACGCCCAGCTGTATGCCTGCGCAAACTGCCGCCAAAGCATCCAGCACATAGTGCTGACCCTCCAGAGCAAGGGAAACATCAAATGCTTCACACCCGGTGTGCACCCGGAAAGACAAGCCGTTTTCGTCCGCTTTTAAATCAGTTGCACACACCGCACACTGATCATTCTCCGAACCGAAATAAACAGAGCGCACATTCAAATCACCGCGCACCGGCCACAGCATTTCATCGTCGCCGTTTAGAAGGATCATTCCGCCGGGACGCAGGCCCTCCAAAATCTCCAGCTTAGCCTGGCGAATGCCCTCTTTTGAGCCCAAATGCTCAATGTGCATGGTTCCGATGTTGATGATCACCGCCACATCCGGCTGACCGATACTGCTCAAATACGCGATCTCCCGGAAGTGGTTCATGCCCATTTCCAAAACAGCGACCTCGGTATCCTCCGGAATGGACAAGATCGCCATGGGCATACCAATGTCATTATTGTGGTTTGCAGGTGTTTTTGCCACCCGATAGGTGGTCTCCAAAACGGATGCGATCATTTCCTTGGTGGTGGATTTACCCACAGAACCGGTAACTCCCACCACTTTCATGCCAATGCGCTTGCGTTCCTCCCGGGCGATTTGGCCCAAGGCAATACGGGTGTCCTCTACCACGATGGCAGGATAATCCCCATCCATGTGGGTGCACAGCACCGCCGCCGCACCATTTTCTATGGCCATGGGAATGAAGTCATGACCGTCACGTGCGCCTTGCAGGGCGACAAACAACTGACCCGGCTCAATTTTCCGGGAGTCGTTGTTCGCTCCCAAAAAGGAGCGGTTTGCATATTTGGGATCAATGGTTCCACCGCACCAGCGCGCGGCCTGAGCCAATGTAATCTCAGCCATAATTACCTCGTTTCCATCAGATGGGCAGCAACTTCCTCCCGCTCATCCAGATGATGCTTCACGCCGTTAATTTCCTGATAGGTTTCGTGGCCCTTTCCGGCCAATACTATCATATCATCTTTTCCGGCAATGTCCATAGCATATTGGATCGCTTTTCGCCGATCTTCAATGACAATATAGTTCTCTTTCTCCCTGGGAACACCCTCAAGAATATCTGCAATGATGTCCATGGGCGCTTCTGTTCGGGGGTTATCCGATGTGATCACTGCAATATCCGCAAGTTCTACACCAATCCGACCCATGATGGGGCGCTTTATGGGATCTCTGTCACCGCCACAGCCAAAGACTGCAATCAAGCGTCCTTTGCAGTAATCACGAACAGAACGCAAGACATTCTCAAGTCCGTCGGGAGTGTGTGCGTAATCCACAAGCACCGTGTATGGCTTACCGGGGGTAGGAACGACCTCCACCCTGCCCTTTACGCCCTTGGCGGTTGCCAAGGCTTCCGCGGCAGATTCCAAAGATATTCCCAGCTGCAGGCTGATGCCAAGCACGGACAGGGCATTGTAAACGGTAAAACGGCCGGGAATGGGCAAAGAGACTTTCTGCTTCTTGTCTTTAGCAACCGCTGTAAAGCAGATGCCGTCTGCGTGAAGCTCCAGTTCTTCCGCCCGCAGGTCTGCATCACCCTTTACGGAAGTTGTGAGCATTTTACACTCTGCGCCGGCAGTCATAGGTTCAAAATATGCGTCGTCGCGATTTGCAACGCCAAAATCACACCGTCTGAAAAGCACTGCTTTGGTATCGCAGTAGGCCTCCATGGTCTTGTGGAAATCCAAATGGTCTTCCGTCAGATTGGTAAATGCGCCCACATCAAAATGTACGCCTGCCACTCGGTCCAGCGCGATGGCATGGGATGAAACCTCCATCACCACATGGGTGCATCCGGCATCCCGCATCCGGGCAAAAAGCCCCTGCAATTCAAAGCTTTCCGGAGTGGTACGCTCAGTTGGGATGATCTCGTCGCCTACCATATTCTCCATAGTGCCGATGAGGCCCACCTTCGCTCCAATCGTTTTCTCCAAAACCTGCTTCAGAAGAAGGGTCGTGGAAGTTTTGCCATTTGTGCCGGTGACACCGATCATGGTCATACTTTTGGCCGGATGTCCATAGAAATTGCAGCCGATCCAAGCCAGGGCCAAACGGTCAGATTCCACCAAAATGTAGGGCACATTCCCTTGCGGTCTCTTGGCCGTTACCACAGCCACCGCCCCTTTTTCCAAGGCCATGGGAATGAATCGGTTGCCGTCAGTGGCAAATCCACTGATGGCAACAAACAGGCCACCGGCCATCACTTTCCGGGAGTCATAGGCCACACTCAGAATATCCTGTTCCATGTCCGCTGTGCTTTCCAATACGGAAACACCGGCAAGTAATTCCTTTAGTTTCATCGTCATTCCTCCCTCCGGTCAAACCGGAGCTTTCGTATCTGCAAATTCCAATCGAATGATTGTACCCGCGCGTACCTGCGTCTTGGGCGCAATGTCCTGTGCGGTAACTGTCACTGCCGGAGATACATCCTGATTTCCAGTGGGAAGTATGT
Organism: Oscillospiraceae bacterium; assembly: GCA_015067545.1. Classification (GTDB taxonomy): domain Bacteria; phylum Bacillota; class Clostridia; order Oscillospirales; family Oscillospiraceae; genus Faecousia. The sequence goes on from SVMG01000006.1 coordinate 51,496, forward strand.
AAATTCCCAGCGCACCTGCTGCCGCACTTGCCTGCTGGCGATTCATGCCTGTAAAATCCGGAACTTCCACTGTCTGCTCAGGCACTTCATCTCCCATATACAACAAAATCTGACTGTTTCCGGGTATGGCTGCCCCCGATTGAGGGATCTGCCCGGTCACCGCTTCCCCGGTACCAATATACTGTGCTGTCAACCCCAGTGCCTTTAACCGCTTGTCTGCTTCTGCGGCGGTCATACCGGAAAAATCATCCAACACCACTGTTTTGCCTGCGGCATCTTCTTCTGAAAAGCTCTGCTTCACACCCAGGTATGGCAGGATGTCCGCCATCACTGCGCCCACAGTAGGCGCGGCCATAACACCGCCTGAAATATAGGTGCCTGTTGCCCGCGATGGCGTGTCCAGGGCTACTAATACAATATACTCCGGATCGTCCATTGGCGCAACCCCCACAAATGATACGATTTTATCAAGCGTTGGCTGCCCATTCTCGTCCAAAACGTCGATTTTTTCACTTGTACCCGTCTTTCCCCCTATGGAAAATCCGGAAACAGAGGCATTTTTTGCCGTTCCAACATCCACAACGGACTTCAGCAGTTCACACATGGTCTTGGATGTTTCGGAGCTGATGACCTGCCTGATGGCTGTTGGCTCCTGCTGAAGTACGGTCTTACCGTCCGCATCCAGCACCTCGGATACTATGTACGGCTCCATCAAATTGCCTCCGTTGACAACCGCGGAAATGGCTCGCACTAGCTGCAAGGGCGTCAGCTTAAAGGTCTGTCCGAAAGAACCTGATGTCAAGGATGCTGTGCCCCATTTATCCGTATTGACGATCAATTCTCTATCAAAGAAAACACCCTTGCTCTCCCCTGCCAGGTCAATGCCGGTCTTTTCCATGATGCCGAACCGGCTGATGTAATCGTAAAACCGCTCACCGCCCAATTTCAGGGCAATATGCGCAAAGGCCAGATTGCAGGAATTTTGCAATGCTTGCGCAGTGGTTTCCGATCCATGTCCTGTGGAGCGCCAGCAATGCAGCAGCTGAGAACGGCCGGGGATCTTCTCCGAACCGGAGCAGTGAAATCCTGTATTCAGATCAATGGCACCGCAATCCAATGCCGCCGCCATTGTCAATACTTTGAAAGTTGAGCCTGGCTCGTAGCCGTCGGACAGCACCCGGTTTCGCCATTGCTTCAGCCGGGCGGCTGTGACCGCACTCTGATAGGCCGCCTTGGCCTTCTCGTAAGCTTCTGTGCCCTCCGGGAGGGATAAATAGCTCAGCTTCAGCTGTTCGGTTTCCTGCAGGTCAGTTTCATCTGCAATTTCCAAATAATTGTTGGGGTCATAGCTTCCCAAGGTAGCCATAGCCAGGATCTTCCCGGTCTTGACCTCCATCACTATGCCAAATGCACCGTTTTGCACATCGTATTTTGCGATGGCGGCCTGCATCTGCTTCTCAAGACATGCCTGCACCGTAGCATCCAGGGTCAATACCACATCGCATCCGGGAATGGCCTCCACGTATTTTTCATAGGAATAGGGCATATCCATCTCGTTATTGCCCTTGGTGGTGATCACCTTTCCGGCCTTACCCTCCAAATAGGCATTGTAGGACGCTTCGATCCCCTCTGAGCCGGTATTGGATGCGTTGGTAAAGCCGATCACCTGTGCCGCCAGTGTTTCGTAAGGGTATGTCCGCTTGGAACTGGGCTCCAGATGGATGCCGGATATATTGTTGCTGTTGATAAAATAGCGGACTTTTGCCGCTGTATCTTCATCAATGTTGGCGGCAATCTGTTGATATCGCTTTGTCAGATCCTTGCCCAGCTTCAAAATTCGCTCCGGGTCTGCATCCAGGATCTGCGACAGCTCCCGGGCTACCAAGTCCATGTCCGCTTTTGACTGTTTTAATTCGTGTGGGTCGAGATATACATTTTCCACCGTTTCGGAAAATGCAAGGATGTTCATATTCCGGTCGTAGATCGTTCCCCGGTGGGCGGTCACATTTGTCACTCTGGTCTGATTGCGCAGTGCAAGGCCAGAATAGTAGTCATAATCTGTGATCATCAGCTGGTATAGCTGCAGCGCAACTGGAATAAAGGCCGCAACACCAAACACGAGCATCACTGCCATGATCCTTCGGTGCTGCCCCGAATCTGCACGCACACGGGTGTATTCCTTCTTCCGATCCTTCTTTGCCATAGGACACCGGCCTTTCTGACTGCATTCGGCTAAAATGGGCAGCAAGGAACCCCTCGCCGCCCATCGCAGCTATTCAATCATATTGGCCGGGAACGGCTTTATGCAAACATTCCCAGAAAGAATGCCCAAAAGCTCTCCCAGGCGGTAGGCTCCTGCACCACCTCAGGTGTCACCACCTGCATGGTCACATGCTGAGCCTGCTCCACGGGTACCATGCCCATGGCCAGCGCGATGTCGCGAACTTCCTGCAGATCATAGCTGGCGTCATAAGTATCCTGCATGGCTTTGTTTTCCTGCTGCAGGGACAGAGCATATTCTTTGTACATTTGCGCTTCGCGCTGTGCCTGGTTCATTTGAACCAATCCCACGATCAGCATAATGGAAAGCACAAAGGCTGCCAAAATGCCGCCCACAGCGACCATGTCCACCTGAATCAGCCATTTTTGCTGTTTTCTGGCCTTGGGAAGCCGGGCAGATGACTTTTTCTGAGGCATCTTTTCCGGCTGTACTGCAACATTACCGGATACATACGCATTGATATATCGGATCTCGGGCTGCATTGCCATGAAGATCCCTCCTTTAGTCAGATTTTTTCACAGATGCGCAGCTTTGCGCTGCGTGCTCTTGGGTTTCGTTCCAATTCTTCCTCACCGGAAACGATGGGCTTGCGGTTCACCAGCTTGACCAGCGGCTTCTTTCCACAGACACAAACCGGAAAATTAGGCGGGCAAATACAGCCCTTGGCCGCATCAGCCATACCGTTTTTCACGATGCGATCCTCCAGCGAATGGAATGTGATGATTGCCAGCCTTCCGCCGGGATTCAGCTTGGGAATGGCCGCCTCCATCACCTGCCGCACCGCACCCAGCTCGTCATTGACAGCTATGCGAATGGCCTGAAAACTGCGCTTGGCAGGATGCTGTTTTTCTCTCAGTGCCGACGCAGGCATTGCGCCGCGGATCACATCCACCAGCTCCAGAGTCGTTTTGATGGGTTTTGTCTCCCGGGTGCGGCAAATATTTGCCGCGATCTGGGGGGCATATCTTTCTTCGCCGTAATCAAACAGAATTCGGCGCAATTCTTCATAAGACCAGGTGTTGACCACTTCCTCGGCAGTCAGTGCATCACCGTTGTTCATGCGCATATCCAGCGGCGCATCCACCATATAGGAGAAGCCCCGGCTTCCATCGTCCAGCTGCGGAGAGGAAACGCCAAGATCCAGTAAAATGCCATCCACACCGTCAATGCCAAGCTCATCAAGGACGTTTGCGATCTCGCAAAAGTTGGAATGCACCAGCGTCACGCGCTCACCAAAGGGTGCCAGCCGCTCCCCTGCCGCCCGCAGGGCAATGGGGTCGCGATCGATGCCGATCAGCCGACCGGTAGTCAGCCGCGCCGCGATCTGAGCGGAATGTCCCGCACCGCCCAGTGTGCCGTCTACATAAATGCCATCCGGGCGGATGTTCAGGCCTTCAATACATTCGTCCAGCAGGACGGATACATGATGAAATTCACTCATAGGCCGATGGCCTCCAAGGATGCCAGCAGTTTTTCAGGGGTAAGATTTTCAGCTTCAAAGGCCTCGAATTCATTAAGCGCCCAAATTTCTGCCTGGCCTGCCCGGCCAACGATCATAACTTCCTTTGCAATTCCGGCATAGCTTAACAGGAACTGAGAAAGGCTGAAGCGGAACTGTTTATCGGGCTCACATTCTACCGCATTCATGAAGATCAGGCTGGTAGCTGCACCCTTCTGAGAAATGGGCAGGGTGTTATAGTTGTCACTGAGTGTCTGCCAATCGGATGCTTTGTAGATAGTCAAGCACCGATGACCGCAGTTAACGCCCAGGGTCACGAAAAAGTCCTCGCCCAGCTCCTCCCGCAGCTTTGCAGGAACGATCAAACGGTTTTTATCGTCCAATTTCGCTGTATATTTACCGATCATAGGTGCTCACCTCCTCCACTTTGCTCCACTTTTTATCCATTTCACTCCACTTAATGACAGTATAATACCCCTTTCTCAAAAAATCAATATTTTTTTGCAAAAAACTTGCATTTTTTTCAAAAAAACATGAGAAATTCTAATTTTCGAACGCTTGTTCTACATATTTTCTCTAAATTCTGAAGGAAATCACATTATCCCGGAGCTCACCGGTGATTTGGTCCGGCTTTTTCGCGCTGCGCAGCAGCTCTTCCGCCAACGGTCCCTCCACTTTGGATTGGATCAGCCGCCGCAAATGCCGAGCCCCATCCCGGCTCTTACATTGCGCCGACAGATAGGCAGGTATTTCTTCGCACAGCTGAAGATGGATGCCGATCCTCTCCATTCTGTCCTTCAACTGATCCAGATACTTTCGGGCAATGGCCTCCAGTTCCTTGCTCTCCAGGGAGGCAAACCGGATGATTTGATCCAGCCGCCCTAAAAATTCCGGCATAAAGGTCTGCCGCAGGGATTCCTCCTGCTCCTGGGCCTGGCCTGCGGGACGGAAGCCCAAGCCGTCGCCTCGAATTTGTCCTCCGGTGTTGGAGGTCATGACCACAATGGCATTTTTGAAGCTGACACGGCGGCCGGTGGAATCCGTGAGCACCCCCTCCTCCATGATCTGCAGCAACAGCCCCAGTACATCCGGATGGGCCTTTTCCAGTTCGTCCAACAAAACCAAACAGTATGGCCGTCGGCGCACTGCCTCTGTCAGCTTACCGCCTTCCTCGTATCCCACATAGCCGGGAGGCGCGCCAATGAGCCGTGACACCGACTGCTTCTCGATATACTCCGTCATATCCAGCCGTATCATGGCATCCCTGCTTCCATACAGCTCCTCCGCCAATGCACGGCACAGTTCTGTTTTTCCCACGCCTGTGGGGCCGGTAAACAGCAAACATGCAACAGGCCGGTTCTCATCCCGTATGCCGGAAAAGCCCCGGCGTACTGCCTCTGCGACACTGTGAAGCGCGCTCTCCTGGCCTACCACACTCCGGGAAAGTATCTGTTCCAGCTCCATCAGCCTCTGTCTTTGATCCGCCGTCAGTCGTCCCACAGGGATGCCTGTACGGGCTGATACCGCCCACGCCACATCCGCGCCGGTAACCGTCCTCGGGCGCTTATGCTCAGTATTGCGTGCAGCGATCTTCTGCATTTTATCCCGCAATTCCGCTGCCTTTTCAAACCTGCTCTCCCGCACCGCCTCATTCAGGGCCTGCTCCAGGTTCTGTTGGGTGGAGCTGCGGCTGTAACGCATTTCCTCCATACGGGCGTGGGATGCTCCCTCGTCCAGCAGATCGATGGCCTTATCCGGCAAATACAGATCCGGCAAATACCGCACGGACAGCCGCAGCGCCTCTTCCAGCGCACCATGGCTGATCCGGATCCGATGGTGCTTTTCCAGTCCCGGTCTCAGTCCCTCCAAAATTGCCATCGTTGCCTCCCGGTCCGGTTCTTCCACCATCACAGGACGAAATCGCCGTTCCAATGCCGGATCTTTTTCAATATACTTGCGGTATTCCGTCATAGTGGTCGCACCCAACATCTGCAGTTCCCCGCGACCCAGGGCGGGCTTAAAGATATTAGCTGCATCGATAGCCCCCTCTGCCGCGCCTGCACCGACGATGGTGTGCATCTCATCCACAAAGAGGATCACATCCCCGCACCGCTTGATCTCCTGCAACACATCCCTAAGCCGTTCTTCAAATTCACCCCGGTATTTGGTGCCCGCAACCAAATTGGCCATGTTCAGACTGATGAGGCGTTTATCCTTCAGCTGCGGCGGTACGTCACCAACGCTCATTCGCTGCGCAAGGCCTTCGGCAATAGCCGTTTTGCCAACACCGGGCTCACCCACCAAAGCAGGATTATTTTTATTTTTTCTGCTAAGGATCCCAATAACCGTTTCGATCTCCCGATCTCTTCCCACCACCTGTTCCATTGTGGATGCCTTTAAGATCAGATCCTCGCTGAACTGCTCCAATAATTTCAAATCTACCGCTCCTTTTTTGGTTTTTGCAGGCGCATCTGCCTGCCATTGCATATACTCAACTGTTCTGGTAAAAATCTCATCCCGGTCCACAGCCGTCAGACTGAGCAGCATCTGCGCACCAACATATTCTCCCCGCAGTAATGAAAGCAGAATGTGATGTCTGCCGATCTGACGGCTGCCTAAACGCCGGGCCTCCTGCCCGGCGCACGCCAATATTCTTTTCACTTCACCGCTCAGACCCTGAGGCAACGGCAGATCCGGCGTGCCGCTGCCGATGCAATGCGCCACGGCACATCTAGCCATATGTGCATTGAGGCCGCAGCTGCCCAACAGCTGGCCGATCCATCCGCAGCTGTAGCTCAGTGCCGCCAGCAGATGCTCGCTCCCTACATAACTATGCCCGAATTCCCTGGCGATCCCTGCTGCCTCCAGGATCAAATGGCTGGTATCTGCCTCCAATCGCATGTAACCCCTCCCTCATCTGCAAAGTTTCGCCAGTGCAGCAAAAAAATATACGAAATAAAATGAAAAAAGGAATTGCATTTTTAGAAATACATGTTAGAATAAAGGTGCATTTGTATGCGTATACATATGCCGAAAACACATAATGGAGGGAAAATCATGGCTTACAATATTACTGATGCTTGCGTCAAGTGCGGTTCCTGCGCTGACAACTGCCCCGTTGAGGCTATTTCCGAGGGCGAAGACAAGTATGTCATCGATGCCGATGTTTGTGTCAGCTGCGGCGCCTGCGCTGACAACTGCCCCGCTGAAGCAATCGAGGAAGGCTGATTCTTCCGAACCAAAGTCAGTCTGCGCACTCTGGTCATCCGGCTGCGCAGACTGATTTTTTTGGAGGTAAACCATGGAAACACTTGCAAACGGTTTCACATTGGAAGTTCCCGCAGGCGCGTTCCCTCTGAGCACGGATTCCATTCTGCTCAGCGATTTTATAAAGCTTCCGCCCAACGCGCGGGTGTTGGATCTGGGCTCCGGCTGCGGAACTTTGGGATTGCTTCTTTGCGCCAAGGATTCACAGTGCAGCATTACCGGCATCGAATTGGATCCCTCTGCCCATGCGGGCGCAGTTGCAAATATTGAAAAAAACGACCTTTCCTCCCGTATGGAAAGTATATGCGGAGATCTTCGCACCTTCCCCTTGACGGGCAGCTTTGACTGCTGCATTTCCAATCCCCCCTACTACACCGGCGGCCCGGCAAGCAATACAACGCCCCTGGCCCGACGAGATGATCAATGCAGCCTGGCGCAGCTGTGTGAAGCTGCGGGAAAAATGCTGAAATTCGGCGGAGATTTCTTTTTGGTTCACAAACCGGAACGGTTGGCCGAAATCTGCGCTCTGGCTGCGAAATATAATATGCAGCCCAAACGGCTGCGTCTGATCCGCCATCGCACCGATGGCGAGGTTTCTCTCATTTTGCTGTCCTGCCGCAAGGGCGGCAAGCCGGGGCTGATTTGGGAGGAGCGTTGTCTTTTTGAAGGCGACGGTCGACCCACAGACTACTACCGAACACTTTACCACCTTTAAGGAGGCAGACCATGGCAGGAATGTTATATCTCGTCCCTACCCCCATCGGCAATTTGGGCGATATCTCCACCCGCTGCCGGGAGACTTTGGAGCAGGCCGATTTCATTGCCGCAGAGGATACCCGCGTCAGCTTGAAGCTGCTGAATCATTTGGGTATCAAAAAAAGCCTTGTCAGCTACTTTGAGCATAACAAGACTGCAAAGGGTGATGTGATCGTTCAGCGAATTTTAGCCGGTGAGACCTGCGCATTGGTATCGGATGCAGGCAGCCCTGCCATCTCCGATCCCGGCGAGGAATTGGTAAAGCAGTGCGCTGAGGCAGGAATCACAGTTTGCGCCATTCCCGGCCCTTGTGCGGTCATTACTGCCCTGAGCATTTCCGGGCAGAGCACCGGAAGATTCTGCTTTGAGGGTTTCCTGTCCACTGCAAAAAAGAGCCGTAAGGAGCATTTGGAAAGTCTGATTGGCGAAAGCCGCACCATGGTCTTCTACGAAGCTCCCCACAAGCTGGTGAACACTCTTGAGGATATGGCTGCTGTATTTGGTGCAGACCGGCCCATCAGCCTGTGCCGGGAGCTGACAAAGCTCCACGAGGAAGTGGTACGCACCACCTTGGGCGAGGCCATTGAAAAGTACACGGAAACACCGCCCAAGGGTGAGTTTGTCTTAGTACTCGCCGGCGCGCCTGCCATAGAAAAAGAAAAAGCCACCCCGGCGGACGCTGCCGCAAGAGTGGCTCAGCTGATGGAAGAGGGTCTTTCCCGGAAGGATGCCATCAAGCAAACCGCCAAGGAACTGGATCTTCCCAAAAATGTGGTCTACGATGCTGCATTGAGTGAATAATACTCCGATAATATGAAACCAGCCGCCTCAAACCGAGGCGGCTGTATTTGTTAGCTCTTAATGTCCGCGGAGATCCAACCCTGCAAACGGAGCAATTCCCTCACCAAACAGATAGACGATATAATAGTTTTCTGCATCTGTGATTTGTGTTGTAAAGGAAAGCTGTGCATGCTCCACACATTCAATTTTTTGCGTTTTTTGTACCTTTACAATAATATCCGCATTTATCCCGGAATAGTAGTCAGACAGTTCTTCCCTCGTCAGTTCGCTTTGAATCAGCATTGCACCAAAATACTGCATGCCATTGCCATTTCCGACAAGCTTGCCGGCCTTGGATATGGATTCAACCATCTGTGTATTCTCAGGAAGCGTAATCTCCACAAGGCTTTTTTCAACATTTTTCGCCGAGAAATCGTTTACCATCGGAACGGACACAACAAAACCTATAAAGAGAACGATTACAACAGCAACAAGGACTATCTTCTTTTTCATAGTTAGCGACCTCCTTGTTAATTCCGGCCTGGCTGATTACACCTCGGCCTTTTCGTTATTATCCACACTGTTGCGGTACACCACAAAGCGCTGGAACAGGAATTCCGTGACCATGTTCAGAAGCATATTGATAAAGGTAACAATATACTCATTCCAAGCCAAGGTATCGGCCAGGTAATGCTCCAGCAAGGTGGACAGGGGCGTGAATACGCAGTAATAGAGCGCCACCAGCACCATTGCCCGGGTGATATTGCCCGTGGATTTGAAGGTGAACTTGCGGTTAAAGGTAAAGTTCCAGATGACCGACAGCACCAGGGCAATCAAATATGACAGCCAATAATCCAGCTGTACCGACTCGTTCAGAAGCGCAAAGCTGCCCATCTGGATGATGCCGGCAGATGCGGAAAACAAAACAAATTTTACAGTACGCAGTAATTCTTTCTTATTCATAAGTACCTCTTTACAAAAACTGCCGCAGCGGGTGCTGCGGCAGTATGTTTGTGATGATTATTCGTCGTCCTCCAGAGAGAACTCCAGGGTCTCACCGCAGTTGGGGCAAGTCATGCTGCCCTTTTCCAGGGTTTCCTCGTCGAAGTCAATGATCTCGCCACAGGCGCACTCAACCTCGTAGATAGTGGAATCCTCGTCGCCAAAGTCAAAGCCTTCTTCGTCGAACTCATCCTCGTCATCGTCGAAGTCGTAGTCGTCATCATCTTCTTCATAGTCATCATAGTCGTCTTCGTCGTCCATGATGAAATCCTCGATGGCGTCCAGATCCTCTTCGATCTCGTCCAGCTCGTCGGAGATTGCAATGGTGGTGTCCTCCACAGCTGTCAGCTTCTTGGTCACATCACCCAGCAGATCCACGATAGCCGCGATCATCTTGCCCTCGTCGGACTCGGTGTTCAGGTTCAGGCCATCCATCAGGCCCTTCAAATAAGCGGACTTTTCGGAAATGGTCATAGTAATTCTCCTTTCGGAAAATGAAAATTAAGCCTTGGAACGGCCCAGGTACTCGCCGGTACGGGTGTCGATCTGGATCTTGTCGCCCTCGTTGATGAACAGGGGCACCTTGACCTCAGCGCCGGTCTCAACGGTAGCGGGCTTGGTCACGTTGGTAGCGGTGTTGCCTGCGAAGCCAGGCTCGGTCTCGGTAACGACCAGGTCAACGAAGTTGGGAACTTCAACGCCGAACACCTTGCCCTTGTAGCTCATGACGGTGCAAACGTCGTTCTCCTTGACGAACTTGAAGGAATCGTCCAGAACGCTGCCGTCCAGGGGCTCCATCTCGTAGGTCTCGGGGTCCATGAAGTAGTACAGACCGCCGTCGTTGTAGGAGTACTCCATCTTCTTTCTCTCAACGAAAGCAGTGGGGAACTTGGCAGAGGGGTTCAAGCTGGTTTCGGTCACGCCGCCGGTGATGACGTTTCTCATCTTAACGCGGACAAAAGCAGCACCCTTACCGGGCTTAACATGCTGGAACTCGACGACCTGCATAACCTTGCCGTCCAGCTCAAAGGTAACGCCGTTTCTAATATCGCCTGCAGAAATCATAATTATATCCTCCTAAGACTGTCCCTTTCGGGATTTAATAAAATTACATATATTAACTAGTGTATTCTAACCTAAAACCTCAGATTTTTCAAGGGGGAAAAGATACTTTTTTGAATAATAATCATATTTTTCGCTTTTTTGCGGCGAAAATAAAGGGCAACTCCAGCACATGGCGTGCTTTTAACCAAAAATTGTGATTGTCGATGGCTTTCACAAGGATGGAAAAAACACCGCAGCCATTGGCCCCAAGGGTGTCCGTATAAATCTGATCACCCACCAGCGCGCAAACAGATGCGCCCAGATCATAGCGTGCAAGGCACTCCCGAATACCCTTGGAAAAAGGCTTTTTTGCGTGGGTGATGCAATCGATTCCGTACTTTGCGCAGAAAACCTTAACGCGCTCCCGTTTGGAATTGGATACCACACACAGTTTGATATCCGATGCTTTCATCATTTCCAGCCATTGGCGCACTTCAGTCGTGGGCACATCCGTGGTATAAGGGACGATGGTATTGTCAAAATCCATCATCAGCAGGCGGATGCCTTGGCTATGCAGGTACTGGGGTGTTATTTGGGTCACATCCCGGGCAATGGCCTTGGGAAGCAAGGAAAAAGGCATATCCGTCCCCTCCCTTTCATAGATTTAAGAAGATTATACCACGAAAGGAGGATTTTGTCCATGGCTATTGCAATACACCTTGCCATAACAGCCGCGGAATTCTCCACCTGCGCTCAGTTACCGGAGCGTGTGGCATGGCTTGCCTGCCATTTTTCGTCCTCAGGGCCGGGCCTTTCCAATATTCCCAAATCGCTTCCTGCTCATTCATTGCTGATGGTGGACGACAGCACACCGTTTCAAAATCATGAGCCGGAGCACATTATTCGCCAATTACGCGAAGCGGTTTGTGCATTGGAGGCGCAGGCAGTCATCCTGGACTTTCAAAGACCCTATGATAAGGACGTGCAGAAATTCGTCTGCACGCTGCAAAAGGAGCTTTTCTGCCCGGTGGCTGCGCCGCCGGAATACGCCCAGGGAGATAGTCCTGTGTTTCTTCCTCCCTGCCCACTGAATAAGCCGCTCAAAAACCATCTTGCGCCGTATCAAGGCAGATCGGTATGGCTGGATATCTCCCCCCTGCCTGCAAAAATCACCGTCACGCCCAGGGGTAGTCATTACGAAGTCTTAAAAGATATCAGCAAGCTGCCCCACTGGGAGTCAAATCTTTACTGTCATTACAAAATAGATATTGAAGACGAGCGCATTGTTTTCACTCTTGTTCGCGATCTTGAGCGTTGGCTGACGGAAGCCGAAAAACTGGGTGTGTCCACAGCCATTGGGCTGTATCAGGAATTCAGAAAATGAAAACCGCCTGTCTTTCGACAGGCGGTTTTGTGAGCATAAAACAAAGAGGGATATTAGTAGAACTTTCTCTTGTTCTTACGGGCAGCTTCAGACTTCTGCTTACGCTTCAGGCTGGGGCTGACATAATGCTCGCGCTTCTTAACCTCGGCAATAACGCCCTCCTTGGCACAGCTACGCTTGAAACGACGCAGAGCGCTCTCCAGAGTTTCGTTCTCCTTAACGCGAATTTCAGACATGGTTTTCCCTCCCTCCGATGGCATCCGGCTAGTTCCAGGATGCTTTCAGGGCCACTAATTGGCTTTACATATTATAAGCAAGTTAAGCACAAATGTCAAGCAAGAAATTACAATTTTCCGTAAATCTTGCGAAAATTACTTAACGATCAGGTTAACCAGCTTATTCTTGACCACGATGGTCTTGACGATATTGCCGCCGTTCTTCTGCAGGAATGCGGCAATTTTTTCATTGGCAAGCACATTCTGCACCACGGTATCGTTGTCCAAATCGGCTTCCATCTCCACAGTACCGCGCATCTTGCCGTTGACCTGCACCGCGATGGTCACCTGGGTGTCCTTGCACTTTTCTTCGTCATAGACAGGCCAGGATTCAAAGGCGATGGTATTGTCATGGCCCATGATCTGCCAAATTTCTTCGCCCACATGGGGGATGATGCAGGAGATCATCTTGATGAAGCCCTCGGCATACTCTCTGGGGCAAGTACCGTTCTTATAGACCTCGTTGACGAAGACCATCATCTGGGCAATGGCGGTGTTGAATGCCAGCACCTCAAAGTCAGAAGTGACCTTCTTGACCGTCTGATGGTAGACCTTGGTCAGCTTGCCGTCGTCGGTATCGGTGATATTGGCGCTCTCGGTAAAGAAGTTCCACACGCGATTGATGAACTTTCTTGCACCGGCCACAGCGGCAGTGCTCCAGGGCTTGGAGACCTCCAGCGGGCCCATGAACATTTCGTACAGACGCAGGGTGTCTGCGCCGTATTCCCGGACGATATCACTGGGATTGACCACGAATTCCGGGAATCGCTTGCCCATCTTGATACCGTTTTCGCCCAGGATCATACCCTGGTGCACCAGTTTCTTGAAAGGCTCTTTCACAGGGGACAGGCCGTTGTCGTACAGGAAGCGGTTCCAGATACGGGAGTAGATCAGATGACCCACAGCGTGCTCCGGGCCGCCAATGTACAGGTCAACGGGCATCCAGTGCTTCAGAAGCTCGGGATCGCAGAACGCCTTATCATTCTTGGGATCGATATAGCGCATATAGTACCAGGAAGAACCGGCAGATCCGGGCATGGTAGAGGTCTCGCGGATGCCCTTGATGCCGCCCTGGTCGTACTGCTTCCACTCGGTGGCATTTTCCAGAGGTGCCTGGCCGTTGCGACCCTTGTAATCCTCCAGTTCCGGCAGAACCAAGGGCAGCTCTTCGTCGGACAGGAACGCAGTCTTGCCGTCCTCGGTGTAAACACAGGGAACGGGCTCGCCCCAGTAGCGCTGACGGGCAAAGATCCACTCACGGAAGTGATAATTGACCTTGCGTCTTGCAACGCCGGCCTTTTCCAGCTTGCAGGTGATGGCCTCCTTGGCCTCCTCCACAGTCAAGCCGGTGAATTCCTCGGAATTGATGAGTTTGCAGCCCTTGCCTAGATAATCCTGCTTCTCAAAGGCACGCTCAGACACATCGCGACCCTCAATGACCTGGATCATGGGGATATTGTGAGCGACAGCATACTCAAAGTCGCGCTGGTCGTGGCTGGGAACAGCCATAACGGCACCTGTGCCGTAGTTGCCCAGTACGAAGTCACCGATGAACACAGGCACTTCCTTGCCGTTGACCGGGTTGATGGCGTACACGCCCTTCAGGGGGCAGCCGGTCTTGGTCTTGGTGGCATCGGTACGGTCGATTTCGCTCTTGCTTGCAGCTTCCTTAATGTAAGCATCCACCTCTTCCCTGTTCTGCACACGATCCAGCAGGGACTGGGTGATCTTGCCGTCGGGAGCCAGCACCATAAAGGTGATGCCATAGATGGTTTCGATACAGGTGGTGTAGATGGAGAACTCGCCGCCGCCCACCAGCTTGAAGTCCACTTCCACGCCGGTGGACTTACCGATCCAGTTGCGCTGGATCTCCTTGGTGGATTCGGGCCAGTCGATCTCGTCCAGACCCTCCAGGAGCTTTTCAGCAAATGCAGGCTGGTCAATGACCCACTGCATCATCATTTTCTTCACAACGGGATAGCCGCCGCGCTCGGACTTGCCATCGATGACTTCGTCATTGGCAAGAACCGTGCCCAGTGCTTCGCACCAGTTGACGGGCATCTCGATGCGCTTGGCATAGCCTGCCTCGTACAGCTTCTTGAATATCCACTGGGTCCATTTATAGAAATCGGGATCGGAAGTGGCGATACACTTGGACCAGTCATAGTCAAAGCCCAGCTCCTTCAACTGACCGGAGAAGGTGGCAATGTTGGTCTGGGTAAAGCCATTGGGATGATTGCCGGTATCCACCGCATACTGCTCCGCAGGCAGACCGAAGGAGTCATAACCCATGGGGTGCAGGACATTGTAGCCCTGCATGCGCTTCATGCGGGACATGATGTCCGTAGCTGTGTAGCCCTCGGGGTGACCTGCGTGCAGACCCACGCCGGAGGGATACGGGAACATATCCAAAACATAGTATTTGGGCTTGGAGAAATCCCATACATCGGTATGGAAGGTGTTGTTCTCCTCCCAGTATTTTTGCCATTTGGCTTCTACATTCTTATGTTCGTAGTTCATAACGAAAAACCTCTTCTCAACCGGGGATTACTCCTCGATAATAATATCCTTCAAGTCAACGACCTCGGCATCCGCCCACAGACGCTCCAGATCGTAGAATTTCCGTGCCTCATCGGTAAACACATGGACAACAACAGAGCCAAAGTCCAGAAGCTCCCAAGAGTTGCCACGGTGACCCTCACGGCCCAGCATGGGCTCACCCAGCTGCTCCATGGTATACTCCGCATAGTCGCACAGTGTCTTAACATGGGTATTTGCTGTACCGGTGCAGATGAGAAAATAATCTGCCAGGCTGGAGACCTTGTCGATCTTCAGCAGTTTGATGTCGATGCCCTTCTTTTCATCCAGGGCTTTGGTCACTTGCAGTGCCACTTCTTTTGCAGTCAACATACTCTTTATCCTTTCTCATTCAGCCAGGCCAAAGCCTCCCGGGATTCGGGAGAAACCTCACTTCCCTGCTGATGCAATAAATTCAATGTCATGGTTAGGCCCAATTTCAGTGCCTCATCCAAATTGGTAAATGCCAGTTCCCGGAGTTTTTCCACGCCCGGGAAATCCCGGTTTGGCTCCATGTAATCTGCTACATAAATGATCTTTTCCAACAGATTCATGTCCGCTTTTCCGGTGGTATGATGCCGGATTGCTTGCACCACCGCTTCATTTTCCCCAAACAGGTGCTCCGCCACCAACGAACCGGTGAGTGCGTGCAGTGTTTTGGGATTTTTTTGCTGAAAAGCACTGAGTATGATACCATACTCCCCTGCCAATGTCAATTGGCGCGGGCCGTCCAGAGCCTTGGTGATGTCATGAAGCAGGCCGGCTCTGGCCGCGTCCACTTCATCCGCGCCCCAATGCTTTGCAAGGGCGATTGCCGTATCCCGGCAGCCCAATACATGGTTGACCCGGTTGGGCTTCAGCAGGCGAACGACCACCTGCTCCAATTTTTCCATGGGTAATCGCCGGAAGTCTGCATTTGCATCACAGCATCCGGTAGCTTCCATATAGGCTTTCAGCGTCGGCGGACAGAAATATTCGTCAATCATAACACATTTCCTCCTTTTTATTACCCATGGTTAAATAATAATCTATCCCAACGTCGGTGGTGTAATCACTTCTCCTAAATAGTTTGAGATTACTTGATAATACTGGTCGGAATCAAATGCATATATATCTTCATGCAATTTGCCATCTGGGGTAATATAGCCGTTATTATAATCGCCAAGCATTTCAATCTCGCCATCTTTGTAGGTAATGCGAATAATATACACGCCAAAACCAGTTCCGGGTTCCATCCCAATACGACTGCCCTCAATTTTCAGCAAATCATTAATTAACTCTTGGTGCATAGTCGGCTCAACTGTTTTAACAACATGCATTGGTGTATATGGACTTATAGAATCGTACTCTTTTTTAAGAATTTCAATAGATACAATCTGCTCAAACTCTTGTCGAAATGTATATGGTTCATCAGAAATTAAAAAGCAACCAGAAAGAATACAAACAACCAACGTGATTATCCCTATAATCCGTATTTTCATGATATACCTCCTGTAAATGCACTACATACCCACTACATACTTCGAGATATACTGTGGAAACACATTTAATCAGTTGTTACTCTTCGCCCCGCAGCTGCTTTTCCCGGCTGCGCTCGATGGCCTTTTCGATAGCCTGCTCCCGGAAATACGCATTGCGCTGCTCGCGCACCTTCTTGGCGGCCTGGCGACGGGCACGGATGCCCTTACGCACCGGGTCTTTCTTGGACACGGGAGTGCTCTTGCGCTTGGCGCGGCCGGTCTGGTTGCGCTCTTCCTGGCACTTCTCGCTGAAGCGGTAAATGACAAATTTCGTACCAATTACCGCAACACCCTCAGCGCCGGTGGCCTCGCACAGCTCGTCGCAGACTTCCCGGGGCGTCATCATCGCGCCCTCCAGCACCTTGCCCTTGACCAATTCCCGGGCAGTGAGCAGATTCTCCGCCTCGGCGATCACCGATTCGGTGACACCGCTTTTGCCCACCATCAAGGTGGTGTCGATATTTGTCGCCATTGCGCGCAGGTCAGCGCGTTCTTTACTTGTCAGCATAACCTGCCTCCTTCATTTTCTCGTAAAATTTCTTTAATGCAACTGCCCGATGGGAAACATCATTCTTTTCCTCCGGCGACAGCTCCGCCGTGGTCTTGCCCAAAGGCGGATAGTAAAAAATAGGATCGTAACCAAAGCCGTTTTCGCCTTTGGCCTCCCGGAGCAATTCTCCGTGAATCTCTCCCCTGGCCTGAATGACTTGTCCGTTCGGATGAACGAAGGTGATCACACAGACAAATTTCGCCTGGCGTTGTCCGTCCGGCACATGCTCGGTGTTATTCAGCAGGAGAAGCAGTCTTCCCCAGTCATCCAGGGAATCGTCAAAACCGTAACGGGCGGAGTAGATGCCCGGCTCTCCGTTCAGCGCATCCACAGCGATACCAGAATCATCTGCCAGTGCAGGCAGGCCGGTGGCTTTCATGACCGCTTCTGCCTTCAGAAGAGAATTCTCCTCAAAGGTCGTGCCGGTTTCTTCCACATCGATATCCACACCCAACTGGGACTGGAGCACCAGCTCAAAGCCGAATTTCTCCGTTATTTTACTGATTTCCACCAGCTTGTGGGCGTTTTTACTTGCTAAAACAACTTTCATTTATCTTCCTCACAAAAGTGCTTCCACAAAATTCCGTGCTTCAAAGGGCATTAGATCATCTGCCTGTTCGCCTACACCGATGAACTTCACCGGGATCTGCAAAGCATCGGCTACCGCAATGACGATACCGCCCTTGGCTGTGCCGTCCAGCTTGGTCAAGGCGATGGCGGTAACACCGGCGATCTCCTTAAACTGCTTTGCCTGGATCAGACCGTTCTGACCGGTGGTGCCGTCCAGCACCAGCAGTACTTCCCGGGCTGCCCCCGGCAGTTCCCGCTCCACGATACGGCTGATTTTGTTCAGCTCGTTCATCAAATTCTGCTTGTTGTGCAAGCGTCCGGCGGTATCAATCAGGATCACTTCAGACTTTCTTGCCTTGGCAGCTTGGATGCCGTCGTACACCACGGACGCAGGGTCTGCACCCTCATGCTGACGCACAATGTCCGCACCTGTCCGGTTTGCCCATACCTCCAGCTGATCCGCCGCGGCGGCTCGGAAAGTATCGCCTGCCACCAACAGCACTTTTTTGCCTTGCTCCACCAATCCATTGGCGATCTTACCGATGGTGGTGGTCTTGCCTACACCGTTGACGCCGATCACCAGTACCACGGACGGCGTTGTGGAAAGATCCAATGCAGTATCGCCCACATTCAGCATTTCCACCAGGATGTCCTTCAATACGGACTTAGCCTCTTCCGTGGTCTTCAGGTGCTGTTCTTTCACCGTCTTGCGCAGGCGATCGGTTGCCTTTGTGGCCGTTTCCACGCCCAGGTCTGCAAGAATCAGGCACTCTTCCAGTTCATCATAAAAATCGTCGTCGATCTGGCTGAAACCGGAGAACACACTGCCCAGGGTGTTGCTCAGTGCAGAGCGGGTCTTTGCCATACCGGATTTGATCTTATCGAAAAATCCCATGATAACTCCTTATTCCACAATTCCCAGATACTCTTCCATCTGGTTCAGATCCAGCCGCAGCAGCTTGGAAACGCCCTGTTCCTGCATGGTCACGCCGTAAAGCACATCGGATGCTTCCATGGTGCCCCGGCGGTGGGTAATGACAATAAACTGGGTCTTGCGGCTGAGGTTGCGCAGGTAAGTTGCAAAACGTTCCACGTTTCGATCATCCAACGCAGCATCGATCTCGTCCAGCAGGCAGAAGGGCGTAGGCCGCACCTTCAAAATTGCAAAGTACAGTGCCGTTGCCACAAAGGCCTTTTCGCCGCCGGACAGAAGCGTGATGGTCTTCAGCTGTTTTCCGGGGGGCTGTACGCGGATCTCAATGCCGCAGGTCAGCGGCTCTTCGGGATCCTCCAGAACCAGCTGGCCGTTGCCGCCGCCAAACATTTCCACAAAGACTTCGCCGAAATAGCGATTGATCTTTGCAAACTCCTCCACGAAAATGGTGGTCATTTCCTTGGTGATATCCCGGATGATGCTCTCCAGCTCCCGCTTGGAGGTGAGTACATCATCCCGCTGTTCAGCAAGGTAGGAATACCGCTCGTTTACCCGGGCGTACTCTTCGATCGCACCCAGATTGGGCGTGCCCAACAGGGTGATCTTCCGCTTCAGCTCGGATATCTTGCGGTTACCCGCCGCCACGGATTCGATTTCTCCGCGATGCTCTGCCGCAGTACCGGGGGTCAGCTCGTAAGAATCCCACAGCTTGTCAATGATCTGCTTCTCTTCCATAGCAGTTGTGGTCTTCTTATTTTCAAGCAACGCACAGGCGCGCTCCATGTTCAGAATATCCTTATTCTTTTCCTGGCTTTCCCGTTCACTGCGGGTCTTGGTCGCCTCAGCTTCGCTGCGCTGACTCAGCACCGCCTGCAGCTGCTTGCGCTGGGTATCCGCATCTGCATCATTCTCAGCCTGACGCTTCTGCAGCTGCTCGATCTCGTTTTCCAGGCGCACGATATCCTTTTCAATATCCCGGATCAGCGCCAGCTTGTTCTCCCGATCGCCGGCCATAGCATTTCGCAGAGCCTGCAAGTCCTCGATATGGGTCTGCGCAGTGGACTTTTCTGCCTCCAGTGCAGCTGCAGCTGTCCGCAGAACAGTCATTTTCTCTGTCAGTGCATTTGTCTGCTCGGCAGCCTCGGATTGACTGCCCTCCAGTCCCTCAATGGCTGCCCGGGTCTTGGCCAGCTCTGCAGTGTAGACCTGGATCTTGGCCTGGCTGGCCGCATAGCGCTCCCGGTCCAGCTGCTGCCGCTGCCCCAAGGAATCCATTTCCCTTTGTGCGGAAGCCACCGCATCCAAAATTGCATTCAGCAGAATCTCATGCTGCTTTTCCTCGCCCTCCAGGCGCAATACCTGATCCTGGGCCGCCCGCAGCTGATCCCTGGCGGTGTTCAGCTGGAACTCAACCTGGTCTGCCTGGCGCTGTGCCTCACGGAGCTCTTCCTCGACAGAAGCTACTTCTTCCTTAAGTTCCTTTTCCTGCGCCGTCAGCTTTTCCAGCTCATTGGCCCGGGAAAGGATACCCGCTTCCTTATTCACAGAACCGCCTGTCATGGAGCCGCCGGCATTCATCACCTGGCCATCCAGGGTGACGATCTTAAAGCGGTTGTTGTACTTGCCGGCCATGGCGATGGCGGCATCAATATCCTGCACCAACACGGTGCGGGCCAAAAGATTCTCCACGATGCCCTTGTACTGCTTGTCGCAGGTAACCATATCCGACGCAATACCCACAAAGCCACGGCACTTGTCCAGCCCTGTTTCGTTCAGTTTCTTGCCTTGAATGGTGGAGATGGGCAAGAATGTGGCCCGGCCTATACCGGTGCGCTTCAAATAAGAGATCGCGGACTTACCGTCCTGCTCATTGCCCACCACGATCTGCTGCATGGCAGCACCCAGGGCGATTTCCATCGCCACGGTGTATGCATCCTCTGTTCGGATCAAGCGGGATACCGGTCCGTGAACACCCTTCAGTGTGCCCCGCTGCGCTTCCTGCATTACAGCTTTAACAGACTTATTGTAGCTGTCGAAATCCCGCTCCATGGCGCGGAATGCCCGGGTCTTGGCAGAAACGGAATCCAGCTTCACCGTCAGTTCGCGAACCTTTTGCGCCAGCTCGTCCCGGCGCTTGATACGGGTATTCTGCCGCAGGGTATAGCCGGAAATGGTATTTTCTGCAGCTGTGACATCCTCACGGGCTCTGCGCAGCTGCACCTGGCAGGTGTCCAGATCAGCCTGGGCTGCATCCTCGCGCTCCTTGCCGGACTGCAGGTCTGCACGCAGGATCTCGCTGCGCTGTTTGGTCTGCTCCATGCTTTCTTCCAAACCGCGGATATCCGCTTCCCGTCCTGCCAAATCAGCGGACAGGCTGGATTCCTTGCCCCGCAGCTCCAAAAACTGCCGGGTAATTCCCTGGGCATTGGCAGTCATCACGGCCAGCTCCTGCTGTAGCTGATCGATGACCTGTTTTTTCTCTGTCAGCTCCTCATCAATGGATGCGATCCGCTCATTGGCCTGCTGGATCTGTGCAATGATACCGCCGCTGCGGTCCTGCTCACCCTGAAGCTCCTCTTCAATGCGCTGGATGTTGGCGTGGTTGTTTTCCACATTGCCACGGAGCACCGCCATCTGACCGTCCAACTGCTGATGGTTTGCATCCAGCATGCTGACCTTGATACGGACATTCTCCAATTCCTCGTCCTTTTGGCGCAAAACAGCAGACAGATTCTCAGACTGGGCATACAGCTTGTCCAGATCCTCATGAGCCTGCTGCAGCACAAAGGAAGCAGAAGCGTAATCCTCTTCCGCCTTTTTTGCCGCGGCAGAGAGCTTTTCCAGGGTATCCAACCAAACGGCGACTTCCACACCCTGAAGCTCATCCTTCAGCTCCAGGTATTTCTTTGCCTTTTCAGACTGTTCCTTCAACGGCTCCAGCTGCAGCTCCAATTCGGACACCTTGTCCCCGATTCGCAGAAGATTATCTTCTGTATGAGCCAGCTTCCGCTCCGTCTCCTCCTTGCGGTGACGGTACTTGGAAATACCCGCCGCCTCTTCAAAGATCTCCCGGCGGTCTGCGCTCTTAAGAGACAGGATCTCATCAATACGGCCCTGACCGATGTTGGAGTAACCCTCCCGGCCCAGACCGGTGTCCATAAACAGCTCATTGATGTCCCGCAGTCTTGCAGATTGCTTGTTGATATAGTATTCGCTGTCGCCACTGCGATAATACCGGCGGGTGATCATCACATCGTCGGCATCGTAAGGCAGGGCACGATCCGTATTGTCCAATGTCAAGGTCGCCTCGGCAAAGCCCACTGCAGAACGCTTCTGAGTACCGCCGAAGATCACATCTTCCATTTTTGCGCCGCGAAGAGTCTTGCTGCTCTGTTCGCCCATGACCCACAAAATGGCATCGGAAATATTTGATTTGCCGGAGCCGTTAGGGCCGACAATGGCGGTAATATCATCGCCAAAGCGGATCAAGGTCTTATCCGGGAAGGACTTAAAGCCCTGCACTTCCAATGATTTTAAGTACACACCAAAACCCCTTATCGTTTATGTAAAAAATATCAATTTATTATATTCCAAAAAGCGAAAAAAAGCAAGGTTTTATTTCACTTTTTCTATTATACGCGCTTACAGCATGTCCCGGCGTTCCTTGACTTTTTCCACGGCCAATGATATAGTATTTTTACGCAAGAAATCCTTGAAAGGTTGACATTTATGTATTACTGTCCCAATTGCAAAAAGAAATTCCGTCAATACCGCCGGCGGTGTCCCATCTGTAACGGTCCCTGCTACCGCAAGGACAACCGTACGATCCTTTTGATCGTTACTGTCGGTGTGCTGTTCCTGCTCCTGATCGGACTGATCATTCTCCTGGGCAGTACCGCAGATGTTTCCCAAGATGAATCCGCTTCCAGTTCAACCCTCTCTTCCTCTGCTGCGGAATCCTCCGGTACGCAGGATTCATCCGGCACGCCTCCGTCTTCCAGTATCCCCACATCTTCCTTTCCGGAAAGCTCCGGTCCTTCCGTCAGCGGCATCGGCATGTACACCCGCGCAGAGCTGGAAGCTATGGATCCTACCTATAATGAAAGCGGTTTCGGCGCAGGCAGAGCACAAAATCATGCCCGGCCCTATACCCCCGTATCCGAGCAGTCAAAATACGCCCAGTATGATGCCTACTTCATTGGTGAGGATACCAAAAATGCTTATCTGACCTTTGACTGTGGCTATGAATATTACGCAACCGATGCCAACGGCCAAAAATATCCGGTCACAGGAAAGATCCTGGACGTGCTGAAGGAAAAGGATGTCAAGGCTGTTTTCTTCATTACCATGGATTACGCGGAGATGGAGCCGGAGCTGGTCCAGCGGATGATCGACGAAGGCCATGTTGTGGGCAACCACTCCAACAACCATCCGGTGATGCCCAAGCAGACCATCGACAAAATGGAATACGAGGTCATGAGCCTGCACGACTATGTGCTGACGAATTTCGGCTACAAGATGCACCTGTTCCGCCCGCCCACGGGTGCTTACTCGGTGCAGTCTCTGGCTGTTCTACAAAATTTGGGCTACAAATCCGTGCTTTGGAGTTTCCAGCACTATGACTACGACACGGAAGATCAGCCCTCCGAAAAAACTGCATACAACACCATCACTCAAAACGCACACAACGGCGTGATCTATCTGCTTCACGCCATTTCCGAGGCCAATGCCGCTGTTTTGGGCGATGTCATCGACTATCTCCGCACAGAAGGCTACAGCATCCAGCTGTTCAGTTAAAAGGAGGTACTTTGCTTTGAAGGCAAGCTCGCTGCGCTTACTGATTTTGATTTTATCTGCGGTTCTGATCGTTGCTCTGACATTTGCCATCCGGCTCAGTGACAAAACGTCCGACCCGCCATCGCAAATGCAATCCACGCCGGAATCCTCTTCTTCCACGCAGACTTCATCCATTCCGGTTTCCTCTGTTCCGGCTTCATCCATCCCGGCCAGTTCCACTCCTCCCACTTCCGTTCCTGTTACAAGCGTGCCGCCTACGACCCTCGCCGGGGAGTATATCGGCAGTCTTTACACCCGGGAATTTCTGGAGTCCCTGCCATCAAAGAGCACCGGCTATGGCGTCGGTAAGAGTGTGGACAGTAAAAACCGCCCCACCTATGCCATCAGCATGAACAAACAGTACGAAAAGTATGACGCTCACTTCATCTGCCCCGATGACGGAAAGGTTTATCTGACCTACAACGTCACCTACGAGCACGAAGGCCTGGTACAAAAAACGCTGAACATTCTGAAAGAAAAGAATGTACAGTGCGTGATCTTCATTGACAAATCCTTTGCAAAGAACTATCCTCACATGGTACAGCAGATCCTCGCTGACGGGCATATTTTGGCCAATCACTGCACCACCCATCCGGATCTGCCCACCCTCTCCATTGACGAGATCGTGGATCAGATCATGGACATCCACAACTATGTTAAGGACACTTATAACTACGAAATGAAGTTCTTCCGTCCGCCCAGCGGTTATTTCTCCGAGCAGGTTTGGGCCATCGCACATAGTTTGGGATATCGAAGCTACAACTGGAGCTTCACCTATAAAGACTGGGACACGAACGAGCAGCCCGACCATGCCGCAACCTTGAAGAAAATGACCGATGCTCTGCACAGCGGTGCAATTTATCAGCTGCACGCCATTTCCTCTACCAATGCGGCCATTGTGGGAGATTTCATCGACGCCACCCGCAATGCAGGCTTTGAATTTGCATTACTGCCATAAACACAAAGAACGCTTCCCGGTGGGAAGCGTTCTTTTTATCAGCTATTCACCTTGTGATGACAAACAGGACTGTTGGGAGTCAATGCCTGGAAGGTATAGCCGTTTTCCAAGCCCCAGATCAAAATCTGCTCCACAGCATCCACGCTGTAATCCCAAATATCGTGCTGAAGCACCACTGCAGTCTTCTTACCCTCAATGCCCTTGATCACATTGGTGACCACCTGAGCAGTCTTCTCTGCCTTCGTTCCGCTGACGCCGCCGGCATCGCCGCTACTGACATTCCAGTCAAAATACTGGAAGCCCTGGTCTTGGACCGCCTTGGTCAGTTGGGCCATACTGACATTGCTTACCTTGTTGGAACTGCCGCCGGGGAAGCGCATCAAGGTGGTGGTTATGCCGGTTGCGTCCTTAATGATTTTCTGCATGGCATAAAGATCATTGAAAAATGCTTCCTCGCTGGCATAGATCTCAGAATACTCATGGGTAACAGAGTGCATGCCGATGCCGTGACCGCCATCGACGATGGCATTGAGTGTTTTTTTCATGCTGTAGCCGGTATTTACCACAAAGAAGGTAGCCTTTGCGTTATACTGCTCCAAAAGATCCAGCAGACGCTGGGTGTGCTTGCCGGGGCCATCATCAAAGGTCAGGTAGATAACTTTGCCGCCGGGGGCAATGGTGTTGGGCTGCTGAATGGGCTTTACCACCACAGTTCTCTGAGCAGTACCCGTATTGCCATGCTCGTCCGTGACGGTGTAGGTCAGGGTATAGGTTCCGGCATGATACTTGTTCACAGAACCGGAAACGACCACCTTATCCGTGATGTCTCCGTCAATGTTGTCATTGGCGGTATAGCCCGGCTCTTCGTATGCTGTGCCTGCGTTGATGGTAATGCTGGCATCACCCTTCAGGCTAATGGTGGGAGGCGTAAGGTCTGCTCGGACGATCTGACGCTCCACCGTGGTCTCATTACCGGAGGAGTCCTTGACCGTATAGTAGACGGTATCATTCTCCGTGCGCACCTGCACCTTGTCGGTGATATCACCGTCATAGTTGTCCTGAGCGGTATAGCCCTCTTCCTGATATTCCTCCCCGGGCAATGTCAGATGGCCGGGGATCGTCTGCAGCGTGATCACCGGTGCCGTGGTATCCACCACCCGGACTTCCCGCTCCACAGTTTCTGTTTTCCACAAATATTGAGCCTTATAGACGATGGTGTAGGTTCCCAGCTTTGTCATATCCACCGAGCCGGAGATCTGCACTTCCACCTCTTTACCGTTAGCTGTTGCCGTTGCACCGGGCTCCTGATAGGTATCTTGTCCGTAGACCAAGGTCAGCGGATCCGTACCCCCATTGACCGTCAGCTGAAGCTCGATGCTCAGCGTTGCAGCCAAAAAGATGAGCAGCGCCAGCGCGATCGCGCTGATACCGGCAATGACCAACAGATTTTTCTTTCCCATTCCACTGAACATTCCGCGGCTTCTGTCTCTGTTTGCCATAGTTTCCTCCCACATATCACATTACATATCTATTGTTCCCATACGGGATGCAGCGAATGACCCCTCACTTACAGATTGGCCAAAAACAAGGATTTTATCAAATCCGGCAGAACTTCTTCAAATTTCACGCCGTACCAATGGGCTGGCTCTTTCCATGTTTTTTCGATGCACTTGGCGGTATAATCCGCAGCGATCGCCACCGCATCCGTCATGGACTTTCCCTGTTGCCATGCGCCAACAAATGCAGAGGCAAACACATCACCGGTGCCGTGGAAGCTCTTAGGGATCTTCCTGTGAACATAGTGCCAACGCGTGCCCTTTTGCGACACCAAAACACCTGTTTCATCTTCCCGGTAACCAATTCCCGTGAGCACCACATTGGGCGCGATTTTTTCCAGCTTTTCCATCAATGCTGAGACATATGCCTCGTCCAGCTTCTGCTGATAGGGCGTTCCGGTCATGAAGCAGGCCTCTGTCACATTGGGCAGGATCACATCCGCCGAGGCGCAAAGATCCCGCATAGCCAGAGCATACTTTTCATCAAAGCCTGCGTACAGTTTTCCATGGTCGCCCATGGCAGGGTCTACGATCCGCATTCCGCCGGAAACCAGCATGGTGTCAAAAATTCGCTTCACAAAGTCCATATGTCTGGTATTTCCAAGATAGCCGGTATACACCGCATCAAAGGTAAACTTTTGATCCTGCCAGTGATCCAAAATGCCCTCAAAATCCTCAGTTAGATCCTTAATGTGCGGCATTCCGAAGCCACCTGTATGGGTGGAAAGCACCGCAGACGGCAAAATACAGGTCTCATGTCCACAGGCGGACAAAATAGGCAATGCCACAGTGATGGAGCACTGTCCCAAGCAGGAAATATCCTGCACCGTTAAAATTCTCTGATACGCCATAATAATTCCTCCAGTTTTCCTATTATAACACTCCCGTGACGAAAGTCAACGAAAAAGGCCTGCAAACGCAGACCTTTTCTTTGCATCAGAGCAGAAAATACAGACAGATCGGTATGGTCACCATGGACACTATTGTGCTGATCAAAACTGTGGCTGCACCCAGGCGGCAATCTTTATCCACCAACTTTGGGAAAACGATGGTGTTCATACCGCAGGGCATGGCGTACAAAAGCACTGCAGGCAGCAAAGCGAATGTAAAACCGCACAGTTTCACCAGCACCCACACAAGCACGGGCATCAGTGCCAGGCGTACAGCACAGATAACATACACTTTCTTGTTACACAGCAATTCCTTGATGGAAAACTGGGAGATTGCCATACCGGTCAGCATCATGCTGATCGGTGCTACACAGTCGCTGCCCATCTTAGCGATCTCAAACACCGTGTTTGGCAGCTTCAGACCGGTAATTCCCACAAAACAGCCTGTCAGGATGCCGAACATACTGGGGGTAAAAATCTTTTGCAACAGGGATTTTTGTCCATTTCCGGCCGTCAGCATATTATAGCCCACGGTATTGATGTACATGGTCATGGGAAGACCAAACATCATACAGTCCAGCATACCGGCTGTTCCATATACTGCCTCAGCCAAAGGATATCCCATATAGCCGATATTGGCCATGGACATAGAGTGCTCGTTCACATTTCTTTCATAGGGTTCGCCGCCCAGAAGTCTGCTGATGAGCTTTGCCATGATGACGACCACCGGGATCAAACCCAGGGAAACCAGCAGAAGAAAGCCCTTTTCCTGCAGATACGCCACGGTGAACTGTCCGGAAAAGGTCTTAAAGGACATGAGCGGAAACAAAATATATATCAGCACCACCGAAAGCACTTTGCTCTGATCCGGTTTTACCAGTTTTACCTTGCACAGGATATAACCGATAACGCAGAATGTTACCAAAATAAAGACCTGTTCAAACATTGCCAGCATTGCTTTATCGCCTCCCTGGGGGGATTATAAGGCCTCAGGCAGAAAATAGCAAGCAATTTTCATGTTTTGCTTGTAAAATATCTATGAATATGATAGAATTATTTGGATATAGTATAAATCTGTTTCGGAGGCTTCTTATGCACAACGGCCCGATCTAGCTTTTTCTCCGATCTATGGATAACTATCATTTTTGGAGGAAAAACATGTCTAATCTAACACAAGAAATCAGCCGGCGGCGCACCTTTGCCATCATCTCCCACCCCGACGCCGGTAAAACAACATTAACTGAAAAATTCCTGCTGTACGGCGGCGCCATCGCCCAGGCCGGTGTCGTCAAGGGCAAGAAAAACTCCCGTGCGGCTACATCCGACTGGATGGAGATCGAAAAGCAGCGCGGTATTTCTGTCACCAGTTCCGTTATGCAGTTCCAGTACAACGGCTTCTGCATCAACATTCTGGACACCCCCGGTCACCAGGACTTCTCCGAGGATACCTATCGCACACTGATGGCTGCGGACTCCGCGGTCATGGTCATTGACGGTGCGAAGGGTGTCGAGCCTCAGACCCGGAAGCTCTTTAAGGTCTGCGCCATGCGTCACATTCCCATTTTCACCTTCATCAACAAGATGGACCGGGAGACAAAGGATCCCTTTGACCTGCTGGAAGAGGTGGAGCGGGAGTTGGGCATCGAGACCTACGCCATGAACTGGCCCATTGGCAGCGGCAAGGACTTCCAGGGCGTTTATGACCGGGAAAAGGCCGAGCTGCTGTTCTTCTCCGGTATCTCCGGCAAGAACCGGGCAGACCGTCAGTCCGTGGATCTGTACGATCCTCAGGTGGCCGAGCTTTTGGATTCAGAGGCCAAGCATCAGCAACTCATTGACGATGTGGAGCTTCTCTCCGCCGGTCGTGAAATGGATATGGAAGAAGTCCGCTGTGGACGGCTGAGCCCTGTATTCTTCGGCTCTGCGCTGACCAACTTCGGCATTGAGCCCTTCCTGGAATCCTTCCTGAAGCTGACGCCCCCGCCCCTGCCCCGCACCGCAGACTGCGGCACGATTGATACCTTCAGCCCGGATTTCTCTGCCTTCGTGTTTAAGATCCAGGCAAACATGAACAAGGCCCACCGTGACCGTCTGGCCTTCATGCGCATTTGCTCCGGCAAATTCCAGCGGGATACGGAATATTACCATGTCCAGGGCAACAAGAAGATGCGCCTTTCCCAGCCGCAGCAGCTGATGGCGGCAGAGCGGGAAATTGTGGACGAAGCCTACGCAGGTGACGTGATCGGCGTATTCGATCCAGGTATTTTCGCCATCGGTGATACCATTACTGTACCCGGCAAAAAATTCTCCTATGCCGGCATGCCCACCTTTGCGCCTGAGCATTTTTGCCGGGTCAGCGCCAAGGATTCCATGAAGCGCAAGCAGTTCGTTAAGGGCACGGAACAGATCGCCCAGGAGGGTGCGATCCAGATCTTCAAGCTCCCTTACTCCGGTATGGAAGAAGTGATCGTGGGTGTGGTTGGCGTTCTGCAGCTGGAAGTGTTCCAGTATCGGATGAAAAATGAGTACGGTGTGGATCTGCGGATGGAGACCTTGCCCTATGAGGAGATCCGTCTCATCGAAAGCTACCCAGGTGATCTGAACGATCTAAATCTGGGCTCGGATGCAGAGCTCCTGGAGGACTACCGAGGCCGCAATCTGCTGGTGTTCAGCAGCTTCTGGGCCATTGACTTCACCTGTAAAAAGAATCCCGGACTGGTCTTGAAAGAGATCGTCGTAGAGGAAGGATAAGCAAAGAGCCTGTTGCTTTTGCAACAGGCTCTTTTATTAGTCTTCAACTCTGCGGATCTTTGCACCAAGATCGGTGAGTTTCTCGATCAGACGCTCATAGCCACGCTCCACATAATGGACATTTTTGACCCAGGTAGTACCCTTTGCAGCCAAACCTGCAATGATCAGTGCCGCACCGGCACGCAGATCCTTGGCACTGACAGTGACACCGTACAGCTCCTCAACGCCGGTGACGATGGCAGTTTTTCCGCTGATCTGAATGTCCGCGCCCATGCTCTCCAGCTCTGTGCAGTAGCCGAAGAAACGGGTTTCATATACACTCTCCGTCAAGCGGCTGACACCGGAGGCCAGGGCCATGCACACGCAGATCTGCGCCTGCATATCCGTCGGAAAGCCCGGATAAGGATGGGTCTTGACCGTTGTATGACACAGCCGGCCCTTCATGCGGACACGGATAGCATCATCATAATCGATCACCTCAGCGCCCATTTCCTCCAGCTTGGAGGTAATGCACTCCATGTGCTTGGGGATAACATTTTTCACCAGAACGTCACCACCGGTGGCAACAGTGGCCGCCATATAAGTGCCTGCCTCGATCTGGTCGGGGATGATCGCATATGTACCGCCCTTGAGACTTTCCACGCCGGTGATCTTGATGGTATCCGTACCGGCGCCGGAGATCCGGGCGCCCATGGTATTGAGGAAGTTGGCCAAGTCAACAATATGAGGCTCTTTGGCAGCATTTTCAATAAAGGTCTGCCCGGGGAGCAGGGTCGCGGCGATCATAATATTCACCGTGGCGCCTACGGATGCCATATCCAAACTGATACGGTTACCCTTCAGGCCATTGGCACCTGGCTTCAGCGCTACATATTCCTCTGTCTCCTCCACCGCAGCACCCAGGCCGCGGAAGCCCTTGATGTGCTGGTCAATGGGACGGACTGCAAAATTACAGCCACCGGGCAGCGCAACATGGGCCTTATGAAAGCGTCCCAGCAATGCGCCCATGAAATAGTAGCTTGCGCGAAGCTTTTTAACCAATTCGGTCTCCGGCTCCGTACCGGAAACATTGGTGCTGTCAAGCACCACAACACCGGTCTCCGGGTGCGATACCATAACGCCCAAGCCCTCCAAAATAGAAAGCAGGATCCGCACATCGGAAATATCGGGAACATTTTCAATTCGGCACTCGCCCTTTACAAGCAGGGCGGCAGGCAATATGGCAACCGCTGCATTTTTCGCGCCGCTGATGGTGACGCTGCCCTGCAATGGGGTTCCGCCAATAATTTCATATCGAGCCAAGGATGATCCACTCCTTGCGAAAATTCAAATTAGGCCCTTTAGGGCATTGATAATTATACCATACCAAAAGAGTTATGTAAAGCCCATTTTTCACCGAAAATGGCGCAAACCCTTGGGATAATGATTTTTTAATTGTACACAATCTCCCTTTCCCCAGCCGACAGGATAACTGTCCACGCACACAAGACACCAGCCCTTTTTATGGGAGGGAATCACGTTGCCGCATAAGTAATCCTGTATTTCCCGGCTATTGGAGTCCAGGTTTTCTGTGTTACTGCACTCTTTCAACCACAGAGCCAGCCCATGGGCAGGCTCAAAACGGTCCTTCTTCAACTCACCAAGCTCCAGACCCGGCCGCAGCACCTTCAAGCCCTTCAGAGACGGCATATCCATCGGAGCCCAGAAAACGCGGCTGCCAAAGGTCACTGCCTTGCCCTCCGGCAGCTGAATACCAAGCTGTTTTGCAAATTCGCTCCACAATTTCGGTAGCTTTTCTCCCGGATCGCCCTGTCCGGCAGCGGTCTCATGACCCTTCCGCCGTAATACCGCGCCAAAATGACCCTCCCCTAACAGTTTATGGGGCCACATGCGAAATTGTCCCTCTCCTGCGGGAGTGAACCAGGGCGCATCCACCTTTTCCGGCTCGAAATCCGGGTGGCGAGCTAAAAATTCTGTCACCGCTTGCTCATTTTCCTGGGGTGCAAAGGTGCAGGTAGAGTACACCAGCCGTCCGCCGGGGCGCACCAGGAGCGCACCGGCATCCAAAATTTCTGCCTGCCGCCGGGCACACATTTCCACTGTTTCCAAGCTCCAGTCCGCCACCGCCGCTTCTTCCTTGCGGAACATGCCCTCACCGGAGCAAGGGGCATCAATAAGCACCCGGTCAAAATATCCCGGCAGACGCTCTGCCAGCCGATCAGGCGTTTCATTGGTGACCAGCGCATTGGCGATACCCAGGCGTTCGATATTTCCGCTGAGTATTTTTGCCCGTTTAGGACTATACTCATTGCACAGCAAAAAGCCCTTCCCCATCAGCCGTCCGGCAATTTGGGTGCTCTTGCCGCCGGGGGCAGCACACAGATCGCAGATGCGTTCACCGGGCTGGGGATCTAATAACGCCACCGCAGACATGGCACTGGCTTCCTGCAAATAATAGACACCGGCGTCGTGATAAGGATGCAGACCGGGCCGGGCTTCCGGATCGTAGTAATAGCCCATAGGCTCCCAGGGCACAGCATCTCCCACAAAAGGCAGGCTGGGCTTCTCCCCTTTCAGCGGATTCAAGCGCAGTGCCACTGCCCGGGGACGCTCAAGGCTTTGCAGAAATGCCGGATATTCCTCTCCCAGCTGATGCTTCATCCGATCTAAAAATTCTTGAGGCAGCATAGCGCCCCTCCTTTTCTTATGCTTTTTTCTTTTTGGAGCTTCGGTGTGTCAGCCGCCACAGTCCGTAGCCCAGCATAATGCCGATCATGTTCAGCAGTACATCGTCAATGTCAAACCGCCCCCGGAGGGTCAGAAGCTGACAAATCTCCACGGCAAAAATGGACAACGTGCCCGCCAAAAATACCTTCCAGGCTTTCCGAAGTCTCTGCCACATGGCCGGCAAAAATGCGCCATAGGGCACAAACATTGCAATGTTTCCCAGAATGTTAATCACGGCAACTGCCGCTTGATAACGGTATACACTGGCCGCTTCCCACTTTGCAATATAATATTCCGGGCGCATCAGCACATCCAAGTAATTACCCACAGTCTTCCATGGAATCCAATTGCAGTTTCTTTGAATTTGCTCCCAGTAGGTCAAGCCATCTGTTGCCGTTCGCGTTCTGAAAAACAGAAAATATAGCATGATCCCAGCATAAGCCAAAAACAGGAGTGCCTCCCAAGGGTTTCGTTTTTTCTCCTTCTTAGCCATCATATCATCTCCATGCAGAAAATGTGCCATCCTCTGTTTTCAGGGGATGGCACAACAAAATCATTTCTTCTCCTTCATTTGCGCCTGCAGGTGCATACTCAGCACCGCCAAAGAGGTTGCCATGTTTTCATATTGCACCAGAATTCCCTCAGGCACCTCCAAATGCGAAGTTGCAAAGGACCACACAGCCTTGATGCCACACTCAATTAGTTGGTCGCAGACCTTCTGGGCGTGCTGTGCAGGCACAGTGATGATGCCCATAAGCACCTTATTCGCCTTGCAAAAGCTTTCCAGCTGCTCCATAGGATAAATGGGTGTGCCCTCCTGGGTCTGCGCCGCAGAGGGTTCTACATCAAACGCCGCCAAAATATTCAGACCGTATGCCTTAAAGCCGCTGTAACCGCACAAGGCCTGCCCCAGCTTGCCTGCGCCGATCAGCACGGCATCCGTGGTATTATCATAGCCCAAGAACTGCTCGATATCATCAATGAGGCTCTCCCGCAGGTAGCCGATCTTGGGGCGGCCTCCGTCGGATACCATGGCAAGATCCTTGCGGACCTGCACCTCGCCCATGCCGAGGGCTGCTGCCAATGCGGTAGCGGAAATATAGGGCGAACCGGTACTGGGAATCGTCTTCAGATAAGCCAGATATCCCGGCAGCCGCTTCAATACGGATTTGGAAATCTCCTTGCGTGTCATGGTAATACCTCCGGTAATCGATACAAAATCATATCGATACGATTTTATATCGATTATAACAGAGATTCCTTCAATATGCAAGATTTTTTTATGCGCAAGTGGTTTGCCGCAGAAATTCCTTCTTCAAACGCAGCATGATCCGCTTTTCCAGCCGGGAGATATAGGACTGGGAGATCCCCATTTGCTGGGCAATTTCCTTCTGTGTCATTTCCTTTCGGCCATACAGGCCGAAGCGCAGCAGTACGATCTCCCGCTCCCGTTCCGGTAATTCCGACAGCGCCTGCCGCAGCACCGCCAAGTCAACATCATCCTCCAGTGGGCGGTAGATCTGATCCTCATCCGTACCCAAAATATCTGATAACAGCAGTTCATTGCCGTCGTAGTCCATATTGATCGGTTCATCCAGGGACACTTCCGCCTTTTGGCAGGAGGTTTTACGAATATACATTAAGATCTCATTTTCGATACATCGGGACGCATACGTGGCTAATTTGATATTTTTATCCCGTCGGTAGGTGTTGATCGCCTTGATCAGACCAATCGTTCCAATGGAGATCAGGTCTTCCAAATTGATCCCGGTGTTTTCAAACCGACGAGCTATATAGACCACCAGGCGCAGGTTATGCTCGATAAGCAGCTGCTTGGCTCTCTCATCTCCCAGTTCCAGAGCCTCCAGCGCATCCAGTTCCTCCTGCCCCTTCAGCGGTGGAGGCAGAATATCGCTTCCTCCTATGTAATAGATCTCCCCTTTGGGAACAAGTCCGATCTTGATTAGAAACGCCCACAATTTTTCCATCATACTGTTCCTCCCGCCAAAGCCTGATATCCTTCCTGTCCTCCGATTTCCTCCGGCGCAAAGGCGACCATTGGGCTGATGGTGCGTCCACCCAGTCGCACCTGCTCAAGACGCAGCGCCAATAGCATCCCGCCGGGTCTGCCTACTGCCCGGTAGGGAATTAACCTTGCTCCGGGGATATTCCCTTGAGCCAACGCGCCGATGGGGTCGTGGATCATTTCCCGGGAAATCCCCAATCTGCAACCAATGTCCATCCCTACCACAAGAACGCTGGCACCGGTGATGGGGTCTGTCAAAGTGTTTCCGGTATCCACCAAGGCAGTCAGCTTCAGCTTCTGACCCTTCCAGCATAGTTCAACGGGCTGGTATTTATCGATTCCCAAAGGTGATCGGATCCCGATAGCGCACAGCAGTACCACTCCTGCCGCTGCCAAGACCAGTGACGCAAAATTTCCCTTGCCCAATCCCATAGCCATGCCACCCAGGGCCATGCTGAGCAGCACAAAGATCGTTCCCCGGCGCAATGCGCTCCAGCTCCGGCCATATGCAATAACTGCCATTGCACCGAGGCAGAAAAGCCGCCACAGGGTATTTCCCAAGAAGCGACATTCCGGCAGCATACATATCCCCCCATATATACCGCCTACCGCCCCAGCCAAAGCACAGCGCCGCCATCCAGCAGGATGACCTGTCAACCGGTTTGCACCCATCAAAAGCAGGAAATCCACCAAAAAATTCAGCAGCACCACCAGATCAAGATATACTGTCACGCCATCGCCTCCCCTGTGAAGATGGTTTCAGTATACCTGCCCGATCTCAAAAAGTCGGTCGCATCCTTGTCCGCTATCCGCGACAAATCCTCCCTGCCCCTGCGTGATTTTGGGACAAACCTGCGCATACACACAGAAAGCGGCAGCCGAATTTATCGGCTGCCGCTTGAATCTGTCGAGGAGTTTTCACTTTTACTGATCGAACGGATATTTTTCTCTGCCTTGAAACGGGGCACCATGATCTCATGGCCGCATCCTAAGCAGCGCAGACGGAAATCCGCCCCTGTGCGAAGCACCTGCCACCGCTTTTCTCCGCAGGGATGGGGCTTTTTCATGGTGAGAATGTCATTAAGTTGTATATCCATAATCATTTCCCCTTGATGGCATCCCAATACTGCTTGGCTGACTGCTCCAGCTTGTTTGGGCCGTATTCATAGTAGGTCTTGTCTGCAATATCATCCGGCAGGTACTGCTGTTTAACCCAATGGTTTGGAAAATCGTGGGGATACTGATAGCCCTGCTCCCGCTCCATGGTGTATGTGTCCGCGTGGACATTCTGTAAATGCCGGGGAAATCCCCTGCCCAAGCCGTTGCGCACATCCTCCAATGCCATATCCAGCGCAATATGCCCGGAATTGGATTTTGGCGAGGTAGCCATGAGCACCGCCGCATCTCCCAAGGGGATCCGGGCTTCGGGCATGCCCAGCATCAGCGCTGCATCCACGCAGGCTTTGACGATGGGAATGATCTGCGGAAACGCCAGTCCCACATCCTCGCAGGCAATGACCATCAGCCGGCGGCAGGCGCCTTGCATCTGACCGGCTTCCAACAGCCGCGCCAGATAGTGGCAGGCCGCATCCGGATCAGATCCGCGGATGGATTTCTGCAAGGCAGACAGCAGATCATAGAAGTTATCTCCATCCCGGTCGGCGCGCAACGCGCTCTTTTGGGAAACTGCCTTGGCGTCCTCCAATGTCAGCACCAGCTCTCCCTTGTCCGGCTTGCCTGCAGAGAACAGTACCTCCACCGCATTCATAGCCTTGCGCAAATCACCGCCACAAGAACCGGCGATATATTCCAGTGCGCCCTCTTCAGGCTTCGCCTTCAAAGCAGTGCGCTGCTCCAGGAATGCAACTGCCCGCTTCACCGCTTTCAACGCTGCCTTGGCATCGATCTGCTTGAACTCAAAAACGGTGGAACGGCTCAAAATAGCATTGAATACATAAAAATAGGGATTCTCTGTTGTGGATGCGATCAGGGTGATCTTGCCGCTTTCAATATAATCAAGCAAAATCTGCTGTTGTTTTTTATTAAAGGACTGGATCTCGTCCAAATACAGCAAAATACCGTTGGGAGCAAGGAAAGTATCCAGCTGAGCGGCGATCTCCTTAATATCCGCTGTGGATGCTGTGGTAGCGTTCAGCTGATACAGTGTCCGGTTGGTCTGTTGGGCGATGATCTTGGCGACGGTAGTTTTACCTGTACCACTTGGGCCGTAGAAGATCATGTTCGGCACTTTC
Source organism: Oscillospiraceae bacterium (assembly GCA_015067545.1). GTDB lineage: Bacteria > Bacillota > Clostridia > Oscillospirales > Oscillospiraceae > Faecousia. The sequence goes on from SVMG01000006.1 coordinate 87,891, forward strand.
CCGCTGTCCACCAATCGGCGCAGAATTCCATTTTCTCCCAAAATATGCTCCTGCCCGAACACCTCATCCAGGGTCTGAGGCCGCAAGAGGTCTGCAAGTGGCTGATACATAGGCCGCTCCTTTCTGTTTTTTCTCAGTATAGCACACCTTGCAAAAAAATGCACCAACTTTTTTCACTATTTTCGATTTTTTGTTCTAGAATTAAAATGAGTTTGTATTGAATCGTTTTTCGCCATATTCTGTGAAATTTGTTCTGTACTTTTTACAAAATTATGCTATAATGGATTTGATATCGTGAAAAATATTTTTCGGAGGTTACTATGGAAGTATTGCTTCAGAACTTTGCCAACATAACCTGGCAGGCCGTGGTCATGTGGGGCATTGGTGGCATCCTGATCTACCTTGCCATCGTCAAGGAAATGGAGCCCACATTGCTGCTGCCCATGGGCTTTGGCGCTATTTTGATGAACCTGCCCGTTCCTGAGGCAGGCACCGGTGTACAGGCCGTTATCAATGCCCTGTTTGCCATCGGTATCGATTATCACGAGCTGTTCCCCCTGCTTCTGTTCGTGGGTATCGGCGCAATGATCGACTTTGGCCCGTTGCTCAACAATCCCAAGCTGATGATCTTCGGTGCGGCCGCCCAGTTTGGTATCTTCTTTACACTGTTTATGGCAACCCTGTTCGGCTTCGAGCTGAAGGATGCCGCTTCCATTGCCATCATCGGCGCAGCCGACGGCCCCACGGCCATTTATGTTGCCGGCCAGTTGATGTCCAACTACATGGCACCCATTATGGTGGCCGCCTATTCTTACATGGCGCTTGTTCCCTTGGTACAGCCCCCCATCATCAAGCTGTGCACCACCAAGAAGGAGCGCCGCATCAAGATGGCCTACGAGGGCAAGAATGTTTCCAAGCGCACCAAGATCCTGTTCCCCATCGTGGTCACCATGATCGTTGCTTTGGTCGCCCCCGATGCTGTGGCGCTGATCGGCTTTTTGATGTTCGGCAACCTGATCCGCGAGTGTGGCGTGCTCAACTCCCTGTCCGACACCGCACAGAATGTGCTGGCAAACCTCATTACCCTGTTCTTGGGCATCACCATCGCCGCCCGTATGCGCGCAGCCGAATTCCTGCAGTGGCAGACCATCCTGATCATGGGTCTGGGTCTGATCGCTTTCGTGGTGGATACCTTCGGTGGCATCATGATCGCCAAGCTGATGAACATCTTCCTGCCCGAGGGCAAGAAGATCAACCCCATGATCGGCGCAGCCGGTATTTCTGCATTCCCCATGTCCGCCCGTGTGGTGCACAAGATGGGTCTGGAGGAAGACAATTCCAACTTCCTGCTGATGCACTCCATCGGTGTTAATGTGTCCGGCCAGATTGCATCCGTCATCGCCGGCGGTTTGATCCTGGCACTGGTCAAGAGCCAGCTGGGACTGTAAGAGGAGGTTACTATGAACGAGATTGCAATTAAGATCGGAACTGCTGTTGCACAGTTCTTTGTTGGTATCGATACCGCAGCCTTGCTGAACGCCCTGGGTATCGTGGGCGCGGGTATGCTGGGTATCTTCACCGTGACGCTGGTGATCATCGGCGTTGTTACCCTGCTGAACAAGCTGGGCTCCAAGTAAAATAGCAACCGGGTCTGCAATATGCAGACCCGGTTTTTATATGTTTTTCGGCAAATTGGTGCAAAGTTCTCCCAAGAAATCACAAGTGCCCCGCTCTATCTCTGTGAACTTGCCATCGTACTCATAGACGGTAACAGATGCATTGGGCACCCACGGGATCTCCTGCGCCCCATCGGCAGAACCGGTGAGAATGAAGCTTTCCATCATCCGGATGGGTGTCGCGTGACACACCAGGCAAATTGTTTCTTCCGGCGCTTCCAGCACATTCTTGAAAAACGCCGTCACCCGGTCATAAAGCTGTTTGCAGGTCTCTCCCCCATCCGGGGTGGCAAGGCCGATATTCTCTCTCCAAGCCTTATAGGTTTGGGGATATTTTTCTGCAATTTCCGTAAAGGTCAAGCCCTGCCAAAGGCCGGAATTGATCTCCATCAGCTCATCCCGCTTTTCCATAGGGCAGTTTTGGCACGTCGCGATGGGCTGTGCCGTCTCCACCGCCCGTTCCAAAGAACTTACATAAATCTTATCGATCCGGTATTTGTCCAAATACTGAGCCATCCGCAGCGCCTGTTCCCTGCCGGTTTGCGTTAAAAGTGCATTCAGTTGGCCGGTGAACGTCTTTTTCACGTTGCTTTCGCTCTGCCCATGGCGCACCATAATGACGGTTTTCACACTGCCGCCCTCCTCTGTAAAACTCTTGACTTATTATAGCGCAAACCTTATAATAAAGCAATCGGAAAAGAAAAAAGCAGGTGTATTTATGATAAAGCTGTGCATCTTTGATCTGGACGGAACAGTGCTGGACACTGTTACCACCATCGCCTACTATGGCAATTACGCCCTGAGCAAACACGGCATCGAACCCATCGATGTGGAAGAATACAAATATTTTGCCGGTAATGGCGCGGTCAATCTCATCAAGCGCGCTCTGCGCTTCCGGGATGCGCTGACGGATGAAACTTTTGAAAAGGTTTTTGCCGACTACAATGCCGCGTACAATGCAAACACTTCCTACCTTACTGCTCCCTTTGCGGGTATCAAGGAAACTCTGGATGCCATCAAGGCGCAGGAAATTAAAATGGCGATCCTCTCCAACAAGCCCCATTTCGCCACCTGCGGTGTGATCAACTCCCAGTTTGGTGAGGGTTATTTTGACTGCGTCTACGGTCAGCGGGAGGATGTTCCCATCAAGCCCGATCCCACCGCCGTTTTGGGAATTATGGAAGAATGCGATACCAAACCGGAAGAATGCCTGTACATTGGTGACACCGGCACGGACATGAAGACCGGCAAAAACGCAAACCTGTATACTGTGGGTGTCCTGTGGGGCTTCCGGGGCAAGGACGAACTGCTCCAGGGCGGTGCGGACACCATCATTGAAAAACCCCAGCAATTACTTGACTGCATTGAAGCACACAGAAAGGTTGGTGCATTATGAATCAAATCTACATTCCCCAGGGCTATCGCCCGGTGCTGGATGCCTATGACACCCAGCGGGCCATCGCCTACATAAAGGAGTCGTTCCAAGAAGAGTTTTCCACCGCGCTGAACTTAAAGCGCGTGTCCGCTCCCCTGTTCGTCACAGAGGAATCCGGTCTGAACGACAACCTCAACGGCTACGAGCGCGCCGTTTCCTTTGACGTTCCCGCCGTGGGCGAGGATGCCCAGGTGGTGCATTCTCTTGCAAAATGGAAGCGCTTGGCACTGAAGCGGTACAATTTCAGCGTGGGTAACGGCCTGTACACGGACATGAACGCCATCCGTCGTGACGAAAGTCTTGACAACATCCACTCCATCTATGTGGACCAATGGGACTGGGAAAAAGTCATCACCAAGGAAAACCGGAATCTTGAGTATCTGAAACTGATCGTCCGGGCCATCGTCCGGGCTATCTGTGACACCAACGACCGCCTGCATGTGCGCTTCCCCCAACTGCGGGTGGAACTGGAACGGGAGGTTTCCTTCATCACCACCCAGGAGCTGGAGGATCTGTACCCCGATCTGACCGGTTCTGAGCGTGAAAAAGCCTATGTAAAAGAGCATCACACCGCCTGCATTTTGCAGATCGGCGGCAAGCTCGCTTCCGGCAAGCCTCACGACGGCCGCGCGCCGGACTACGACGACTGGAGTCTCAACTGCGACATCTTCTTCTGGGACGAAGTCTTGGGCCGGGCTTTGGAGATTTCCTCCATGGGCATCCGCGTGGATGCCGAGGCTCTTGCCTATCAGCTGAAGGAAGCAAACTGCATGCACCGTGCTGAGCTGCCCTTCCACAAGATGCTGCTCAACAACGAACTGCCCTTGACCATCGGCGGCGGTATCGGCCAGTCCCGCCTGTGTATGCTCATGATGGGCTGTGCCCACATCGGCGAAGTGCAGGCCAGCATTTGGGATGCTGAGACTGTGAAGGAATGCGAAAAGGCCGGCATTCGGTTACTGTAAGTATATCAAACCGGAGCATCTGCCAAACGCAGATGCTCCTTTGAAAATGGAGGAATCCTTATGAAAACCAAACTCTCCCCCCGCTTTTGGCTGGCGCTGAGCCTGTTCAGCCTGTTTGGACAGGTGGCTTGGGTGGTAGAGAACATGTACCTCAACGTGTTCATCTACAAGATGTTCCGGGCATCTGCCGCCGACATTTCCATGATGGTGGCTGCCAGCGCCATCACCGCAACATTGACCACCGTGCTCATCGGCGCACTATCTGACCGGATGGGCAAGCGGAAGGTCTTTATGTGCGCAGGCTACATTCTGTGGGGCATCTCCGTCATGGGCTTCGGTCTGATCCGGGAAAACGAAATTCACAATCTATTCTTTCCCATGGTGTCCTTTAACGGTGCGGCATTGTCTCTTTGCATCACTCTGACCATCACGCTGGACTGCGTGATGACCTTCTTCGGCTCTTCTGCAAACGATGCTGCCTTTAACGCATGGCTGACGGACAGCACCGACGAGACCAACCGGGGCGCGGCAGAGGGCATCAACGCCATGATGCCGCTGGTTGCCATTTTGGTGGTTTTCGGCGGCTTTATGGCTTTCAACCTGGACAGCGCAGATAGCTGGAGCACGATTTTTTACATCATCGGTGGTGTGACGATTTTGGTCGGCATTTTGGGCTTTTTCCTTATTCAGGACGCCCCCGCCCAGCCCTCTCAAACCGGCTACTGGCAAAATGTGATCTACGGATTCCGTCCGTCCACTGTCAAAGAAAACGCCAAGCTGTACATCCAGTTGCTGCTGTTTATTGTTTTCAACATTTCCATTCAGATCTTCATGCCCTACCTCATTATTTACTATGAAGTATCCCTTGGCATGAAGGACTATGTACTCATCATGGCACCGGCTATTATTTTGGCTTCCGTTGCCACCGCATTGTGGGGCCGGGTGTATGACAAAAAGGGTTTTGATTTCTCTGCTGTGATTGCACTGATTTCGCTGATCGCCGGTTATGCCGTGTTGTTCCTTTTCAAAGAAACTGCGCTTGTTTTCGTAGGCTCTCTGCTGATGATGTGCGGCTATCTGTGCGGCATGGCCGTGTTTGGCGCAAAGATCCGGGATCTGACTCCAACCGGCAAGGCAGGCATGCTCCAGGGCGTGCGGATCTTCTCCCAGGTGCTTGTTCCCGGCGTGGTTGGCCCGTACATCGGCAAAGCGGTGCTTGCTAACGCCCAAACCATCGTCAACAATGACGGAACGACCTCTTTCGTGCCCAACGCCAACATTTTTCTGGCGGCATTGATCCCTGCGGCGATTGTGCTAGTTGTCTGTTTGGTAATACGCAAAAAGAAGTAAAAAAAATCTCCGGCTTTTCAGCCGGAGATTTTTATTAGCAATTACACGCCGGAGTAGGCGGCGAAGCCTGCATCTACAGGCAGCACCACGCCGGTGATGGCGGAAGCAGCCTTGTCGTCACACAGGAACAGCGTTGCGCCCAACAGCTCGTCTGCATCCACAAAACGGCCCGTAGGAGTACCGTTCAGGATCTTTGCAGAACGTGCGGTGGGTGTGCCGTCGTCATTGAACAGCAGAGCCTTGTTCTGAGCGGACACCAGGAAGCCGGGAGCAATGGCATTGCAGCGAATGCCGGTGCCGGCAAAGTGAGTAGCCAGCCACTGGGTGAAGTTGGAGATACCGGCCTTGGCGGCGGAGTAAGCAGGGATCTTGGTCAAGGGGGTATACGCATTCATGGAAGAGATGTTCAGAATGCAACCGGCCTTCTTGGCAACCATATCCTTGGCAAATGCCTGGGTGGGCAGCAGCGTACCCTGGAAGTTCAGCTTGAACACGAAGTCCACACCGCCTGCATCCAGGTCAAAGAAGGACTTGCCGCCCTCCTTGGCCTCGTGCTGATACTCGTTGTCGGTGGTAGCTCGGGGATTGTTACCGCCAGCACCGTTGACCAGAATATCACAGGGACCCAGATCAGCAAGAACCGCCTGGTGGACAGCCTCCAATGCCTCGGGCTCCAGCACATTTGCCTTGTAGCCCTCGCAGATAAAGCCTTCAGCCTTCAGCTCGTTAGCCAGGGCCTTGACGGCATCCTCATTCAGGTCCAGAGCAGCAACCTTTGCACCACTCTGTGCAAAGGCACGGGCCATTGCGCCGCAGATCAGACCACCTGCGCCGGTAACAACGACAACCTTGCCGCTAAAATCAATGTTCAAAGGAAGATTTAACATAATTTGCCTCCAATTAGTATTTACCGGACAGACGGTCCAGCATATCCCACACGCCCAGCATATACATGATACCCAAAGCGCGGTCGTACAAACCGTAACCGGGACGGACAGTGCCGGGACCCTCACCCCACAGGTGACGGCCATGGTCGGGACGGATGTAGCCTTCATAACCGCAATCGTGATAAGCCTTCAAAATCTCCAGGATGCCGGTGTCGCCATCGCAGTCACGGTGGGATGCTTCAGAGAAGTCACCGTTGTCGAAGTGCTTGACGTTACGGATATGGGCAAAGGCGATGCGGTCGCAGTGCTTACGCACCACATTGGCAACATTGTTGTTGGGATCTGCGTTCAAGCTGCCGGAGCACAGGGTCAGGCAGTTGCAGGGATGATCCACCATTTCCAGGAAACGGTCAATGTTGGCCTCATTGATCAGCAGACGGGGCAGACCGAAGATATCCCATGGGGGATCGTCCATGTGGATGGCCATCTTGATGCCGCATTCCTCGCAGGTGGGCATCAGCGCCTCCAGGAAGTACTTCAGGTTCGCCCATAGCTTCTCGTGGTCAACATCGGCATAGGCCTTAAACAGCTCATCCAGCTTGGCCATACGCTCGGGCTCCCAACCGGGGAAGGACATATTGTACTTCTCAGTGAAGTCCAGGATGTACTTAGCCATGGCGTTGTAATCGTCCTGGATCATGCCCTTTTCGTAAAACAGAGCGGTAGAGCCGTCACCCACTTCATGGAACAGGTTGGAACGGGTCCAGTCAAAGATGGGCATGAAGTTGTAGCAGATGACCTTCACGCCGAACTTGCTCAAGTTGCGGATGGTCTGCTTGTAAGCCTCGATGTGCTTGTCGCGGCTGGGCAGGCCGATCTTGATGTCGTCGTGGACATTGACGGATTCCACCACGTCCATATTAAAACCGTAAGGCTCCAGCTGCTTCTGAACCTCAGCGATCTCCTCCACTTCCCAGACTTCACCGGGCATTTTGTGGTGCAGCGCCCAGACAATGCTGGTCACGCCGGGGATCTGCTTGATGTCAGAGAGCTTAATGTTGTCATTGCCTTCGCCGTACCAGCGAAAACCCATTTGCATCGGCATATAAATTCCTCCAATTAACCTTTTTTCTTGATGCGGTTGAGCTTTTTATTGATCTTCAGCAGTTCTTCCTTGGTGAAGGATACGTTCATCATACCCATCATGCTGGTAAGGCGCAGAAGTGTGAAGCCGCCCATCATCTGCATCATATCCGCTGTCAGCTCAAAGCCTGCAGCCTTCTGGCCACCGCTCATGGCAGCCTTGACCTTCTTGAACGCACCGGCCAACACCAGCTTGCCACGGAAGGTTGCCATGATCTCGCTCATCTTGCAGTTCAGGGAGAGTCTACCCTCGGGCTCGGTAATGTCAAACCAGTTAAGTACCGCACCCTTTTCCTTCAGGCGATAATCTTCATTGAAGGTATCCACCTTGCGGATGTCACTTTCGTCCTTCAGCTCACCGGCAACAGCAACCAAATGGGTCTGCCCCACATTAGGAACGTCGAAGTAGAAGAAGTGATCAGGCGCTTCCTTCACACCCAGGGAAACACCGTTGGCAAAGAGCTCGACAGTGGGCTGATTGGAGTAAACGGTGACCTTGGTCACGTCCTCAACCCGATCAACATAGCGCTTGCCGCACAAATGGACCATGGGTTCAGGATTCAGCCATGCCTTGTAGGCATAGAAGGCGTCCTTTTTATAGGAACGGTCGAAGGTCATCAAACCCTTATGGTTCTGACCGTTTTCGCCACCCTCGGCACGGGCATCGGCGCCGAAATCAAACATGTTCCACACGTGGGTAGCCCACATATACTTCCGACTGAACAGCTGCTTGATCAGCTCCTCATGGTAGAAAGCCTGGTATTCCTCAGTGTAGTCGCCCTGGGTGGGATTGGAGGTATGCCAGTTCAGCGCCTCACAGCCGTACTCGGAGCAGCCGATGGGAATGTTGGGATGCATGGCGTGGAACTTGTCGAACCAGGGGCCGTTCATGGTGGTGTCACCGCCGTACCAACCGAAATAGTGGTTGTAGGAAACGGTATCGGGGATCTTCACATACTCTGCCTCCATGGGGCACATGGAAACGCAGGCCATGGTGGTCTTTCTGGTCTTATCCATCTCATGAACCAAGTCATTGAGCACTCTGTGATTGTCAATGAGGTCAGGGTCATCCGCACCCTTCATGGTGATCTCGTTGCTCAGACCCCAAACCACGATACAGGGGTGGTTGTAATTCTGAGTGATCAGTTCTTTCATTTGGGAGACGGTGTTTTCCCGGCCACCCGGCATGTGCTGGGAGATGTAGGGAATTTCAGCCCAAATTACCTGGCCGTACTGGTCACACAGGTCATAGAAGTACTGGTCATGCTGATAGTGCGCCAAACGGATCGTGGTTGCACCAACCTCGCAGATCAGCTCCATATCCTGCTTGTGATCTTCCTTACTCAGGGCATTGCCCTTGCCCCAGCGGTCCTGGTGACGGGATACGCCCCGCAGGGGGTACTCTTCCCCATTGAGGATAAAGCCCCGCTCAGGATCGATCTCATAGCTGCGGCAGCCGAAAGCGGTGCAGACATTGTCTACAACAGTCTCATCCTCAATAAGCTCTGCCTTAGCATTATACAGGTAGGGATCCTTGCGGCCATGCCACTTATGTACATTTTCAATGACGAAGTCTGCTTTGGTGTCTGCGGTAGTGGTCTGTGCTACCACATTGCCCTCTGCATCCGTCAAGGTATAACGGATGGTCTGACCTTCCTTCATATCGGTCAGATAGACCTTGACTTCCACATTGGCGTTGCTGCCGTCGATGATAGGAGTTACCTGAATGCCGGGGCCGCCGTAGTAGTCCAGATCAAAGTGAGAATCGGCAACAGCAATAAGGTTCACATCCCGGTACAGACCGCCATAGAAGGTAAAGTCCGCAACCTGGGGATACACACGGTCATTGGGCGCATTGTCCACTGCGATCACCAGCAGGCTGATGTCCTGCAGAGTCTCGGTCAGATTGACACGCCAGGTGGAGTAACCACCGTCGTGGTGTGCCAAATGCTTTCCGTCCAAATAAACGTCAGCAGAGGAGTTTGCGCCCCGGATCTCCAGGTAATACTGCTGCGCAACGGGCAATTCCGCCTTCTTCAAGGCCTTCGCATAGCAGGCCGTGCCGCGGAAGTAGTCGTTGCCGCCATCCTGGCCATCCACTGCGTTCCAGGAATGGGGCAGGTCTACCTTTTCCCACTCAGCAGGCAGCGCAGCAGGGATTTCGCTCTGCTTATTGAACACCCAGCCGGCGTTCAGATTGATGATTTGTCTCATAAGTTTGCCTCCAAAAATATATGGTTTTCGGACACGCTGCCGCATCCAAGGCCTGGATGCGGCAGTGGTTATTTTTTAGTTTTCAGTACGGCGCTCAACCAGTTCGGTTTGCATCGTTGCCAGAGTTTTCTTATCAATGTTGTAAACCAGAGCAACACCGATAAACTGGCAAACAGCACTGAACATGTACAGGATGGCTACCAGCCAGCACATATTCTCGGCAGTCTGGGCGGACTGGCCGATGGTGCCGAACTTTGCTTCATAACCGATGAGGCTGGTGCCCATGATCGCAATAACGGCAGCAGGGCCAACACCCTGAGCCAGCTTACGGAAGAAGGAGTGCAGTGCGTAAACAACACCCTCCTCGCGCTGACCGAATTTCCACTCCTGGTAGTCGATGGCATCACCCATCATAGCCCAGGAAACGCAGTTGTAGAAGCCCATTCCCAAGCCAAAGAACACAAGACCGACCATGTAAACGATCAACTGCAGATTCATGGGGCACAGGGGGAAGATGCACAGGATGCCACCGCCGATCAAGCCGGCAATGGAACCGATAGAGGCAACTTCTTTCTTGCCGTGCTTCTTAACCAGCTTGGTTGCGAAGGGCATGAAGATGAACATGGGCAGGAAACCAACCATCTGCACAAGGCCGGACAGGGAGGCCTGACCAAAGTGGGTAGCGAACATAATGGTATTGGCAGTAGTAGCAGACTGCATACCCAGGAACATGCCCATGGCAGCGATGGTGCAGCCAACAGCGGGACGGTTCTTCATGAAGGTGCCAAAGGACTTCAACAGGTTGACCTTCTCACCGGACTCCTGGGTTGTGTGCGCATACTCATCACCACGGATGGTGATGTTCTTGATCATGAAAATGAAGAACACAAAGGCCAGCACGCCCATAATCAGGGCTGCCCAGAAGACCATATCGCCCTGCAGCACTTCGATCTGGCTGCCAGTCAGAGGGCTGAGAACCTTGTCGCCTTCCTGGTAGGGAACTCCAGTCAGGGGATTGGTCAGGAACTTCTCAGGAGCAAACTGGCTTTCAGCGCCCTCAGGGATCTCGATCTTATCCAGGAACCAAGTGGGGTTGGCGGGATTGAAGGTGACCTTTTCCCAAATCAGCATGGGCAGGATCATGCCGGGTACCATACCGCCCACTGCACCGCCGATGGAACGGAACACAGAAAGAGAAGCTCTCTCCTCGTTCTTATCGGTAACCAGGTTCAGCATGGTGCCGTAAGGAACGTTTGCCATTGTGTAAGCAGCATCCCAGATCACGTAGCCCATAATGAAGACGAGTGCCTTAACCCAAGTCTCAGTGGTCTGAGGATTCAAGGGCAGGAACACAGCTGCACCGCCGATCAGCAGACCACAAGCGCCCAGGAAGATGTACTGCTTATACTTACCCAGCTTGTATCTTCTCTTGTCATTGTCGATAAGCGATCCGATCAAAGGATCGTTGATGGCATCCCATGCCTGTACGATCAGCAGCAAGATGGAGAACAAACCGGTTTCCATCATCATGTAGACCAGCCAGAAGGTCTGAACTGTGCTCTTTAAGCCGAAGCTCAGGTTGCAACCGGCGTCACCGGCTGCATATGCCAGTTTGTCGCGAATGCCAAAAGGTCTTGTTTCGTTTTTGGTTTTCACAAAAAGTGCCTCCTTTGTGTTATTTCATAAGATTTCCATACGAAATCCTCTCTTACCCAGTCATTTTACCAAAAGAAATGGATTGAAAAAACAACATATCTGTGATATACTATCATAAATCTTATGCACTTTGCAAGAGGTGTCCATATGTTGGAAAAAATGAAAATCATTCAGGAAATATCTTCCTTATTCTCCGGTGCAGATGTGTATTTGATGCCCAATACAGAGGCTGAAGTGCGTGCTTACCTCCGGGAAAACGTATCTCCCCGTCTGGGCGCCGATCTTGGAAGTCACGCTGCAGTTACACAAATCTGTACACTGGACAGCGCCTATATATACGAGTTTGCTCCCTTTCCGGGCATCGCCGCGCTGATCTATTCCTGTCGGTCCCTTGGTAAGATCCTGTTCGTTGGCCCGGTCACCACGGATAGCTACACCACCCACAATTTGCTTGCCTACCTGCAACAGCAAAATATCTCTCCCAGGACCATGGAGCAGTTTGTGGAGGTGGCCAACCACCTGCCGCTGATGACCACTTACAATCTCTATCGTTTGATGGATATTCTCCTGCGGCATGTCTGCGATATTCACCTGCCTGTTCCGGTCAAAAGGATCGAACCGACCTATCACATCGCTCCCCTCTCCTTACTGTCCGATGCCAATCAGTCCAAGGATATCACACAGATCCGTCGGATCGAAGACCGTTATGAGACCAGCAGCTTGCTGACAGAGGCTGTAAAGCTGGGCAATCTATCCCTTGCCCTGCACGCACTGCAGGGCCGGGAACTTTATGCAGATTTCGTCTCCCGGAGTTCCAATCATCTGCGAAATATGCAGAACCAATGTATCATTCTCAACACACAGCTGCGCCACTCTTTGGAGGGCAGTGGGGTCCATCCTTATCAGCTGGATCAGCTATCCAATGAGATCGGCATGCAGATCGAACGGTTGAATGCGCCGAATATGGTGACACCTTTCAGCATCTATATTATTGAGCAGTATTGCCGTCTGGTGCAGGAGCAGTCCTATCAGAACCTCAGCAGTCTTACCCATCAGGCAGTCATCTATATCAAGAACAATCTCAACAGCAATCTGACCGTCAAAGACACCGCCAAGGAACTGTCCGTACACCCGGATTACCTTTCCCATCAGTTCAGTCACGACATGGGCATGACCTTTATTGCTTTTGTAAACAAAGAACGCTGTATGCAGGCCGCCAGCTTTTTGAAGCATACCAGTCTGCCCATCAAGGAAGTCTCTGCCCTGGTCGGCTTCAATACCATCAGCTATTTTACAAAACAGTTTACTCAGGTATACGGAAAAACGCCCCGGGATTTTCGCAATGAGCGCATTTTCCGCAAGCAAAATCATTCCACTTAAATACTATTTTGAAGGAGGCACATTTATGAACTTCGGTGAAATCGCCCAAACCCGTCAATCCTGCCGCAGCTATGATGCCGAACGACCGGTAGAGGAAGAAAAGCTCGCCGCTATTTTGGAATCCGCCCGTCTCTCCCCTTCCGCCTGCAACGGCCAGCCCTATCATTTTTCTGTGTGTCGGGGCGAAACGGCCAAGGCAGTCGCCAAAGCCACCATGGGTATGGGTATGAACAAATTTGCCGCAGATGCGCAGGTTTTGCTGGTCATCTCTGAAAAGGCCTATGTGAAATCCGCCGCCGTAGGAGCAAAGGTGAAGCATAACGACTACCGCTCCATCGATATCGGCATCGCCGCGGCCTACATCACCGCAGAAGCCTGTGCCCAGGGTCTTGGCAGTTGTATTTTGGGTTGGTTCGATGATGATGCCATCCGTAAAATTTGCAATTTGGACGGTGCTGTGCGTCTTGTCATCACCATCGGCTACCCGAAGGCAGACGACAAGCTTCGCCCCAAAAAGAGAAAAGAAATGGACGAACTGGTCAGCCAGTTCTAAAAAAAGCGGCAAGGAACACCTTGCCGCGTCTTTCATTTGTCTGATTTCAAAAGCTTGTTTCGGTAATAGAAATATGGAATCAGTACGCACAGCAATGCTCCCAGCCATGCCACCGGCTCCGATACAAACAGGGCATCCGTGCCCATCCAGTGGAGCACCACTTTCGCCATAATGACCCTGCAAATACATTCTGCAATGCCCGAGATCAATGACCACAGGGATATCTTGATAGCCTGCAAGGCATTTCGGAAAACATGGATCAAATACAGAATCACCAAAAAGCCTGTCATAATGGTCAGATAGCGGTCTGCGATCTCCAGTGCCTCCGGGCCGCCGGCCTCATTCACATTCAAAAAGAGCATCAGAAGATACCGCTTCACCAGTAATACAAAGAACAAAACCACCACGGCCATGACAGTCACAATCCCTGATGCGGCCTTCACACCGGTTTTGACCCGTTCCAGCTGGCCTGCACCGTAATTCTGGGCAAGAAATGTAGAGCTTGCCAAGCCCACTGAAATCGCACTGCACTCCAAAAGACCATACACCTTATTGGTTGCGGTGTACCCTGCGATAAAAATACTGCCCTGCAAATTCACTGCAGACTGGAGCAAAATACCGCCAACGGCAATGATGATATGTTCAAACGCCAACGGCAAACCAAAGGCCAGCATATCCCGCACCATTTTCCAATCGATCTTCCACACTGAACGATCCATATGCACACAATCAATGGAGCGAATGCGAACAAAGCAGAAACCAAAAGACACCAGCTGAGAAATGACCGATGCCAACGCCGCGCCAAAGATCCCCCACCGGAACGCGAACACAAAAAGGAGGTCCAGACCGATATTCAGCACTGCCGCGATAACCATTGCGATCATCGGCGTTTTGCCATCGCCAAAGGCGCGCAGGATCGCAGAAGCCATATTGTATGCAGTGACGATCAACGTACCGGCAACCATAGTGATCAGGTATGTGGTTGCGCCCCCGATAATATCGTCAGGGGTGTTCAGAAGCTCCAGCAACGGCCGTGCCGCCACAAGGCCCAGGACCGTCATAAAGGCGCCGATCACTATACAAAGGACGGTGGACATGGCAATGACCTTATTGACATCCTTGTAGTTTTTTTCACCAAAATATCTGGATACAAAGGTGGCAAAACCCTGAGTCAGACCGATGATCGACCACAGGATCAGCCAGTAACACCAATCCGTTGCACCAACGGCCGCCAAAGCCTTGACGCCAACACCTCGGCCCACGATAGATGCGTCCACCATCATATATAATTGCTGACCAAGATTGGTCAAAAGCAGTGGGAATGCAAATTTCAAAATATGCTTTGTCGGATTCCCCACTGTCATATCAACAGTTCTGTTCATCTTTCCCGCTCCAAAGTTTGGCAATACATAAGAAACACCACCGACCGGTGGTGTTTCTGGTTTGGTGGACTTGAGGAGATTCGTTTGCATCTGTGCTGCGCCCAGATAACGGTTGCGCTCCGTCCAGCCGTCGCGCGCAACAGTCCACCGGACTGTTGCATTTAATCTTTCGAATTTCCTCAATAACTACCATACCAAAAAGAAACACCCCCGTTGGGTGGTGTTTCCGGTTTGGTGGACTTGAGGAGATTCGAACTCCCGACCCCCACAATGCGAATGTGGTGCGCTCCCAGCTGCGCTACAAGCCCATAGGTTACCAAAAGATTATATCCCTCAGAATTGGGTTTGTCAAGTGCCCGAAATTGCAAATGCAGTTCCGGGCATACATGTTAGTGGTCGCACTTGGGCAGAATTGCTGCCAACCGCTTATCCAGAGACAGCATTTTATGCACCGCCCGATCCAAAACGGCCTCATCCCATCCGCTTTCCAGGGCAATGGCGCCCAAAATCGCCTCAAACAGATCTGCCCTTGCCTTTGGCTGATCATCCAAACCATAGGGCCGGTCCTTCATACCTGCAATCACATATTTTGCAACGCCCCAGCGATCTATGATCTGACACAGGTTTTCATTGCAAACCAGCTCCTGGGAGGTATAGCCCTTTGTTTTACGCATGGTTCATGCCCCTTTCGGTCTGCAGTTCCATCATATGTCTTTCCACATTCTATGTCAAGGTCTTTCTTTTTCCTTCACATTGCGCTATAATACTTGTTAGTACCCGAAAGGAGTTATCTAATGGACCGAAGTTTCAAAAGAATTTCTGTGATTTGCTTTTTGCTTGCCGAGGCGATTCTTTATTATTTCGTCCTTACCGCCGGAGGCGATATATTTACGGTTTGCGCATATACCGGCATCGTCCTATGCTTTCTTTTTGCGCTGCTGTTCGGGGTAAAGAATGATCCTTTGATCGCAGCAGGTCTCGCCTGCACTGTGGGCGCAGATTTTTGTCTGGTAGTCTGCTCCCCCATCCAGCAGCTCTGGGGTATGATCTTTTTCCTTGGCGCACAGAGTTTTTATGCAGCAAAACTCTACCTGAATCAGAAAAACCGCACCCTTTTGCTGATCCGCATCGGATTGGTGGCCGCCATTGAATTGATTTCACTCATCATTCTCAAAGACAAGCTGGATGCGCTGGCTGTGGTTTCCGTCTGCTACTATGCCAATCTCTTTATGAACATCGTCACGGCATTTACCCAATGGCAGAAAAACAAGCTGCTGCCCATCGGTCTGGTGGCCTTCATCCTGTGCGACACGGTCATTGGCCTGCAGGTAGCAGCAGGTGGGTATCTGCCCATTGCCGAGGGCTCTGCCCTGCACGATTTTCTATTTATGGATTTCAACCTCTCGTGGTTCTTCTACCTGCCATCCCAGGTGATGATCGCCTTGAGCACACTGCAAAAGGAGTAATGACATGAACACCCGTGATCAAATGATCTATCAGCTGCTTGGAACATCCGTCCACGTGGAAGTGGACCGTCCCATAGGATGCTGCCACAAAGGCATGGTATACCCCGTCAACTACGGCTACATCCCCGGCCTGACAGGCGGCGACGGCGAGGAGCAGGATGTCTACATTTTGGGTGTGGATGCGCCCCTTTCTTCCTTTGACGGACAGGTGGTGGGCGCGATCCGGCGAAAAAACGATACAGAAGACAAGTTGATCGTCGCCCCGGAAGGCATGGTCTTTCACCAGGGGCAAATTGCAGAGGCTGTCCGGTTTCAGGAGCAGTATTTCGATACATACATCATTTCCCTGTTTCGCAAATCCTGCGGCGTGCTTCCCTATCGAACGGGAAATACTGAACCGGAATATCTTATCGTATTTGAGGAATTCTCCAAGTGCTGGAGCTTACCAAAGGGGCATATGGAAGCAGGAGAAACGGAAATAGAGACCGCCCAACGGGAACTCTTTGAAGAGACCGGACTGACCGCCCTGCTGGAGCCTGACAGAACAGTCGTTGTGGAATATCCCATTTCCCCCATTGCCAGGAAACAGGTGGTGATTTTTCCGGGTCGGGTAAGCGGGATTCCCAGGACCCAACCCGGCGAAATTGAAAAATTCAAATGGGTCACAGCCGAGGAATTGAAGGATCACTTATTCCCCGATACCGTTACTGCCCTGCAAAAATTGTTGAACATCTAAAAAGAACCGGGAGATCACTCCCGGTTCTTTTTCTTATTCCGTTCTCAGAGCCACAACGGGGTCTTTCTTTGCGGCGCTTCGGGACGGGATGACTCCCGCAAACATGGTCAGCAGTACGCTGATCGCAACCAGGATCAATGCCACGGGCAGGGGCAGGAATGCCCTCAGATTGCCCAGGCCGGTCAGATAGAACAAAATCGCATTGATGGGAATGCACAGCAGCCAGGTCAGGGTGACGCCAATGGCACCGGAGGCAAAGCCGATCATCACGGTCTCCGCATTGAACATGCTGGAAACATTCTTCTTGGATGCACCGATGGCACGCAGCACACCGATCTCCTTGGTGCGCTCCTGCACAGAGATCAAGGTGATGACACCGATCATGATGGAGGAAACCACCAGAGAAACCGCCACAAACGCAATCAGCACATAAGTGATGGCATTGATGATGGTCGTAATGGAGCTCATCATCAGACCGATATAGTCGGTGTACTGGATCTTGTGGACCTCGTCCTTATCTGCATTGTACTCAGCAATGACCTCTTCGATCACATCCTTGCTCTCGAAGGTGGTCGCGTACAGGTTAACAGAAGCAGGAGATTCCAGATCCAGATAACCCAGCTTCAGCAGGTTATCGTCATAGCTGGATTCCGAAAATTCCAGCACCTCATCATAATACTGTGCGCACTGCTCCAGGGTATAGTTTGCACTTTCCGCAGTCAGCATGGCTACCAGCTGCTCCATGGGGATCTGGGACATCTGTGCCTTGACCTGAGCGGCATACTGCATCTTTACCTGCTGGGTGATGATCTGGGTGAACATCTCGGTGATGTCCTCTTCCTTCATGTTCTCCATGTAGCCCTTCATCTCATCTTCGCTCATGCCGGTCTGGCTGACCAACACCTGCAGCAGCACGGCTTTTTGGGACTCCACTGTGGGATAGCCCTGCATTGCCTGTGCGATCATGCCCTCCAGCTCTGCGGCAGAGGGAATGGACTTGATCTTAATATAGGTCTGGGCCTTATCGGCATCACTGAGCTCCCGGATATAGTCGAAAAATGCATTATACTTCTGCTCAGCACTCAGATTGCCGGTGTTCTCCTGAAAGGGCAGACCGGTGAAAATATCCGTGTGCTGGGATTCCAGCTGCGCCAAAATAGCAGGAGCATCCTTTGCTTCCTGGATTACATACTCCGTCAGCATATAGGTATAACCGATGGTGCTCGACAGCATGGAAGCACTGGCATCCTCATTGGGACGGATGATACCGGTGACCTTCAGATCCAGACCGTTGTCATACAGGTACTTCATACCCTCCTGGGTCTTGCGCAGGTCAGTGTAAAGGTCACCGACCTTGGTAAAGCAGTTGGCGTTGAATACCACACGGTAGTCCAGCGAACAGATCTCCTCAAAGGTCCACTTCTTCATTTCCACTTCCACGGGCGTTTTATCCTTGGAGGCCGCTGCCAGAGCATCCATTTCCGCCTTGGACTTCAGGCCAAGTGCATACAATGTCAGATCATCCAGCTCGTTCTTCTCATCCACAACAAGCACGATCTCGTTGTAGGAATTGGGCCAGGCACCGTAGATCAGATCATACTGATTCAGCAGCATTTCATTGATGGGCGCACCATTGTCTCCGGGAAGCATCTCCTGGAACAAATTGATGGACGAGCCCATGGGACCCATACCGGCCATCGCTTCCATGTCAAAGCCGTAGGATTCGGACATCTGGAGCATGGAGGACATATCCATATCCAAATGCTCGATCATCAGTTCCTGCATCAGCGCCATGGTATCCGCCTGGATGATCTTGCCGTCAACATTCTCGGTGTAGACCATCAGATCCAGATCATAGGTATACTGCACACCGCTGAGCGCTTGTGCGAGCTTGCTGTCGGGATCCTTCATCTGCTCTTCGATAAACACCTTGAAGGCCTTCAGATCGTTGTAGGAGGTCTCCATGGAATTCAGTGTGTTCACCAAATCATAGAGCATGGTCTTTTCGTAAACGCCATCCTTGTCATGCTCGCCGGCTGACTGCGCCTGCCCCATGAAGCTCAGCATGAGTCTTCCCATATCCACAGATTCCGCCTGAATGGTCAGCGGGTAAGAAGACAGGGTCTCCTCCTGAATGATGTTGATATAGGTGGTCATACCCTGGGATACTGCATAGATCAGCGCAATACCGATAATACCAATGGAGCCCGCAAAGGATGTCAGCGTGGTACGTCCCTTCTTGGAGATCAGATTGCGCAACGACAGGCCAAAGGAGGTCCACAGGGACATGGACGGCTTCTTTTCTTTTTTCTGCCACGGACCTTTCTCATAGGTCGCGATCTGTTCATTCAGAATTTCCTTCTCCGTCATTGGCTGGGAATCACTGATGACCAAGCCATCCACCACGCGGACGATCCGGGTGGAATATTCCTCGGCAATTTCCGGGTTGTGGGTGACCATGATGACCAGGCGATCCTTTGCAATCTGGCGAAGGATGTTCATAACCTGTTTGCTGGTTTCCGTATCCAGTGCACCGGTAGGCTCATCTGCCAGGATGATGTCCGGATTGTTGACGATAGCCCGGGCGATGGCTACACGCTGCATCTGTCCGCCGGACATCTGATTGGGTCTTTTGCGAAGCTGATCGCCCAAGCCAACCTGCTCCAATGCCTCTTTCGCCCGCTTTCTGCGCTCATGCTTGGAAACGCCGGAAAGGGTCAGTGCCAGTTCCACATTCTGCAAAACTGTTTGATGAGGAATCAGATTGTAACTTTGAAACACAAAGCCAACGGAGTGATTCCGGTAGCTGTCCCAATCCCGATCCTTATAATTCTTGGTAGACCGGCCATTGATCACAAGATCACCGCTTGTGTACTGATCCAGGCCACCAATAATATTCAGCATGGTCGTCTTGCCGCAGCCACTGGGACCGAGGATGGATACGAACTCACTGCTTCGAAACTGCAGATCGATTCCTTTCAGTGCCTCCACCTTGCCGTCGCCGGCAGGATATTCTTTTGTAATGCCTCTTAATTCAAGCATTGACTGTCACTCCTTGTTGTGCAAATGGATATATATACCTATTATAGCAAAAATATGATAGCATTGCAATCTAAACAATAATTCAACAATATTTGACAAATCTATGAATTTTTGATATTGTTTGTCTGTATAATACCCAATATAGAGAGAGGTTTTACCATGAAAAAAATTGGCGACCGAAAAGATGGCATCAAATTACAGAAAATCCACTCCATGCATGTGATCATGCCTCTGATCTTCCCCAACCGATGCGACAACGAGGCATTCATCAGTGATTGCATCGACCTTACCAATATCAACGCATATCTCGAAAAGAAAAATGCAGATAATCCGGAATATGCCTACAATCTGTTCCAGGTGATGGTGGCCGCCATTCTAAAGACCATGGTTCTGCGGCCGAAGATGAACCGCTTTATCGCCAACAACACCATGTATATGCACAAGGAAATCTCCGCATCTTTTACTGTGAAGAAGATTTTTTCCGATGACGGTGCAGAGGCCTTGGCGCAGGTGCGTGTAAACGGCACGGAAACCATCGACGATATCCACAACGAGATCTTCCGTCAGGTCTCCTTCTGCCGCAGTGACAAGCTGGATGGCGGTACGGAGAGTCTCAATGCGGTTGCAGCCATTCCCGGCTTCCTGAAAAAAATCGTGGGCGCAGGTGCCCGATTCCTGGATCGACACGGCTGGATGCCTAAGAGCGTCACAGAGGGCGATCCCTTCTATGGCTCTGTGTATCTTTCCAATCTGGGCTCCATCAAGCTGGGAGCCGGTTATCACCATCTGACCAACTGGGGCACCTGCTCCGTGTTCTGTACCATCGGTCAGGCGAAAAAGCGCCCCTTCTACGATGATGACGGCACGGTACATATGAAGCCCAGTGTAGACATCGGTCTGACCATTGACGAACGCATCGCCGATGGCTACTATTACTCCCGCACCGTTCAGCTTCTGAAAAAGCTCCTGGAGAATCCGGAGCTGCTGGAAAAACCGCTAAATGAAGAGGTCGATTACTGATGATTACTGCAAAAACTCCGTGGAAGGACTATATGGGCGATGTTCCCATGCAGTTGGACTATTTCCAGGGCTCCATGTTTGAGGCAGTGGAGTCCGTTGCCAAAAAATATCCCAAAAATGTTGCCTTTGATTTTATGGGCAAGGCCACTACTTATGCCGAGCTGATCCGGGAAATCGAAATTTGCGCAAGATCTCTCAAGACCTTGGGCATTCGTCCCGGTGACAAGCTCACCATCGCCATGCCCAACTGCCCTCAGGCTATCTACATGTTCTACGCGGTCAACCGGGTAGGCGGCATCGCCAACATGATCCATCCCCTGTCTGCAGAAAAGGAGATCGAGTTCTATCTGAACGATTCCGACTCCGTAGCTGCCATCACACTGGATCAGTTCTATGGTAAATTTGCAGCCATCCGGGCAAACACCGGTATCCGCAATCTGATCATCACCAGCGTCGCCGATGCCCTCTCCCCTGCAATGAAGGTTGGTTATGCACTGACTCAGGGCAGAAAGATCGCTCCCATCCCCAAGGACGCCCCGGTGATCCTGTGGAAGGATTTCAAGGCTCTGAGCAACTGCGGACATAATTATGCCGTCAAGCGGGAAGCGACTGATCCCGCTGTGATCCTCTATTCCGGCGGCACCACCGGCACCAGCAAGGGCATCGTGCTGACCAATCTGAACTTCAATGCTTTGGGTCAGCAGGTCATCGCAGCTAATCAGATGTTCCGTCCCGGTGATAAGATGCTGGCGGCCATGCCCATTTTCCACGGCTTTGGCCTTGGCGTTTGCATCCACACCATGCTTTCCCAGGGCGGTCGGTGCATTTTAGTTCCCCGGTTCACACCCAAGAGCTATGCCAAGGATCTGGTAAAGCACCGCTGTAACTTCATTGCAGGCGTACCCACCCTCTATGAGGCCCTGTTGCGCCTTCCGGATATGGACGGTGCAGACCTGAGCTGCCTGAAGGGCGTCTTCTCCGGCGGCGACAGTCTGTCCGTGGAGCTGAAAAAGAAGCTGGACACGTTCCTGTATGACCACAAGGCATCCATTCAGGTGCGGGAGGGCTACGGCACAACGGAAACCGTTACTGCCTGCTGTCTGACACCTTCCCATATGTTTAAGGAAGGTTCTATCGGTCTTCCCTTCCCCGACACCTATATCAAGATCGTAGAGCCGGGCACGGACAAGGAACTTCCCTACGGACAGGAGGGCGAGATCCTGCTGGCCGGTCCCACTGTTATGCTGGAGTACATGCACCATCCCGAGGAGACAGCACAGACCCTGCGTAAGCACGAGGATGGCTTGACTTGGGTCTACACCGGCGATTTGGGCATCATGGATGACCAGGGCTTTGTGTACTTCAAGGGCAGAGCCAAGCGGATGATCATCACTTCCGGCTACAATGTGTACCCGGCGCAGCTGGAAAACATTCTGGACGCCCACGAGTTTGTGCAGATGAGCTGCGTCATCGGCATCCCGGATTCCTACAAGATGCAAAAAGTCAAGGCCATCGTCAAGCTGGCCGCAGGCGTAGAGGAAAGCGAAGCCACCAAGCAGGCGATCCTGGATCACTGCCGCAAGCATGTGGCGAAGTATGCTATGCCCTATGACATCGCATTCCGGGACGATATGCCCAAGACTTTGGTGGGCAAGGTGGCCTACCGGGTTCTGGAAGAGGAAGAATTGGCAAAGATCAACGCTGAGAAACAATAAAGGAAAGGCACCGCTTCGGCGGTGCCTTTCCTATGCTTTGCGCCTTGCTGCGGTGGATACAACAGGACTCGACTTAATCACGGTTCGGCTCGGTCCAGCCCTCGCCGGCGGCGCTCATCCGCGCCGCATTTAGATGGGTTCGAGTCCCTCCGCTTCTTCTCCACCAAAAAGAAAAACCACACCGTTTGGTGTGGTTTCTTTTTGGTGGAGACTACGGGACTCGAACCTGTGACCTCATGCGTGTGAAGCATGCGCTCTAACCAGCTGAGCTAAGCCTCCATATCGGAACAGGTAAGATTATAGCATACTTTCAAAAATTGTCAAGTCTCAAGTTGTGGATTTTCCAACAAAAATACCTCTTCCCTTTTGCTATATTATGTGATATGTTATAATAAGACAAAAAATGACAAGGAGCATTGTTATGAAAAACTCTCTTAAACGCATAAGCGCCGGCCTGTTGGCTCTGTGCGTGGTGTTGGCACTGGTCTTCACGGCTATCCCCAGAGATGTCTTTGCTGCATCTATCACCTATTCTACTTCGTCCAACTCCGGTACCCGGGATGAGGTCTGTACCTCTCTCGACGGAACAAGTGCCTCCTCATACTACACATCTTCCTATTCCTTTGATGTACTTTCTCAGCAGAGTTCCAATCAGCTTCTGCAATCTCTGCGTACCCTGATGACCAGCACTCATAAGAAAATATCTTCTTACGATAATTGCAGAGATTACGCTGATCAGACTGACTGTGAAAATGGAGACGGCCGTGTTGTCCTGCTGTATACCAGCTATTCTGCTACCATGGGTCAGTATAATGGCTGGAACCGTGAGCATGTCTGGCCGAAATCCCTTGGCGGTAACAATACCAGCGGCGGTGGCGCAGATTTGCATCACATCCGTCCCTCGGATGCTTCCGTGAACAGTTCCAGAGGCAATAAGAAATACGGCAATGTCGACGGCGGCACAGCAAAATACGGCAATAATCCCGCAACCGGCTGTCTGGGCGGTCACTACAACAGTACATATTTTGAGCCCCTGGACAATGTAAAGGGCGATGTAGCAAGAATTTGCCTTTATGTTTATGTCAGATGGGGCTCCAATTGGGGCGCTGACAGTATTACCGAAGTATTCCAAAGCGTGGATGTCCTGCTGGAGTGGATGGAAATCGACCCTGTGGATACCTGGGAAATGGGCCGAAACGAAGTTGTCGAAAACATCCAGGGCAACCGCAATGTGTTTATTGACTATCCCGAGTTTGCTTGGCTTCTGTTCGGTGAGGATGTTCCCGACGATTTGGTGAGTCCCTCCGGCAATAACGGCGTGACTGCCAATCCCGGCGGCAGCACCGGTGGTTCTACCGGCGGTTCTACCGGCGGCAGCACTGGCGGCAGCACCGGTGGCTCTACTGGTGGCAATACCGGTGGTTCTACCGGCGGTTCCATTGCCGACACCAGCTACAGCCAGGTCTCTTCCCTGAACGACGGTGACAAGGTCGTCATCGTTAATCCCGGCAGCAAGATGGCTCTTTCTGCCACCAAGACCGGCTACTATAATGTAGGCGTCGATGTTTCCGGCGGCTTCTCCGGTATTTCTGATGCAGAAATTTTCACCGCAAAGAAAAACAGTGACGGAACATGGTCCTTCACATCTGCAACCGGCAAAAAGCTGGCTCTTGCAGCGGAGTACAATTCTCTGAATGAAACCGGTACAAACGACAAGTGGGAACTGACCAGTGCCGGCACAAACCAGTTCTATATGAAAAATACCGGTCGCAATGTGTATTTGGATTGGTATGCCGACAAAAACAACTGGAGCACGTATGACCCCGACACACTGGATACAAACTATGTGTTAGCTTTCTATAAGGAAACCCCCACAAGCTCCGGCGGCAGCACCGGCGGATCTACTGGCGGCTCCACCGGTGGCAGCACCGGCGGTACGACCACCAATCCTCCTGCGACGAATCCTCCCGCAACCAATCCTCCTGCCACGAACCCCCCTGCAACCAATCCTCCGGCTTCCCAGCCCGGTGCCAGCGAGGGTACACAAACCTCTACCCCCTCTTCCACCCCCGCTACCAAGCCTTCACAGCCCGCACCCATGCCGACCGCGCCTGTAAATCCCGATGATTTTATTCCCGCTGAAGAACCCACTTCTGTCGGAACAATCGTCGCCATCGTTTTAGGCGTTTTAGCTGTTGGTGCTATCATCTACTTTGTTGTGATCTACTTTGTGGTGATCAAGCCCAAGAAGTCCGCTCCTGTTGCAGATGCAACACCGGCAGAGGACATTCCCGAGGAAGCTCCAGCTGACGAGCCCAGCGAAGAAGCGCCCACCGAAGAAAACGAATAATCTATAAAATGCCCGGATGCATCGCATCCGGGCATTCTCCTTATCTTATAGGAATCGGTAATCCTCGCCGCTGACTTCCAGTGAACCGGCATAGTACGCTGCCATAGCCTTCTCCAAATCAATGGCGTCCTGCACACCCGCCGTTTCGTAGCACGAGTGCATGGCCAGCTGGGCAAGACCAATATCCGCTGTGGGTACGGACACATGGGAAAGTGAGATATTGCCCAAGGTCGAACCGCCGGGAATGTCTGCCCTGTTGCAGTAGGTCTGCACCTTCACATCTGCCTTTTGGCAGACCTTTCGGAAAATGGCCGCCGACACGCCGTCAGTGCTGTATCGGAGATTTGCATTGAATTTCAGCACAACTCCCCCATTTACCACCGGGGCGTTGCCCGCATCGGCAAACTCCGGATGATTGGGATGCACCGCATGGGCATTGTCAGCCGAGATCATAAAGGAATTGCTGAGCATCACCTGCTCCTCAAGACCCAGGCTGGCGCAAATTCGGGTCAGCGTGGATTCCAACAGCTTGGACGCCGCACCCTGTACGGAAGAAGAACCCACTTCCTCGCTGTCGAACACACACAGCACCGGAATGCTGTTGCCATCGTCTGCATTCAGGAAGCCTTGGGTACAGCCCCAGGCGCACTGAAGATCGTCCAGTGCCGCAGAGGAAAGATACTCCGCATCCATGCCCCATACGGTCGCCTTTTGGCGGATATACAGGTACAGGTCATGGCCCAGGATCTTACCGCCAGCCGCCTCTTCCAGCAGGTCATTGAGCTTTCCGGCGGCATCTGCACCACCCAGCAGGGGCAAGGTGTCCACAGCAGGATTCCACTTATAGCCCTCGTTGGCCTGGCGGTTCATGTGAATGGCCACATTGGGGATCATCATCAGATCCCGATCAATGTTTACCAACCGGCTCTGCACACCATCCTCAGTCTCCACCATCACACGTCCTGCAACGGACAGTGGACGATCCAGCCAAGGTGCAATCAGCATCCCGCCGTACTTTTCCGTGGACAGACGGGTATATTTTCCTGTCAATTCACCGTTTTCTTTTACCTTAAAGGTAGGCCGGTCAGAATGGCTGGCGGACATCAAAAAGCCCCTGGGCGTGGTCTCCGGCACCCGAAATGCCAGCACCGCCGTACCGCCGCGGGTCAGATAATACTTGCCACCGGCGGTCAGATTCCAGCTTTCCCCTTCGGACAAGCGGATATATCCCGCATCCTCCAAAACTCCGGACAAATATGCCGCCGCATGGTAGACGCTCACCGACGCATTCAAAAAAGCCATCAGTTTTTCTGTTCTGTGATCCATTGCTTCCTCCTATCACGCCTCTACCAGAGCGCAGAACAGGTCGATCTGATCTGCAATACTCTGCAGTGCGCCGCGCCAGAAATTCTTATCCGTCAGATCGATATCTGCAACCTTGGCAGTATCCTCCGCGGTGGCAATGGGCGTGGTATACAACAGTTTCTTGTACTTAGGCACAAAGGATGCACCCTCTTTTTCGTACTGCGCATACAATCCCCGGGCAAACAGTCCGCCAAAGGCATAGGGGAAATTGTAGAATGTGGGACCATAGTAATGGCTCTTGCACACCCACATATACGGATGCATAACCTCATTGTCCAGTCCGTCGCCATAGGACTGCTTTTGTGCTTCCGTCATAAATGCGCACAGAGTATCCGCATTCATGAACTGCTCTTCCCGATTGGCAAAGACCATGGTCTCAAAGCGGTAACGGGAATAAATATCGCAGATGATCTGCGTAGCATCCTGGAGTTGGGATTCGATCAAGGCGATCTTTTCTTCCTTATCTGCCGCCTTTTCAATGGCAGATGCCATCACCACACATTCGTTAAAGGTTGAGGCTGTTTCTGCCAACGGCATGGAATAGCCGTGGTTCAAGGGCCGATGAGAACGGATGCACTGATTGTGGAATGCATGGCCAAGCTCGTGGGCCAGTGTCACAACATCGCCAAACATACCGTCAAAGTTCGTCAGGATCCGGCTCTCCCCCAGGGATTCCACACCTGCACAGAATGCGCCGCCGGCCTTGCCGTCACGGGGATAGAAATCGATCCAAGCCTCATCAAAGGCCTTGGCAACCATATCCGACAGTTCCTGATCGAATTCTGCAAACAGCGTGACCAAATAATCCCGTGCTGCCTGAGCAGTAAATTTCGTGGAGGATTTGCCCATAGGTGCGAACAGCTCGTACCAAGGCAGTCCCTTTTCATATCCCAGAGCTTTGGCCTTTGCCTTCAGATATTGCCAGAACTTGGGCAGATACTCGTCCATGGCGCCCAGCATGGCATCCAGGGTCTCCCGCTTCATATCGGCATGCTTCAAGGTGCGCTCCAGCGGAGATTCATAGCCCCGGAGCTGGCAATCGGAGATCGTCTCCAATTTGATGGAGTTCAGCGCATAAGCTACGGGATCCTTAATGCGGTCATAGCATGCGATTTCTGCCTCATACGCATCCTTTCGCACCTGAGCATCGGCATCATAGGCAAGGTTGCGTATAGACGACAGATTTGTAGTCGTACCGCGATAGGAAACAGGCACGGTACTGGTCAGATACTGCTGCATTTCGCTCCATGCATCACCGCCGGACATGCCCATTTTGGCCATAACCGCCTCACCAATATCCGGAAGCAGGTACTTGCTGGATTCCGCCAAATTCTTGAACAGGAAGGTATACTCCTTCAGATCCGCATCCCCTGCAACGATTTCCTGCAGGTTTTCTACCTTGGAAGCCCAGTCCTTCCAGGTGGCAAAGGGCGCAGCCACACCACTGTAAAGCTGCATCACCTGCCCCATGCGGGAGCCGGCCTCGGGATCTCTGGTGTTGGCCGACTGGCGCAGTGAGGCGAAACCGGCCAGCTTGCTTACCAACTCAGAAAACTGTTCCTGCAGCGCAATACCTTGCTTCAGTCCCTGTAGCTTGTCCATTTCCGGCAGCTGTGCTGTCATTGACCGGATCTTCTCCACAAGGTCTTTCAATGCGGTCATATCCGCAGTGTATGCAGGATCGTCAAAGCCCTTATAAATCGGGTCTAAATTCCATACATCATTCATAAGCATACCTCCTGTTGCTTTTGATAGGGCTATTTTACAACAACAGACCGCTCTGCGTCAACCATAAAAGGGAAATGTCGAATTTTGTCGATTATTGGCGAACGATTGTTTTAGTTTTCCCTTGCAAAAAATGATACATTATGCTAAATTATATTTGTCGCACACGGCAGTTCTTGTCGTGCTATTGGGGAGTAAGTTCATTATGACAGGAGAGGAAATTATGGATAATCGCACAACTGTATTCATAGCCGACAGTGCAGAAGAATTCTGTGGATTACTTTCCGCTGCGCTGCATCGTGCAGAGGGTTTTCAGGTCATCGGCACGGTCAGCGACGGGGAGCAGGCCACGCGTATGATCATGGACAAAAAGCCGGATATGGTGGTTTTGGACATGATGATGCCTGGCAAGGACGGTCTTGGCATTCTTAAGGCGCTTTCCGGTATCGAAAAGAAACCCATCATTTTGGCTACATCCGTTTTCGTTTCGGACTATGTAGCTGCCACAGTGGCCAGCCTTGGTGCCCGATATCTGATGCTGAAACCCTGTGATGTTTCCGCCGTTGTCGAGCGGCTGGAGGAATTCCGCGGTGGGGAGAACCAGCGGATCATTCCCATGCGCCGTCTGGACAAGAACAGCATCGAGACCATGGTCACCGGGATCATCCACGAGATCGGTGTACCGGCTCATATCAAGGGGTATCAGTATCTGCGCGAAGCGATCATCATCGCTGTGGAGGACATGGATGTGATCAACGCGATCACCAAGGTTCTGTACCCTCAGGTAGCAAAAGCTTTCGACACGACACCTTCCCGGGTGGAACGGGCCATTCGTCATGCCATTGAGGTGGCTTGGGACAGAGGCGACCTGGACACCCTGCAAAAATTCTTTGGGTACACGGTCAGCAATACCAAGGGCAAGCCTACCAATTCCGAGTTTATCGCCCTGATCGCGGACAAGCTCCAGCTGCAGCTGAAATCCGCAGAAGCGGCATATCTATAAAAAGTCCGGGCAGGGATCTTCTCCTTGCCCGGTTTTACTGTTTTTAAGATTGACAGGACGGTAAAAAGCATCTATAATTATGATAGCGAATTGGGGTCATACAGGCCCAAATCTCAAAATGTACATTTGGCTGAATAAGCCACAGGAGGTAACTGGATTATGGATGTTTTAACCAGACTGGCAAATTCTATTGTTGTCCCTGTCGTTGTCATTGACGATGCCAAGGACGCTGTCCCCACCGCTAAGGCCATGGCCGCCGGCGGCATTGATGTAATGGAGATCACCTTCCGTACCGCCGCTGCTCCCGATGCCATCAAGGCTGTTGCTGAAAACTGCCCCGATGTGCTGGTGGGTGCCGGTACGATTCTGAACCTGGAGCAGTGCAAGCTGGCTGTATCCATGGGCGCAAAGTTCATCGTCTCTCCTGGCTTTGACGCTCAGGTCGTGGGCTGGTGCATTGAAAACGGCATTGCCGTCACTCCCGGCTGCGTCACTCCCACCGAGATCACCATGGCTGTGAACATGGGTCTGAAGGTGGTTAAGTTCTTCCCCGCCAATGTCTACGGCGGTCTGAACGCCATGAAGAACCTGTCCGCTCCCTTTGTAGGTGTCAAGTTCCTGCCCACCGGCGGTGTCAACGCAGGCAACATCAAGGAATATGTGGATGCTCCCTTTATCCACGCCGTGGGCGGCAGCTGGGTTTGCCCCAAGGCTGATATCGCGGCCGGCAACTTTGATAAGATCACTGCACTTTGTGCCGAGGCCCGCAAGGCTGCTCTCGGTTAATGAACGAAAGGAAGGAATTAAAAATGGCAAAAGTAATTACCTTTGGCGAGCTGATGCTCCGCCTGCAGCCCTATAACTACGAGCGTTTTGTTCAGTGCGATCATGTGGAGTTCACCTTCGGCGGCGGCGAAGCCAATGTTGCTGTCTCCCTGGCAAACTACGGCATGGATGTGGCTTACGTCACCAAGCTGCCTACTCACGCCATTGGTCAGAGCGCTGTCAACTCCCTGCGCCGTTACGGCGTAGACACCACCAAGATCGTCCGCGGCGGCGAGCGCGTGGGCATCTACTTCAACGAGAAGGGTGCTTCCCAGCGTGGCAGCGTTTGTATCTATGACCGCGCCAACTCCGC
Organism: Oscillospiraceae bacterium; assembly: GCA_015067545.1. Taxonomy (GTDB): domain Bacteria; phylum Bacillota; class Clostridia; order Oscillospirales; family Oscillospiraceae; genus Faecousia. Next base: position 118,092 of record SVMG01000006.1, read on the forward strand.
TATCGCTAAGGCTGAGCCCAGCGATTTTGACTGGGATGCCATCTTTGAGGGCGCTGAGTGGTTCCACTTCACCGGCATTACCCCCGCGCTGGGCGGCAACCTGGTTGAGATCTGCAAGCAGGCTTGTATCGCTGCCAAGGCCAAGGGTCTGAAGATCTCCTGCGACCTGAACTACCGCGGCAAGCTGTGGACCCGTGCTGAGGCTCGCGAGGCCATGACCGAGCTGTGCCAGTATGTTGATGTGTGCATCTCCAACGAGGAGGACGCCAAGGATGTGTTCGGCATTGAGGCTGAGGCTACTGACATCTACGGCGGCAGCCTGAACCACGAGGGCTACAAGTCCGTTGCCAAGCAGCTGGCTGACAAGTTCGGCTTCGAGATGGTTGCCATCACCCTGCGTGAGAGCCACTCTGCTTTCGACAACGGCTGGAGCGCCATGCTGTACAATGTCAAGGACAACGAGTACTGCTTCTCCAAGAAGTATGACCTGCACATTATCGACCGCGTTGGCGGCGGCGACAGCTTCGGCGGCGGTCTGATCTACTCTGTTCTCAGCGGCAAGAGCACCCAGGCAGCTGTGGAATTTGCAGTTGCTGCTTCCGCTCTGAAGCACTCCATCGAGGGCGACTACAACATGGTCACCGTTGCAGAGGTCGAGAAGCTGGCAGGCGGCGACGGCTCCGGCCGTATCCAGAGATAAGGAGTTTTCCTATGGCAAACGAAGAAGTTTTGCAGGAGGAAGAATCCAACATCCTGATGCTCACTGACGAAAACGGCCAGGATGTGGAATTTGAGTATCTGGACTGCATCGAATACGAAGGCAAGGAATATTTGATTTTGATGCCCGCCGACGAGAATTCTTCTGAAATCATCATTTTGGAAGTGGAACCGGTGGACGAGGAGAATGAAAACTACCTGTCCGTTTCCGATGAGAATGTTCTGAATGCTGTCTACGATATCTTCAAGGAGCGCTATAAAGACGTGCTCACCTTTGAGGACTGATAAATAGCAAATCGGCACCCAGATTGGGTGCCGATTTTGCGTTTCACAAGCGATGATCTCTCAAAGCCACTCCACGAGTACTGCTTCTGTCACATCGAAATAGTCTGCCATGTTGCTGCTGAGACCTGCCGCCATATATGCTTGCTGAAATGTGATATTTTCAAGATTGCTTAAATAGACAAATGTAGAATCTACCGCAGCATTGGGCATTCTTCCGCTGATTACAAGACGGTATTTGTATGTATGGCCTTCAAATTGCCATGTGCCGTCCGACATTTCGTGGTATGTTCTCAGATCTCCCTTAATCGTGTTGATGGGTTCCACAGGCTGCTTGCTGCAACCTACCAAACCCAATATACAAACCAAAACCAGGACAAATGCAATAACCTTTTTCATAAAATCACGCTCCTTTGTCAAACTTAGCTTATCATGCCTTTTTTCGAAAATCAAGAAAAAAATAGGGGCGATTCGTAAATCGCCCCTGAATACCCTCCCCTGGGAGGAGGCTTTGCGTTGCTTAATTCCAGCCGGAATCTTCGGATTCCGGTTTTTTGCTTCTGTTCAGCAGTTGTTCCACAACCTGGGAAGTGGAAACATTTTCATACAGCACTGCGCAGGCAGCCCTTACGATGGGCATATCCACGCCGTACTTTTTTGCCAGCTCTCCGGCAGATCTTGCCGCATAATAGCCTTCCACCACTGCGCCCACTTGCGCCATGGCTTCATCTGCACTTTTTCCTTGTCCGATGAGAATGCCCGCCTGGTGGTTACGGGAATGGGGCGATGTACAGGTAACGATCAAGTCCCCTACTCCGGCCAAGCCTGCAAAGGTATCCCGGTTTGCACCCATGGCAACGCCCAGGCGTGCCATTTCCGTCAAGCCCCGGGTCATGAGCATGGCCTTGATGTTGTCACCGTAGCCCATACCATCGGTCACACCAGCACACAGGGCAATGACATTTTTCAGCGCACCGCCCAATTCTGCACCCACGATGTCCGGGCTGGTATAGATGCGGAAATAGTCGGACATGAAGGCATCCTGCACCATTTCTGCATGTGCTTGGTTGGCACTTGCCGCTACACAACCGGTGGGCATGCCTTGGGCCAGTTCTTCCGCATGGCTGGGTCCGGTGAGCACCACAACAGGGTGCTTCGTCTCCTCCTCCACAACCTGACTCATCCGCAAAAGTGTCCCAGGCTCAATGCCCTTGGTAACGGACACCATCACCGTGTTTTCATCCAAATGCGTGGCGATCTTCCGGCACACCTCCCGGATGGCAACGGACGGGCTGGCGATCACCACCAGCACACTCCCAGCCACACAGGCTGGGTCTGCTGAGATTTGCAGTTCATCCGGCAATTTTACCCCATTTAGCCGGGGATTTTGCCGGGTACTTTTCATTTGCTCCGCCTTTTCGGCAGACCGTGCCCACAAGGTCACGGCATGGCCGTTTTTGCACAGGCTGATAGCCAATGCTGTGCCCCAGGCACCGCTTCCTACAACTGTAATTTTCATTTGTTCAAATCCCTGTGAATCAGATGGACTTTGGATTCCGTTCCTTTGATCAGGCGGCTCAGGTTGCTTCTGTGCATATAGATCGCCAGCGCTCCGATAAAGATGCCGCCGGCCATCACTGCCCAGTCGCCGTAATACACCACGCCAAATCCCACGGAGCAGGTCAGTGCGCCCAGCACAGAGCCTAAGGAAACATACCGGGTAATAGCAAAGGCGATGACGAATACTGCCAGCATCACCAGCGCAATACGCCAATCCAAAATCAGCGCCGCTGTGAAGCCGCACAGGATGCCCTTTCCCCCCTTGAAGCCCAGCAGAGCCGGGAAATCATGGCCAAGGGATACCGCTACAACGCCCAGCACCAGGCCTTCACGATAGAATCCAAAGGATGCCAGCGCAAAACCTGCAGTGTATGCAGCTGCCACAGTCTTGACCATATCCACAGCGATCACCAGCAGGGTGCTCCAGCCGCCATAGCTGCGGAAGAAATTGGTCAGACCTGCATTGCCGCTTCCGTGCCTGCGCACATCATCGTGGGCAACCAGCGCAGAAACACATACAGAGCCGTTGAGATTTCCCAAGAGATAGGCAGCCAGCGCCGCCACCAATACAGCCCAGATCATTAGCCTTCCTCCTTATCGCCCTTCTGGCGAATGGTGATACGCACAGGAGTGCCCTTCAAACCGAATACCTCACGGATCTGGTTTTCAAGATATCGCTGATAGGAGAAGTGGAACAGTCTTGCATCATTGCAGAAAATGACGAAATGCGGCGGCTTGGTGCTCGCCTGGGTCATGTAGTAGATCTTCAGACGACGGCCCTTATCCGTAGGGGGCTGTACCCGGGCAGTTGCATCAGCCAGCACGCTGTTCAACGCGCCGGTGGTGATGCGGCTGGTGTTCTGCGCATGGACATCTTGAATCACCTGGAACAGCTTGTCCACCCGCTGGCCGGTGAGTGCCGACAAAAACAGCACAGGCGCGTAGAGCATATAGCTCAGGCCGTTGCGGACTTCACCCTCCATATCCCGCATGGTGTTGGTTTCCTTGTCTGCAACTGCGTCCCACTTGTTCACAACGATGATGGCCGCCTTACCTGCTTCATGGACAAGTCCTGCGATCTTGGTATCCTGCTCGGTAACGCCCTCGTTGGCATCCACCAGGATCAGGCACACATCTGCCCGCTCGATGGCGTTGATGGAGCGCATATTGGAGTAGCGCTCGATGGCATCGTCCACCTTGCTCTTGCGGCGCATACCGGCGGTATCGATGAAGCAATACTTGCCGGTCTCGTTTTCAAAATAAGAGTCGATGGCATCCCGGGTCGTACCGGCCACATTGGACACAATGACCCGTTCCTCGCCCAAAATACGGTTCAGCAAACTGCTCTTTCCCACATTGGGTTTGCCAACGATAGCCACCTTGACAATGTCGCTTTCCTCGTCCTCGTCATCCTCTTCGGGGATGTTCTCCAGTACCCAGTCCAGCATATCGCCGGTACCGTGACCGTGGATGGCAGAGGTCTCAAACAAGTCGCCGATACCCAGGCTGTAAAATTCATACACATCCGGATTCACCGCGCCGATGGAATCGCACTTGTTCACCGCAAGGCACACCGGCTTGCCGCATTTGCGCAGCATGGTAGCCACATCCTGGTCTGCAGCGGTGACGCCGGAACGTACATCCACCACCATGATGATGGCATCCGCCAATTCTATGCCGATCTCCGCCTGGCGGCGCATAAACTTCAGCATGTCACTGTCGGTATTGGGCTCAATACCGCCGGTATCCACCAAAGAAAAATGGCGGCCCAGCCACTCGCAGTCACCGTAGATCCGGTCACGGGTCACGCCGGGCGTATCCTCCACGATGGAGGTGCGCTGCCCGGTAAGTTTATTGAAAAGCATGGATTTGCCTACATTAGGTCTGCCCACAATGGCAACCAAAGGCTTCGCCATAGCAATCACTCCTTTCATAGGATCGTTCTTTTTCCTTATTATGCCACATTATCCTGTCAAAAGCAAGGAAAAAGAGGAAGGCAATCTTGCCTTCCTCTGCGCATTCGCAATTTCCTGCCTTAGTCAGCCTTGGCGGCCAGGACCTGACGGCCATTGTAAGAGCCGCAAGCCTTGCAAGCTCTGTGGGGCATGACGGGCTCACCGCACTTGGGGCAAACGGCCACGCTGGGAGCAGAC
>SVMG01000014.1 GCA_015067545.1 Oscillospiraceae bacterium
TGAGCATCATAGCCAAAATAATGGGCAGCGGGAAGGTCGCCAGATTGTAAAGCGAAAGGCGCAGGGTGTTCACGATGACCTGCTCAAAATAGTAGGACTTAAAGAAGCTGTTGAACCAGCGCATGCCGACCCAGCGGCTCTCCCAGACGCTGTATGCGCCTGTGTAGCGCTTGAATGCGACGATGATACCGCTCATAGGTGCGTAGCAAAATACGAACAGCCAGATCAGCGCCGGCACGGCGAATATGTACAGCCACATATTCCGCCGCAAGTAACTGCCCACCTTGCTTTTCCTTTTGTTCTGGATGGCACTTTCTCCGTATTTTTGTGCATCCGAGATTGTTGCTTTTGCCATCTTCATAAAAAACCACCTTTATTGTATTTTTAGCAAAAATAACCAACTGTTTAACAATGCTTTTCTATCCATTGTGACTTCTCTTTTCGCCAAGATCTCATTGTCATATGACATACAACAATTTTTCGTTAGCGGAAATATAACTCCGGACGTCGCTCATTCAGAACAAATAGCTTCTCTCTTTTTGTTTTTTATGTTGTACATTTTGTCCAACAGAAATGGGCTGCTAATTTAATTATTTAGACACCTTTCTCTATAACTTTTATACTCAATCCCCTCTTAAGATTTCAACCCTCTTTTCTTGCCAGCCAGTTCACTTTCTTGCGAGATAATTCCTTTTTTAGTTTCCTGCTTCAAAACCCTGAATTGTACAATATCTCCCGGGATTCGTACTTCTCTCGTGCAGTGCAGAAAGCCTGAAACTATGCAAACATCCGAAACCAAATTGGCTCCGAATGCAAAAATCGTGCCGAAGCAGATGCTCCGACACGATCTAACAATTGTGCTATTTTGGCTCTACCCCAACTATTGACACCGAACCTAAAGAAAACGCCCGGAAATCCGGGCGTTTTTCTATTAGATCTTCTTAGCGTTAGCCAGCAGATACTTTTCTGCTTCGGGACTCCACAGATTGTTATTTGCCTTGCAGATCTTGTCAAGCTCTGCAAACAGAGGATCGGTCTTACCGGCCTCTTCAAAGTCTGCGATGGCAGTCAGGGGCAGATCAATGTGATTGTAGATCAGCTTCTTGCCGCCGGGGATCTTGGGCAGATTCAGCGTGGTGTCAATAACAGCATTCAGACCACCGATATGGGTAACCAGAGCAGAGGGATTCAGCTTGCCGGCATTCATCATCTCGATAGCTTCCTGCATATCGTTGGTGTTGCCGCCGGATGTGCCCACCACGTGGGTGTACAGATAGTGGACATTGTACCAGTTGAAGGGTGCCTTGAACTGGGAATCAGTGGGGCCGGCAAAGAAATTCAGACAGCCGTCGAAGCCCAGGATATCGTCAGCCTGCTCAATGACGGGCTTGACAGGAGCAAAGCAGACCACATCGTCATAACCGGTGCCGCCGGTCAACTCACGCAGATATGCGGTGGCATTCTCCATACGGGTATTGACGTAGTGCAGCTCGATGCCGTACTTTGCAGCTTCTTCCACAGTGTAGATGGAAGCGGCACGCTCCAGGCGAGCCTCATCGATATCCGTGATGACCAGCAGGCTGGGACGGCGGTCGCAGTGAATGGCGTAGTCGATCGCAGCCAAGCCCATGGGGCCGACGGAAGCCAGCAGTGCCATCTTGCCGCCTTCCTTGATGCCCATTTCATGGACATAAGAACCGGCCTTGGTGTGGTACATGGCATGGAAAGTACCGATAACGCAGCTCAGAGGCTCAGCCAGAGAGCCATAGTAGTAAGTATCGGAGTTGTAGGGCAGCAGGCAGTTCTCCAGCAGGGTCTCGATGGGCACATTGCCGTACTGTGCGTTACCGCCGCAGTAGTTGTAGGAGTAGCCGGGAGCCTCCTGGGAGCCATTGTGATAGTGCGCAGGCTGGATAACGAACTTGTCGCCCACCTTGTACTTGTGCTTCCAGTTTTCGCCCACTTCTACGATGTCACCGCAGAACTCGTGGCCCACAACAGTGGGATTCTCATGGCAGTTGCTGGGTACGCGCTTGTGGTCGCCGCCTTCAATGGCAGCCTTGTAGCTGGACATGCACAGACTGTCAGAGATCACGCGGATACGGACACCGTCAGCACCGATCTCAGGCAGCTCCACCTCATCCAGGCGAAGATCTTGTTTACCGTAAATACGAACAGCTTTTGTCTTCATATTTTCCTCCAATTAAGCGATGGTGATCCCGGCTTTATCCAGGATGGTGGGAACATTCTTCTCTGCGCCGATGGCCATGATGTGCACGCCATCGCACAGCTTTTCGTCCTTGATCTTTGCGATCATTTCCGCAGCCATCTCGATACCCAGCTGCATAGGCAGGCCCTTGATGCCCTTTTCCTTGCCCTCTGCTGCTGCAGCGGTGAGACGGTCGATCATATCCTGGGGCACATCGATGCCGGGAACATTTTCGTTCATGTACTTGGCCATGCCAGCGGATTTCAGAGGAATGATACCTGCCATGATATGGGTCTTGATACCCATATTGTCCACCTGCTCCAGGAAGCGCTTGAAGGTATCCAGGTCGAAAATGCCCTGGGTCTGCACATACATCGCACCTGCTTCCACCTTCTGACGCAGCTTGTTCAGCTGCAGGAACAGCGGCTCATAAACGGGAGTAACGGATGCGCCCTTGTAGAACTTGGGTGCGCCGCCGGTCAGCTCATTGCCGCCGCAGTCACAGCCACTTTCTTCCATCTGGCTGAGCATCTTCAAAATGCCCACAGAGTCCAGGTCATAAACGGGCTTGCTGTCCTTGCAGTCGCCCACAACAGGATGGTCGCCGGTGAGAGCCAGCATGGTGTCGATGCCGAAGCTGGCAGCTGCCAGTGCATCGCCCATGATGGCCATACGGTTACGGTCACGGCCGGTCATCTGCAAAATAGGCTCCACGCCTGCCTGCTTCAGCTTAATGCACAGGCCCAGGCCGGTGGCCTTCAGGCTTGCAGACTGCATATCGGTGACATTCACGCCGTGAACCTTGCCTTTCAGCAGCTCAGCTGCTTCCATCTGCTCGGTAAAATCATAACCCTTGGGGGGTGCCATTTCGGCAGTCACGCCGAATTTGCCGGATTCCAGTGCGTCTTTCAACAAACTCATTATTTCTTCCCCCTCAAGCTGATGGTTCTGGGATAGGCAAAGTCGCCGTAGCCCTTGTCCTTACGGGTCTGGGTCAGTTTTTCCAGCTGGCCGGTGGCCTCCAAACGGTTGTAGATCTTGATCCATGCGCAGTCATTCTCGGGATTGACCTCGCACTTGCCGTTCTTCTGTCCGCCGCAAGGGCCGTTGACCAGGCTCTTGGCACACTGGGTAATGGGGCAAACTGCACCGGTCTGACCCAGCACGCACTCGCCGCAGAAACGGCAGGCCTCTTCCCAAACGCCGAACTTGACAGCTTCGCCAAGGTACATGGTGTTGTTGGAGGGGTAAACGGGCTTGTTGTTGGCGTTCTTGGCAACACACTGCACACCGTCGCCGCAGGACATGCAAATAACGCAGTCGGGCTCAGCAGCGTTGATGGCCTTCATCTTGGTCTTAACGCCCAGGTTCATGCAGCAGTAGTCTGCAACAGTGGTAGCAACCACCTTCTTGCCGGCCTGCTCCAGAATTGCGGTCAGTTCTGCGATCTGAGGCTCGCCGCCGGTCTGACATGCGGTAGCGCAGCTGCCGCAGCCAACGATGGCCACAGTCTTGGCATCTGCCACCATCGCCATAACTTCATCGATAGGCTTTTTTTGTGTAATGATCATGGGAAACCTCTCCTTTCAGAGATTCAAAGATTCAATATTTCGCCCATTTTGGGCACATACAAATACGCTTTCAGATATTCAAGGCCGGGTTCAACGCTCTGCCATACCCCATCGGGATCATTTTCCTGCAAGGGTAAATGCAGCAGCACGATCTTGCAGGGCAGCAGCGGCTCTAACAGCTTCAATGCCGCTGGGGTGCTCACATAGGGATACGGAATGATCAAAACATCCGGCTTTGGAAATTCCACAAGGAGCTTTAATTCCGATGGCGAAGCATCGCCCATAAACCAAATGCTCCTGCTCCCCTCCACCACATAGCTGCGATGAATTGTGGTTTTTCCGTAGTGGCCCATATGCCGGGTGGATACTGCCGTCAGCCGGACATTGCCTGCTGTAAATGTCTTATCCGTGCATACCATGCCGGTCATTTGGGATGTGCCGTAAACCGGCTTTCCTGTTGCCTGGCAATATGTTTTCACATAGGACGAGTCGCAGTGGTCCTCATGATAATGGGTAAACGCAACCACATCCGGCCAATCGGACGACAACTTTACTTTTTCCTCCGGGGGCGTAGCCAGGTAGGGCTTGACCTCCTGGCTCACGCCGTCCAGCAATATTTTCGTATCATCCAGCGTCAGCAGGACACCCGCATTGGCAGTCCGCCTGAGTTCCATAGGATATCAGACGCCAGCCTTGGCACGGCGGATGGTTTCCGCCTCGTCGCAGGTGGTGACGTTCTCGTAACCGGGCAGGGGTACCAACTTTTCGTTGATGGTATCCAGGATCCAGCTTGCCTGGGGGAAGAAGAACTCGTCGAACTCGAAGGGAGGTGTGATCCAGTTCCGGGCGCCAACCACAACGGGAGGTGCATCCAGATCATCGAAGCACAGCTCGGTGATGGTCTTTGCCACATCGTTCAGGAAGGAACCACGGGCGCAGGCATCGGAAACCAGCAAAACCTTACCGGTCTTGCGGACGGACTCCACGATCTTGGTGTAGTCCAGAGGAGACAGAGAGTGGATGTTGATCACATCGGCCTCCATGCCGTACTTCTCGGACAGGGTCTTCACGGCATCCATGGCACGGTACAGAACTGCACCGATGGTCAGAATGGTGATATCCTTGCCGTCACGAACCTTGTTGGTGTCGCCAATCTCGATCTCATAACGCTCTTCGGGTACACCGCCCTCATGGAACTGCTCACCCACATCGTAAATTCTCTGAGACTCAAAGAACACAACGGGGTCAGTGCCCTTCAGTGCGGATTCCATCAGGCCCTTGGCCTCCCAGGGAGTTGCAGGGAAGCAAACCTTCAGACCGGGGATATGTGCACACAGGGCAGTCCAGTCCTGAGAGTGCTGAGCGCCGTACTTGGAGCCAACAGAAACCCGGAGAACCAGAGGCATCTTCAGAATGCCGGCGGACATTGCCTGCCACTTGGACATCTGGTTGAAGATTTCGTCACCGGCGCAGCCGATGAAGTCAGCATACATCAGTTCCACCAGTGCGCGGCCGCCGGACAGCGCATAACCGACAGCAGTACCGACAATAGCACCCTCAGCCAGAGGAGAGTTGAACAGGCGGCTGTGAGGCAGAGCATCCATCATGCCGCGGTAAACGGCAAATGCGCCACCCCAGTCACGGCAGTCTTCGCCGTAGGCGATCATGGTGGGGTCTTCATAGAAGCGATCCCAAATAACCTCGGACAGGCCGTCACGCAGGTTGTACAGCTTCATCTTGGAAACGGGCTTGCCGTCCTTATCGAAGGGGCTGCGCTCCTTGGCCTTGATCTTCTTGTAGCCCTCGGCCTCTTCCTTGGGAACAGTGAACTCAGGCTCGCGGTCATCCAGCTTGTCGATCTTCTGGTTGGAGAACATGATGCGCTCCACAACAGCGGGATCTTTCTTGAAGTCGCAGTAGGGGCTGAACTCGGGATCGGCAGCCGCCTTGCAGATCATGGTCATCCGGTCGGAGGTCTCCTTCAGGATGGCATCCACATCTTCCTGGGTCATAACGCCGGCTTCGATCAGCTTGGCAGGATAGGTCAGAATGGGATCAACTTCCTTCCAGGCATCGATCTCTTCCTTGGTGCGGTAAGCATTCTGGTCGGAGACGGAGTGGCCGGAGAAGCGGTAGGTCAGAGTTTCCAGCATGACAGGGCCCTGGCCGTTGCGCAGCAGCTCCAGCTTGCGCTCCATGGCGTCGATGACTGCCAGAGGATTGAAGCCGTCAACCGTCTCAGCATGGAACTGAGTGGGGCTGACGCCGGAAGCGATCCGGCTCATGCAGCCCTGGCCCATGGTCTCACCACGGGTCTGGTCGCCCATGCCGTAGGAGTTGTTGAAGATGTTATACAGAATGGGCATGCCGTCATTGTGGCTCTCCCACAGGTTCTTGTACTGATCCATGGCAGAGAAGTTCAGAGCTTCCCAAACAGGGCCACGGGCCATGGCAGCGTCACCGACATTGCAGACACAGATGCCCTTCTTGTTGTTGATCTTCTTATACAGAGCAGCACCGGTGGAAATGGTGCCGGAGCCGCCAACGATGGCGTTGTTGGGGTAAATACCAAAGGGCAGGAAGAATGCGTGCATGGAGCCGCCCATACCCATATGGAAGCCGCTTTCACGGGCAAATATCTCAGCCAGTGTACCGTACAGGATGAAGCGGATAGCCAATTCCTTTACATCCTTGGTCTCGCCCAGCTTCTGCGTTGCACGCAGGCACTTGCCGTCCAGGAAGTTCTCCATCACATTCATCAGCCGCTCGTCGCTCATCTTGTTGATGGTAGAAAGAGCCTTCGCCAGAATTTCGGAGTGGGAACGGTGGCTGCCGAACGCAAAGTCGTTCTCATCCAGCAGGTAAGCCTGGCCGACGCAAGCAGATTCCTGACCGGTGGACAGGTGGGCAGGGCCGGGATAAGTATGATCGATGCCGTTGTAAGAACCCTGGGTCTTAATCAGGTTCAGCATGGTCTCGAACTCACGCAGGACGGTCATGTCACGGAAAATCCGGATCAGATCTTCCTTGGTGAACTTGCCGGACTCCAGTTCTTCCTTAACGGTCTTGTTGTACTGGTTTACGGGGATATCATTGAAAGTAACCTTGCCAGGCGCTCTGACCACGGCAGGATCCACAAATAAACTCTTAGGCATTTTGTATTCCTCCTTAAATTACTTGGCGAGCAGTGTGGTGAAGTTCTCCAGATTCTGGCACAGTTCCTTCTGGAAGCGTGCAGCAGGAGTGCCGTCCACAGCGCGGTGATCGTAAGTCAGGCTCAGACCCATAGCGGGATAGATCTCGATAGAGCCATCGGCTGCCTTGCGTACCCGGTCAATGGTGCCGCAGACACCCAGGATGCCGGTCTGAGGAGGATTGATAACGGGAGTGAAGCTCTCCACGCCCATAGAACCCAGGTTGGAAACGGTGAAGCTGCCGCCGGACAGCTTGTCGGGGTTGATGGCACCGTCGCGGCACTCAGCAGCCAGCTCCTTGACCGCCTTGGAGATCTCCAGCAGGCTCAGCTGGTCAGCATTGCGGATGGTGGGAACCATCAGACCGCGGGGAGTATCCACAGCAACACCCAGGTTCACATGCTTGAACAGGCGGATGGAGTTGTCATCCAGCATGTTGGCGTTCAGATCGGGGTGGTTCAGCAGGGTGCGGGAAACAGCATACAGGATGATGTCGCCCAGAGTGATGCCTGCATAGTCGCCACCGGCGGCCTTCAGAGCCTTGCGGTAGTTCAAAATGGCAGTGGCATCAAAGGAAACATTATGGGTCAGCTGGGCCATGGTGGAGAGCGAAGTATGCATGGACTTGGAGATTGCGCGGCGGATACCGCTGAACTTCACATCCTCGTACTCATTCTCGGGCTCGGCAGCAACAGCGGCAGCCTTGGCAGGCACGCCCTGTGCGATGAGCTTCTGCACATCCCGCTCGATAATGCGGCCATTGGGGCCAGTACCCACTGCCAAAGTGGCATCCACACCGGCAGCCTTGGCAAGCTTTGCTGCACGGGGAGAAACGGGAGCGCCGTCCTTAGCTTCCACAGCAGGAGCAGCCACTTCTGCGACAGGAGCAGCCACCTCAGCGGCAGCAACTTCGACAACTGCGGGTGCAGCGCCGGGCTTCAGGCAATCGGTGGGCTCACCCTTGGGGCCAACTGCACAAACATTCTCCATGCAGGGCACTTCGTCGCCCTCTTCAAAGAAGATGGCCAGCAGCTCGCCTTCAGCAGTGGACTCGCACTCGAAGGAAGCCTTGTCGGTTTCGTATGTAAACAGAATGTCGCCGATCTTCACCTCATCACCGATCTGCTTCAGCCACTCGCCGATGATGCAGCTTTCCACAGTGATGCCGGCCTTGGGCATGATCACTGCCTGTGCCTTGGTGTTGCAGGCAACTGCTGCAGCAGGAGCTGCGGCAGCTGCAGGTGCAGCGGCGGGAGCAGCAGGCGCGTCAGCGGCACTGCCGCCACGGAGGCTGGAGCAATCCTCGCCCTTGGTGCCGACGGCACAAACGTTGACAAGGCAGGGAACCTCGTCGCCCTCTTCAAAGAAGATCTCCAACAGTTCGCCTTCGGCGGTGGATTCACATTCAAAAGATGCCTTATCAGTTTCATAGGTGAAGAGCACGTCACCGATCTTGACCTGATCGCCGACCTTCTTCACCCATTCGCCAATAATGCAGCTTTCCACGGTGATGCCCGCTTTGGGCATGATGACTGCGTTTGCCATTTTGATTGTTTCCTCCTTAAGGTTATGTTATATCATGTTATTTATAACATTTTATAACATTTTCGTCAATAGGTATTTTCCAATTTTGGGCAAAAAAACATGGCCATGGGAGATATTTTTCCCCATGGCCGTGATGTTTACAATATGGTAACTCCCTGTGTTCGTGCTTCGCGGACAATTGCTTCCGGTACATCGCTATCTGAGATCAGATAATCCACATCGGAAACTCTGGCAAAGGTATAGGGCATCAAGCGGCTGAACTTGCCCTTATCGCACATGATCACCTTGGTGCGCGCCTTGTGCAGGACCATGGCCTTTACCGCCATATCCCCCTCCGTGCCGCAGGTGAAGCCTGCATCTGCATTGCAGCCGGAAACGCCGATAAAAGCAAGGTCAATGTTGATCTTCTCCAACATTTCCAGCGTATTTTGCCCGGACAGGGACATGGTTTTGCGGTTCAAATTGCCGCAGCACAGGGTAATACTGGGATTGTGCAGCTTGCACAGTTCGATGGCAATATTCGGTCCTGTGGTAAAGATGTTCAGATTGATATCCGGCAAAGCCCTGGCCAGCATCAGATTGGTGGTACTGGCATCCAGGAAGATGGTACCGCCCGGCTGGATCAGTGACAGAGCCTTGGCCGCCATAGCTGCTTTTCCCGCGTTGTTTTCCTGCAGCCGCACCTCAAAACCCGGATCTCCGGTGTGACGCACCGCCCGGGCACCGCCCCGGATCTTTACGATCATACCGCTTTGCACCAGGGCGTCCAGATCCCGGTGTATGGTCATCAAGGACACCTCGGGATACAGGTTCTGCAATTCTTTAATTGTAACGATTTGCCTGGATTCGATGAAATCGCAGATCTTTTTTTGGCGAATGCTGTTCATAGTAGACCTCAGATGTTATATTTGCGTTTTTATATTCGCGATTATAACACTGTTATAACATTTTGTCAACACCCTATTTATTAACACTCATTGACCGCAAAGCAAATCGACCAAATCCTCGTTTTCCAGGCCGGTCATGTAGTCCCCTGCCCTGTGATTTTCCAATGCTGTACGCAGCGCACCTTCCATCAGCGGCAAGCCGATAAACAGGCCCGCCAGTTCCTCCGGCGGTAGGGTGCTGAAATAGTCACCCCGGAAAGAAATGCCGGTGATCAGATCGTTTTTCAGTGTGATATGTGCCTCCACCGTGCCGCAGCCCTCGATCCTTCTCTTGCGGATCAGCGCACCGGCTTCGCAGAAGCCGTAATTCCACGCCCACTGATCATACCGCTTGCTCTGAATCTCCTGGATTGCGGCAATATCCGCCTGTGTCAATTCGTATTTTTCAAAACCGCCTGCCATCAGCGAGCCGGACAGGGCGTCCCGAAACTGCCCAATGGTCATATCCCAGGAAAGGCACTGCCGCACATTGGTCACACGGCTGCGCACGGATTTTACGCCCTTGGCCTGCGCTTTTGCAGGATCGGGGCGAAGCGCCTGGGAGAGCACCGTCATGTCGGAGTCAAACAGGATCGTTCCGTGATGCATGACCCTCCCCTGCCGCACATATTGGGCGTTGCCGGAGACCTTCATGCCGTCAATAAGGATGTCGTTCCTGCCGTCCACCTCTGCCATTGCGCCCAAAGCGCACAGGGTATCGGCGATGGGCTGGCAGAATTTCCGCAAGTCCACCTTCTGCCCCGGCTGGGCATCCACGATAAAGGTAAAATTCAGATTCCCCAAATCGTGATACACCGCGCCGCCACCGGACAGCCGCCGCACCACTTTGATATTCTTTTCTTTGACAAATTCCTCGTTGATCTCCGCAGCAGTGTTCTGATGCCGCCCCACGATGATGGCATTGTCGTTGCGCCAGGTGAGGAAATACTCCCGATCTTTGGGCATTTGCTCAAAGACATATTCCTCCAGCGCCAAATTAAACGCCGGATCTGTGGTCGAGACCTCTATGTAAACCGTTTTTTTCATATCATCATCCTATAGCAAATCGATAAACCATATTGCCACTTCCCTTATTACCGTTAAAACGCCCTGCCATCTAAGCCAAAACGCAACAAACGGGAATAGAATCACCAAACAAACAGCCAGTATAATAAAGGAAACAACTTTTACCCAGATGATTTTTGCTTTTATACCACAGTAACAGGAGCTGATTGCCCCGGGAATGGCAACGATTGGGAAGTATAACAAAAATACGACCACCGGTGCCATTTCCGCACCGCTCTGCGCCACAGCTGACAATTCTATATATCCTACGATTTCGACAACCGTCAACACTATCAAACCTAGCATTGCCAATATTGATACGCCAAAGGAAATATAAGGAAACTTGCGTTTTTCCATAATTGTTACCTCACCAGTAGACGTTCCATATTAATCAATTGGCAGTCCATATTTCTCTACCAGTTCCAAAATATAGTCGAGCAACCATTTGTTAGATACATAATGATCGCTTGTACTTATAATCAATTTATCCTTTGTTCCTTCACTGATAAACAGTTTTGTACCGATTTTGAAATATACTTCCAATCTATACGAATCGCAACAGGGCTGTCCGTCGACTCTCCTGGAAGGCATAGAAAGGTTGTATAACAACACCACTTTTGAGGCTTCTTCCTCATTGAGCACCACACGCCCCTCCCTCGTGTGGTCGTAAGTGTACAATTCAATTCTGTCTACCATAAGAGGATTGACACGAAGGCAGAACAATTGTGCCATCAAATCCAAGGCGACCAATACGCAGAGCACGATCAGACATATTTTCAACCATTTTTTCATAATTTTTCTCCGTTCGTTTTCGCTCACATATTATAACGAATCAAAAGGCCTTTTATGGACACTTTTATTGAAACTCTTCCGTTGTATCCTGCTTTCCCTCTGCATCCAGCCACAAAACCTCTGCGCCGCACTCTTCTGCCAGGGCTTTTCCCTCCTCCAAGGGCAGGACAAACAAGGCTGTGGACAGGGCATCGGCCAGGGCAGAATCGGCGCACACCACGGTGACACTGCGCCAATAGGTCGACGGCATCCCGGTTGCGGGATCGATGATGTGGTGGTACTGTTTGCCATCCACCGTATAGGTGCGCTGGTAGTCACCGCTGGTGACTACGCTGCCGCCGGTGATGGAAATTTTGCGCAGGTATTCTCCCCCATCCGGGTTTTGAACGCCCACCACCCAGGCAGAGCCATCGGCTTTTACGCCTGTGGCGCACACATTGCCGCCCACGCTGATAAGCATTCCCTTTGGCGCATTTTCCGCCACCCGCTGGGCAGCCCAGCCCTTTGCGATCGCACCTACATCCAAGGATGCTTCCGGATCTGAAATGTACACAGTGGATGCTTTTTCGTCAACGACAATGCTTTTAAAGCTGATATGCTCCGCCGCCTGCGCCAATGCATCAGCATCGGGAAGCTTTGCATCGTCCGGATTCTCGATGCCGTGGCTTCTCGCCTCGTGCCACAGTTTCAGCACGCTGCCCATGGCTGCATTGACTTTGCCGTCCGTCAGTTCATAATACGCTTTGCAGTCCAGCAAAAGCTCGATGATTGCAGAATCCACCTTTACCGGCGCAATGCCCGCTTGGTCATTGACAGTTTTTAGATTGTTGATGCCCTCATAGTCATTGTATATATCAAACAATCTGTGGTAGACAAGGAACTGTTCATAAATCTTCTGCGCTTCCTGCCGGAATTGTTCTTCGCTGTCACCGGAACCGATGATGGTAGTCACTGTGTCAAACAAATCCAAATATACCGCATTGTACTGCTTCTGCGCTGCAGGCGCACAACCACCCAAGAGAAAACACAGAATCAGTAAAAGAATACAACACTTCTTCACGGCTTACCTCCCGGCATGGATGCCAACGCTTTGGGCAAAACCCGCAAAACACCTGCGCAGATACCGCCGGTCAGCAAACCTGTAACGATGGCGACAAGCAGCAAATACGGAAGATATGCGCCGATATACACAGAACTCATCATTACCATTGCCGCCAGGATCTGCCCGATGTTATGGGCCGCCGCGCCGATCATGCTCACGCCATAGACAGAAAAGCATGTCGCTCTCTTCGCCAAAATCATGGCTATCAAGGCCAGCAATCCGCCGCACAGGGAAAACCAAAAGCCTGTTGCACCACCGCCGAAAGCCGCCGTGAAGCAGCACCGGGGAACAAGGATCAGAAAAGCGTATCTTGCTTTGAGTGTGTACAGCACCACTAATGTGACGATATTTGCAAGCCCCAGCTTGATGCCCGGCAGCGGAACGACCAGCTGCAACGGGATCAGCCGTTCCATATAGGACAGCGCCAGAGCCAGAGCCAGCATAATGGCGCACAAGGATTCTTCTTTTGCCTTATTCATCTTCCTTACCCCACTACAAAGTCCACATCGCCACTTCCTGCCAGCACACGGATCTCCAAGGCATTGGGCAGGCACACGATGCTTCTTCCTGCGCCATCTAACCATCCGCAGCTGACGCAATCGCCGCCCGGGCAGTCCGAATGGGTCACTGCGATCTTGCCGTCACACACAGTAACGGTGTTGGTATATCTTCCGGTCACTGTAAATTCCTGATCCTCAGAAAGCATCACTGTTTTGAGCAGCTTGCCATCCTGATAAATTTCCGCATAGGCAGCCGGAGCATCCTCTCGAGGAAGAAATGCGGCGAATACTGCAAGAGCCATAACTAGAATGGCCGCAATAACGGCAATATCCCATTTTTGAAACCGAAGACGCATATTTTCTTCCTCCTTTTCCCCTTTTCTTGATTATACCTTTTTCCGGACGGCTTGTAAAGGGGCAGTGTCGTTACGCTTCCTTTGGATTCCGTCGTTTTATATCGATAAATACATATTTTCTTTCTGATTTTTGTACAAAATGCCATAAAAGTATGGACAGATCTTCAATCTTGCGTTATCATAAAAGCAGGATTCTTTTATTTAGAGGTGAATGCATTATGGCTTTCTCTTTTTGGGGTGGCATCCATCCCCACGACAACAAGCAGTACACCCGCGACCTGCACGTTCAGCAATTTCCTGCGGCAGATACGCTGGTCGTCTCCATGTCTCAGCACATCGGTGTCCCCTGTGAACCGCTGGTAAAGAAGAATGATCCGGTTAAGAAGGGGCAAAAGATCGGCGACAACACCGGTCTGTGTGTCCCTGTTCACTCTCCGGTTTCCGGCACGGTCAAGGCAGTGGAGGCACGGCCGCACTCCAGCGGTGTGACTGTGATGAGTGTGGTCATCCAAAACGACCACCAGGATACCCTTTGCGAGGATATCCGCCCCCGCACTCAGGAGGAAGTGGATGCACTGAGTGCCCAGGAGCTGATCAGCATCATCCGGGAAGCCGGCATTGTGGGCATGGGCGGTGCGTCCTTCCCCACGCATGTGAAGCTCTCCGGCGGCATCGGCAAGATCGATACCATCATTGTCAATGCCGGTGAGTGCGAACCCTACATAACCGCTGATGACCGGCTCTGCCGCGAGATGCCCAGGGAACTGATCTCCGGCATTCAGATCATTATGCGGATCCTTGGCTTGTCTGAGGCCCACATTGGCATTGAAGATAACAAACCCGAGGCCATCCGTGCACTGAAGGCAAATGTGGCCGATTCCGGTGTGATCGTGGACATTCTGCCGGCGAAGTATCCCCAAGGTGCAGAAAAACAGCTGATCCAGGCCATCACCGGCCGTCAAGTGCCCAGCGGCGGCCTGCCTGCAGAAGTGGGCTGTGCCGTAATTAACGCCGCCACCTGCAAGGCCATCCACGATGCTGTTTACGAGGGCATGCCACTGATCCAACGGATCGTCACTGTCTCCGGAGACATTCTCATGGAGCCCAAAAACCTGCTTGTGCCCATCGGCACCAGCTACAATGATCTGCTGGAGGCCTGTGGCCATTCCGAAAGGCCCTATAAGGTGCTCTGCGGCGGTCCGATGATGGGTGTCGCCCAATTTGACTTATCCGTATCCACTGTCAAGGCCTGCAATGCCATCACAATTTTGGGCAAGAAAAACCGGTTCACCGTCAACGATCCCCACTGTATCCGCTGCGGCAAATGCATCGATGTATGCCCCATGCATCTGATGCCGGTGCTTATGTATAAGGCGCTGTACTCCAACGAGATCGAGGAAATGAATCAAACACATCTTATGGACTGCTGTGAGTGCGGCTGCTGTGCCTACAACTGTCCTGCAGGTGTGCCTCTTGTGCTGGCATTCCGTTCCGGCAAGCAAAAGCTGCGCGATGCGGCCATGGCGGCAAAGAAATAAGGGGGGATCAAAATGTCACAAATGAAATACTATTACGAGCTGACTATCTCCAGCTCCCCGCATGCACATACGCATCACACCACCCGGATCATCATGCGGGATGTGCTGATCGCCCTAGCTCCCGCTTTGCTTGGCTCGGTATACTTCTTTGGCCCACGGGCCCTGGTCGTTACCTTAGTATCCGTGCTTTCCTGCTTCCTGTTTGAGAAGCTCTGGTGTAAGCTGGCGAAGCAGGACGACAAGACCTACGATCTGTCCGCCTGCGTCACCGGCGTCCTGCTGGCTTTCGTCTGTCCTCCCACCATTGAATATTGGCAGCTCATTATTGGCGATTTCTTCGCCATCATTGTGGTCAAGATGCTCTTTGGAGGTATTGGACGAAATATGTTCAATCCGGCACTTGCCGCCCGGGCCTTCCTGTTCAGCTGGCCTGCCGCCATGTCTACCTGGGTCAAGGTCGGCTGGGAGAATCAGGCCGGCATTTTGGAAAACGCAGACATTGTCACCTCCGCAACCCCGCTGGCCTCCATGCACCAGGGTCTGATGCCTGACACATCCATTTTGGATATGTTTCTGGGCAATGTAGGTGGCTGCATCGGCGAAACCTCTGCCCTGCTCCTGCTGATCGGTCTTGTGTACCTTTTGATCCGCAAGGTCATCTCCATTCGCATCCCTGCCTTTTACATTGGCACGGTTGCAGTCCTTACATTCCTGTTCCCCATGGGCAACGACCGTCTGCCCTGGATGGCCGCACAGCTGTTCAGCGGCGGTCTGATGCTGGGTGCCATCTTCATGGCAACAGACTACGTCACTTCCCCCATCACCAGGCTGGGCCAGGTCATCTACGCCATCGGCTGCGGACTTCTGACTGTTGCCATCCGCTACTTTGGCAGCTATAACGAGGGCGTTTCCTACGCCATTTTGATCATGAACGCCTGCGTTGTCCTGTTGGACCGTGTTGGCCGCCCCACCAAGTACGGTGCAAGAAAGGAGGCGGCAAAATGTTAAAAACCGAATCCATTTTCGCCTATGTGGCGAAGATCACACTCACATTGCTGCTGATTGCTGCCCTGGTAGCTGCGGCATTGGCCCTGGTCAATCAGATCACAGAGCCCATCATCGACCGGGTGAACGCCGAAAAGACCCAGCAAGCCATTCAAATCGTTCTTCCCGGCGGTTATGAGGAGGTAATCACCGACTACACCGACGAAACGGGCCTTGTTACAAAAGTCTACAAGGGTGCAAAGGGTTATGCCCTGGAGGTAACTCCCGCAGGCTTTGACAACACCATCACCATGATGGTGGGTGTAGACTTCGAGGGCACAGTATTGGGGATCTCCATCATCTCCCATACAGAATCGGCAGGTCTCGGCGCGGTAGCTGCGGCAGACAACGCCTCTGGCAACGCCTTCCGGGAGCAGTTCCTCGGCCAGTCCGGCTCTGTTTCCGTAAGCAAAGACGGGGGCAGTATTGATGCTATTACCAACGCCACCATTACATCCCGGGCTATCTGTGACGGTGTCAATGCCGCTCTGGCCTGTGTCCGCACATTAGAAGGAGGTGCCGCATGAACTTCAAAAAGCAACTGAAGGAAGGTCTGCTGACCAAGAATCCAGTTTTGGTGCAGATGCTGGGCATGTGTTCCACCTTAGCCATCTCCACCAGCCTGTTTAACGGTCTGGGCATGGGCGTGGCTGTCACGGTCATCACCATTTGCTCCAACATGCTGATCTCCGCTCTGCGCAAGGTCATCCCACCTCAGGTGCGGATCGCTGCGTACATCACCATCATTGCCGGCTTTGTCACCATCGTGGATCTTTTGCTGAAGGCCTTTATCCCGGCTCTGTCTGAAAGTCTTGGCGTGTTTATACCGCTGATCGTTGTTAACTGCATTGTCCTGGGCCGTGCCGAGGGCTTTGCCTCCAAGCATGGTGTTTTGGCTTCTGCCGTTGACGGTCTGTGCCAGGGTGTAGGATATACTGTGGCCTTGGTGCTTATCTGCATCATCCGTGAGCTTTTGGGCTCCGGAACCTTTGGCGGAGGCCTGCTCAACGGAGGAGAGGGAATCCGCATCATCCCGGAAGGGTATCCTGCCATGCTGGTGATCATGCCCGTGGGCGGTTTTCTGGTGCTGGGCTGTGTTTTGGCCGCCTCTCAATGGCTGACCAGGCGCATGGAAAGAAAAACCAAGAAAAAGGAGGCTGCTAAATAATGCAAATCGTTTCTATCATTATTGCCGCGCTCCTGAGTGAAAACTATGTATTGGTGAAATTTCTGGGAATCTGTCCTTTCCTTGGGGTCTCCAAGCGGATCAACGCCGCACTGGGCATGGGTATGGCCGTCACCTTCGTTATGGCGCTGACCTCCTTTGTATGCTACTTTGTCTATCAGCTTCTGATCATGCTGAATCTTGCCTATATGCAGACGGTGGCATTTATTCTGGTGATCGCTTCTGTTGTGCAGCTGGTGGAAATGTTCCTGAAAAAGAAAATTCCCGGTCTGTATAAGGCGCTGGGCGTGTATCTTCCCCTGATCACCACAAACTGTGCCGTTCTGGCTGTGGTGCTGACCAATGCACAAAAGGATTATAGCCTTCTTTTCAGTATCCTCAACGGCACAGCCAGCGGCCTTGGCTTCACTCTGGCCATCGTCCTGTTCTCCTCCCTGCGGGAGCGCGTGGATAAGGCCACACCGCCCGAATGCTTTAAGGGTACTCCCATCGCTCTGATCGCTGCAGGGCTGCTGGCGCTGGCCTTCATGGGCTTCTCCGGCATGCGTATCGGTTAAGGAGGTAGCACTATGGAAATTTTGGTTGCAATCGCCTTGCTGGGTGGCTTAAGTCTGATCTTCGGTCTTATCCTGGCCGCCGCGTCCAAGGTCTTCTATGTGAAAACAGATCCCCGGCTGGAGCAGCTCAACGACTGCCTGCCCTGCGCCAACTGCGGAGGCTGCGGCTACGCCGGCTGCAGCAGCTATGCGGAGGCAGTGCTCAAGGGCGAGGCGCCCATTGATAGATGCGCCTCCGGCGGTAACGAATCTGCGCAGGCCATGGCGGCTATTATGGGCGTGGAAGCCGTCGAGGTCACCCGAAAAGTGGCACTGGTGCGATGCTCCGGCGAAAAGATCTACAACAAGGACGGAAATCTGATCTACGGAGCAAAAACCAAGGGCACCTACGAGGGCATACACGATTGTCTCGCCGCATCCAAGGTAGGTGGCCGTGGCCCTCTGGCATGTAAATTCGGCTGTCTCGGTTATGGCAGCTGCGTCAAAGCCTGTAAATATGGCGCGATTTCCATCCAAAACGGTGTTGCCGTGGTGGACGAGGATCTGTGCGTGGGCTGTATGGCCTGCGCCGCCGCCTGTCCCCGGGATCTGATCGTTCCCGTAGAACCGGGCCGCAACGTGGTCATTGCCTGCAATTCCTTGGCAAAGGGTGCTGTCACCACCCGCGGCTGTACTGTCGGCTGTGTGGGCTGCGGACTGTGCAGCAAGATCTGTCCCAATGGCGCGATCACCGTCACCAAGAACCTGGCGACCATCGATTACAGCAAATGTGACAACTGCGGCCTGTGCGCCACGGTTTGTCCTAAAAAACTCATCAAGGATTCCACAGTGGAGCATCTTCCCGATCCCGGTCTGGTGCATTCCAGAAACAATCCGGACGCTGTGGTACAATAAACCCAATACCGCCCTCCTGTGTTGGAGGGCGGTGCTTCTTGCGCATTCTGCATTTTTTAAGCCCTTGATTTTTGTCGCACATATGATATAATAACGGGGCAATAATTTGGAGATGTACCCAAGTGGCTGAAGGGTGCGGATTCGAAATCCGCTAGGCGCCGCAAGGCGTGCGGGGGTTCAAATCCCTCCATCTCCGCCAATAAACCTCACACCCCAACAGGGTGTGAGGTTTATTAATAAAATAGGGATTTGAACCGATCTAAATGCAACAGTCCGGTGGACTGTTGCTTGCCACCGGCTCGACGGTGGCAACTCAATAATTTGCCAAAGGCAAAATGCAAATCAAATCCCTCCATCTCCGCCAATAAACCTCACACCCCAACAGGGTGTGAGGTTTATTAATAAAATGGGGATTTGAACCGTTCTAAATGCAACAGTCCGGTGGACTGTTGCTTGCCACCGGCTCGACGGTGGCAACTCAATAATTTTGCCAAAGGCAAAATGCAAATCAAATCCCTCCATCTCCGCCAATGAACCTCACGCCCCAACAGGGTGTGAGGTTTATTAATAAAATGGGGATTTGAACCGTTCTAAATGCAACAGTCCGGTGGACTGTTGCTTGCCACCGGCTCGACGGTGGCAACTCAATAATTTTGCCAAAGGCAAAATGCAAATCAAATCCCTCCATCTCCGCCAATGAACCTCACACCCCAACCGGGGCGTGGGGTTTATTAATATGTGCAGAGGGATTTGAACTGTTCTAAATGCATATCAAATCCCTCCGGCACTCCTAAAACCATAAGCAACCCTTAAGAATATCTTAACTGCTTGCGTTTTACCAGCAATTTCGATATACTGAATGTAAAGTTTTTGAATACAGAAGTGGTGCTTATGAATATTCAGTTATTTAACTGCTGGTATTTTTTATTTATCCTCCTGTCTGCCGGCGGATTTGCAGGGCTATACCTCTTACTGCGGAACCGAAGTCAAGCAACGGTAAAAGTCGTGCTGATTTCCTTGATGGCTTTCGCCCTTGTGCTGCACTTCATGAAGGGTCTTTTCCCTCCCTATTCCCTGGATTACAGCAGACATCTGCGTGATTCCTGGTTTATCAACATTTGCGGTGCAAATATCGCTCTGTTCCCCTTTATGCTTATTTCCAAAAACAAGTATGTAAAGGATTACATGTTCTACATCGGCGTGCTCAGCGGGCTGATCGCCATTTTCTACCCCATCGACCCCATATTAAAGCCCGATCAATCCGCAGAATGGATCGATGTGCTTCGCTTTTACTTACACCACAATTTGCTTTGGTATGTTCCCATGCTGATGGTGCTGCTAAAGCTCCACACAATACAATACCGCAGAATCTGGGCCACGCCGATCATCTTTTTGTGCGTAAAGCTGTTCATTATCCTCAATCAGATCTTTCAGAGCGAGTTGGGCTTCATCGACTTGCGCGGTGATGATATCCACGCGATCCCATATGTCAACAATTCTCTGATCTGGGGCCCGGACGGCAATATTTCCAAGCTCATTGACTGGGCCTGCCCGGAATTTTTCAAAACGATCCCCGTCGGGCCTCATGCCGGCGAAACAAAATACTGGCCGTGGTTCTGGTTGATCGTGCCGTGTTTTGTCATTGTTACCCCTATTTGTTTTTGCATTTCCTTAATTTTTGATTTCAAGCAATTCAAAAATGATACCTTAAAAGCAAAGCACGCGTTCCGTGCGTGGAAGAAAAACACAAAAAGAGAGAAGTGTGAACTATGAGCTTTACCGAATGGTTCTTTGGCGGTATTGACAATCCTCGTGTGGAGAATCAGTGGGGTCCCCTGCACATCGCCACACTGGTGGTATGCGTCGGCCTGATCCTGGCCTTTTATTTCATTGTAAAACAATCCAAAGCGCCTCAGAAAGTCCGAACCGGCATTGTCTGCACACTTGCCGGTGCCATTGCCTTTTTCGAGGTAATGAGCCGTTTCATGTACTTCATGAAGCTGTACTACTTCCATCAGCCGGAAATGAACGGAACAGGTCTTCTGTGGATCTTGCTTCCCAAACCCTGGTGCGCGGTCTCCTGTTGGCTTCTGATCGCCTGCGTTTTTGTAAAAAAACCCTTTTTCTACAATTTTGCCAGCCTGTCTGCCCTGCTTTGCTCATTCATTTTCTTCTGCTATCCCGGCCCCGGCTATAACAATGTGCATCTTCTGTTCGACAACTGGTATTCCATTCTGACTCACGCCTTGTTGTTGGTTATGTCCATCACACTGATCACGCTGAAATTTACGGATTTCCGTTATCGCGAAATTTGGAAGCTGGGAATCGGCTTTTTGCTGACCTTTGTCTATGGGCTGTTGCAGATCTATGTGCTAAAAACCCAAACCGACCCCATGTATTTCATGCCCCACGGAGATATACAGGAGGGCATTTTGGGTATCAGCTACGGTCTGTACCTGTTCCTTTATATCACATTGCTCTTGATCTATGTGAACGCTTTCTATCTGATTCAGGACAGAGAAAATGTAAAAGGATTCTTCCGAAAAATCTCCGGAAAATCAAAAATGAAATCCGCATAAAAAATGGCACTCCGTTTGGAGTGCCATTTTTCACTTCTTTTTCGCCAGCTCCAGCAAATGCGGCATTTTCTCAATAATGGCGTCATAGCTCTCCGGTCGATGGGGCTTTAGACAGTTCGAACAATCCTTGATCCCCTGCTCCGTATATGTAAACGCACCGCCGCATTTGTCGCCCAGCGCATACAGCGGGCAATAGCAAAACAGGCAGTTGAATTTCTCCGCATCCGCACACTTGTGGCAAGGGAAATATTCACATTCCTTATTCTGAAAAAAACGATAAGAAGCCATAATTCTCTCCTTAAAAGCAATTCCACGGATAGGTTTCCGGCGGATCCAATTCAAATTCCATTATTTTGCCCGTCATAGGGTGGGCAAAGCCGATCCTGCAAGACCACAATGCGATCTCGCAATCGTCTTCCAGAGTGCTGTACTTCCGCTCGCCCACCAAAGGCATCCCACGACTGGCAAATTGCACCCGGATCTGATGCGTCCGCCCGGTCTCCAGCTTGATGCGCACCTTGCTCATGCCGTTTCGATGGTCCAGTACACGATAGCCCAAGGTCGCCGGCTGCACGCCCTTGCCGGGCTCTTGTGCGACCATGGTCATTTTCCGCGCCTTATCACGGAAAAGCAGGTCGAAATACTCTCCAATATCACATTCCGGCCGCCCATGTACAACTGCCAGGTATTCCTTTTTGAATTCATCATCCCGGATTTGCCGGGAAAGCTCCGATGCCGCGCATGCATTTCGCGCCAGCACCATCAATCCGCCAACAACCCGGTCAAGTCGATGTACCGTGCGTATATCGGCATTGGAATCGCCCAACGCCTCCCGAACCAAGTCCGGCACGCCGCCCGGTTCGTCCGTGGACAGCACCCTCTGCGGCTTGACGCATACAACTATATCATTGTCTGTATAAATGATTTCCATTTCATCACCTTCGATAATTATATCAATATTTTTCAAAAAAGTCTACAAAAAGAATACCTCCGTCATTTCTGACGGAGGTTTTGTGTTGGCATTACCTATTTTCGCGGGGAGCGATGGGAGCGCCGCCTGTGGCGGATCAAGCGACCTGAGCGAGTGGCAGCGGTCGGCAGAAAACAAGTCTGCTTGTCAGACGCAGTTTTCGCCGGGCACCGCAACAGGAAACAGGTGGAACCTGTTCCCTATAACGAAAAAGAGCCAGGCCTAAGCCTGACTCTTCTTTTGTGTTGGCATTACCTATTTTCACGGCCAGTCGCCCGGCAACTATCGTCGGCACAAATGAGCTTAACTTCTGTGTTCGGGATGGGAACAGGTGGACCCTCATCGTAATCAATACCAACTATTTAAA
>SVMG01000007.1 GCA_015067545.1 Oscillospiraceae bacterium
GGGTGTACAGGATCGTCTGGATCGTGCGCTTTACACCCTCGTGACGCAGCTCGTTGAGCATCATAGCCAAAATAATGGGCAGCGGGAAGGTCGCCAGATTGTAAAGCGAAAGGCGCAGGGTGTTCACAATGACCTGCTCAAAATAGTAGGACTTAAAGAAGCTGTTGAACCAGCGCATGCCGACCCAGCGGCTCTCCCAGACGCTGTATGCGCCTGTGTAGCGCTTGAATGCGACGATGATACCACTCATGGGTGCGTAGCAGAATACGATCAGCCAGATCAGCGCCGGCACGGCGAATATGTACAGCCACATATTTCGCCGCAGGTAGCTGCCTACCTTGCTCTTCTTCTTGTCAAGACGTACATTCGCTGCGCCGTCCTGACACATGGGGGTTGCTGTTTGCGTGTTTTTCATATATGTACCTTCTTCCATTGATCTTACATATTTATATACAAAAAAGCAGATGCGACATGTATAGACTTTGAACATACTGACAAATACAGTATAACACAAAAATATCCATATGAACATTGCGTATCTTGCTTAAAACTATGCGTAGATTGCTTTCTTTTGGCTAACTCTTCTCTTTTTGACAAAAATTGTGTATAATGTAGACACCGATTTGAAGAAAATCAGTCCATTCTATCCTCTGAGGTGACCTTACATATGTCTAGTATTTGGCGTCTTGACTCTCCCTTTATGCAAAAGATGACATCCATTACAAATCTAATGATCCTAAATATCCTGTGGATCATCTGCAGCCTTCCCATCATTACCATGGGCGCGGCAACCACTGCAATGTACAGTGTGCTGTTTGCCTATCGCAGAAAGGAAACGGATTCTGTCTTCAAGCCCTTTTTTGTGGCCTTTAAGCAGAATTTCCTGCGCAGTACCCTGTGCTGGCTCATCCTGCTGGTTTTGGGCGTTGCCCTTGCCTACGATGCCATCCTTCTGATCTACGGTGCAGAATTCCAGCTCTTTCTGTGCATCCCTGTCATTATCGTTGCCGTGCTGGTAGCCATCACAGGCGTATATATGTTCCCGCAGATCGCCATGTTCGATAACAAGCCCTGGGCAATGGTCAAAAACGGATTTCTTCTGTTTCTGCTGTACCCCTTTCAATCGATCGCCATTATCATCCTGGTGTTTTTGCCGCTGATCCTGTTTCTGTTCATTCCGCAGGTCTTCTGGCTTACCTTTATTATATGGGTCCTGATCGGATTTTCCCTGTGCGCAAGCCTCAACAGCTTCCTGCTCGTGAAAATATTTGACCGATACATCCCAAAGGCTGAATAAGGAGTCCTCACCGCAGAGCGTACGCTCTGCGGTGTATTTTATTTTTCAGTAGATTCCTTATCATGTGCCTGGCGATACTGCCTTGGGGAGCATCCGGTCTCATTGCGGAAGGTCCGGCCAAAATTGCTAATATCGTTAAAGCCGCTCTTTTCCGCGATCTCATTGATAGGCAATGAGGTCTGTCTGAGATATTCCTGAGCTGCCCGAACGCGGACCAAAAGCAGGTAACGCATCAAGGAAAGCCCCGTGATCTCCTTAAATATATGCGCCAGATACGATGAACTCAAATTATATTCTGTTGCAATGGATTCCAGGGTAAATTGCCGGGTATACTCTTTTTCAAACTTTGCACAAATACCGGTAACGATGGCCATGCGGTTAGAATGTATCTCGGAATGCGCTGCGGAGCTGGCCCGATACAAGCGCACCAGCAATTCCTGCAACAGCAGATTCAGGATGGTTTCGCTGGCTTCGGATTGACCGTGCAGCTCTGCGATGATGTTCTTGAAAACCGTACGGATCCCCTTTGCGTGCTTACCGGCTGCGAGCACCCGAACATCTGCTTGCGATGCATCCATGCTCAGCAAATATCTGTGTACCAATCCACTGGACACTTTATCATCCAGCTGCAGAAAATATCCTTTGAAGTCCCGTTCAGGATGGAGCTGCAGCGGCCGTCCGCCTGTATTGATGACTATGACCTGTCCGGACGGCAAACGATAACGCGCCTGGCCTACTGATATATGCAGTGAAGATTTTTCGGCATATACGATCAGATAATCTGTTACATCGATCGCTGCATCCGCCACCTCTGCGCCTGCATAAAATGCATTTATATGGAGTTTGCTCATACTTGTCCTTCTTCCCTGCCCGACTTTTCCAACACCGGGCAGCAATCTCTTTTTTTAAGCATGTCATACCAAGCAGTGCGTGCCAAAACCAGCCTTTTCTCCAAAGGGCCTGCCTGCCGACATTCTTAACATTTCCCAAAACGGGTAATTTCATTGATATTTTGTGGACAGTTAAATCGTGTTATCCGTTCCCGAAAGAACGCCATACAGGCTTGGACGCCGTTCGTTTAAGTAAATGTTGTGGGGATCTGCCCAGGAAGAACAGGAAAGGTACGGCACGGCAGCCTTCTTGTTCAAATCGATCTGTGCAAATGCATAGCCCTTTTCGGTTCCGTCAGCAATCACCTGTCCGTCGGGATCCAGGATCACGGAATCACTTCCGCGCACATGTGCGGTCACAAAATACACACCGTTCTCCAATGCGCGGGTCGCTGCCCGATCCAAACGGAAGCCATGTGTAGGCACCAGGATCAGCTCCGCACCCTTCATAGTCAGGATTCTGACCGCCTCCGGGAAGAAATGCTCCCAGCATACCAGCATGCCCACCTTGCCGAAATCCGTCTCAAATACAGGGAATTCAGTGCCCAGTTCCATACCGCCTTCTTTCTCGCCGATGGTCAGGTGGGTCTTATGGGAAGTTCCCTGGATCTTGCCGTTGCGGTCGATCAAAATGGAGGTGTTGTGCAGCACGTCATCTTCATCCAGTGTCTTCAAAGAGGTCACGATGTAGCAATTATATTCCTTTGCCTTTGCACACAGCGCCTGCACATGGGAATCGTCCAGCCGATTGGCGGTGGATTTTCCGGATGGGCCGATCTGTTCGCTGGTCTGGAACGCATTTTCGGTCAGCACGATCACGTCCGGATTCAGATGCGCGACTTCGTCGATCTCCCGAAGTGTCAGTGCAACATTCTCCTCAAAGGGCACCGTGACCAGTTCCCTGTTCAGCAGCTCATAGCCAATGGTACAAATTTTAACATTGCGGGGCTGGTAGGCCTCTTCCTCCGTAAGCTTCAAGTCGGTAAGCTGGAAGCTGCCCGTGCCTTTGGCAGTAAGCAAAACCTCCACAGCCAGCTGGGCAGCATTGGCAGGAGACACAAAACGGTCTCCGTTGTGCAGGTAACCCTTGCTTAATTCCTTGCCCTGCGCATCGCGGCAAATGTAGTACATATAGCCGTTTACATTTGCACTGCTGGATTGAAACGACACCCGGTAATAGTATCCGCCGCGAACACCTTCCACTTCCCTAAGCAGCTTTACGACAGAGTATCTCCGGTCGTAAAAAGAAGCCTGGATGCAGTCGTCCTGTGCATGTACCTGAACATCTCGTCCGGGGTAAGCCATTTGCATTGTCCACTGTGTCATTTTCAACATGATACTATCTCCTTAAAATAAAATTATTTGTTAAGATGCCTACAAAACTGGCATTATACACGATTATACCTGTTCTATTTATACCCCTTTGTCGCCAGTGCGCACAATCTTACTTTCTTGCAAAAGGTTTAGTTTTCTTGCAGACAAAACGTGAATGGGTGAACTTGCCCCTCTGTTTGCCTGCTTTGGCATCCGGATAAGGCAAATTATAAAAAGAAGTTGACAACGCACCGGAAAACCGATATAATAAGCAAGCTTGCTAGTGTAGCACAGTCGGTAGTGCATCTCACTCGTAATGAGAAGGTCGCCTGTTCGAGTCAGGTCACTAGCTCCAATGAAAACGCCATCCTAACCGGGATGGTGTTTTTATTATGTGCGGTGGGCTGTCGTCGAGCCGACAGCGAACCTTAATTTGCCAAGCAAAGGCAAACGCCTCTATGCATAACTGCATTTTGCTCTCATATATCTATACCATCTATATATAAGGTGGGATCGTATGAAGCGACTGGCTTTCTTATGTTTGGTGCTGGTGCTGCTTAGCGGCTGCAGCGCAGATTCTGCAGATATGGATCGGGCAATGGCTCTTCGGGGCAAGCTCCAGCAAAAGCAGGTTTCCTTCCACGCCGCGATCAGCGCAGATTATGGGGATAAGGTCCACAGCTTTGCCATGGATTGCCATGGTGATGCCCTGGGAAATATGAAATTTACCGTGACGGAACCGGAGAGCATCGGCGGAATTTCCGGCACAGTTTCCAAGGGCAGCGGAAAGCTGACCTTTGACGATAAAATCCTGGCTTTTGATATCCTCGCAGACGATCTGATCTCTCCGGTCAGCGGCCCATGGGTTCTGCTGGAGACCCTGCGCAGCGGATATCTGACCTCATGCTCCCGGGAGGGTGAATTGCTGCGCGTAGCCATCGATGACAGCTACGAAAAGCATGCACTGCATCTGGAGGTTTGGCTCAGCAGCGAGGATATTCCTCTGCGATGCGAAATTTACTGGCAGGGCCGTCGGCTTCTGTCGATGGATGTCAAAAACTTTACCTTTCTGTAACATTGAAAGGCTTTTCTCCATAGGATATTTCGGTGATGCTGCCGTATAATTTTTATGTAGCCGTGGGAGAATACTTCCAGATGCGTTACATAGGAAATCCGGTAGCGCAGGAAAAATTCTTCGGAGAGTGAAGCACATGGATACCACGGTCAAGCGAGGAGATATTTTCTACGCCGATCTATCACCGGTGGTGGGCAGTGAACAAGGAGGAACAAGGCCGGTTCTGATCGTTCAGAACGATACGGGAAACCGCCACTCTCCAACTGTCATTGCCGCCGCAATCACCAGTCAGACAGGAAAGGCCCGACTGCCCACCCACATCAACATAGCCGGTGGAAGTGTGGGGCTAAGCAAGGATTCTGTAATACTGCTGGAACAGGTGCGCACCATTGACAAGCGCCGTCTGCGGGAGCATATGGGCCACCTGGACGACAGCCATATGGCAATGGTAGACGATGCCATCGCAGTCAGTTTGGGTCTGCGCAATGGCGCAACATGAATAAATCCCCCTTTGCTGCATAGATTTGTGCCAAAGGGGGAATCGTTTTGGAAGGAATTTATGATATTTTTCGCGGCGGCGAAAAAATCGGCAAAGCCGAGGTGCGCCGGGAAGGACTTTACTACCGCTTTCGCTGCTGCTGCGATCTCACCGGTGAGGTCATGTACCGATTGACGGTCACCTGCGGTGAGAAAACGGAGAATTTGGGCATTCCCGTGCCGGATGCAGACAGCTTTCACCTCAACACACGCCTGCCGGTGAGCAGATTCCCAGCAGGGACGCCGGAATTCCGGGCTGTGCCCAAACATGAGCCGCTGCAGCAAGGCTTATGGGTGCCCATCTCGCCGGAAACACCCTTTGCGTACATAGAAAGACTGGAACACGCAGTCATGGAGCGCAGGGATGATCAGGCGGGTATCCTTATTTCAGACGAAGCTCCACAGGACAGTGATCCGAGCCAGTTATATCCGCATGAATAGCTGCATCCTCGATCGCAGTTTGCAGACGTTCTGACACCACAAAATAGTCAATACGCCAGCCGATGTTCCGTTCCCGGGCCTTGAACATATAGCTCCACCAGGTGTAGGCATCCTTCTGATCCGGGTAGAGGTAACGGAAAGAATCTGTAAAGCCTGCTTCCAGCAGCTGGGTAAACGCTCCACGCTCCTCATC
This sequence comes from Oscillospiraceae bacterium, assembly GCA_015067545.1. GTDB lineage: Bacteria > Bacillota > Clostridia > Oscillospirales > Oscillospiraceae > Faecousia. The sequence continues at coordinate 5,748 of SVMG01000007.1, forward strand.
GGAGAAGCCGGCGTTGCCGCGGTTGGAGGCAGGATTTTTCAGGTCGATCTCCTTGTGGGCCACATTCAGATCGCCGCACAGGATCACAGGCTTTTTGGCATCTAAGCCTTTCAGATAGCCCCTGAACGCTTCCTCCCATTTCATGCGGTGATCGATCCGCGCCAGCTCCCGCTGGGCGTTGGGCGTGTAGCAGGTGACAAGGCAGAAATCCGGATATTCCAGGGTGATCACGCGCCCTTCATTGTCCAGTTCCTCCACACCGATGCCGTAGGAAACGGAAAGGGGTTCGTGCTTTGTGAAAATCGCCGTGCCGGAATAGCCTTTCTTCTCGGCATAACACCAGTATTGCCGGTAACCGGGAAGCTCCAGCTCGATCTGCCCCTGCTGGAGCTTGGTTTCCTGCAGGCAGAAGAAATCCGCATCCATCTGCAGGAAAAAGTCCATAAAGCCCTTTTGCATGCAGGCCCGCAGGCCATTTACATTCCATGATATAAAACGCATTTTGATACCTCTCAGAATTAGTCCGGAATCGTGCCGCTGCTGTCAAGCAACAGATAGCTGTCCCGGTTCAGTGTGACGAAATTCTGTCCGTCCAGTTGCTTTGTGCTGGCACTGATGATGACCTCCTGGCAGCCGGTCACGGACATAACAGTTTGGGTCAGACAGGTCAGGGCAATGGTCAGCTCCATACCGGTAAAATCCGCGATACGGTCACTGAGTATGATCTTTGCTGTCAGGCCCTCCAGCTGAAAACGGATCAGCGACACGCCGCTGGGGAAGGTTTGCGCAAAACCCTCGCCGGGCGCAGCCTTGAGATACCGATTCAGCAAATATGCATATTCCGCTTCATGACCCGATGCGTGCATGTAGGTCTGGCCGATCACACCACTGGAAGTTCCATAGGCGATCTTATCTTTTTTGTAAAAGACTGCAACAGAATCTTCCGGCGGTTTTTTGTCCGCAGAGCAGCCTAAAATACCTGCAATACAGCACAAGATCAATGCAAAGCACACGATCTTTCTCATGTTTCATCCTCCTCTGGGTCAAATATGGGGAAGGACACCGTAAAGGCTGAGCCTTGTCCCAAGGTGCTCTCTACCTGAATGGAGCCCTGGTTTCTTTCCACCATATTGCGGACGATGGCAAGCCCCAGTCCGCTGCCGCCGGTGGAACGGGATCGTGCTTTATCCACCCGGTAGAACCGTTCAAATACATGACCCAGTGCATCTTCGGGAATGCCCACACCGGTATCTGCCACCTGCAGCATGGCATTGTCTCCCGCACGGAAGGTGCGCACTGTCAGCCTGCCGCTGGGCAGATTGTACTTGATACCGTTTTCCAGGAGATTGAAGATGATCTGATACAAATCATCCTCCAAAATCAGAATGGGACAGTCCTCTTTGCAGTCCAGCTCCAGCCGGATACCATTTTTCTCTGTCAGACCGGTGAGCATGCGTACCACCCGGTCAATGGTCGGCTTCATATAGGTGATCTCGCAATCGCCGTCCTGCTGACTCTCGATCCGGGACAGAGACAGGAGCTTTTGGGTCATGCGGGTAAGACGATCCGCCTCGCTGCCAATATCGGAAACGAATTCCCGAACCGTATCCTGATCCATATCATTCTGCAAGATGGAGTCCGTAAGCAGCTTGATGGAGGCCAGGGGGGTCTTTAGCTCATGGGACGCATCGGAGACGAAGCGCGCCCGCTTGCTTTCCGACACCTGAAGCCGTTCTGTCAGCTGATTGAATTCGTCACCCAAAAATGTCAATTCGTCGTTGCCGCCCATGACCACCCGGTGGGTATAATCACCGCCGCGAATGATGCGCATGGAGGCAAGCACCCGACGCAGACGCTTGGAGAAGCCGGAGGCAAAAAGCACAGAAAACAAAATGACCACCAATTCCAGCACCAGGGTGATGGTGAAGATATTCTGCTGCAGGGTTTGGATCACGCCGCCCTGCTGGGCATCCACCTCCATCATGTAAACGCAGCCCACAATGGTGCCGTAGGACACAATAGGTGTTGCTACCCGGGAGAACATGATGCCTTCGTGATATTCCCAAAAGAATACGTCATAGCCGGCAGTACCTGTCATGGCCTGTACCACCTCCGGCAGAAGCACGTAGCTGCCCAGGGAGGAATCCGCCACATAGGAATCGTATAAAACCACGCCGGCATAGTCGGTTACCAGCAGCCGCGTGACCCGAAGGCCCTCCATGCTGCTGACCGCCTGAGAAACATTTGTGGTGTTAAGCACCTCCAGCTTGGCAATATCTGCCGCAGCCAACTGACATTTTTCCACCATTGAAGTCTCCTTGCTTTGGTAGAACAGCCGTTGACTGGCTCCGGAGCAGTAAATATTCAAAAACAGCAGCACCACAAAGGTGATGCACACATACACCAACGCATACCGGAACTGCATATTGCCGTATCTGCGTTTTGATGTCCGGTTACTTGCGGAAGTAATAGCCAACGCCCCACTTCGTCATAATATAGTTGGGTTCTGCCGGATTGTTTTCCAGCTTTTCCCGCAGGCGGCGGATGTGTACATCCACCGTCCGGATGTCGCTTTTGTATTCGTAAGCCCAAATGGTGTCCAAAAGGGCCTCCCGGGAGTAGACCCGGTTGGGATTGCGCATAAGAAATTCGATCACATCAAATTCTTTGGCCGTCAGCTCCACCAGCTGTCCGGAACGGTACGCATTCCGGGCGTCCATATCCAGAGATATGGAGCCGATGGTAAGCAACTTCACTTCCTCTTTCTGCACGCCTGCACCGGAGCGACGGAGCAAAGCCCGAATTCGCGCCTTCAGCTCCAGAATATTGAAGGGCTTGGTCAGATAATCATCGGCACCGTTGTCAAAGCCCATGAGCTTATCCATATCATCCGCTTTTGCGGTAAGCAGGATGATGGGAACATTGGAAAATTCCCGAATTTTTGAGCAGGCAGTGAGGCCATCCATCTGCGGCATCATCACATCCAAAACGATCAGATCAGGGTTCTGAGACTGGGCAAGGGTTACCGCTTCCATGCCGTTGCAGCCTGTTATGACCTCATAACCATCATTTTGCAGGTTGAACCGAATGCCTTTGACCAGCAATTCCTCGTCGTCTACAACTAAAATTTTCAATAGAATCAGCCTCCTACTGTGATAGAGTCCTTAATGGCTTCAAAGCGCTTTTCGCCGATACCGGTGACATTTTTGATATCCTCAATGCTTGTAAACGGCCCGTTTGCCGTGCGGTAATCGATGATCCTTTGGGCATAAACCTCGCCAATACCTTCCAAACGCATCAGCTCATAAAGATCCGCAGTGTTGATATTGACCTTGTCCGTTCCCTGGGAAACGGACGCAGGGATGCTGCTTGCAGCGGATGCAGCGGTGGATTGGGTAGGCGGCGTTGCAACTTGGGTGGAAAGGACTGATGTTTGAATGCTGCCGCCGCTTATGTTCCGTCCCAGATACATCCCGCCGAGAAAAGCGGCCAACATCAAACAAGCGCAGGCAAGGATGGAAACAGGGCTATTTTTCATGAGGGAGTTCCTCCTGCATTGACGAACAAAATAAAAACTGATATAATATTTTTATTATTATACACGAATTTTTTCTGTCGGACAAGTCCGAGGTTAAAATATAGAGGTAAAAATATGAAAAACACACGCATAATCAGTCTTTTTCTGGCATTTCTTTTCCTGTTTTCCGGATTTTTTGTAATTGCCGGGGCAACCTCCGACGATCCGGCGGTGACCAGCGGATGTCACAGTGTGGATGCAGCCATGACACTCAGCACGGAGGAAAAGCTGACCGATACCGCCAAAGCGGTGGTGCTTTATGAGCTTAACAGCGATACGATGCTCTACACCTACAACCCGGATGGCAAGATTTATCCTACCAGCATGGTCAAGCTCATGACGGCGCTGGTAGCCATCGAAAACGGCGAGCTGGACGATATGGTCACGGTGACCCGTTCCGTCCTGAATCAGGTGCCCATCGGCATCGTGGGCATAGATCTGAAGGCCGGAGAGGAGATTTCCCTGCGGGATCTTCTGTATGCCACCATGGTCGCCTCTGCCACGGATGCTTCTGTGGTAGCTGCCGCCCATGTAGGCGGCAGTGTGGAAGGCTTTTTGCAGATGATGAACGATAAGGCTGCTCAGCTGGGATGCCAAAATACCCATTACGGCAATGTGCACGGCCTGCACGATGAGCAAACCTATACCACAGCGCGGGATATTGCCCGCATCACGGAAGCTGCGCTGGAAAACGAGATCTTCCACGAAATGTTCTGCACAGTTGAATACACCATGGCAGAAACAAACAAGCATGAGCAGCGCACCATCATCACCTCAAACAACATGATGAATCCCCAAAAGGCCAAATACTACGACAAACGCATTACCGGCGGCAGGACGGGCGCAACGGATCAGGGCGGCAGGTGTCTGACCCTGACTGCCCAGCAGGACGGCATGAATATCCTCTGTGTTTTGATGGGCGCAACGCCTACCATGGCCGCGAACGGCAGCGTTGAGGTGTACGGCAGTTTTGAGGAAAGCAAGGTCATGGTGGACTATGCCTTTGCCAATTTCCAATTCCGCCAGGTGTTTTACCACGGGCAATCCCTGGCACAGTACTCCGTAGCCAACGGCGCCAGCCATGTGGTGACCCAGGCGGCGTCCTCTGTTTCCACCATCATGCCTTCTCAGGTGGATGAAAGCCAGCTGAAGTGGGTCTATGTCGCTGCAAACGATACCATCACTGCCCCGGTGGAGAAAGGGCAAAAGTTGGGAACGGCTCAGGTATGGTACGGCGTAAAGTGTCTGGCAGAAACCGACATGGTCGCCATGAACGGTGTGCAGCTGTACCAGCCGCCTGTTATTCCGGAAAAACCGGAAGCCCAAAGCGGAAGCTGGCTGACGCTACTGCTGGTGCTGGCGGGTCTGGTGGTCCTGGTATTTTTGGGTATGATTGCCCTGCGGGCCTTACGGATCATGCAGTATCAGCGCAGACGAAAGAGAAGGAGTCGCAGAAGATGACGGATTGGCAAGAGTTGGAGCGCAGGTGTAAATCCTGTACCCGGTGCGGCCTGTGTGAGAACCGGCACAATGTGGTATTCGGCGTAGGCGATCCGAATGCAGATATTATGTTCGTAGGTGAGGGCCCGGGAGAGCAGGAAGACCTGCAAGGCAAGCCTTTCGTTGGGCGTGCGGGTCAGCTGCTGGACGACATGCTCAGTATTATCGATCTGGACAGAAAGAAAAACTGCTATATTGCAAACATTGTCAAATGCCGGCCTCCTCAGAACCGGGATCCTCTGGAAGTGGAACAGGATGCCTGCATCGGTTACCTGCATGATCAGATCGCTCTGGTGCAGCCAAAGATCCTTGTGTGCCTTGGCAGAATTGCCGCCATGCGTCTGATCCGGGACGATTATCGCATCACCCGGGAGCATGGCCAATGGATAGAAAAAGATGGGATATGGATGAGTGCGATCTACCATCCCTCTGCCCTACTGCGGGATGTAACCAAACGCCCGGAAACCTTTGAAGATCTGCTTTCCATCCGGGAAAAGCTGAAAGAAATATGTAACTAAAAAGAGGCCCTTGCGGGCCTCTTTTTTATTTGAGCAAATGTGGCAGCTCTGCCGCCATATCAGAGGGCAGCATGCCGTACTGCCCCAATTTTTTCGCACAACGGTCACCGGCCGCGCCATGAAGCCATGCAGCACAGGCGGTTGCTTCCAAAGCCTTGATCCCCTGCCCCAACAAGCTGACCAAAATACCGGCAAGCAGATCTCCGCTGCCGCCTACAGCCATGCCGGGATTTCCGGTGGGATTGATATAATAATCCCTGCCGTCGGTAATAACCGTTTCGTGTCCCTTGCGGAGCATAATGCACCCAAATTCCTTGGCTGCGATCATCGCCCCTGTCAGCCGTTCTTCCCCGGTGGCAATATTCAGCCGGCGGAATTCTCCCTCATGGGGTGTCAGGATCGTGGGATATTTTCGCTCCCCGACCAGCTCCGGGCAGGATGCCAGCATGGTGATGCCGTCCGCATCCACGACCACAGGCCCTTGAAATTCCTGCAGCACCATATTCAAAACAGCCAGCGTTCCTGCGCAGATCCCCATACCACAGCCGATCAGTACCGCATCCGCTGTTTTCAAATGCTTTCGGATCGCGGGGATCGCCTTTGCAGATAGCTTCCCCTCCTCTTCCGGCAGGGGAAACACCATCGCTTCTGTCAGTTTTACAGCTTCAATGGCATAGATGCTTTCCGGCACGCCCAAACAAACAAGTCCTGCTCCGCTGCGCAGAGCACCCATGGCTGCCAATGCCGCTGCTCCTGTGTAGCCAACGCTGCCGCACAAAAGCAAAATTCTGCCGTAATCGCCCTTGTGGCTATCCTTCGGTCGATCCGGTAAGATACGCAATACATCCTTATGTGTCAGCTGCATAGTCACCACTCCTTTGCTTGTTAAAAAGCCGGCAGAAGCCGGCTTTTCTTATGCCTCTTTCATCTTTTTGGCCATGGTCTGCACCACTGTGGCGCACCGCTGGGCGGCGATAGCCTCAAAAGTTGGATAGTCCATTTCCGCACTGTCATCCGCTTTGTCGGAAATGGCCCGGATGATCACAAAGGGCACTTCATTTCGGTAAGCTGCCTGGGCGATAGCCCCGCCCTCCATCTCCGTACACAGAGCCTGGGTATTGGCAATGATGGTGTTCTTTACTGCTTTGTCGCAGATAAACTGGTCACCGGTGGCAACGCGGCCCAGCTTCACATGGCCGGGATTGACCGCCTCGGCGGCAGATGCCGCATAGCCGATCATGGTCTCATCTGCAGGAAATGCTACCACATCCATCCCCGGCACTTTGCCGTGGGGATAGCCAAAGCCTCCGCAGTCAAAATCGTGGTACATGGCGTCCCGGCTTACCACCAGATCACCAATGTCCAACTCATTGCAAAGAGAGCCTGCAATGCCGGTGTTCACCAGATGGGTCACGCCGAAGCAGTCGCACAAGATCTGCACGCACAGTGCCGCATTGACTTTGCCCACACCGCACTGCACCACCACAGCCGGCAGTCCCTCCAGCGTTCCGTCGCAAAACTCCATGCCGGTGCGCCAGGTAACGGTCTTATTCTCCATATTATCTTTCAAGGTGTCCACTTCAATTTTCATGGCACCGATGATACCAAGCTTCATATTGTTCTCCTTATTCCGGGTAAGTGAGCCGGTCTTCCGTGATATTGTCAAGCAAATCCGCGTACTTTCTGCCCCAGTAGTTTGCCATGGGCAGGTTCATATCCAAATAATTACCGCAGTCCTTTGCAGACGCTCCGGGCACCTCGCCCCGATAATCCGCAATGAAGCGGAAGCAGTCGCGCACCAAAGGAAGCACTTCCTTTGAGGTTAATTCCCCTGCAAGAAGCAGATAGAAGCCGGTGCGGCAGCCCATAGGGCCAAAGTACAGCACCTTGTCCTTCCAAGCCGGTTCGTTGCGAAGATAGGTGGCCGCCAAATGCTCCACAGTGTGCACTTCTGCGGTGTTCATCACCGGCTCGTCGTTGGGCTTACATAGCCGCAGATCGAAGGTGGTGACGCACACCTGCCCCACCCAGTCCTTACGGGAAACATACAGCCCCGGCTGCAGCTTAATATGATCAATGGTAAAACTGGTGATCTTCTCCATAGCTACTCCTTTGCGCGCGATATATGGAAAATGTATCACAAAATCAAATCTTCGTCAAGGCATCTGAAAATGCAACATTATTTCTTAAGATTCCTTATCCTTCCTTGCTTTTATTGTTTTGTGTGCTAAATGGATGTATACAAAATACTGCTTGGAGGTAAGTACTTATGAAAAAATTACTTAGCATCCTGCTGGCTGTTGCAATGATCATGGCGCTTGCGATCCCTGCCACTTACGCTGACGGCGTGCTGAAATTCGAGACCACCCACTTCTCCAGCTATGTGGTTCTGGAAAACGTAAAGGACAGCGACCCCACCGGCATCGATCTGCACATTGCATTCTTTGGGATTCTGATGATCGCAAGTGCCGCATATGTGACCGCCTGCGTCTCCAAGCGCAAGGCATTCTAGAATTAACAAATAGGACGTGTTGCTGACTTTGCAACACGTCCTATTATTATGCAAACATCTACATCCTGCGGATGTAGGGGCGGATATCATCCGCCCGTGGGCGACCACTGGTCGCCCCTACAAATTCTATAGTCAGGCTTTGCAAGAAACTCTCTCCTTCTTTCACATCATACCGCAAAACTGCTTCAAACGCAAGATAATTACCCTTCAACCATCAGTTGGATCGCGCTCAACCCGCTGTTGAGAAGAAATTTTGAGGAATTAACGAATAATTGATAGCATTTTTCACCTGCTTATGGCATAATGAAGCCATAAAGAACAAGGAGGTATCCTTATGGAACAAACTTTGGGCAAGCGGATCGCTGAAAATCGCAAACGCATGAAATTAACGCAGGAGCAATTGGCAGAACAGCTTGGTGTGACCGCTCAGGCAGTGAGCAAATGGGAAAACGATCAGTCCTGTCCCGATATTGCCATGCTTCCGCATTTGGCTGAGATCTTTGGCATCTCCACAGATGAGCTGCTTGGCAGAGAAGCACCTCCACCTACCTTTCAGGGTGAAGTGGTGGAAGAAAACGAACCCGATGGCATCCATGTGCAGAAAGACGGCTGGGAATTTCATTGGGACAGCGGCCGCAGACAGGCATTGACATTTGCCTTATTGGTGCTGTTAGTCGGCAGCCTGACTTTGGTATCCCGAATTCTTTCCTGGGATGTTTCTTTTTGGAGTATTCTTTGGCCCTCCGCTTTCTTGGTTTACGGTCTGAGCGGCCTTTTCGGAAGATTCTCCCTTTTTTCCTTCGGCACCACCATGATCGGTGCATACTATCTGGTTGAAAATCTGGGTATTTATTCCTTGGATATTGCCGGCAATCTGGTATTTCCCCTGATCGTGGTTCTGCTCGGTCTTGGTCTTTTGATCGACGCCCTGCGCAAGCCCAAAAAGCCCAAGTTCACTTTCCGCCATAAGGGTGGCGAAAACAAAAAAGCACACAGCAGCATGACCGAGGATAAGGATCACTTTGATTGCAGTGTCAGTTTCGCTGAAAACACATACACAGTGACCCTCCCCCGTCTCTCCTCCGGTGATGCGACAGTCAGCTTCGGTGAATTGACTCTGGATCTAACCCACTGTGAAGAGATTGCCGACGGCTGTGACTTGGATCTTTCCTGTTCCTTTGGCGAGCTCCGTTTGCTGGTGCCCAAATCCTGCCGGGTCGTGCCGGATATCTCTACTGCATTCGGCTCGGTGGATTTTTCCGGCCATCCCGACCCGGACGCAACCGCTACCATTCATGTTGACGGAAGTGTCTCCTTCGGTGAAATCGAGATCCACTACATTTGATACATCAAAAACCGCCCCAAACGGGGCGGTTTCATTATTAAGCAACACCTAAATCCGTTTCTGTTTCCAGCTGGTTCTGCGCATAGTACTGATTTGCGGTTTCCAATCCGGAAGCTACAATAGCCATGGTGCGGTCATAAGATTCCCGGCACAGCTCCTTCACTTTTTCCTCTGCGTTCTCTTCCCAGCCCTCGCCCATGGTCAGAATGCGGAATTTACTTACGCCATCTTCCACATACCGATCCACCCAGGTGGGCAGTACATGGGCGCTTTCCAAAAGCACAGTGCCATCGGAATACTTTGCAAAGGTCACCGAAAACAGCAGGCCGTCCTCCGTTTCAGCAGGATATCTTCCACCTCTGCGAATATTGGAAACGGCATTACCCATGGAATACAGGCAAAGGGTCTTTTTTGTTTCATCCTGGGTATTGGCCAGCAGCTCCACCGGCTGCGGTACATGGGCATGGTTGCCCACGATCACATCGATACCCAGGTCACACAGCGCCTGGGCCATTTTCTTTTGGATCGCGTTGGGCGTGGTGCTGTATTCGTCGCCCCAGTGGATATACAGCATGCTGGCCTCTGCGCCATCTTCCTGCATCAATGCCAGTTCACCGGCCAGTTTTTCATAAAAGCCTTCCAGATCCTCATAGCTGAAGGAATTGACCAACCGGCTTGCCTGGGCTGTCAGCGGAATGTAATTCAGCGAAGCGTTGCCATTGGAGTCGACGCCGGTATTGTAGGTATAGCAGATCATGCCGATCTTGATTCCGTTGATTTCTTTGACGATATAGTTCTTATCTTCTTCCTGATACCGTGTACCAATATAATCCAAACCTCGGTCAATCAGCACTTCCTGGGTGCGCATCAGGCCCTTGAAGCGGGTATCAAAGCTGTGGTTATTGGCAGTCAAAAGCATGTCGAAGCCTGCATTTTTTGCTGCATCCACGATGGCATCCGGAGCGTTGAAGCAGGGATAACCGGCATATTTATATCCGTTGTCCTCACCGCATAGGGTTACTTCCAAATTCGCTACCGCATAGTCCACTTTGGAAACAAATTCGGAAAAATAGGAAAAAATGCTGTCATAATTGTAAGTACCTGTGGCTTTGTCGTAGCCGCTTCGGATCACCTTGTCGTGCAGCAGCAGATCTCCTGTGGAGCCGATGGTTGCGGTGCTGACCTTCGTGACCGGAGGCTGCGTAGGCGGCACGCTCTGCTGCGGCTCAGAATTTGGTGTCGTAGAAGGAACTGTTTGCTCCTGCAATTGTGGCGGTGTGGTTTCCCTGGGCAGCAAATGCTCCGCCATCAAAAATCCGCCTGTGATCAGTATAAGCACCATGCCAAGTGCGATCAGTACAACGGGCAGCACAAAACGCATTTTTCTGCCGGTGCGCTGGGGTGTTTCAAACTGTCCTGCCATTTTTCGTCTCCTTTTGATTCTCTTCACCATTTTACAACAAACAGCCGCAAAAGTAAACCGGTAATCTCTGCTTTGTATGTTTCTCTATTTGACAAATGCCCCCAATGGCATTAAAATGATGCCATAGATATTAACTACGAGGTGATTCCCTATGGATAAAAAACTTGGATTGGAAACTCTGTGCATCCAGGCTGGCTACACCCCCGGCAACGGCGAGCCCCGGCAGATCCCCATTATTCAGAGCACGACCTTCAAATATGCAACTTCTGAGGATATGGGCAAGCTCTTTGATCTGGAGGCCAGCGGTTATTTCTACTCCCGCCTGCAGAACCCCACCTGCGATGCAGTGGCCGCAAAGATCGCGGCTTTGGAAGGCGGTACGGCTGCGATGCTCACCGGCTCCGGTCAGGCAGCCAACTTCTTTGCCATGTTCAACATCGCTTCCTGCGGTGACCATATCGTGTCCAGCTCTGCCATTTATGGCGGCACATTCAATCTGCTGAGCGTCACCATGAAGCGGATGGGCATTGATGTGACCTTTGTCAGCCCCGATTGCTCCGAGGAGGAGCTGAACGCAGCCTTCCGGCCCAACACCAAGCTGGTATTCGGCGAAACCATCGCCAATCCTGCATTGACGGTGCTGGACATTGAGAAGTTTGCCAATGCCGCACATGCCCACGGCGTTCCCCTGTTTGTGGACAATACCTTCGCCACCCCCATCAACTGCCGTCCCTTTGAGTGGGGTGCAGACATCGTCACCCACTCCACCACCAAATATATGGACGGCCATGCCAGCGCTGTGGGCGGCTGTATCGTGGACAGCGGTAAATTTGACTGGACGAAATATCCTGACAAATTCCCCGGCCTGTGTATCCCGGACGACAGCTATCACGGCGTGACCTACACCGAGCGCTTTGGTATTGAAGGTGCATTCATTACCAAATGTACTGTTCAGCTGATGCGCGACCTGGGCTCTGTCCAGTCCCCGCAAAGTGCCTTTATTCTCAATTTGGGTCTGGAGAGTCTGCCCTTCCGTATGAAGCAGCACTGCTCCAATGCCCAGAAAATTGCCGAGTATCTGCAGAGCAACGAAAAGGTTTCCTGGGTCAAATACTGCGGTTTGAAGGGCGATAAGTATTACGATCTGGCGCAGAAGTATATGCCGAACGGCTCCTGCGGCGTTATTTCCTTCGGCTTGAACGGCGGCAGAAGCGCGGCAGAGGTCTTTATGAAGCACCTGAAGCTGGGCTCTATCGAGACTCATGTGGCCGACTCCCGTACCTGCTGTCTGCACCCTGCCTCCTCCACCCACCGTCAGATGACGGATGCGGAGCTGGATGCTGCCGGCGTGGGCGCAGACCTGATCCGCCTCAGCTGCGGCCTTGAGGATGCTGACGATCTCATCGCCGACCTGGAACAGGCCATCGCCAAGGTGTAATGATGGCAGATCAGTATTCCCGCACCCGGCTTCTTTTGGGTGCAGACGGACTTCAGCGGCTTCGCAGCGCCCGGGTGGCCATTTTCGGTCTCGGCGGTGTGGGCGGTTATGTGGCAGAAGCATTGGCCCGTTCCGGCATTGGTCAGTTGGATCTCATTGATGACGATACCGTCAATCTGACCAATCTGAACCGCCAGGTGCTGGCGCTTCACTCTACCATCGGCATGCCGAAAGTGGAAGCCGCCAAGAATCGGATCCTGGATATCGATCCGACCATCCAGGTGCGCACCTACGAGACCTTTTATCTTCCGGAAACGGCCGGGCAGTTTGATTTTTCTCAGTATGACTACGTGATCGACGCCATCGATACCGTCACCGGTAAGCTGGAGCTGATCGCTCAGGCAAAATCTGCCGGCGTTCCCATCATCAGTTGCATGGGAACGGGCAACAAGCTGGATCCAACGCTCTTCCGTGTAGCAGATATTTCCAAGACCTCCGGCTGTGCATTGGCCAGGATCATGCGCAAGGAATGCGCCAAGCGGGGTCTGAAGGGCGTGAAGGTGGTTTATTCCCAGGAGCTTCCCTTGGATCCCCAGGCCGACCCCAATGAGCCCCAGGAGCCACAGCGGGAAGGTTCATCCCGCCGGTCACTTCCCGGCTCGACGGCCTTTGTGCCCGGTGTGGCCGGACTCATTATGGCTGGCGAAGTGGTAAAAGATCTTAGTCTTTCCCAGGAGGTTCGCCGATGACAGTTTATCTGAAACAAAGTGCGCTGATCTTTGGCTTTACCCTGTTGGGTGAAGCGCTGAGCCGGCTGATCCCCCTGCCCATCCCTGCGGCGGTGTACGGCTTGGTTTTGCTGTTTGCCGCCCTGTGTCTTAAGATTGTCAAGGTGGAGCAGATCAGCAAGGTCAGCGACTTTCTGCTTACCATCCTGCCCATCCTTTTTGTCTCTCCCGCAGTCAATCTTTTGGAAAGCTGGGGAATCCTCGCGCCCCATATTCTTCCCATTGCACTGATCGTTGTCGCTTCCACCGTTCTTGTCTTTATTGTTGCAGGCTTGATTTCCCAGGCCCTGTGCAGAAAGGAGAGAAAAGATGGATCTGATTCGTGAATTTTCCATGCTCCCTTTGGTTGTAACGATCCTGGCCTATCAATTCGGATTGTTCCTTCAAAAGAAATGGAAATCCCCTGTTTTCAATCCTCTGCTGATCGCTATTATTCTGATCATCGGCGTTTTACTTCTCACCGGCTATCCTACCGCAGACTATCAAGCCGGAATGAAGACCATTTCCTGGCTCATGACCCCTGCCACCATCTGCCTGGCTGTTCCTCTTTATCAGCAATTGCAGATCCTGCGCAAGGATTGGAAAGCCATAATGGCAGGCATCTGCGCCGGGACGTTGGCAAGCCTGTTCTTCATTTTTATCATGTGCCGGGTATTCGGATTTGATCAGATTCTGACCACTTCCCTGCTTCCGAAAAGCATCACTACCGCCATGGGTACAGCTCTGAGCGCCCAGACGGGCGGTGACGAGGCGATCACCACCGCGGCCATCGTGATCACCGGCATCCTGGGAAATATCCTTGGCGTGCCCCTGTGCCGCCTGTTCAAGATCACCGATCCTGTGGCACAGGGCGTGGCATTTGGCACTTCCGCCCACGTGATCGGCACATCCAAAGCAAGGGAATTGTCCGACCTAAGCGGCGCAGTAAGCAGTCTTTCTCTGACAGTGGCAGGCATTCTGACCGCGGTTTTGTACCCCGTTTTGACAATGCTATAAAAACAGCCTCCCAATCGGGAGGCTGTAACTTTTTATTTCAATCGCCGGGCGATCTCATTGGAAAGTTTGGCAAATTCCGGGATACCCAAGGTTTCCCCCCGGACATTTTCATCAAATCCGCAGGCTGCAATCACTTCCGCTGCACCGTCCTTCCCCAACTGGGGGAATCCGGATGCCAAACCGTTGCTGAGTTTCTTCCGGCGCATGGCGAAACTGGCCCGGACTGTGCGGAAAAAGATATTCTGGTCTTCTACATTCCAGGGTCGCTCCTTGCGCACACGCAGAGTGATCACCGCAGAAGTTACCTTAGGCTGTGGCATAAAGCAATGGGCCGGTACATCAAACAGCAGCTCCGGCTCTGCATAATACTGGCAGAACACCGTAAAGGCGCTGTAATCTCCCGTACCGGGTCTCGCTGCGATCCGCTGGGCAACTTCCTTTTGCACCATGACCGTCACCTGATCGAAGCATTCCGCTTCCAAAAGGGCTGTCAGAATGGGAGATGTGATGTAATAGGGCAGGTTGGCGCAGGCCGCCGGCCGCAAGCCGGGGAATTTCTCCCTCACCAGTGCCGGTACATCCAGCTTCAGCACGTCATCCCATATGATTTCCAAATTTTCAAATTCGCCCACAGTCTGCGCCAAAATGGGCTTGAGCCGATTGTCCACTTCGACAGCGCAGACCTTCCCTGCCCGCAGACACAGCTGCTGAGTCAGAGGGCCAATACCGGGACCGATCTCCAATACGCCGGTATTTTCATCCACCCCGGAATCCAATGCGATCTGCTCCGGCACCCAGGAGGAAATCAAGAAATTCTGTCCCTTGGCCTTGGAAAAATGAAAGCCGTGCTGGGCAAGCATTGGCTTCATTACTTGAATATCACAAACATTGATCATAAAAAAGCCGCCTTTCTTCCGGTAGTATACCAAAAGAAAGGCGGGTTTGCAACTATTATCCCAAGAAATACACTGTGCAGTTGCGGATACCGAAGGTATTGCACTCAGCAACTGTGTCAAAATACAGGTCGATGCGGTTGCCCTTGATGGCGCTTCCGCAGTCCTCAGCGGTAGCGATACCGTAGACATAGCGGCCATCGTTGGAAACGATGTACATCCGGGTGCCGTAAGGAATGACCGTGGGGTCAACGGCAATGGCACCAACGCGGCAGGGCGTGCCGATCGCATTGCGGTAACCACAGCCAGGATCCTGGTTATTATAGGCCGTAGCCTTAAATACCTCAGCGCGGGTGTAAGTAAGGGTCTCGCCATCGGGTGTGATGATGTATCCGTCACCGATGATGGGCTGGCCGGTAAATTCCGGCTTGACCACCGGAGAGGGCTGCGTAGCAACAGGGGGTTGGGTAGCAGGAGGTGCCTGCTCCACATAGGTGCCAACAGCAACCACAGCATTGACGGGCTGTGTGATCACATCCTCGCTAAGTACTGTGCGGCTAAGCTCCTCACCGTCCATGTAAACAACATTGGCTGTACAAAGCAACTGGCCATCCACACCGGGAGTCAGCACCTTTTCCTCTCCCTCCGCAAGGGTGGGGTCATAGCAATAGGTGGTTTCATAAGGAATCACAGCGATGTAGCTCTCTTCCGCCTGCACAGAACGGGAGATGGTAATATTCAGTTCGTCAAAGGTCTGAGAATTCAGCGGCACGGACACCACATCTTCCTTGGTCAGGATCAGCGACAGGCGCTCCAGCAGAGATTCCACAGTTTCGCCATAGCTGATAACATTCAGCATATTGCCGCCGTGCTTAATGGTGATCTGCTGCTTGCGCTGAACCGTGATTTCGGAAACGCCCAGACCGGGCTCCGTGGTGAAGGTATCATCCGCACCCAGCTTCAAACCGACCTCATCCAAAACGGCAGCGGGATCTGTTGCATAGGTAGTGTGGATCACGACCCGTCCGCTATCATTGATCAGATAGGTATTCTTTGCGAATACAGTCTGGCTCAGCAGCAGAACAATACAAACCACAACAAGCAGCAATGCTGCATAACGCATGGGCGTTGTCATTTTCTTGGTGATTAAACGATTACATTCCAGCATAGAATGTACCTCCTTTCGCAGGTAATAGAAAGTAAAATTGATAGTCACAAAATAGTATCAAAATGGTTACAGAATCATGCTTATGCGCGAACCTCATGTATTATAACATTTTTTCTTCAAAAGTCAAGCATTTTCGTCTAAACGACACTGTTCTACAACTTTTTGCAGAAAAATACCAGAAATATTATGTTAACCAGAAATCAAAATATGTCGCTTTATATGTTAATGATGCACAATATATGGTAAAATAATGACAATTTGTTAACACAGGTGCTGTTATTTTGCAACCAACCGTTATCCAATATTTTCAAACGTTATGGTAACCAAAATTCCGCCATTTTATGGGTTTTTTCCTCCCCGGGGATTGACAAAAGGGTTTTTCTGTGCTACATTTGCTCCATAAAAGCTGTGATGAAGACATGCACACTTGATAAGCTGCCCAGAGAGAAATCCGTTTGGTGCGAGGGTTTTGCAGACTTGCGAATGTGATACCACTTCTGAGCCGCAGGTTGGAAATAGCCTGCCGGGTGCGCCCGTTACCGTGCCAATGAGTGGCGAGCTTGCTCGCAACCAGGGTGGAACCGTGGAATACTTTGTATCCCACCCCTGATCTTCAGGGGATGGGGATTTTTTATACCCTCCCCCATATCAAAAGGAGGTAAAACCTATGGAAAACGAAAACCTGTACACCTTTGAGAATCCGGAATACCGGAAGGCCTACTGGCACACCAGTTCCCACATCATGGCTCAGGCTGTCAAGCGCCTGTGGCCGGAGGTGCAACTGGCCATCGGCCCTGCCATTGACGAGGGCTGGTACTACGACTTCGACGCTCCCTTCTCCTTTACTCCCGAGCATCTGGAGAAGATCGAAGCTGAGATGAAGAAAATCTGCAAGGAGCGCATCCGTTTGGAGCGCAGCGAGCTTCCCCGCGCCGAGGCCATCGCCTGGGCAGAGGCACACAATGAGCCTTATAAGAAAGAGCTGATCGAGGATCTGCCCGAGGATGCGGTCATCAGCTTCTACACCCAGGGCGATTTCACCGACCTGTGCGCTGGCCCTCACCTGGATCACACCGGCCGGGTCAAGCACAACGGCTTTAAGCTCACCAAGTCCTGCGGCGCTTACTGGCGTGGTGACAGCAACCGCAAGATGCTGCAGCGTATCTACGGCATCGGCTTCCCCTCCAAGGAAGAGCTGGATGTGTATCTCGAAAAGCAGGCTGAGGCTCTGAAGCGCGATCACAACAAGCTGGGTCGCGAGCTGGAATTCTTCACAACTGTGGAAGAGATCGGCCAGGGCCTGCCCATCCTGCTTCCCAAGGGCGCTCGCGTCATTCAGACTCTGCAGCGCTGGGTTGAGGATGAGGAGCAGAAGCGTGGCTACCTGCTGACCAAGACTCCTCTGATGGCAAAGTCCGACCTGTATAAGATCTCCGGCCACTGGGATCACTATTTGGATGGCATGTTCGTCCTGGGCGACCCCACCGACGAGACCAAGGAGTGCTTCGCTCTGCGGCCCATGACCTGCCCCTTCCAGTACCAGGTCTATCTGAACCGTGCAAGATCCTACCGCGACCTGCCCATGCGCTTGGGCGAGACCTCTACCCTCTTCCGTAACGAGGACTCCGGCGAAATGCACGGTCTGATCCGTGTCCGCCAGTTCACCATTTCCGAGGGTCACCTGGTTCTGCGCCCCGATCAGCTGGAGGAAGAATTCCGCGGCTGTCTGGAGCTGGCTAAGTACTGCCTGGAGACTGTGGGCATGCTGGAAAACTGCTCCTTCCGTTTCTCCCAGTGGGATCCCGCCCGTGCCGGTATCAAGTATGAAGGCACTGCCGAGCAGTGGGAAGAGGCTCAGCGCGTCATGGGTGAGATTCTGGACAATTTGGGCGTGGAATACGAGATCGGCATCGACGAGGCCGCATTCTACGGCCCCAAGCTGGACATTCAGTACAAGAATGTGTTTGGCAAGGAAGATACCATCGTCACCATTCAGATCGATATGCTGCTGGCTCAGAAGTTCGGCATGGAATACACCGATGCAGACGGACAGAAGAAGACCCCCTATATCATCCACCGCACCAGCCTTGGCTGCTACGAGCGGACTCTGGCTTACCTCATTGAGCGTTATGCCGGTGCGCTGCCCCTGTGGATGATGCCCACCCAGGTCAAGGTTCTGCCCATCACCGACCGGGCCCACGAGTGCGCCAAGGAACTGGTTGCCAAGCTGGAAAGCGCCGGCATCCATGCAGAGAGCGACTGCCGCAGCGAAAAGCTGGGCTACAAGATCCGCGAAGCTCAGCTGCAGAAGATTCCCTATATGCTGGTCATTGGCGACCGGGATATGGAGAACGGCACAGTTTCCGTCCGTACCCGCAAGGGCGAGGATCTTGGCGCCATGACCCCCGACGAATTCATGGCCAAGTGCCTGATGGAAATCGCCACCAAGAGCAAGGAAGTTTAATATTTCAAGGCCGCCCAACCGGGCGGCCTTGTTTTATCATCAGAGGTATGTTATAATAAAGGAAAGGGGGTATGTATGTGAGAAAACTTTGGAAATGGCTCATTCCTCTGGCTTTCCTCTTGCTGGGCATTTTTTGCTTCTGCGCAGTCCACGGCCATGATTTTCTTGGCATTGTGTCCTGCAGTATTGCCGGAGTGATCTGCTGCTATTACCTCATTGCTATGCTTAGGAACGAGCGGATCTTCGCGGCCAAAATTCTCAACACCGTGCTGACTTTCCTTCTATGTCTGGGAGTTTGCGCTTTTGTCATCACAGAGGCTTTCATTGTCCAGGCCAGTCGAGGAGAGAAAGACCCCCAATTTACATACCTTGTGGTTTTGGGAGCCAAGGTCAACGGCACATCACCCTCCCTCTCGCTGAATGACCGTTTGCAGTCTGCCTATGAGTATATGACCGCTCACCCGAATGTAATCGCCGTACTTTCCGGCGGTCAAGGTGCGGACGAGGGCATTAGCGAAGCGCAATGCATGTACAACGAGTTGACCAAACGGGGCATCCGCGCAGACCGCCTTTGGTTGGAGGATCAGGCTACCTCCACTTGGGAAAATCTGCAATTCTCCCTGCGGATTATCGAAGAAAAAACCGGAACGCGGCCGCAGACCATCGGCTTGCTTTCCAGCGAATATCACCTGTACCGGGCAGGACTATTTGCAGATGCTTGCGGCATTGATGCAGCCCTGATTCCTGCCGGCACAAGCTGGCCCACCATCCGCTTGAATTATTTTATGCGGGAAGTTCCCGCCGTTTGGAAATTTATCATCTTCGGAGGTTAATCATATGATCGGACAAAATTATGCTGAATACGCATGGGAAATGACGGAAACACTGCTTTCCATTGATTCCCCCAGTGGCTACACCGCTCGTGCCGCCGCTTGGGTAAAGGAAAAATTTGAAAGCCTGGGCTTTGCCGCAAATATTACCACCAAGGGCGGTGTGCTTGTAGATCTGGGCGGTGTAAACGAAGAGGACGCCCTGCTTTTGGAGGCGCATGCCGATACCCTGGGTGCAATGGTTGCCGGAATCAAGGGCAACGGCCGCCTGCGCCTTTCTCCTCTCGGCGGCATGAACGCCAACAACGGCGAAGCGGAAAATGTGTGGGTCTACACACGCTCCGGCAAGGTTATTGACGGCACTTGCCAGCTTTGCAATGCATCTGTTCATGTAAACGGAGAGTATTCCAATGCAAAACGGTCTTTCGACACTGTGGAAGTGGTGCTGGACGAGGATGTCAGCTCTGCCGACGATGCCAAAAAGCTGGGCATTGAGGTGGGTGACATTGTGTGCTTCGAGCCCCGTACCCGTCGCACCCCCAGCGGCTATCTCAAGAGCCGTTTCCTGGATGACAAGCTGAGCGTTGGCATCCTGCTGGGCTTTGCCAAGTACCTCAGCGACGACGGCATCGTACCCTCTCGCAAGACCTATGTGCACATCACCGTTTACGAGGAAGTAGGTCACGGCGGCTCCGCATCCGTTCCTGCCGGCGTGACGGAAGCCATTTCCGTGGATATGGGCTGTGTGGGCGACGGACTGAACTGCACGGAAAAGCAGGTTTCCATCTGCGCCAAGGACTCCGGCGGCCCTTACTCCTATGAAGTGGTGGGTAAGCTCATCGATGCCGCCAAGAAAACGGGCGCGGACTATGCGGTGGATGTGTATCCCTACTACGGCTCTGATGTGGAAGCGACCCTGCGCAGCGGCGTCGACATCCGCCACGGTCTCATCGGCGCAGGCGTTTACGCCAGCCACGGCTACGAGCGCAGCCACATGGACGGCATTATGAACACCCTGAAAGTCCTGTGCGGTTATTTAGAGGTTTAAAAGACATTACCACTGTGAGTAAATTGGCATTTGACAAGTTGGGTTGTTTTAAAGGAGATGTTATCAAAGTGAAGAAGCTTGTGTTGTTAATAGTATTGTCCATACTGCTGATGAGTGGATGCCGGTTTTCTTTGAATGATGATAAATCCACTCAGGCCACATCAAATGCAAACAAGATACTTGCAATGGCGGACAATGACATGTATGATGCATTGATGGCAAGATTTATGGACGCCGATCTCAATGCGCTGAATCAGAAACAGTTGACCGTTGCGACACTAATCAATTTCGAATCAGAAATGATGTGTGGTGGATTGTGCCAGTTCTTTACAAATGACTATCCTGGTTATGCACAGTATGTCAGCAATGCTTTGAAAGAGATTGGTGCAACTGAAATGGAGGCACATTATACAACATTTATAACCCAAAATGGAATTGATGTTACGCAAATGGATTCGTTCCGTATTATGGGTATTTTTGACTATTTAGAACAGTATGAACGTTTTCCTTATGAAGCATTTGATAATACATTTTCAGAAATATACCATAATGAAAACCTAAGTGATATGTTACTTGCCTATGTCCGCCTTTATGCAAATGAAATTCTAGACTGAAAGCTTGTGCTTGTATTGCTATTAGCTACAATTTATCAAAAAACCCGCAGCACCAATTGGTGCTGCGGGTTTTTGCGGACGAGCAATGCTCGCCCCTACAATATTTTATTCCACACCCTGGACTTCCAGCAAATCCAGCGCCTGCTGGCCGAGGATGGTCAGCGCGATGCTGCCCTTGATGGGGTAGGCATCGTAAGCGGCGCTGTATCCGCCTTTCAGGGGCTGGTCAAAATCAATGGAAATAAGCCCGCGCTTGGCAAGGCATTGCAGTGCAAGACTGCTCTTTTCCGGGGACAGCTCCCCCTCTTCCAGATAGACCGGTTCTGTGGAGGCCGCGCTCCGGGCTACGGGCAGAAACGGAATCTGTCCCAACAGCCGCAGCATGGTAATTTCCTCCGCTGCCAGCACCAAGGTGCTTCCACAGCCGCCGCAATTGCCGCAGCAACCGCCGCAGCCGCCTTTACAATCGCCCATTACATTTCTCCTTGCAGTTTCTTTTCCCGACTTTGGCAGGTGAACAGGATCACCTGCTTATCTTCTGCCATTTCAGAAAGAATATTCAGCGCCGTTGCAAGGCGCTTATCATCAAAGCGCACCATGGCATCATCCAGCACCAAGGGAGCATCCGGAGTCAGTTCCTCGGCGACCGCCAGCCGCAAAGCCAAATACAGCTGATCCACAGTTCCGTCGCTGCGCCACTGGCTGGGGCGCGTGGTAGCCTCCTGCTGAGCGCTGACATGGATGCTCAGATCCTCTGCCAGCATCACCTTTTCGTACCGGCCGTCGGTAAGCTTGCCGAACAGCTCCTGTGCCCGCTTGGCAATTCGGGGCGCAAACCGCCGCTGCAATTCACTGGTAGCGGTACTGAGGGCCTTTTGTGCCACTTCCAAAGCGGAGTAGGTTTCTTCCAGCCTTTCAATTCGGCTGCGCACCTGCTTCAATGTGGCGCGTAGTGCGCTTTCCTGTCCCAAGGCCTCCGCCTGACCCTGGAACTGACCTAGGCGCAACTGATTCTGCTTCAGTTCGAAAGCGGCACTTGTGAGCAGAGCATCGGTCTCGCTGAGGGTTTGTGTCAACTCATCCGGTGCAGAGGGGGCGGGAACATCCTTGGCCATAGCCTGCAAGGCCGTGATTTGCTCCTGGGCACGCTGGAGATCCCGGCGCAAATCAGCCAGGGCTTTCCACTTCTGCGTCACCTTTTCCCACTTTTCCAAACAGCTTCCAATGGCTTCGCCGCCGGTCAGTGCCTGCAAGCGGGACATCAGATCCTCCCGTCGCTGCTGCAGTTGAGATACCATTTGCTGATACTGCGCATTTTCTTCCTCAAAGGCCTGCCGCTGACCCGCAAATTCTTCTGCCATCGGAATCCATGTATTGAAATGCTCTACTCCGTATTTCACCGCATAATTACGACAAAGCAGACGAAGCTTTTTGATTTTAAACAGACAGAGTACCGGAACGTACAATATCCCACATGCTGCCATATAGAACCCGCGGTAGAACTCATGAAATACAAACGCTCCCACCAATGCTACGGCAACTGCTAAAACACTCGTGATAAGCACAATAATCTTTAAAGTCTTGATTTTCTTTATCCAAAGCCGAACTTGCTCCACATCAGATTTTGCCTGTTCGACTGCCTGCTCGCCGGTCATGCCCTCAAAGCACTTTTGGCATTCCGGAGCAATGGGTGCGCTTGGCAGCATTTGCTGCTCCATTTGCAAAGACATGCTCTCATTGTGCAGTTTTTGCAGTTCGGTACGAGCGCGCTCCGCTTCTTCCGCAGAGGGAAGCACGGCACATTCCGATTCCAAGGTGCTTAGCTGATTTTGCACCGCATCCCGGGCATTTTCTGCTTCCAAAATGTGCCGGGAATCTTCCTGGGCCTGGGCATAGTTCAGCGCAGCCTTGTGATTTTCCAGTTTGGCCGTCCAGATTTCCAGTTCCTTTTGCCGCTCCCGGAGCCGCTGTGCCTGAACATTCAACTCCTGCAAGGAACGCAACTGTTCTTCCAGCTTGTCCCGCTCGGTCTCTGCCTGGGGCAGAAGACCACTCTTATTGTAGCGGCATTTGTTTTTCAGTTCTTTCAGAGATTGGGCCAGCTTATCTGCCGCGCCATCCTCATCGCCGGTGGTGACCAGATTGTTCAATCTACGGCGCAGGGCATCATCCTGGGTCACGGGCATATCGGACAATTTCAAAAAACCTGCCCGAACAAAAACGCTCCGCTCCACGCCCAGTAACTCCATACCGCAGTTGGCCGCCGTCAGTTCCGGTACATCCAGGCCGCTTTCCGTCTCATATGCACGGAATTCGCCAAAGATCACCCGGCCTCTTGTACTGCGCTCAATGGTGATGTTTCTACCCTTCCAGCAGATGTCCATGCGCCCCTCCATGGGGGCACCGGACCATGGCGCATATCGCTCTTTATCCGCCAGAACCGTTTGGGTAGTACGCGCCTTGGTGTCAATGCCGTAAAGCATAGCCACGATAAAGGCGCACCAGGTGCTCTTGCCCCATTCGTTGGGCGCTTCAATGATGTTGAGCCCCGGCGTCAAGGTCAAGGTTTGCCGTTCCAATTTGCCAAAGGTGGCTGTCATAGAATAGATCTTCACGGCAGGATCACCTCCTGTCCATCCAGAATCTGCCGGGAGATCCGGGCAGCCAATTTGATGCGCTGCTTCAGCACTTCGCTCTCCGTATCCAGCCCGTCGTGGAGAATGCCAAAATACATTCCCTCCAGACTGTCCTCCCCCACTGCGCTCCACAGTTCCTTTTCCGGGATGGTCTGATCCCGCAAAACCAGGTTTTTCACATGAGAGAATTGGCAAGCCAGTGCATCCAAATTCAGTTCATCGGCATAGCCGGTGAGTGTGACCCGGTAGAAATCCTCCGTTGCCACACCGGGCAGCAGTGCAGACAAACCCTGGGCTGCATCCGATCCCACTTCCACTGTTTCATCGTAAAATCGAGGGGTGTCCAGCGGACGAAATTCTGCTTTGATCTCGTCACTCAGTTCCAGCAAAAGCACACCCTTGATGCCGGTCTCATCATATCCGTGACCCATTGGGCAGCCGGGCCAAGCGCAAACGGCATCGCCGCTGCGGAAGCTGCCGTTCTTATGGATATGCCCCAGCGCCAGATAGTGAAGGCCGGACAGGCGCACATGCTGAGGGCTGACCGGACAATAGGGTGACGAGGTATTGGTGGCATCTGCGTGGAGAATGCCGATGCGCCACTTGCTGTCGCACTCTGCGCGGAAGTTTTCCAATAAGGCAGCGCAGTCCATGGCTTCATAGCCTGCGCCGTAAACGGTGCAATCCAAATTGGGCAAAGCAACCGCTTCCATAGCCGCGTGCTTAAAAATATGCACATTTTCCGGCCAATTCTCCGCCAAATACGGGGAATTGGGCTGGCAAAAATCATGATTTCCCGGGGTGATGAACACCGGGATCTTCACATCCTCCAATGCTTTGTACACCTTGCGGAAGGAATCCTGGGTATACGCACCATCAAACAGGTCGCCGGCCAGCAAGATCATATCGCAATTTTCTGCTTTGGCCAAAGTGATGATCTTTTCAGGAAGCTTGCTCAGCTCCTGGCGCAGAAAGCGCGCTTGTTCTTCGCTCTTACCCGACATGGGTGCATCCAGGTGCCAGTCAGCGCTGTGCAGAATTTTCATCGTAAAGATCCACCCTTTCCGCCTTTCGGCATTTTCCAGTTCCTGCGTCGATGGTAAAGAGCACCGCTTCCAGCTTGGTTGGGCCATTGGCCCACTGATAACGACTGGGGATATCGCCCCGGAATTTGGCAATGGACAATTCCGGGCGGATGCCCAGCACCGAATGGTTGGGGCCGGTCATACCCAGGTCGGTCACATAGCCTGTGCCGCCGGGTAAAATTTGGGTATCCGCAGTGGGCACATGGGTATGCGTGCCCCAAACCGCACTGACACGGCCATCCAGCATGTAGCCCATGGCCAGCTTTTCCGCGGTGGCTTCTGCATGCATCTCCACAAGGATGATCTTTGCGTCAATGTCCTTGAGGATCTTGTCGATCATCAAAAAGGGATTGTCCGGGCCGTAATCCATATTGCAACGGCCGATCAGATCGATCACTGCCACAGGGCCTGCCTTGGTCTCATAGATCCCATAGCCCCGTCCAGGCACCTGGGGGGCATAATTGGCAGGACGCAGGATCCGGGTGCAATCGTCCATGAAGGTAGCAATCTCCCGCTTGCCCCAGGTATGGTTGCCCATGGTAATCACATCCGCACCGGCATCCAGAATATCCTCTGCCTGGTCAGGGGTGATACCCACAACGCTGGCATTTTCCCCATTGACCACCACAAAATCCGCATTACATTTCCGTTTCAGATAACGCAATGAGCGTTTGATCCGGTCCATGCCCGGACCGCCCACCACGTCACCAACGGTCAAAACTTTCAAATCCATAGGATTTCCTCATTTCTATCACTTATCGCACGGACTTGGCATATTCCGTAGGTGTGAAGCCCACTTTGTCCTTAAATTGCCGGGAAAAATGGTGCACAGTGGAATAATGGAGTGCCTCGGCGATCTCCGTAAAGTTCATATTGCCCTCCCGGATCATCTGTTTGCTCTCCTGGATCTTAATGCGGCGGATATACTCGCCGGGCGAGATCTGCAAATTTTTGTGGAACAGCGCCGTCATATAGCTGGGGCTTACGTCCACCATCCGGGCCACATGGGGCACGGAGAGCTTTTCCCGGATGTGGGTGCTGATATATTGCTGCGCTCGGCAAATGATCTCATTTTCCGAATTCAGCGAATTGGACGCCATCAGCTTGGTGGCAGGCTCCTGATGCCGCAGCAGCAGGAGCAGCAGCTGGGTCAGCTGTGCTGCGATCATATCGATGGACCAGAGATCCTTGCGATCCAGTTCCCGGATCATCTGTTGGATCAAGGTCACTCCCGCCTGGGACGGACGGAGCTTGCGGTTCAGAAGCGCATCCAGATTGCCATCCTGAACTTCAAAAGACAGTGTCACATACCGGGGTGCAACATCCATGTCCGCATACTGCATATGCCACTGATTAGGGCCGTACAGCACCATATCGCCCTGTTCCAGCACCAATTCCTGGCCGTCCGTCACGGAATGCATGGTGCCTTGATCCACATAGGTCAGCTCCAGCACGGGATGGGCTTCGCCGGCAAAGAAGAAGCCCTTTTCCTTTTCATGGTAGAAGAAGGTATAGATCCCGGAAACACGCATGTTGCTCTGTACATGCTCACAGCCCAAGCAGGATTCCTGATCAATAATACGGGGCAGCTGATCCATGCACAGCTGTGCTCCTGCTCTTTCCCGGCGCAAGGGCGCCAGGTAAAAATAATTGTTAGCATAAATACAAACGGGCTGATCCAAATAAAAGGAGTCGAATTTTTCACCGTCTGAAGAAACAGAAAGCACAGTCATGCTGCCGTTAGGCAGAATTCGGACATCCGACGCAGCCTGATAGACTGTCTGCTTTTCCCAGTCCAGCTCCACCTGCTGGGTCAGCTTTGCTTCCCGGAGGATATCCTCCGGATTCCGGTCAGGCTCTCGCACGCCGTATTTGTAAAAGCCAAATTGATTCAGATGTTGGATCATATTTCTCTACCCCCAAAAAAGAAAGAATGGGGTCACCAAGTGGTGACCCCATCATTATACTAAAAAAAGTTGAAAATGGCAAATACTTTATTTCTGATATTCAAACTCAAAATTATAAATATCCACTGTATCCCCATCTTGGATGCCCATTTCCTCCAGTCGGGTGAATAATCCGCATTTTCTCAGCTGCAGATCAAAATAATTTCGCGCCTCATAATCGTCGAAATTGATATTTTCAACCAGCCGTTCCAGCCATGTACCGGTGACCAGCCAGGTGTTGCCGTAATGGTCGATCTCCAGGGCGTTGGGATCGGATATCTCCTCAACAGGTGCCACATAATCCGGCTCATAGATGGTGACCGGAGGCAATGTCTGCAATCTGCCTGCCACGATGCGCATCAATTCCCGGGTACCCTGGGTCGTACCTGCTGAGATCTCGTACATATCGCAGCCTGCAGCCTCTACAACTGCGCGCAGACGCTGAAGATTGTCACTTTCCGGGGGCAGCAGATCACATTTATTCGCCGCCACGATCATGGGGCGGTTGCTCAGGTCAACACTGTAATTGGCCAATTCGTCGCAGATGGCGTTAAAATCCTCTACGGGGTCTCTGCCCTCGCTGCCGGATACGTCCACCACATGGACAAGCAAACGGCAACGGTCAATATGCCGAAGAAAATCATGTCCCAAGCCCAATCCCTCTGCCGCACCTTCAATAATGCCGGGGATGTCCGCCATAACAAATGACACGCCCTCATCCACATAGATCACGCCCAGATTGGGAAACAGTGTGGTGAAGTGGTAGTTGGCGATCTTCGGCCGGGCATTGGAGGTAACGGACAGCAGTGTGGACTTTCCCACATTGGGGAAGCCCACCAGGCCCACATCCGCCAGCAGCTTCAGCTCCAGGATCACATCCCGTTCCTGGCCCTTAAGGCCGGCTTTTGCAAACCGGGGGACTTGACGGGTGGGGGTTGCATAGTGGGCATTGCCCCAGCCGCCGCGGCCACCCTTGGCAAGGACAAAATCCTCACCGGAGGACATGTCCACGATAATCGCATTGGTCTCGGCATCCCGAACCACCGTACCCCGGGGCACCTGGATAATAAGAGGCTCTCCCCTTTTGCCGTTCATCTTCCGGCCCTGGCCGTTGATACCGGCCTGGGCGACATATTTGCGCTTATAGCGAAAATCCAGCAGTGTGGACAGATTGTCGTTGACCCGCAGGATCACACTGCCGCCATGACCGCCGTCGCCGCCGTCCGGGCCGCCGGCTGCCACGTATTTTTCTCTGTGGAAGGCCACCGCGCCGTCGCCGCCTCTGCCGCCGCAAACGGTGATACGCACCTTATCTACAAACATTTCCATAGTCGTTCCTCCTTCCGTCGGAATGGAAAATTGATAATTGAAAATGGAAAATGATCTCATTTCTATCATTGTTCTCATTCATTTTCAAAAAATACCACAATTTTCAACTTTCAATTCTCAACTTTCAATAAAAAACTGCCGCAGGTTATGCGGCAGTTTTCCGAACTAATTACTGCTCGGCGTACACGGAGCACTGCCGACGATCCTTGCCCTTGCGCTCAAACTTGACAACGCCGTCAACCAGAGCGAACAGAGTGTCATCCTTGCCGATACCAACATTGGTGCCGGGATGGATGTGAGTACCTCTCTGACGAACCAGGATGTTACCGGCCAGAACAAACTGACCGTCTGCACGCTTAACGCCCAGGCGCTTGGCCTCGGAGTCACGGCCGTTCTTGGTGGAACCGCCGCCCTTGTGGTGAGCGAAGAACTGAATACCAATTTTCAGCATGGTGTTACACCTCCATAACTTCGATATAATCAGGATAATCATCCCGCATGTTGCAAAGAGTTACCAGCATTCCGGCAAGCACTGCCTGGACGGTTTCCTCTTCATCGCAGGATGCGGGGAGGGTCAGGGTGATGCGAGCATCCTCTTCCTTGACCCGGACCTTGGCCTTTGCGCCACACACATCATTGATGGTGGCCTCTGCCATGGTCACAACAGCGGAGATCGCAGCGCAGACGATGTCGCTGCCGCTTTCGGCATAACCGCTGTGTCCGGAAACGGTGAAACCGGTAATGCGGTCACCTTCCGTGAAAAATTCGCATTTTGTCATAGCCAATTACAGAGCGATCTTGGTGATCTCAACCTTGGTGTAAGGCTGACGGTGACCGATCTTCTTCTTCTCGTTCTTCTTGGCCTTGTAGCGGAAGATGGTGATCTTCTTGCCCTTGCCATTCTTAACGACCTTGGCCTCGACCTTAGCGCCCTCCACAACGGGAGTGCCGATCTTGGTGTTCTCGCCATCCAGGACAGCCAGAACCTGCTCGAAGTTGACGGTGGAAGCCTCCTCAGCGTTCAGCTTCTCAACGAAGATGACATCGCCCTCAGAGACGGTGTACTGCTTGCCACCGGTCACGATAACTGCTTTCATTTGTTTCACCTACTTTATATTGTGTAGTCTCGCTCTGAAGGCGTGACACTTGCATGCCAACTTAAGCCCATTCGATGCGGCTGGACTATTTTAGCATCGAAAGCAGGAAATGTCAAGGGGAATTTCAAGGTTTTTCTGCATTTTTGCGAGCATTTTGGAATAAAGGATTGTCATTGCGAGCCAGTGCTCACACTGGCGTGGCAATCCGCTCCTTTATTCTTCTGTAATAACCAATAATTCGTTCGGAGTACAATCCAGCAACAGGCACATTGTCTCAATATTCTCATATTGAATGGATTTGGTTTCGTTATTAACCATTTTGTTGAAATTTTGATAACTCATACCCAGCTGTTTATATAGCCAGTATTTTGTCTTTCCCTGCTTTTCCAGCAACTCCAACGCATTGAGTTTAATCATAAGATATTCTCCCATCACTCATGTAATAATGAGATAATACCCATAATTGACCCTTTACATATAGACTGTTGCATTATATAATGTAATAATCTACTTGTATCGGAGGTTTCTATGATCATTGACATAACCGGAACCATTCTCACCCCCGGAAACAATGGAGATAATTGCCTTGGCAATGGCGAACACGACGGTATCGAATGCTGTTGCGATGAATGCGATTATTTACTGTGCTGTTTGGGAGAACGCTTTCCGTCCGAATGCCCGCAATGTACGGACATGGATTGTCCGCACTCCCCCACACATACATAAAACCACATAATTTTTTCTTATGGCATCTGCTTTGTAACCTCTCTGTTATTGCTTTTGCTGTCTCCTCCTTGTATAATATAAATATCTCAGAAAAAGAATGGAGGATGCATATGCTTTGTAAAAACTGCGGTGCACAATTACCCGATGAGGTGGAATTCTGCCCCGATTGCGGTGCTTCTCAGCACACTTCCACAGAACAGCCCACCATTTTGACCGAAATGACCCCGCCGGACTCCCCTGCCCCTGTGGCAACCCTGGAGTGCGCGCCCAAAAAGCGAAAAACCGGTCTGATCGTCAGCCTTGCGGCGGTGCTGGCGGTCGCAGTGTTGATCGCGGGCTTGTTGCTGGGCAAATCCTTATTCAATGGCACGGACACAGACACAGACACAGATACAGAGCCCTCTGCCTCCTCAACTGTGCCCTCGTCCTCTCAGCTCACTTCTCAGCCTGCACCCGAAAAGGTCGAGCTGGTCATCTCCCCCGCGAAATTGACCTTCGAAATGACCGACGCCGATGTAACAAAATTCTACGAGCTTCTGGATCAGTGCAAAACCGCGGCATTAAACGGCCAAAGCGGCGATGATGTCATGAAAATCTCTGATGCCCTTGACGATCAGTATGAATACATGGACAGTCAGCTCAGCATCGCAATGGTACTGTACTACTGCGATCTGCAGGACGAAAGTGCCAGCCAGCGGTATCTGGACTGCACAGAGCAGGTGACTCAGGCCAACAACGATTATCTGGAAATGGCAAAAGTGCTCTATGACTCGGATTTCCCCGCAAAGGAGCGTTTCTTCGAGGAATGGACAGATCTGGATCTGGCTATGCTTAAAGCCTATACTCCGGAGGTCATGGCGCTGCGCCAGCGTAACTCTGAAATCACGGTCGCTTACCAGGACCTGCAGAATGACCCCGATATGTACACAAAAATGGTGCCCCTGTACATCGAGATGGTCCAAAACAACAACCGTATGGCTCATATCTTCGGCTATGCAAACTACTATGAATATGCTTATGATCTGGTCTACGATCGCGACTACGGCCAGGATCAGGTTGCCACAATGCGCACATTGGTGGGCACTTACATGCCCCAGACCATTGACACGCTTATGGACGATCTGATCGCTGAGATCGGACAGCTGAGCAACAACCAGCAGATGAAGCTGTCCGCATTTATGCAGAATGCCTTTACAGACACCTATGTTGATGAGATTGAAGGTTATTTGGCAACTCTGCCTCAGCAAGCCCGGGATGCAATGCTGGATATGTTTGACGGCAATATCCTTCTGATGAGCAATATGGACAACGGTCAGGAGGGTGCATTCACGACTTCTGTCGGACAGAATCGCTACGTGTGCTTCTTTGGCCCCGGTTACAGCAGTCCTATGACCGCCATCCATGAGGTGGGTCACTACTATGGCTGCCAGTATACCGATTTGAACGATCTGCCTCTGGATCTGGCTGAAACTCAATCCCAGGGCAACGAATGGCTGTTCATGAGCTACCTGGAAAATGAAATGGGTAAGACCCTGTACAATGTAGCAGTAGATTACACGCTGTATGAATCCCTGTGTACGATTATGATCAGTGTGATCGTTGACGAATTCGAGCAGCAGGTATACACCCATCCCGACATCGCCGGACTGACCAGCGATAAACTGGATGCCATCATGGCCGATGTTTGCAAAAACTATGGTGGCATCGACTTCATCAGCAGCGTCGCGGCAGATATTCAGCAGTATTGGCGACTGGTGGTTGTTGAGCAGCCTGTGTATTACATCAGCTACGGCGTTTCGGCCATCTCTGCCATCAATATTTTCACCATTGCTGACGAAGATTACCAGGAAGCAGTTGATATTTACTGCAGTCTGATCGAAAGTGTGGATCTGGAGGAAGGATTCCTTGGAAATATTCAGGACGCAGGCCTGGACGGCCCCTTTGATGATGAGGTTTATTTGAAATTGCAGGCCATGTGCGGCTGATCGTCATTAAACAATTCAATTTTTTAAATTTCCTAAAAAAACGCTTGACAAAACATCCCTGCTGGGTTATAATCTGTCATGCGTCTGGACGATTAGCTCAGCTGGCTAGAGCATCCGCTTGACGTGCGGAAGGTCATAGGTTCGAGTCCTATATCGTCCACCAAAAAAGAAAGACCACCCAAATGGGTGGTCTTTTTTTCTAATAGGTGTAGGACTCGAACCGATCTAAATGCAACAGTCCGGTGGACTGTTGCTTGCCGGGTTAGGGCCCCGGCGACACCTTAATTTTTCTGTAAAGCAGAAAAATGCAACTCGAGTCCTATATCGTCCACCAAAAAGGAAACCACACCGTTTGGTGTGGTTTTTCTTTTTTTCGGCATAGGACTCGAACCGATCTAAACGCAACAGTCCGGTGGACTGTTGCTTGCCGGGTTAGGGCCCCGGCGACACCTTAATTTTTCTGCAAAGCAGAAAAATGCAAATCGAGTCCTATATCGTCCACCAAAATAAAAGTCATCCCAATCGGGATGGCTTTTTTCTCTTGGTATGGCATTTAGTTGCAGGGATATTTTTCTTTACAAAGGATCGCTGTTACTGTATAATATTGGTAGCAATCCAATTATGATTCAGAAAGAAGGGATTTTACTATGATAATTATTGTAGCAATTATTTGTATTTTAATTTCACTTGCGATTTGTAATCATTTTGCAAACGTAGCGGCAGAGAAGGGCTATGACAAAGTAAAGTATTTCTGGATGGGCTTTTTCTTTGGCGTGTTTGTCTACGCTTGGATTGCAGCATTGCCTGATTTGGAATTGCAGCATAAGGTATCGCAATTAGAGCGTAAAATTGAAAATATGGAGCGTATTGCGCTCACGTCAAAATTCGGAAATGGCCCCGCTGTTTCTTACTCGGCAAATTACGCGAACGATGAAGACACATACAGTACAAGCAAGGCTGTTACAACGGATGATGGTTATTGGATCTGTGGTAAATGCCGAACAAAGAACAGCATGAATTATGGTCAGTGCAAAAAATGTGGCACTTTTAGAGGATAAGTAATCGCCCTCCCCGTCATGGGGAGGGTTTTACTATGGAAACGCGGCTGAAGATTCCACAGATCATCGAAAAACTCCGGGAGAGTTTCACAAACACATTGTTAACTTCGCCCTGGATTACCCGTACCGCCGGATTGCCGTTGCTGTACTGGTGCTATTGTTCACCGGCATTCGCCGGGGCGAACTACTTGGGATCAAGTGGGACGATCTGAGCAATAACGCCCTCACCATCCGTCGTGGCGTGTACCAAGAACACGGGACAGCCTGCGTGGAGGACTACATAGCCAAGACTCCCAAAAGCCTGCGCACCGTCCCCCTAGTGCCGGAGATCGCTCACCAAATAACCACCTTACCCCGTGTCGGTCAATTTGTATTCGGTACGTCTAGCGGTAAAGTGTGGCATCCCCGGAATTTCTCTAGGGACTACGGCAAGTTCTTCCGTGATCTGCAAGATGTATACCCCAACGTGCGCCGTCTGTCCGTCCA
This sequence comes from Oscillospiraceae bacterium, assembly GCA_015067545.1. GTDB lineage: Bacteria > Bacillota > Clostridia > Oscillospirales > Oscillospiraceae > Faecousia. The sequence goes on from SVMG01000007.1 coordinate 39,210, forward strand.
TTGTTGCCGTCATTCCTTTGCGACCTTGACCCTCACTTCCGGCGCTGATCTGCGAGTGGTTCAGCAGTTGCTTGGACATACGGACATAAAGACCACCGCCTGTATACACACCCGGATATGAATATTATGCAAAAAGCAGTTTCCGGGATGCGTGATGATCTCTTTCCGTAACGTGTGGACTCCTCCCGTTTTTCGTGATGACTCTGCTTGCCGGGTTAGGGCCCCGGCGACACCTTAATTTTTCTGCAAAGCAGAAAAATGCAAATCGAGTCCTATATCGCTCTTAATGCCTCTTCATCTGCCGCAAAAAGAGAATAATCGCGCCTGCTGTTGTTACAACCGCATAACCCAAAACAACACAGATATGCGTCCATACATCCGTGCAATCCCCGCCGATGATTACCCGTTCCAGTTTGACCATATGCACAAACGGCAATACGTTTGCGATTTTTCTAAATGCGCCGCCTATGAGTTCCAGGTCAAACCACACACCGGATAGCCACGCAGATAAATTTGTCAGTAATGCGCCGCAAATGCCGCCCACCGCTTTTACATTGAATACGCTGCCGCATAATAGTCCCAGGGAAATGTAAAAAACCGAAATTGGAATCATCATCAAAATCGCAAACAAAATGTTCACAGAAATCGGCAAGCCAAGCAACATGGCAATCAGGTAGCAGATACAGCTTTGACCTACGGAAATCGGTATCACCGGAAGTATGTATCCCAAAATGAAATCCGTTGCCTTCATGGGTGTGGTGTATAATCTTTGAAGTAACGCGCTTTCCCGATCTTTGGCCACCAGAGTCGCAGAGAAAAGCGTCATGAATGAAAGCCCAAATACCGCAACTCCCGGCGCGAGACTCTCTATTTCAAACAGACTGACGGGTATGTTGGCTTGCATGGCACTCAGAAGAAGCAATATCACAATTGGAAATCCCAGGCCAAATACCAGATTGGTAGGATCGCGCAGAATTTCCCTGGCACATCTTTTTGAAAAAGTGAGTGTTCTCATTATTGTGCCTCCCTTATGATCCGTACAAAGGCATCTTCAAATTTTTCCGCAGATGTCATCTGCATAAGCTCCCTGGCTGTTCCAATCACCAACAGCTTTCCGTCCTTCATAATGCCAATGCGGTCGGACAGGGCTTCGGCTTCTTCCATGTAGTGGGTAGTCAGAATAATGGTCACTTTTCCTTTTAGGTCCATAATGACATCCCACAGCTCGCTCCGGGCAATCACATCCAGGCCCAAAGTCGGCTCGTCAAGAAACAAAACCGACGGCTCGCTGATAAGCGCCATTGCGATACTGACTCTGCGTTGCCAGCCGCCCGACAGCTTCCCCGCCTTTTTCATGAGTATGCTGTGTAAACGAAGTTGCTCTGCGATGTTTTCTATCCTTTTTCGGGTTTCTTCCTTTAAAAATCCAAAAATACCGCATATCAGTTCCAGATTTTCTTTGACCGATAAATTCGGTGCAACCGCCGTTTCCTGGGGTGATACGCCGATCATGCCCTTAACGCGCAACTCATCACCCACAATGCTGTTGCCGCCGACAAACGCATCACCGCTTGTTGGCTTTGTAAGGCAGGAAAGCATTTTAATGGTTGTGGTCTTCCCCGCCCCGTTAACGCCAAGCAAGGAAAACAATTCTCCCTGATCAATTTGAAGATCCAGCTGATCCACAGCAACAACATCTTTATATTTCTTTGCGAGTGCGACTGTTTTGATTGCCTCCATAATGACCCTCCCAATGTTTGATTTGCAAGGTGATTATATCATCTCATTTGGAAAAAATATCAATATTGGTCTCATCGGTCATTTCGGCTTGCTATTCGGTCATAAAAATAGCCCATTCTGGCGGCACCCCTTGCCAATTCTGCCGAAATCCGATATAATATGGTTGTAATCACATTGCGATTGGAGGTCGCGACTATGAAATTTCTGAAAAATCACTTTGCCGGTATTGGCATGTTTCTGCTGGAGATCCTTGTTGGCGTTTTGCTGCTGATCAATCCCGTGGGCTTCACTTCCGGCATCATTATGGGCGCCGGTTTGGTATTGCTCCTGGTTGGCATTGTGTGCATCATCAAATACTTCCGTGCAGAACCCCAGGAGGCTGCAAAAAGTCAAAATCTAATGAAGGGTCTGATTGCACTTCTGGCAGGCAGCTTCTGTGCTCTGCGCTCTGAATGGTTTGTGGTCACCTTCCCTGTCATTACACTGATCTATGGCGTGGTCATCCTCATTACCGGTCTTGGCAAAATTCAATGGACGGTTGACATCCTTCGTCAAAAGAAGCCCAGATGGTTTCTTTGCGCCTTGAGTGCATTGGTTTCCACGGCATGTGGCCTGGTGATCATTGCTGCCCCCTTCACCACCACCGCTGTGCTGTGGATGTTTACCGGTATTGGTCTGATCGTAGACGCCTGCTTCGATATTGTGGCACTGATCTTCACCAACCGCAAGGCCATCCCGGACGAACCCACAACCGAAGCTGACGACGAAACTGCCGAATAAATCAGCACATACTCTTTAGATTTGGAATATATATGATGGATTCACTTCTTTTTACTGCTCTCATCTGCTTTCTTGCCGGCATGGGTGCCGGCCTCGGCACCGGCTTTGCGGGCATGAGTGCCGCCGCTGTCATCACGCCGATCCTTGTCACCTTTTTGAAAATCGAGCCCTATGAAGCCGTAGGTATCGCGTTGGCGTCCGATGTACTTGCCAGTGGCATCAGTGCCTATGAGTACGGCAAGCACAAAAATCTGGACATCAAAAACGGTCTGGTGATGATGGCCTGTGTGCTGCTGTTTACCCTGATTGGCAGTTGGATATCCAGCATGGTCTCCGGAGGAACCATGGGAACGCTCTCCGTATTTATGACACTGATCCTGGGCATCAAATTCATCGTTAAGCCGGTCATGACCACCAAGGAAGCTATGGCGGCAGTCAGCGCAAAAAAACGCACGCTGCAATCCATTTTCTGCGGCGTGTTCATTGGCTTTATCTGTGGCTTTGTTGGAGCCGGCGGCGGCATGATGATGCTCCTCATTTTAACAGGTGTCCTTGGTTATGAGCTCAAAACAGCCGTTGGTACCAGTGTGTTTATTATGGCCTTTACCGCCCTGACCGGTGCTGTCAGTCACTTTGCCATTGACGGTGCTCCAAACTGGACTGTTTTGATCCTTTGCGTGGTATTTACACTGCTGTGGGCCAGAATCGCGGCACGCTTTGCCAACAAAGCTACACCCAAGGTGCTCAACCGGGCTGTCGGTGTGATTCTTGTGATTCTCGGCATTGCCGTTCTCGGCTTTGAATTGTTCACCTAACAAGTATACACGAACCCCCGGCTGCCGCAGTAGCCGGGGGTTCTTATATTTCTTAGTCTTCGTCGTTCTTGGCATCCTCAATGATCTTTGCCTGTGCAGCCTTGGGAACTTCCTCATAGCGCACGAAGGACAGAGTGAAGGAGCCTCTTGCCTGGGTCATAGCCCGCAGATCGATGGCATAAGTGCCCATTTCAGCCATGGGAACTTCGGCCTCAACCACAGTATTGCCGTCAGCATCGGGAGTCATGCCCATGGGACGGCCGCGGCGCTTGCTCAGATCGCCCATCACATCGCCAACGTAAGCTTCGGGTACGGTAACGGCCAATGCACCCACAGGCTCCAGCAGAGTGGGCATTGCATTGGGCATTGCTTCCTTGTAAGACAAGATCGCAGCCAGCTTGAACGCCATTTCGTTGGAGTCAACGGGATGGTAAGAGCCATCGTACAGAGTTGCCTTCAGATTGACCATGGGATAGCCGGCCAGGGGGCCCTTCATAACAGCTTCCTGCAGACCCTTTTCAACAGCGGGGTTGAAGTTCTTGGGCACAGCACCGCCGACAACGGCCACATCAAAGATCAGGTCGTCCTGCTCTTCCTGGGGCTCGAAGCGGACCCAAACATCACCGAACTGGCCGGAACCACCGGTCTGCTTCTTGTGACGGCCATGGGCCTCTACGGTCTTCTTGATCTTTTCCCGGTATGCAACCTTGGCGGGCAGCAGAACTGCATCCACACCAAAGCGGCTCTTCAGCTTTGCAACCAGCACATCCAGCTGCTGGTCACCTGCACCGGACAGCACCAGCTGATGGGTCTCGGCATTGTTGACCAAAGTGAAGGAGGGATCTTCTTCGTTCAGACGGTTCAGACCGGCGCCGACCTTTTCTTCCTGACCCTTGGTCTTGGGAGCAATAGCCATGGAATAGCAGGGCGCAGCATAGGGAATACCCTTCAGAGAAACGACCTTACGGGGATCGCACAGGGTATCGCCGGTCTTGACCTTGTCCATCTTGCCGATGGCACCGATGTCACCGCAGGAGAGCATCTTGACCTCGGTATTCTTCTTGCCGCACATGGTGTACAGGCGGCCCAGCTTTTCGGTCTCGCCGGTACGGGCATTGACCAGGGTGGTATCGGAGGTGATCTCACCGGACAGCACCTTGATGAAAGAGTACTTGCCGTACTGGTCAGAAACAGTCTTCCACACAAATGCAGCAGGCACGCCGCCGGGGGAAACCACGAATTCTTCGGTAGTACCGTCGGCCAGGGTAGCCTTGTGGTAGTTACCCTCGACGGGGTTGGGCAGCAGATCGATGATGTGATCCATGAGCATCAGGCTACCAAGGCAGTTCACACCGGAGCCGCACAGCACCGGGAACAGGCTCAGTTCAGAAACGCCCTGGTGCAGGCCCTTGATCATTTCAGCATAAGTGAAATCGTCGCCCTCAAAGAAGCGATCCATCAAAGCCTCATCAGTCTCAGCAACGGACTCCTTCAGCGCGTCGTTGAACTCTTCAATAACGGACACCTTGTCATCGGGAACCTGGATCTCGACCCGCTTCAGGTTCTGCATCTCGTATGCGCGCTTGTTCAGCACGTCAATGATGCCGGTAACCTTCTTGGAGGAATCCCAAATGGGCACGACCACGGGAGCGATCTTGTTGCCGTACTTGGCACGCAGAGCTTCAAAGGTGGCATTGTAATCGGAGTGATCCTCGTCAGTCTTGGAAATGTAGACGAAGCGGGGCATATTCCGCTCTTCACAGTATTTCCATGCTTTCTCGAAGCCGACGGTGATGCCGTCCTTGGCGGAACAGACCAAAATGGCTGCATCGGCAGCACGCAGGGCCTCTACAACGGCGCCGGAGAAATCAAAGCCGCCGGGGGTATCCAACAGGTTGATCTTGGTATTCTTATATTCCAGGGGAACGACCGCAGTGGAAATGGAAATATTGCGGCGGATCTCCTCAGGATCAAAGTCACAAACGGTGTTGCCGTCGGCATTTTTGCCCATGCGGTCAATAGCACCGGTCATGTAAAGCAGGCTCTCTGCCAGAGCAGTCTTGCCGCTGCCACTGTGGCCCAGCAAGCAAATGTTGCGAATCGCGTTGGCTGTGTACATAAATCAAATCTCCTTTCGGTAGGTGCGAAGCACCACATGAGGACATTATACACGAAACAGAGCCGTATTTCAATGCCTTTTTTCGTCAGAGTGCAAAATTAGTCAAAATGCCCATAGACATTTGTTTTTCGCAGTAAAACACGCTAAAATTTCGGTGTAAAGAACACCCCGGAGTTGCAAGCTCCGGGGTGTCGCACTTATACAAATCTAGTCCACTCGGTGATGAGCAAACCGGGGATCATCCATACCAGCTCATACAGCAGGAGGTTCTCCGGTGTCACCAGATATTCCGCATGCACCACCGACAGCGCCAGCATGATCAGCAGGCCCAGTATGCCGCCCACCATCTGCACCGCCACACCTGTAACGCAGGTGTTGTGCAGAGCACGGGCGCCGGTCACCGCATAAGCCGCACCGGCAAGTCCCTCCTGGGTAGTCAACGCAGCCACCTCTGCCTCCTCGTTTGCCTGGAAGGAAGCAATCGCATCGCGAACCTTCCGCTCCGGGAATGCCATGCGCCGGGGGTTCACGCCGAACTTTCCGGCGATAAATTCTTCCGTCAGCATGAAGTCGCCACTGGTCAGCACCGGGGTAAGTCCCCGATAAGCGCACAGAGTCGTCAGACCCAGTGCTGCGGATTTTGTCTTATTGTAGGTAATGGCAAACACGCCGTTAAGCACGCCGTCAATGGCTGCGTACACCGCCTGGCTGATCTTTGCGCCCTCGGGGATCTCCACGCCCATTTCCTTGATAAAGGAGCGAGTGCCAACCAGCACGGCTTCTCCATTAACGATCCCGCCAACACCGCCATTGGGATAACGGCGCAGGGTCTCCACTTCAAAATGATAGCCGTTGCGGCTATCCAGCAGTTGATTGAACAGCGGCGCAAGTCCGCCTCCGTCCGCAGCCATCACAGCCGTGGTGTACGCCACCACCTGATCCGGATTGCGGCTGCCGTAAAACTTCAGTCCATTCATTTTCACAGAGCCCGCAGGGAACAGATCCTCGCCGTGCAAGGGAAATACCGCCTTGGTATTCAGCGCGGATACACCATGCCAGCCGCAAAGCACTGCGCCCAGTTTATGCAGCTTCCGTTCCAGGGTTGCTGTGGGTCGGGATACAGCAATATGCGCCGTTGCCGGAACAGCCACCAGCAGCGATGCACTGAACAGGCGCACGCCTGTCATGATACCACCCAATACACCAGCAGTGATGGCAATGCCCAGACTCAAAAACAGGGCAACCAATGCGTAAGTATTCAGTGTGCGTTCAGGTCCGGCCTGGACACGGTAGTGATCCATGAAATCCTCCACCTGTCCCTCGCCCCGCAAAATTCCGGGCAGGCCGTCGTAAAGATCCTCCTCCAACGCAACACTGTCCAGCCGGATGGCTTTTCGCATGGTGTCCATCTGCTTCAGCTCCGTGGTGCGGTTGTGATAGGCGCACCACAGCGACATGGTCATATTCAAGCTAAAGGGTGCACAGCAGGGCACATGAACCTGGTACAGGCACAGAATCCCATCTGCAGCGCAGGCAACCAGGCTGAACATCAGCAGCGTATTCAGAGAGAATCTGCGTTTGATCAGATCTCCAAAGCCCTCCATCAGCTGATAGCTTCCCAACAAGGCCGAGATCATCAGCCCCAGCAGCTGGCTGAACACCAGTAAGCGCATCCGTTCTTCCGGCACAACGCCCATGGCGTGCATAACGGCAGTGATCACGGACAGCAGCGACACCGCACCGCAGCCCAAAATGGCCGCCTGCAGCTTGCCGAAGCCCCGCTCTGTCAGCTGATAATACCGCTTCTCCGGGCCGGCGATCAGCTTCTTTTTCAGTTCCCGCAGACGGGATTTGGGACGAAATACAATGGGCTCCGGCGGGATATATTCTCCCATGGGATCCTCATATTCCGGTTCCCAGTTTTCTGAATAAGGCTCTGTTTTTGGCGCTTCCTGTGGTACAGGCGCAGGCTCACGGGAAGTCTCCTGCTGTACGGGCGTGAAGGCGATGGTCTGATCGGTCACTTGCGTCTGCTTTTTCACTTCCCGGGTGATCTCATTGAGCCGCACCGTATCCTGAGGCATTGCCGGAGGCACATGCTCCCGCTGCACGGGCTTTCCGTCCCAAACCAAAACATCCTCATCTTCCTGCAAAGGAAGTGCCTCGGGAGCATCCGAATTCTCCTGGGAAGAACCGAATTCCTTGAGAATGTCATCCAAGTTCAGATCGCCTGTATTCTTTTCCCATTGCTCCATTATTGCACTTCCTTTCTTTAGCCGATGCGCTGACGCACCGCTTCATACAGCAGGATCGATGCCGCCGCTGACGCGTTCAGCGACGAGATCCGCCCCCGCATGGGGATATTGACAGTCACATCGCAATTTTTCCGCACCAGCGGACTCATGCCGTCGCCCTCGTTGCCGATCACGATGGCAGCAGGGCCGGTCAAATCTGCCTTGTACATGGGGATCGAACCTTCCGCTGCTGTACCAAAGATCCACACGCCCTTTTCCTTCAGTTCATTGATGGCGTTGTTGATATTGGTAACACGTGCCACCTTCATATATTCCACCGCGCCAGCGGATGCCTTGGCGACAGTCGCCGTCAAGCCCACACTGCGCCGCTTGGGAATGATCACACCGTGCGCACCGGCGCATTCCGCCGAGCGCATGATCGCGCCCAAATTGTGGGGATCGGTCAATTCGTCACAAATGACGATCAGGGCATTTTCGCCACGGGAGGCGGCTTCTTCCAAAATATCGTCAATGGTGCAGTATTCATGAGCGGCGGCCAGGGTGATCACGCCCTGGTGAGCCTTGGTAAAGCTCATGGCATCCAGCTTCCGCCGGTCAACCGGCACCACAACTGCACCGGCTTCCTTTGCTTCAGCTGCCAGGCGCTGCAGACCTCTGTCCGTTTCACCGGAAGCAATAAACACCTTGTCGATGGTACGGCCGCTGCGCAGGGCTTCCTGCAGGGCATTGCGCCCCTCCAGCTGGCCTTCGATCTCTTCCGCAGGTGCGATATTTTGGCGCTTGTCAAATCGTTTGGGATTGCGTCTATCGTTCATGGCAGTCCACTCCAAATGTCATTAAAGTTATGACCATTATAACAGATTCCAAGTGTCTGTACAACAAATTTTTTCCGAAAACAGCCCCGTTTCGAGGAAGTTTACAGAAATTTTACGGCATAATAAGGAAACATTCATTGCTCTTAGCGAAAAAATATGATATGATGATGCAAAATCCAGCCCAAGGAGGCAGTAACATGGATCAAAAAGGAAATAATCCTCAAAATAACAAACCGGGAAACGACAAACGCCCAAAGATCAGTATTTGGGCAACGCTGCTCATTGCTGTTGCCATTGTTGTGGTGATCGGCACGCTCTATAATGTCATTGCCGGCAGCCAGTACACACAGACCACTTACTCTGATTTTCTGGAGGCAATGGAAGACAACAATCTGGAAGAAGTGCAGCTGCAATACGACCGGATCATCTACATGACCAAGGAAGAGGCTGCCAAGCCTGCGGCTGAGCAAAAAGCCTGCTTCACCGGTCTGCCCACGGGTGACAAAATGGCATTGGTTGCTCAGCTTCATGAAATGGGTGTTACGGTCAATCAAGAGATCGTGGAGGACAATTCAACCATTTTGCTGATCCTCTACTACGCACTGATGATCGGCGTGCTGTTCTTCACCATGCGCATGATCACCAAGCGCATGAGCGGTGACGGCATGATGGGCGGCTTCGGTCACAGCAAGGCTAAGATGTATATGGAAAAGGAGACAGGTGTCACCTTCCAGGATGTGGCCGGCCAGGACGAAGCCAAGGAATCCTTGCAGGAGATCATCGACTTCCTGCACAATCCCAAAAAGTACACCGATATCGGTGCAAAAATGCCCAAGGGTGCACTGCTGGTGGGCTCTCCCGGTACGGGTAAAACCCTGATCGCAAAGGCTGTCGCCGGCGAAGCAGGTGTTCCCTTCTTCTCCATCTCCGGTTCTGACTTTGAAGAAATGTTCGTGGGCGTTGGTGCAAGCCGTGTCCGCGACCTGTTCCAGCAGGCCACCAAGGTCGCTCCCTCCATCGTCTTCATCGATGAGATCGACGCCGTGGGCCGCTCCCGGGATTCCCGGTTTGGCAACAACGATCAGACCCTCAATCAGCTTTTGGGCGAATTGGACGGCTTTGATTCTTCCAAGGGTGTTGTGATTTTGGCCGCCACCAACCGGCCCGAAATTTTGGACAAGGCTCTGCTCCGGGCAGGCCGTTTTGACCGCCGGATCGTGGTAGACCGCCCCAATCTCCAGGGCCGTTGGGATACCCTGAAGGTGCATACCCGCAAGATCAAACTGGCTGAAGATGTGGATCTGAAGAAGATCGCCCAGGCCACCGCCGGTGCAGTGGGTGCAGATCTTGCAAACCTTGTAAACGAAGCTGCCCTTCGCGCGGTACGCCAGGGCCGTCAGATGGTCAACCAGGAAGACCTGCTGGTTTCCTTTGAGACCGTCATCGCCGGCACGGAAAAGAAAAACACCGTTTTGGGCGAGACCGAAAAGCGGATGGTCGCTTACCACGAGGTCGGCCACGCACTGATCTCTGCTTTGGAAAAGCATGACACTCCCGTTTCCAAAATCACCATTGTTCCCCATACCGACGGCGCGCTGGGCTACACTCTGTACCTGCCGGAAGAGGAAAAATACCTCTCCACCAAGGAAGAGCTGCTGGTGCAGCTGCGCTCCCTGTTGGGTGGCCGTGCGGCAGAACAGCTGGTGTTTGGCACAGTAACCACCGGTGCCGCCAATGACTTGCAGCGGGCAACCGCTTTGGCCCGGAACATGGTCGCCCTGTACGGCATGAGTGATGAACTGGGCCTCATGGCCCCGGCAAGCATCACCAATCAGTATTTGGAGGATCATGCACAGCTGGATTGCTCCCAGGCTACCGCCGCAACCATTGACACCACAGTGCAGAAGATCTTGACTCAGTGCTTTGCCGATGCGATGCGTATCCTCACCGAAAACCGGGAATTGCTGGATGAGATCTCCGAATATCTGCTGGTGAAGGAATCCATCACCGGTGACGATCTGATGGCCTTCATCGACCCTGAAAAGAAAGCAGAGCTCCTGGCCCGGGATGCCGCCGAAAAGGCCGCCGAGGAAGCCAAGACCGCGGAAGAAGCTGCTAAGGAAGAACCCGTTACCGAGGAAACTACTGAGGAAAAGCCTGCTGCTGAGGAAACTCCCGTAGAAGAAGCTTCCGAAGAAGCTACTGAAGAAGCTACTGAAGAAGCTACTGAAGAAGCTACTGAAGAAGAGAATACGGAAGAATAAAATTATGAGCCTGCTGGAATGCCAGCAGGCTCATTTTCTACTTTTCATTCTTGCCATTTTGTGGTATAATGGACAGGAAATCAATCAAAGGAGTTACTTATGCTTTCCATTGCTGAGATCCTGTCCCAGGAGCTGGGACAAAAACTTGCCTATGTCCAAAATGTCATTGATCTGATGGACGAGGGCAATACCATTCCATTTATTGCCCGTTACCGCAAAGAAATGCACGGTGCCATGGACGACACCGTTTTGCGGAATTTGGAGACCCGGCTAACCTACCTGCGCAATTTGCAGGAGCGTCGGGACGAGGTCAAGAAATCCATTGAAAATCAAGGAAAACTCACCGAGGAGCTGTCCGCCGCTATTGATAACGCCGCCACTTTGGCTGAGGTGGAAGACCTCTACCGCCCCTATAAGCAGAAGCGCCGCACCCGTGCGTCCATCGCCCGGGAAAAGGGCTTGGAGCCTTTGGCGGAAGCCATTTTCGCACAAGATGGACAAGACCCTGCCGTGTTGGCTGAGGCCTATGTTAATCCCGAAAAGGAAGTCAACTCTGTGGAAGAGGCCCTGACCGGCGCGTCGGACATCATTGCTGAGAACCTTTCCGACGATGCCGCCATCCGCAAATCCCTCCGGGAGCTGGTGCTGCGCAAGGGCGTCTTCACCTGCAAGGCCGAAGACGCGGAAACGGATACCGTCTACCGTCTGTATTATGACTTCAGTCAGCCCATTTCCCGGCTGCTGGATCACCAGATCCTGGCTATGAACCGAGGCGAAAAAGAGGGCATTTTGAAGCCCAATGTGACCCTCCCCGGCAACGAGGGCGCAGCATTGGTCTGTCGCGCTGCGCTGAAGCCTACCATGTTCGTCTCCGCCTTTGTCCGTGCCGCCGCTGAGGATGCCTACGAACGGCTGATCTTCCCCTCCATCCAGCGAGAGATCCGCTCCGAGCTGTCCGACCGGGCCTATGGCGGTGCGATCCACAATTTCGCATTGAACCTCAAGCCCCTGCTGATGCAGCCCCCTGTCAAAGGCTTTGTCACCATGGGTCTGGACCCCGGATATCGGAACGGCTGCAAGGTCGCCGTGGTGGATGCCACCGGCAAGGTGCTGGACACCGCCGTGGTCTACCCTACTTTCAGCGAGCGGAAGAAGCAGGAGGCCATCGACATTCTGTCCGTCCTCATGCGCAAGCACAAGGTACAGCACATCGCCATCGGTAACGGCACTGCCTCCCGGGAGACGGAAGCTATGACTATGGAGCTGCTCCACAGTTTCCCCAACGCCAGCTACATGATCGTCAATGAAGCCGGTGCTTCCGTCTACTCTGCCTCTCCCCTGGCGGCTGAGGAATTCCCGGATTATGATGTGAACCTGCGCTCTGCCGTTTCCATTGCCCGCCGCCTGCAGGATCCCCTGGCAGAACTGGTTAAAATCGATCCCAAGGCCATCGGCGTGGGTCAGTATCAGCACGACTGCCCACAAAAGGAGCTGGATGCCGCTTTGGGCAATGTGGTAGAAGACTGCGTTAATGCGGTTGGTGTGGATCTGAACACTGCTTCCCGGAGTCTGCTGGAGCAGGTTTCCGGTCTGAACAGCACCACTTCCAAGAATATCGTAGCATTCCGGGAAGAAAATGGCCCATTCACCAGCCGGACACAGCTGAAGAAAGTGCCCAAGCTGGGCCCCAAGGCATTCCAGCAATGTGCCGGCTTCCTGCGCGTACCGGAAAGTAAGGAGATTTTGGACAATACCGGTGTCCATCCCGAATCCTACGATGCGGCCAAGGAGCTGCTGGCGCTGTTGGGTAAAGATAATTTGCAAGAGTTGCCTGCCAAGCTGGAGGCCTATGGCACAGCCAAGGCGGCACAGGAATGCGGCGTAGGCGAACCCACCCTCATCGACATTGCCAAGGAGCTGTCCAAGCCCGGCCGTGACCCCCGTGATGAGCTGCCTGCTCCCATTCTGCGCAAGGATGTGCTGGACATCAAAAATCTGCTTCCCGGCATGGAGCTGACCGGCACGGTGCGCAATGTCATCGACTTTGGTGTATTCGTGGACATTGGCGTGCATCAGGACGGCCTGGTGCATATCTCCGAGGTGTGCAATCGCCGCTTGAAGCACCCCAGCGAGGCCGTAAAGGTGGGCGATGTGGTCAAAGTTGTGGTTCTGAGTGTGGATGTTGACCGCCACCGCATCAGTCTGAGCATGAAACAGGCAAAGAATTAAGGAAAGCGCGCTGTGAAATCACAGCGCGCCCTTTTCTTGACATCAAATTGGCTTGTTGGTATAATGGTTTACAGTTCTTCCCGGCTGCGCAGCAGCAGCTCCGGGGACTTCATAATGACTGTGGTATTGGCCGGAATGGAACGGGTCACAAAGGCATTTGCGCCAATAACACAGCCCTTGCCGATGACGGTTTCGCCACCGAGTATGGTAGCGCCGGCATAAATGGTCACACCGTCTTCAATGGTAGGATGCCGTTTTGCACCTGCCAGGCTCTGACCGCCCCGGGTGGAAAGACCGCCCAGGGTCACGCCCTGGTATAGCTTCACGCGATCACCGATGATGGTGGTCTGACCAACAACAATGCCCGTACCATGGTCGATGAAGAAATGCGAGCCGATGGTGGCACCGGGGTGAATGTCGATACCCGTGGTACTGTGAGCCGCCTCGGTCATCATTCGGGGAATCAGCGGTACATTCAGCATGTAAAGCTCGTGAGCCAACCGGTACACAGTAATTGCATAGATGCCCGGGTAAGCCAGCACGATCTCATCGTAGCCGGTGGCTGCCGGGTCACCCTCAAAGGCGGCCTGCAGATCCGTCTCCACCATGGCGCGCACCGCAGGAATGCGGTTCAAAAAAGCTTTGCACAGTTCGTCCACCTGCTCCTTGGGGCAGACCTTGGACAGCTGGCTGTACAGCTCTGCATAGACCTTCGGAATTTTCTCATCCAGCTTGGTTTCTGCCACCTGGAAGAATACCATCTCATGAAGCTGGGCTAAAATACTCTTGACGGCATTGCGGTCCGGAAATCGCTCCCACTGGATGGTATCCATCAGTCGTTGCTTGTGATAATCCTCACGGATGGCATCTGTCAGTTGTTGCATATCCATCGCTCCTTTATCCTCGTCTCTTATCATGATAATCAGTATAGCACCTTTTGGCTCATTTTGAAAGGAGATTTTTTATGAATATCCAATCTTCTGCTACAAATTTAATTGGAAATACACCTTTGCTCCAATTTGATCATGCACATTGCACCATTTTGTGCAAAATCGAAGGCAAGAATCCCGGCGGTTCTGTGAAAGACCGGGTTGCACTTTATATGATCGAGGAAGCAGAAAAGCAGGGTGTTTTGACCCCCGGCACGCAGATCATCGAGGCCACCTCCGGCAACACAGGCATTGGTCTGTGCGCCATCGCCGCAGCCAAGGGTTATCCCATGACCATCGTCATGCCGGACACCATGAGCATGGAGCGCCGTCTGCTCATGGCCGCCTACGGCGCGAAGGTCGTCCTCTCCCCCGGTAAGGATGGCATGAGCGGTGCGATTGCCCTTTCCGAGAAATTGGCCGCGGAAGCAGAAAAGGCTTTCATTCCCGGTCAGTTTACAAATCCTGCCAATCCCAAAGCCCACTATGAGACCACCGGCCCGGAAATTTGGCGGGATACTGATGGAAAAGTGGATATTTTCGTAGCCGGCATCGGTACCGGCGGCACGATCACCGGCGTAGGCCGTTATTTGAAGGAGCAGAATCCGAATATCCAAATCGTTGGTGTCGAGCCTGCTTCTTCCGCAGTCCTCTCCGGGAAGCAGGCAGGAAGCCACGGCATTCAGGGTATTGGCGCAGGTTTTATTCCCGAAGTGCTGGATCGCAGCATTTTGGATGAGGTGATCCCTGTTTCGGATGAAGCCGCCATGGAAACCGCACGGGATTACGCCAAAACTCAAGGCGTACTTGTGGGCATTTCCTCCGGCGCGGCATTGTGGGCCGCACTGGAATTGGCAAAGCGCCCGGAAAACACCGGCAAGACCATCGTCACCCTCCTGCCCGACTCCGGCGAACGGTATCTTTCCACAGGTCTATATAAATGACAAAACAGTCCATCCCAACAGGATGGACTGTTTGTTTTACAGCTCGTAATCCGCGGCCACGCGGGAGTCCAGGAAGTGCCAGAAATGCTCCTTGGCAGCCAGGTGCAGGGGGTGACCGGCATAATCCGTCAGCGCCTGCTTGCTTTCAAACTCGGAGTACAGGGCATAATCCATGCCATTGTAGGCTCTGCGGATCTCCATATGGGTAAGACCGGGGATCTTGCCAACCAGGGGCTCCAATTGCTCTTTGATGATTGCCACCGCCTGATCCTTATCCACGCCCTCTTTCAGGGTATACAAAACAATATGCTTAACCATAATGATTCTCCTTATGTAAATACCGGAGCCGGTAGATCGGCTCCGGTATGTATTTGATTACTCAGCAGCTTCCTCAGCGGCCTCTTGCGCAACCTCAGCCTCGGCCTCAGCTTCCTCAGCCTCTTCCTTAGCAGGCTCCAGCAGAGCACGGATGGACAGGGAGATACGCTTGTTCTCGGCGTCCACATCGGTGATCTTGACCTGGACCTCCTGGCCCTCAGCCAGCACATCCTCAGGCTTGCCGATGCGGTGATCAGCGATCTGAGAAATGTGGATCAGGCCGTCAACACCGGGCATGATCTCTGCAAATGCACCGAAGGTCATCAGCTTGACCACCTTAGCAGTGATCACATCGCCAACATTGTAGTTGGTCATGAACTGATTCCAGGGATTCATCTCTGCGGTCTTGTAGCCCAGAGAGATCTTGCGCTTCTCAGCATCGAAGGAGATGACATACACTTCGATCTCGTCACCGACCTTGACCACCTCAGCGGGAGTCTTGATGCGGTTCCAGCTCAGCTCAGAAACGTGAACCATGCCGTCCACACCGCCGATGTCTACAAATGCGCCGTAGGAAGTCAGAGACTTCACGATGCCGTTGTACTTCTTGCCTTCCTCGATCTCAGCCCATACCTTCTCCTGAGAGGCCTTGCGGGTCTCAGCATTAACAGCACGGATGGAGCCGATGACGCGGCGGCGTGCGCGGTTGACCTCGGTCACCTTCAGCTGAACAGTCTGGCCCAGCATAGCAGCCATATCGCCGCCCTTGGCAACGCCGGACTGGGAAGCGGGGATGAACACCCGGATGCCCTTCACGGTAGCCACCAGGCCGCCCTTATTTTCTTCGGTAATGGTGCCTTCGACAGTGGTCTTTTCCTCAACATAGGTAGCCATGTCGTCCCAGATCTTCATGCCGTCCAGCTTCTTCTTGGACAGCTGAACAGTACCTTCCTGGTCGTTGACGCGTACAACGAAGACCTCGATCTCGTCGCCCACATGGAGAATGTCCTCAGGCTTCACAGAAGGATCGGCGCTGACTTCGTCATAGGGGATGTAACCCGCGTGCTTGGTGCCCAGATCCACCTGGATCTCGGTGTTACCGATAGCGGTAACGATGCCAATGACCTTATCTCCTGTATTTAAAGTCTTGATGGACTGCTCCAGGAGTTCTGCAAAGTTTTCCTCCTGCACAGCATCAGCATTAATGATTTCGCTCATAGTCTTATTGACCTCCTTTATTATCCACGCCGGTGTAGATGCACCGGCAGTGATTCCAACCTCAGCAACTCCCTGGAACTGCTCCGGATTTAATTCGGATGCATTGTCCACCAAAACTACATTTTGGCATTGTTCCCGGCAGATCATGGCAAGACGGCCGGTGTTGGAGCTTTTGGCGTCTCCCACCACCACCATGGCCTGACTGGCAGCACTTAACTGAGCCGCTTCTTTCTGCCTGGATTCAGTTGCTCTGCATATTGTATCAAAAATTTTTACGTTAGTAAACAGTTTTTTTGCGATTTGGACACTTTTTTTCCAAGATATTTCCGTAGAAGTGGTCTGACTGACCATACAAATGGGGGTATCCGGGGAGATTTCGCCGCTAAGTGCCCAGTTTTCCAGCTCTTCCGCTGTTTCAAAAATTTTGCAATGACCACACCAGCCGGCGATCCCTTCCACCTCCGGATGGGAGCGCGTGCCCATGATAATGGGCAATTCCCCTGCTGCCTCGGCCTTTTCCACGATGCCGTGGATGCGCTTGACAAAGGGACAAGTGGCGTCGATGATCTCCACACCCCGGCTTTCCAGATGCTGGTACACTTCCCGGGAAACGCCATGGGAACGGATGATGACCGTCATGCCGCTTTGGGCATCCTCCGGCTTTTCAATGACCCGCACGCCCATCTCGTCGAACTTATTGACCACATGGCGGTTATGGATAATGGGGCCCAGGGTCACGACCTCTTTCCCCTGGCCGGCCGCCTGTTCAACGGTTTCCACCGCCCGACTGACGCCAAAGCAAAAGCCGGCGCTTTTTGCGATGCGGATGCTCATAACGCCGTCTTCTCCTTGACGATGCCGCGAATGGTCTCCACCACCTGGTCGATGGTCATCTCAGAAGTATCTACCTTTATGGAATCTCTGCACATTTTCAGCGGAGCAATGGCGCGGTGGGTATCCTGATAGTCCCGCTGCTGGATCTCCTGCAGGATCTTGGCAAAATCCGCTTTCTGCCCCTTGGCAATCAGCTCATCCGTGCGGCGCTTTGCCCGAACCTCGGCAGAAGCGGTGAGGAAGATCTTCACATCCGCATCCGGCAGTACCACAGTGCCGATATCCCGGCCATCCATGACCACATTGTGCTGCCGTGCAACCTCTCGCTGCATATCCAGCAGCACCTCCCGGACAACAGGCTGGGCGGAGATCAGGGATGCTTTCTGTGAAATATCCTGGGTGCGGATATCTCCGGTGACATCCATGCCGTTCATGATCATGTGCTGCAGGCCGTCCTCATCATATTCGATCCCCACAGTCAGCTCGTCAATGTAGCGCTCCACGCCGTCGGTATCCTTGGGGCTGACGCCCAAAAGATCCATAAAATAGGCCACAGTGCGGTAGATCGCACCGGTATCCACATAATAGCAGCCCAGATCCTTGGCAATGCGCCGGGCGATGGTGCTTTTACCTGCTCCTGCAGGGCCGTCAATGGCAATTGCAATTGTCTTAGCCATGTTACTTACCTTCCTTATCCTTCATTGCGCAGTTTTTTCAGCGCTTCTGCTTCCCGGGCAGATACCTCATCGGCAGTCATGCCCAGTATTTTACCAACCTCCGCTGCACTCATGGGCAGGCCCTTCTCAAGGCCAAAGCGCAGCGTCAGCAATTTGGCATCTGTTTCGTTCAGATTGCTCAACAGGTCAGAGATCCGCTGGCGCATCTGAAAATACGCGGTATCTTCCACCGCTTGTGTCTCAGCCAGCTCCTCTTCTTCCGGTTCGGGTTCGCGCTTGGCCAGGTTCATCCGACGGGCTGTTTCCAGCATTTCTGCCACAACACCGGTCTCCTGCACGCTCATATGCAATGCTTCTGCCAGTTCCTCGATGGTGGGATTGCGGCCCAGATCTGTCAACAGCTGCTCATCCATGGCTCGGTAATCCTCCATGGCCTGGCGCATTTTCTGACCAACGCCGAACTCTCTTGCCTGCAGCACCATCGCCTTACTGAGACTGCGCTGAATGTAACAGCTGCAATGGCTTTCAAAATCTCCGCCTGCATAGGATAGGATCGCCTGCCATAGACCGAGGCCGCCCTCTTGCAGCAGATCCAGCAGCAGTACGCCCCGTCCGGCCAAGCTGAATGCCTGCTCCGCCACCCGGCTGAGCATCAAATTGGTCAACTGCGGAAGCACTTCTTCCCGGCCTGACTTATATTCCTCCGCCAAACGCTGGGCATCACCACAGGCAGGCAGAGCCGCGATCTCTTCCAAATACAGCCGCAGCGGGTCGTTTTCTTCCAGCCCCCGGGGCAGCGCATTTTGGGAGACCAGATCCTTTTCCAGCCGCAGGCGAACCGCAGTATCCGCTGAAGCGGCAAAAGTTCCCAGGCTGTCAACAGTCAGCAGAATATCCTTTTCGTCCAACAGCGCCAGAGCGTTTTCCAGGGTCTCTTCACTTTCCTGCTCCATCATGGCGAGAAACTGCGCCCCGTCCAGCATACCGCCGGGAGGGATCTGTCCAATCGCCTGCTCCCATGCAGCTGCTTCAAAGGTAAATTCCAAGTGATTCATTCCAAATAATCCTCCAGTCCCATGCTGGCTCCCATTTTTTGCAGTTTCTCCATGGCCTGCCGTTCGATCTGCCGGGCACGCTCCTTGGATACGCCCACGGTCTTTCCGATCTCTTCTAAAGAATAGCAGATGCCGTCGGTCATACCGAAGTGCAGCTGTAAAACCTGTCTCTGCCGGTCATTCAGCATGTGCAACAGCGAATCCATGGTCTGATTCAGTTCCTCTCTGACCAGGGCCTCATAGGGCTGCGGTGCATAGATATCCTCCAAAATCGTTCCCGCATAGCCTTCCTCCCCTATGGGAGCGTCAAACGAGAACACCTCCGGGTGCAGCTGCATGAGCTGCCGCAGCTTGTCCACGGATATCTCACAAGCCTGTGCCAGTGCATCTTCCGCAGGCTCGGCACCGGTTTGCTGAACCATAGCTGCACGCATGGATATGATCTTTCGGATGCGCTCAGCCGTATGGGCAGGTACACGGATCAGATTGGCGTGATTCAGCAGATACCGACTCACACCCTGGCGGATCCACTTGGTGGCATAGGTGGAAAATCGGAATTCCTTGGTGTAATCAAATTTTTTCGCCGCCACCAACAGGCCAATACTTCCCTCCTGGATCAGATCCAAAAGCGGAATGCCCCGTCCTGCATATTCCCGGGCAACCGATACCACAAGCCGCAGGTTGGAATTGACCATCTGACGGATAGCCTCCTCGTCTCCATCTGCACAACGCTTTGCCAGAACGCGCTCCTGCTCCGCTGTCAGACGGGGATAGCGACGGATCTCGCTTAAATATTGCCGTACATCGTCTTCACCGGCAGGTGCGGACGGTTTTGTAAGCAAATCAGTCATTCTTTGATTCCTTTTCTTTCTTTCAGCCTGGAGCGCAGGGCCAGAAGATCATCTTCACTGTTAACAGATGCCGCCTGATGCTCTGCACAGATGGTGGCCACGCAATCGGCGAAGGCCTGCTCATTCACCGGCCCTTGCTGGCGCTGCAAAACACCCACCATATGGGACATTTCTTCCTGGTCAAGATCCTCCAAAACTGCCAGAGCCACTTCCAGACCCTGATCATGCCGCTGCTTCAGCTGCGTGAAAACCCTGCCCAGCAATGCAGAAGAAAACTTCTCCTGCGTCAGATTGCCTGTGCGGTCCAAAAGTGCCGGTTCCCGCAGGGCAATGGCGATCACGCCCTCTTCCGCCATGGCGGACTTCATATTGTCGTAACGGATATTGCGGCTCTTGGGCTGTAAATTCCGGGCAGGAGACAGATCGATCTTCTCCTGCTGCTTCTTTTGATTTCTTTCCCGGCGTTTCCACGCCCGCTGGATCTCCAGCTTCATGGCATCCGGGCTGATCTTGGCCTTTTCTGCCACGCGTCCGCCATAGACCTCCCGCTGGACAGCACTGCCCAGGGTGGCAATGAGATCCGCAGATTCCTGCAGAAATTTTACCTTTTGGTCATCCTGCTTCAGATCGTACTTCAGCGCGATGGCATTCAGCTGATATTCCACACGGTTGGACGAGCCTTCCAGCAGCAGCTTGAACCGATCCGCGCCGAATTTGTGTAAAAATTCGTCCGGGTCTTTTGCCCCTTCGATCTGCAAAACCTTTACCTGCAGGCCGGCTTTCTCCAAAATAGGGATTGCCCGCTGGGTGGCATTCTGACCTGCCTTGTCGCCGTCGTAGATCAGCACGATCTGATCGGCATACCGGGTCATCAGCGCCGCCTGCTCTTCCGTCAGACTTGTGCCCAGGGATGCAATGGCATTGTCAAACCCAAACTGGTGCAGTGCCACCACATCGATGTTGCCCTCCACCAGGATCAAAAAGCCCTGCTTGCTCTTCTTGGCCAAATTCAGTCCGAACAGGTTTTTTCGCTTGTTGAAGATCAGCGTTTCCGGGGAGTTTAAGTACTTGGCGGCATTATCATCCTTTTTGATGATGCGGCCACCAAAACCGATCACATTCCCCCGCACATCGATGATGGGGAACATGAGCCGATCACGGAAACGGTCTAAAAGTCTTGCTTTATCCTTTGTCTGGGTCACCAAACCGGAATCCAAAAGCTCCTGGTCGGTGTAGCCCTTGGCCTTCATGGCGCGCACCATGTTGTCCCAGCCGTCCGGCGCATAGCCCACACCGAAGGTGGTGAGGATGGACTTGGACATCCCTCTGCCCAAGGCATAATCCAGCGCCTGCTTGCCCACGGGGGCATACAGCTGACTGTGGAAAAACCGGGCCGCTTCCTTATGTAACGCCCAAAGGCGTTCCTGCTGGCGGTATCGGGACTGGTACTGCTCGTCCTCCGGCACGCTCATGCCCGCCCGCTTTGCCAGCGCGCGCACCGCATCGGGATAGCTGAGACCCTCCACCTCCATCTGGAAGTTGATGACGCCGCCACCCTTGTGACAGCCGAAGCAGTAGTAAATACCCTTGTCCGGGGCAACGGAAAAAGAGGCGGTTTTTTCTCCATGGAACGGACAAAGTCCGAACATGTTGGCACCGGCCCGGCGCAGAGATACATACTGACCCACCACATCCTCAATGGGATTGCGGGCTACCAGCTCGTCAATAAATGATGCGGGGAATGCCATAAAAACGCCTCCTTTCTAACAAATTAATTTATTATATCACATTATTGCTGTGTATGCCAAGTCATTGGCAGAAATTTACTGCGTATTTTCGCTGCCATCTATTGGAAACGCCCGGTATTCTTTGGCGATTTCCATACCCTCGATGGTAGCAGCGCTCATATCCGTCAGCCGATCCAAAAACGGCTGCGTCTGGGCTTCCGCCACCAAAATTTCCAGTTCTACTTCTGATGTAAACTCCGTCTTGCGGATGATGCCGCCGAAAGCGGCTGCTTCCAGCTTTACCCGCTCATAGAAGGAGTAAGGGCACGGCACATACAGCACCGACCATACCCGCTTCATGGATTTACCTGCGGCATTGACAGCGATTTTCGTCCCCTTGGTATAGGCGCGTACCAAACCGCCCGCTCCCAAAAGCGTACCGCCGAAATACCGGGTCACCACGCAGACAACATTGAAAAGCTGTTCCTTTTGCAGCACCTGCATCATGGGATTTCCAGCTGTACCGCCGGGCTCTCCGTCATCGGAAAAACGGGACGGGCCATCCTTGATGATGTACGCCCAGCAGTTGTGGGTGGCATCGTAATGCTGACGCTTCATCTGCTGGATCTTTTCCTGCGCTTCTTCCTCGGATTCCACCAGCCAAACTCTTCCGATGAAGCGGGATTTTTTCTCTACAAATTCATCTTCACCGAATCCAGTCGGCACCAGGTATTCGTCCAAGAATCAGCACTCCTTTGTGATATATTCCCGTAATCTGCCGTAAAGGATGGGATCAACGATGGTCTCCACCGCGATTCCCTCGGCAGTATAGTCCACATTCAGCACCTGGGCACTGCTGTGGAGGGTTTCCACCATGCCGCCCATGGAATAAGGCAATGTGACTACCACATGGTGACGGCTGTGACCCAATGCCTTTTCAATGGCAGTCTTGAGTTCCTCCATTCCCATGCCGCTTTTGGCGGAAATGGCCACCACATCTTCCCCAATGGGAATGTCCGTTTTCTCCACCAGATCTGCTTTGTTGTAGCACCGCAGCACCGGGGTTTCTGGCTTCGCAAGCTTGGCAATGAGCCTATCCACCACCGCAATGTGCTCTTCCCGGTTTTCGTCCGAGGAATCGATCACATGAAGCAGAAGATCCGCAAACTGCAGTTCTTCCAGCGTAGCATGGAAGGCCTCCACCAGATGGTGCGGCAGTTTTGCGATAAAACCTACCGTATCCGTTAAAATCACATCCAGATTGTCCGATACCGTCAACTGACGGGATGTGGTGTCCAGGGTGTCAAACAGCCGGTTGTTGGCCGGGATACCTGCATCTGTAAGTTTGTTGAGCAGGGTGGATTTTCCTGCGTTGGTGTAGCCAACGATGGCCACCACCGGCACAGAATTCTTCATTCTCCGCTCTCGCTGAACCATCCGCACCTGGCGCACCTGCTCCAGTTCGTGCTGCAAACGGGAGATCCGTTCCCGGATGTGTCGGCGATCTGTTTCCAGCTTTGTTTCACCGGGGCCTCGGGTGCCGATGCCGCCACCTTGCCGGGAAAGGCTCTTTCCCATGCCGGACAGCCGGGGCAGTAAATATTGGTATTGGGCCAATTCCACCTGCAAACGGCCTTCCCTGGTCTTGGCCCGCTGGGCGAAAATATCCAGAATCAAGGCGCTTCTGTCCAGTACCGTCACGCCAATAATCTCCTCCAACGCCCGGATATTGCCGGGAGACAGTTCGTTGTCAAAGACCACCATGGTAGACTCGGTAGCCTCCACCAGCATCCGCACTTCCTGAGCTTTGCCCTCGCCGATGAAGCTGTGGGCATCCGGGGTGTGACGGTTTTGCAGGATTTTGCCTGTGCAGAAACCGCCGGCGGTCTCCAACAGGGCTTCCAGCTCTTCTATCGTTTCGTCGGTAGCAGTCTGATCCGCGCGAAAGCAATCCGCATTCAGGCCCACCAATACCGCCCGTTCCTGCTGGTGTGTTTGTAAAATCTCTTCCATTCATTCCTCCGTAAAAACACAAAACACATACTTTTTTACATTATACCACAAATTGCGCAATACGGACAGTATTTTGACAAAAAGACGCAAAAAAGTCCGCACTACGCAAAACGCAGTGCGGACTTCTGTCTTACTTCAGGCCGAAACGCTTGTTGAAACGGTCAACACGTCCACCGGTGTCAACCAGCTTCTGCTTGCCGGTATAGAAAGGGTGGCACTTGGAGCAGATCTCAACACGGATGTCCTTCTTGGTGGAGCCAGTCGTAAAGACATTACCACAAGCACAGCGAATGGTAGTCTGTTCGTAGTTGGGATGGATACCTTCCTTCATTTTGTTCACCTCTTTCTTAGCAGTTAAAGGGCATAATGACCCTAACAATCTTTAATCGCCCGGATATCATAACACACATGGGCAGATAATGCAAGTGTTTTTTTCGTTATTTTCCAAAAAACTCTTAAAATGCCCAGTTGCCGTTACGGAAGATGGGCACGACCTTGCCACCGGCGCAGATAGCATCGATGTTCATGGTGTCACAGCCGATCATAAAGTCCTCATGGATCATGGAATCATTGATGCCCAGCTGGCGGCACTCTTCCAAAGTTTTGTTGTGATGATCCCGGATGGTATCGGGGAAGCCCATGCCCACAGCCAGGTGACAGGCGGCGTTCTCATCGAACAACGTGTTGTAGAACAGGATACCGGACTGGCAGATGGGGCTTTCCTGGGGCACGAGCGCGCACTCGCCCAGGTATGCAGCACCTTCGTCCATGGACAGCATGGTGTTCAGCAGCTCCTCGCCCACTTCGGCCTTGGCTTCCACAACCTTGCCGTTTTCAAAACGCATATAGAAATTGTCGATCAACTGACCCTGATAGCTCAAAGGCTTGGTGGAGTAGACGATACCCTCCGCCTTACCCTTCATGGGAGAGATGAAGCACTCCTCAGAAGGAATATTGGGGTTAAACACGATGTTCTGACGGCTTACTTCCGCACCGCCGCAGAAAATGGCCTCGGGGATCATGCCCACAGTCAGATCCGTGCCATTATCGGCAGTATAGTGAAGGCTTTCGATACCCAAAGAGTTCAGGTAATCGCAACGCTTCTTCAGGTCGGCATTGTGCTCTTCCCAAGCCTTGATGGGGTCTTCATTCACACGGGAAGTGGAGAGTATTGCCTCCCACAGCTTCTCCACAGCTACACTGGTGCGCTCGCCGGGGAACACCTTCTTTGCCCATGCCTTACCGGGCACAGCGGCGATACACCACTGCTGCATACCCTCCAGCTTGTCTGCGTAGGGCTTCAGGATGGGATAGGACATCTTACGGGCCTTGGCCATTTTTGCCATGTTCATACCCTTCAGACCGTCGGGATCTTCGGAAATCAGGTGGATCCGTGCGGGAACCACATCCACCATATGCTGGCGGCGAGCCTTTTCCCATTCGGCAACCGTGCCCATGGTGGTCACGGAGCGGTAACGCACGTGGATCTTCGCCAGAGGCTGATAGTTCCACTCCACGATGACCTTCTTTGCCTTGGCCTTGTAGGCTTCCTCAACGACCATCTGCACAAATTCAGGCTGATCCAGGTCGGCGTAAACCATAACCTCCTGGCCCTTCTGAACATTCACGCCGCAGCGGACGATAAGCTTTGCATACTCTCTTAAAACAGTCTTTTTCATCTGAAAACGCTCCTTTTTAATAAGATGTTGCCATTTTAGCAAAGATTTATTCTTTCGTCAATGCTTCTTGAAATCTTTACACCTTTGACATATAATAAAAAATCATACCGTAGGAGAAAGCCTATGCTTACGAAAGAACAGTTACAAAACAGAATCGCGGACGGCCTGCGCTTTTTGGATGGCGCCACCGGCTCAAATCTGCAAAAGTCCGGGATGCCCAAAGGCTGCTGTACAGAACAGTGGGTACTGGAAAACCCGGATATGCTGCAAAATTTACAACGCGCATATGCTGCAGCCGGCAGTCAGATCCTCTACGCCCCAACCTTTCAGGCCCAGCCCATCGCATTGGAGCGAGTCGGACTGGCAGAAAAGACAGAAAAGGTAAATGCCAGCTTGGTTGCACTGTCCCGTGCTGCTGCACCGGAGTGCCTCATCGCAGGTGATTTGACCACATTGGCCGCATTTTGCGACAGTTGGGACCCTGACAATATTGATCTACTCATCGACAATTACCGTCGGCAGATTCGCGGCTTGCTCGATGGCGGTGCAGACCTTTTGGTGGCAGAAACCCTGATGTACCCCCTGGAGGCGGAAGCCATCCTTACCGCCGCTGAAATGGAGGGCGCGGGCGCTGTGATGTACAGCTTTGTGATGACCCCGGACGGATCTCTGTTTTCCGGGCAGGACGCTGTGCCGGTTTTGAAGGATCTGTCCGAACATGCTGCCGCGGTTGGCTTCAACTGCGTAGCTGCGGACATGATGACCCCCTATTTGGTGCGCAAGCTGGCAAAAGAAATCCGCATTCCCATTCTGTGCAAACCCAATGCCGGCAACCCCACCATCAACGCCGCCGGCGTGCCGGAGTACGACATGGACACGGAAGAATTCGCCAAAATTGTTTTGGATTGCCACCGCAGCGGCGCGCGCCTTTTGGGCGGCTGCTGCGGCACGACCCCGGTGCATATTGCTGCTTTAACCAAACTGTTCAAACAAAAGGGGTGAGCATATGGACAAAGCCAAACTGAAATGGATTATCCGATTGATTTATACCATTGTGATGATCTTAACTGTTCTGCACTTCATTCCTTATCTCGAATATTTTATGAACAACACCTCACAATACAACATTTTGGACTTTGGACCAACCATAGACCTTATGCTGGAATCCTTATATATCGCTATTCGCTTTGCACTCATCATCCTTATATGTGAATTTGGAGTCTATTCCAGTATTAAATACTTTTTGACCGAACCTGAAAAGAACAAAATTGAGCTTTCCTGGCATATTATCAAATTGGTTGTTGCACTGGTGGTTATTTGGGAACGGTTCGAGAGGTATGCACAGTTTGTTCGTCAGATGTATCGAGGTTGATTTTTCTCCCGCGCCCGGGTTGCCGGGCGCGTTTTTTATTCAATTGTGAATAAACTGTTGCCAAATGTGTCGAAATTTGTTATAATGGCAATGTTATGGATAAGAGAGTATCTTTATTCGTCAGCCGTAAAAATGTGCTGACATGGCTGATGGCACTTTGCCTGGTCGGCTCGGCAGTGGCCCGCATTGTGATTACCGGTGTGAAAGGGATCGGTTATTCACAGGAAGTGTGGAGTCAAATCGTTCTGCCTGTAGCAGCCACCTTGCTGTACGTGCTCATCACACTGTTAAGTGGCAAGGAGATGTTCTACAAGACAGCCATTCCCGTATGGCTGATGGGCCTCTACTTTGCCATCCGTCCCCATGCGTTCATGGGCAGCAACCCATTTGTTATGGGTATGTATTACACCTGCATTATTTTCTTCTGTCTGCTTTATACGGCAATCACATGCGGCAAATTGTACCCATGGCTGTTGATGCTGCTGTTTGCCACGCCGCTGGCAGCAATCGGCTATTTCTGCAGTATCGCCATCGGCACCAGCCTGGAGCTGTATGTATTTTTGATGTTCCTGCCGGATATACTGCTGTTTATCGGTTGTTTCCTGCTGGTATTCGCCATCCGCGCACATACTGACGGACTGTATCATCCCACCTGGGGCGACCGTAGCGACGGACGGAAGGTCCGCACTCTGGCACCCATGGCGCAGATCACCATGTACTTCCAGTGGGAGCGAAACATCTGCTCCAACTTCTTCGAGGATTCTTTCGAGATCACCCACATTGACCGCTATATCCGGCAGAAGCGCCGTGAGGGTCTGACCGATTTCGGCATTACCCATGTGCTGCTGGCGGCCTATGTCCGTGGTGTTGCGAAATACCCTCAGCTGAACCGCTTTATCTCCGGACAGAAGGTCTACTCCCGCGGTGATGACATTCAGTACTGCATGGTGGTCAAAAAGGAAATGACGGTGGACTCCCCTGACACCTCCATCAAGGTGCATCTGAATCCCCGGGATACTGCCGAGGATGTGTACCACAAGCTCAATGCGGCTATTGAGAGCGTCAAGGCCACCCAGGAGCTGGACTCCAGCCTGGATGGTTTGATCCAGTATCTGAATCTGATCCCCGGCTTACTTCTGAAATTCGTGGTGTGGCTGCTGAAGCTGCTGGACTATTTTGGTCTGCTGCCCAAGTTCCTTCTGGAACTGAGTCCCTTCCACGGAAGCTTGTTCTTCACCTCCATGGGTTCTTTGGGTATTCCTCCCATCTACCACCATCTGTACGACTTCGGCAACATTCCCTGCTTTGGTGCCTTCGGCTGCAAGCGCAGGGCAACCGAGGTAACGGAAGACGGCACAGTAGTGCAGAAAAAGTACATAGATGTCAAATTCGTTCTGGATGAACGGATCTGTGACGGCTATTATTACGCCACCTTCTTCAAGCACTACCGCCGGCTGCTTGCCCATCCGGAGGTGCTGGACAATCCCCCGGAAGAAGTCATTAAGGATATCGATTAATGAAAGATCTGATTATTTCCAATCTCCCTGCCAGTTACCCCTGGCAGGGAAACCTTTATTATTTCAATACCATCGACTCTACCAATACCCGCGCCAAGCAAATGGCTGCCGAAGGTGCACCCCACGGCACAGTGCTGATTGCCGACAGGCAAACCGGTGGCCGTGGCCGTATGGGCCGCAGCTTCCACTCTCCTTCCGGAGTCGGCATCTATCTGAGCATGCTCCTGCGCCCGGGTTGCCCCGCAAAAGAGCTCATGCATCTGACCTGCGCTGCAGCGGTTGCTGCAGCAGATGGCATCCAGGCCGCTACCGGCCTGCGTCCGGGCATCAAATGGACAAATGACCTGGTTGCCGGCAGAAAAAAGCTGGGTGGGATTTTAACGGAGCTGTCTTTGGATAGCCGCGGAAACGTGGAGTATGCTGTGGTTGGCATTGGCATCAACTGCAACCAAAGTGCTGCGGACTTCCCGGAAGAAATCAAGCAAATCGCCACATCGCTGCAGCTTGTCACCGGCAAGGTTATTGACCGCTCTGCCGTGATCGCACAGCTTCTTGTGGCGTTGCAGAACATGAGCGAGCATCTGCAAGCTCCTGCTGCCACCCTTGAACGCTACCGTGCAGATTGCATTACCATTGGCCAGGAGATCTCCGTGGTACGCGGGGATGAGGTTCGCCACGGCAAGGCGCTGGAGGTGGACAGCGAGGGTGCGCTGATGGTAGCGTTTGATGACGGAACGAGACAAGCCGTACAATCCGGTGAAGTCAGTGTCCGGGGCATGTACGGCTACATTTAATTGCAAAATAATTGTTGCATTTTCATCGGTGATTGGTTATACTGAATATAGAAACCGTATATAAATGGGAGGGTTCATTATGAAAGCATTGAAAGTAATTGCCAAGATCGTTGTGGCTCTGGCCGCCATCGCCGGTATCGTCTACGTCGTTGCCACCTACGGTGACCGCATCGTCGCCTGGGCTCGCAAGCTGCTGAACCGCTACACCTGCTGCTGTGACTGCGAATGCGATTGCGACGAATGCGATTGCGAGGATGACTGTGAAAACTGCCAGTGCGAATGCGCATGTGACTGTTCCGACGACTGTGACGAGTCCTGCGTTTGCGACTGCGAGCAGAACGCTGCTGAGACTGACGCCGTTGTTGCTGAGCAGGCCGATTTTGAGGGCTAATTTCATAAGAAAATGGGCTGTTCTATTAAGAACAGCCCATTTTTATTGTCTTTTTTTCCGCACAAACAGCAAACACAGCAGCATAAGGGTCGGAAACAGAATTGCTGAAAAGATACCCATCTGCAAATTTCCGTTCAAGCCATCGGACACAACACCCACAACGGACGGGCCGGTCATACAGCCAATATCCCCTGCCAATGCCAGCAGTGCAAACATTGCCGTGCCGCCCACAGGCAGCGCCACCGATGCTTTACTAAGCGTCCCCGGCCACATAATGCCCACGGAAAAGCCGCAAACCGCACATCCCAGCAAGCTGACGATGGGCCACGGAGAAAGGGAGATCATCAAATAGGAGATCAAGCACAGCGCGGCACTTCCTCCCATAAATTTATCAATATCCAGCTTTTCGCCGAATTTTCCGTAAATTGCCCGGGCCGTGCCCATTAAGGCCGCAAACGAAAGCAGTCCCGCCAGATCCCCTACGGTTTTAGAAACGCCCAGTCCCTGCTCGGCAAAAGCGGACGACCACTGGCTTATAGCCTGCTCGGCCGCACCGGAGCACAGCATCATCAGCACAAAGACCCAAAACCGTTTGTTTGCAAACAGCTCGCCAATGGTCATGCCTTTCTTGCCCTCCGGAATCAGGGATACAAGGGGTACTTTCAGAAACAAAATGCCATTGATCAGGGGTACCAGCGCCCAGATGCACGCCAATATGCCCCAGTTTGCAATACTGAACAGAGCAAAAAAGCCTGTGGAAACCAACACAACACCCACATGTCCCCAACAGTAGAAGGAGTGCATCAAGCTCATGGTCTTTTCCTTGTTGTCTGTGGGACAGCTTTCCACTATGGGACTTGTCAGCACCTCGATCAAGCCACCGCCGATGGCATAGGTAACGACCGCGATCAGCAAGCCTATAAACGGCGGCATAATTTCCGGAAGCACAGCAAGCTCCACCAGTCCCAGTGCAGCAGTAAACTGCGCAACCACCACGCATATCCGGTAACCGATCTTATCCACAAAGAAAGCAGACAAAAAATCCACGGACAACTGAACACCAAAATTGATTGCGATCAGTAAGGTGATCTGCGAAATCGGGATCTGATATGTGCTTTGAAAGGTTAGAAACAGCAGCGGCGCATAGTTCACAACGATCGCCTGTACCACAGCGCTGACAAAGCAAGCAAAAATTGTAGTTTTATATGTAAATTTCATGATATCTCATCGCTTAAAACGTGCCGGAGCATTCACTCCGGCACGTTTTGTATTTTTCTTATTTGGCGGCATTGACCAGCTCAGCAGTATCCTGAGCGATCATCAGTTCTTCGTTGGTGGGGATGACCCAAACCTGAACCTTGGAATCGGGAGTGGAGATCAGAGCCTCCTTGCCGCGAACATTGTTCTTCTCGGGGTCGATCTTCACGCCCATGAAGCCCAAGTACTCACAGATAGCTGCACGGGTAGAGGGGCCGTTTTCGCCCACACCGGCAGTGAAGGTCAGCATATCGATGCCGTTCAGAGCGGCAGTGTAGGAGCCGATATACTTGGCGACCTCATAGTAGAACTTCTCCAGAGCCAGAGTGCACTTTTCATTGCCCTCAGCATCACCGGCTTCCAGATCACGGAAGTCTGAGGAGGTCTCGGACAGAGCCAGCACACCGGACTTCTTGTTCAGCATATTCAGGCAGTCGTCCACGCTCATGCCGTACTTGTTGCAGATGAACTGCACCACGCAGGCGTCGATATCACCGGAGCGTGTACCCATGGGCACACCTGCCAGAGGGGACAGGCCCATGGAGGTATCCTGGCACTTGCCGTCCTTCACAGCGGACAGAGAAGATCCGTTGCCCAGGTGGCAGTTGATCATCTTGAATTCCTTGGAGCCATACAGCTCAGCGGCACGGCGGGCGATATACTTATGAGAAGTGCCGTGGAAGCCGTAGCGGCGGATGTCGTCATTCTCAAAGTACTCGGTGGGGATGGCGTAGCGGTAAGCCTTGGGAGGCATGGTCATGTGGAAAGCGGTGTCGAACACAGCGACCTGGGGCTTGTTGGGCATAACAGCCTGGCAGGCACGGATGCCCATCAGGTTTGCAGGGTTATGCAAGGGGCCCAGGGGAATGCACTTCTCGATGGCCTTAATGACCTCGTCATTGATAATGCAGGAATCGGAGAACTCCATGCCGCCATGGAGCACGCGGTGACCCACAGCATCGATCTCGTCAGTGGACTTAATGACGCCGTACTCGGGATCCACCAGGATCTCCAGCACAGCCTGGATAGCTTCGGAGTGGCTGGGCATGGGGATGTCCTTGACCACCTTATTGTCGCCGACCTTGTGAGTCAGGCGGCCATCAATATAAATACGCTCGCACAGGCCCTTTGCGGACACATCGCCGGTCTCAGGATTCATCAGCTGATACTTCAAGCTGGAGCTGCCGGCATTGATAACCAAAACATTCATTGGAAATTGCCTCCTGTAAAAATAAAATATTTTCTTTTTTCATCGTTTGTGGTATGATAGCCATAACTAAGGGCATTATACCTCATTTGAAACGATTTCTCAACCCCCACAAAGGAACTTTTTTGGAAAAGGAGGGATTTTTTTGAAAACCGTAGGCATCATCTGCGAGTACAACCCCTTTCATTTGGGACATCAGAAGCAATTTGACATGATCCGTAACATTTTGGGGTCGGATGCTGTCATCGTATGCCTTATGAGCGGAAACTTTGTGCAGCGGGGCATGCCCGCTGTTTTCGACAAATCGCTCCGGGCTCAGGCTGCCATCGACTGTGGCGCGGATCTGGTGCTGGAGCTGCCCACCACCTATGCCTTGTCTTCTGCCGAGGGCTTTGCCGCCGGCGGTGTAAAGATCCTCTCCTCTTTCTGTGATTACCTTTGCTTTGGCAGCGAAACCGGGGATGCTGAAGCCCTGATGAATACCGCACAGGCACTTTTATCTCCGCAGTTCTCCCCCGCCCTGCGCAGCGAGCTGGAGTCGGGCTGTTCCTTCCCGGTTGCACGCCAGCAGGCGCTTGCTCAAATTGGATGCAACGCTTCCCTTCTGGAAAAACCCAACGACATTTTGGCTGTGGAGTATTGCAAGGCCATTTTGGCGCAAGGCAGCTCCATGCAGCCCCTGCCCATCCGTCGGGAGGGAGATTATCATGATACGGACGCAAATACCGAAAACCCCTCGGCAACTTCACTGCGGAGGCTGATAACGGAAAACAAATCCTGGGATCTGTTTGTTCCCTCTGCCGCCCGGGAAACCTTCCGCAACGCCCCCATCCACAGCCTTGCTGCCGGAGAGCGGGCGATTTTGGTGCGACTGCGCACCATGACGGATCTTGATTTCGAGGCGCTCCCCTATGGCTCGGAGGGCCTGTGGCGGAAGCTGATGCGTGCAAGCCGCAGCTGCGCCACACTGGAAGATGTGCTCACTGCCACAAAGTCAAAGCGCTACACCCGCACACGGCTTGACCGGATGGTCATGTGTGCATATTTAGGTATTACTGCGCAAATCATGAATTCGCCCGCGCCCTATGTTCGGGTGCTGGGAGCACGCAACACCGGTATTCCCACGCTGAAAAAAGCAAGAGAAACCGGCCTTTTCCCCCACATCGGAGAAAAGACCGGTCTGGAATACGAAAAACTGGAGCAACGGTGGGATGACCTGTATGGTCTGTTCTGTCAGGACACACCCTCGGCCAGCGGACAGACAACAGATCGCAGAATCTATCTTGCAAAATAATAGAAAAGCCGGTCGTGGAATCCACGACCGGCGCTATGTATTTTACAGCTTGTCGCCCACCAGGGACAGTGCTTCTTCGTCTGCAACCAGCACGAAATCGGGATGCAGCTGCAGGATGGATGCGGGCATCTGAGGAGTCACAGGGCCGCAGAATGCGTCATAAACAGCCTGTGCCTTGTTGGCGCCGGTGGCGATCATCACGATGCGCTTGGCCTGCATAATGGCCATCATGCCCATGGTGTAAGCCTGACGGGGCACCATGCTCTCATTTTCAAAGAAGCGGGAGTTTGCGGCGATGGTGGAAGCAGTCAGATCCACCCGGTTGGTGCCTACGCTGAACTGTTCAGCAGGCTCATTGAAGCCAATGTGGCCGTTGGCACCGATGCCCAGCAGCTGCAGATCCACACCGCCCAGGTCAGCAATGACCTTGTCGTAGCGGGCGCACTCCTTGGCAGCATCCAGCTCCAGGCCGTTGGGCAGGTTGGTGTTCTTCTGATCGATGTTGATGCCATCGAAGAAATTCTTGCGCATAAAGTATGCGTAGCTCTGATCATGGTCAGCAGCCAGACCCACATACTCATCCAGGTTCACGGTCTTGGTCTGGGAGAAGTCCACGTCGCCCTTGTCACACCACTTGATCATCTGCTGATAAGCACCCACGGGGCTGCTACCGGTTGCCAGACCCAAAACACAGTCCGGCTTCAGAATGACCTGTGCGGAAATAATGTTGGCCACCTTACGGCTGGCATCCTGATAATCTTTTGCACGAATTAAACGCATAATACGCACTCCTTTTGTTTTTTCTTTATCTTACCATTTCCATTTGGCGGTGTATAGACATTCCAGTCGAATTCAGTTTGTTTTGATACAAATAAAGTCTATTTTTCTTCTTGCATCCGTCATACTGTCTTCTCCCCCTCTTGAATTTTCAGATAAGTTGTGCCATAATGGGGCTAATCCGTCGAGGGAGATGATTTTATGGAGAAAAAGAGAACCACAACCACAAAGCAGATCGTTTTGGTGGGTCTGCTGGCCGCTATGACCTGTGTAGGCTCCGGCCTGCGCATCAAGGTGCCGGAAGCGGTGGGCACCTCTGCATTCCACTTAGGCAATATTCTGTGCGCACTGTCCGGCGTGCTGTTGGGTCCTTGGCTGGGCGGTCTGGCCGCCGGATTGGGTTCTGCAGTGTATGATATGCTGGATCCTTTGTATATTTCCGAGTGCTGGCTCACCTTCTTGATGAAGGGCGCCTACGGCGTGCTGGCCGGGCTTGTGATCCGCACCGGCAAAGGTAACTGGAATTATGGCAAAGCCACCATCGCAACAGTGGCAGGTGCTGTGGGCTATGCCGCCTTGTATCTTGCCAAAACCTTCTTTTACAGCGGTATGCTCATGCACGGCCTGAGTGTGGAAGGCGCGTGGGTTTCCGTTGTCAGTAAGCTCCCTGCCACCACATTCAACGCAGTGGTCGCTGTCCTGGCTGCTCCCCTGCTGGCTGTGACACTGCGCAAGGCACTGAGTAAGAGCAGATTATCCATCGATTGATATGAAAAGGCTCGCCAATCGGCGAGCCTTTATTGTTGGGAAAATGCTTTTGATCCCGTGCCGGCTCAATCCCCTAATTTGATGTTGATGCCGCCGCTATTGTTATCATCCCTGGTAATCTCCAAATATGGGGTGATGCGCTCAGCAATATTGCTCACCGGCATGGATTGGATGTACACCTTGCCCGGCCCGGTGATGCGGGTATGAAACAGCCCCTCACCACCAAAAAAGACATTTTTTGCGCCTCTGACAGTCTGTATATCCATGGTGCAGCTCTCGCTCATGGCAGCAAGATAGCCGGTATCCACCACGATGCTCTGACCTGCCGCAAGGTCGTATTCCTTGCAGTAGCCGTCAATCTCCAAAAATACCAGGCCATTGCCTTTGATTTGCTGCATAATGAAGCCTTCGCCGCCAAACAGTCCCCTGCCCAGCCGCTTTTGAAAATAAACCGACAGTTCCAGCCCCTTCTCCATAGCCAGAAAGCCCCGTTTCTGCACAATAATTCCATTTCCGGGCGTTACCTGATAGGGAATAATGCTGCCGGGGAGCGAAGAAGCAAAGGCGATCATACCGCTGCCACCTTCGGCGGTGTATTCATTCATGAAAATAGATTCGCCGGAGAACATTCTGCCAAGAACCTTCCTCAGCCCACCGCCGGTATTGGTATCCATCTTCATATTGGGTGACATCCAGCTCATGGCACCGCTTTCCGTGCAGAGCGTCTGTCCTGCCTCGGGATAACAGATCACAACAGGCAGATTACCGCCTTCGATTTCATATTTTAACATAGCACCATTTCCTTTCGTGAAAAGCTTTGGAAGGTCGTCCCGTGAAGCAATTCCGCAGAACCGTCGATCAGTCTCAAGTTCTTCCGTATCTGCAGTTATTTTATCACGCAATGCAATTGTTGGCAATGCTTTTCTGACCAAATACAAAAAACGCATGACCGAACGAAATCGGTCATGCCGCCTGTTTTGTAAGGACACCGCTCCTGCGGTGTCCGAAAATGCATATCTTCCGCGGACACCCGAGGACGGGTGTCCCTACGGTTAGAATAATGTGGTTATCCAATAGATTAGACCATATACCACGCTTGCGCTCACGCCATACACGATCACAGGCCCCGCAATCGTAAACATCTTCGCACCAACCCCAAGAATGAAACCCTCTGCTTGTGTACAAGTAGGACACAGTGCTATTTGTCGAATTGGCTCAATTTCTTTCGATATTACTCAGATAATAGGAATTTACAGCAAACAATTGATGTGATATAATGTTTTATATGGAGGTGCTTTTATGAAACCGTTTTTAGGAATAGATTTAACAACAGACAAGAAAAACGAGCAAATCAACGGAACCGAATTCTTGGTTCAGACGCCTTCTGCAGCATTGGCGAATACGCTGGAAGATTCCTCTGAAAAAGCAGAAAAAACGATTGAAACTGCAAAATTGCCATTACTGTCTCGTATTATTCAATTTGTTTGCGGTATTGCCGCTCTTATGATTACGGGTGGAATATTGAAGGCCGATGTTTCTTTGGCAGAAGGATATCGCAATGCCCCTTGGCTATATTGGGTCGCTGGTATCTGCGCTGTAGTTTGGCTGATTTTATGGCTTTTGAGCAAGCAGAAAGCAAAAACTGTTTTGGAAACCGAGGAAAGTGAACAAACCTTTTCTCACTTAGAGGGTACTGCAAGTGCGATATATCAGGAGCTTTCCGTTCCTGGTGATGCCAAAACTATAGATATTCTATCCTTTTTCTATAAGATCAAGGATGGCGAAATCAAAGTTCAGGAGAAAGGCATGCAGATCTTCCAATACTTCAACCCTGAATTTAAGATATTTGCCGACGAAGAAAACTTATATCTTGCCAACCTGGAAGGAAAATATGCTTTCCCCTTATCTTCCATCGTAAAAATACACACAGTGAAAAAGCATATACGCATTGCCGGATGGAACAAAGATGAAAAATACAACAAAGGCATCTACAAACAGTTCAAATTAACAACTGACAATTACGGATGCATCCATTGCAAGCAGTATTATATTCTGGAAATTACCCATCAAGGTGGTTCCTACGGAATCTATATCCCCTGCTACGAATTAGCGACATTAGAAGAATGTACAAAATAACGCTACATATTTTTAAGGCTCGCCCAAAGGCGAGCCTGTTTCGTTAGAATAATGTGGTTATCCAATAGATTAGACCATATACCACGCTTGCACTCACGCCATACACGATCACAGGCCCCGCAATCGTAAACATCTTCGCGCCGACGCCAAGAATGAAGCCTTCCGTCTTGAACTCGATGGCCGGGGCAGAGACTGCATTGGAAAAGCCTGTGATGGGAACTAATGTGCCTGCGCCCGCATGCTTTGCGATATCATCGTAAACACTCAGCCCAGTCAAAAGTGCCGCAAGCGCCACCAAGGTCATGGATGTGGCACAGGACGCATCCACCTTCTCCATCTCCATGGCCAAATAGCCGTTCATGATCAGCTGTCCCACAGTACAGATCAATCCACCGATCCAAAATGCATGGATGCAGTCCTTCCAAATGGGCGATTTTGGTGCCAGAGACTGCACAAATTTTTCATATTCCTTTTCCGTCATGTATCTCCCTCCCAAATCAGTTTGTCCAAATGCAAACTTTTTATTTACAGAATACCGTCCTTTGTGTTATGATATATAGTAGGATTGCAAAAAACAGAGGTAGAATGATGGATTACATTGTTTTGGATATGGAATGGAATCAGCCCTGGCCGGGCTCACCTTCGTCTAAAAAGGTTCTGCCTGTTCAGATCCGCGGCGAGATCATTCAGATCGGTGCCGTCCGGGTGACACAGGAACAACTGGTAATGGATGAATTCCAGGTCCTTGTCAAACCAAAATTTTATAGGCGACTCAATCGCCGGGTCAGTAAGCTCACCGGCATTAAAGAGGCACAGCTCCGTGACAACGGTGTTCCCTTCCCCGATGCCATACGGCAATTCCGTGCCTGGTGCGGCGAGGATGTGATCTTCCTCACCTGGGGATTTGACGACATCACGATTTTGCGGGAAAATCTGCGGCTTTACGGCATCGACGAGGGCTGGACCGGCCGTTGGTACAACGCGCAGATGATCTTCAATGCCCAGACGGACGGTTCTTCTTCTCAGAAAGCGCTGAAGACCGCTATGGAGATCTTTGGCATTGAGGCCAGCCGCCCCGCTCACGACGCTCTGGGCGACGCGTATCACACAGCGCTGATCTGTGCCATGCTGAAGCTGGATGTGGGCATTCAGGAGTACGGACAGGCACTGAAGGAGCACGACAACGGCTTCCACGGTGCAGAACTTCCCGGGTGCATTTCCCGGAAGGTTTTTTACGATTACGCAGACAAGCGAGCCGCATTGGCCGCCATGTCCGGTGAGGAGAATCTGTGCCCCACCTGCGGTGCAAGGATGCTCAGCAGCCGATGGTTTGCTCAGCCCGGCCATCGGTATATGGATCTTGCCACCTGCCCGGAGCACGGAAAATTCCTCATCCGCATCCGGATGTCCGAGCAACCCAACGGCTTGACCCGGGTCAGCCGCTTGACTTACGAAGCTACTTCGGAGGCCGCCGCGGCCTATGCCCGCCGGGCAGAAAAGGCCGATCCGCAGGAGATTCGCACCACTCGCCGGCGCCGTCGCCGCCGTGCTGCCAGCCAGGAGATCCGGGGTTCGCAGGAAAAAGCAGAATAAAGCTCTCCCCGATCTGTTATCTTGCAGATCGGGGAAAATAATTCTTGACAGAACCGGTTTTGAGTGGTAGAATATGCAAGCGGTGGTGCGAAGCACACCCAACGATATTATGGGCCTTTAGCTCAGTTGGTTAGAGCCTCCGGCTCATAACCGGATCGTCCCGGGTTCGAATCCCTGAAGGCCCACCACAAAAATTCGGCTCACGCCGTTTATATATAGGGGTATAGCTCAATTGGTAGAGCGGCGGTCTCCAAAACCGTAGGCTCAGGGTTCAAGTCCTTGTGCCCCTGCCAAGATTGGGAATTTACAAGTTTTTCTTGTAAATTCCCTTTTTTGTTTGTCAAAAAGTTGGAAGGCGGATTTCAGCAAAACCAAGAACATCTTCTAAGCCTACGGTTTTGCCAAATTATGAGGTGTATAACCGCCAAGGTGAGCGTTATACCCTGCCTTGACTTGCAGGACACCACATGATAATATGGGAATATAGTTTCTTAAGGGGGCATTCTATGTTCCAACCTACTGTGAAGGCAACAAATGAACAAGGTGTTCTCAACGGTCATGGGCGGTGGCAGCATCCCGACGGACGCATCTTTACAGGCGAATGGAAAAACGGCATCCCTCACGGAGAAATGACCATTACCTACCCTGATGGCTCTCATCTATCCGCCACTTTCTACCAAGGAGAAATTCAAGGGCACATGATCTTGGAGCAAGCAGATGGCACTCATTGGGAAAATGAATTCAGTAACGGCACATTGAATGGTGCAGGATCTGTTCGTTGGCCCAACGGTTATGCTTATGAGGGTAACTTTGTGGATGGTCTCCGTTCCGGTATGGGTACTATGCACTATCCTGATGGTTCTGTCTATGTAGGTTACTGGTACAAAGATTTGCGCAGCGGCAAAGGAACCTACACCTTCCCCGACGGCACCTATTACCAAGGTATGTATCAGGACGATGTGCCAAACGGTCACGGCATCTACTCTTACAGCGATAAGCGGTATTACGAGGGTGAATTCCGTAACGGCCTTAAAAACGGTCAAGGTGTTTTTACATGGCCGGACGAAGCCCGCTATGAGGGAAATTTCGAAAATGATGTTCGCTCTGGTTATGGTGTTTACACCGATGCCTGGGGCGGGCGCTACGAAGGTCAGTGGAAAAAGGATGTTTGCTGGGGAAAAGGCCGCAAAATATACCATGATTTTTCCGTATATGACGGTTTATGGCGACAGGACTTCCCTCATGGAAAAGGCGTAATCACCTGGCCAAATGGAGAATCCTATGTAGGCCACTGGCGTAAAGGAAAATGTACCGGCTGGGGTACATACATCGACAACAGTGGCAAACGCTACCGGGGTCTTTGGCGCAATGGTCATCTGCTCTTTAACAAAAAAGCTCCTGTGCCCGGCAGTCAGTTTCATTTCACCGGTCAGGGCAAACGGCAGTATGTCAATTACCGTTACGAGGGCGGTCTCCGTGACGGTATATGGGAAGGCTATGGCATAATGGATGGGAATGACGGCGCTCATTATGAGGGTGAATGGAAAAATGATAAGAGGCACGGACACGGCATAATGATCTACCCAAACGGGGTCCGTTACGAAGGACAGTGGCAATTCGGCAAACGCCATGGCCACGGCAGCTATACCAGCCCGGAGCATGATTTTGACGGAGAATTTGTTGAGGGAAAACGGCACGGTAAAGCCATCACTCGTTACAAAAACGGCAATGTGTATGAAGGATACTACGAAAACGACAAGCGTCATGGCAACTGCGTCTATAAGTTTGCCAACGGCGATGTTTTCGAAGGAACTTTTGAGAATGATCAGGCACACGGCAGCTGTACTTACACATATGCCGATGGCACCCGGATGCTCTGTACTTACGAAAACAGTAAAATCGTGGGTCAGGGCGAAAAATACTATCCAGATGGCAGCGTCTACAAAGGAGACCTGGACCACGGCGGATGTCACCACGGCAAGGGCGTGCTGATTCTGCCCGATGGCACGCGTCAGGAAGGATTATTCGAAAAAGATCAGTATGTTGGCCCGGAAACAGGGTAATAGCAAAGAGGAATGGCCTTTGCCATTCCTCTTTCTTTTATACCATCGTCGCAGGGTCAAGGAGCTTGTCCACTTCCCTTTCGGACAGGTTGTGCTTGCTCAACAAAACCTCCCGAACAGATTCGCCGGTCGCGATGGCCGTCTTGGCGATGTCTGCTGATTCCTTATAGCCCAGTTTGGGACAGATTGCCGTGATCACACCCACTGAACCGTCCACCAATTCCCGGCAACGCTCCGGATTTGCAGTAATTCCAAGCACACAATTGTCCACAAAAGTCTCCACCGCTCCGGTCAGTACCACCAGCGATTCAAAAAGCTTATGATAAAGTACCGGCTCAGCATAGTTCAGCTCCAATTGACCAGCCTCTGCCGCCATGGTGATGGACATATCGTTACCGATGATACAGAACGCCGCCTGGCTCATAACCTCAGGGATCACCGGATTGACCTTGCCGGGCATGATGGATGAGCCGTTTTGCATAGGCGGCAGGTTGATCTCTTCAAAACCGCACCGGGGGCCGGAGGACATCAAGCGCAGGTCATTGGCGATCTTGGAGCAGGAAATGGCGCAGGTTTTCAGTGTTGCGGACACATAGGCAAAGGAATCCAGATTTTGTGTACCATCTACCAGATCCTCCGCCTTTTTCAGCGGACAACCGCTGATCTCGGATAATGTAGGGGCCAGCATGTTCACATATTCCGGGTCAGCATTCAGCGCTGTACCGATGGCCGTACCGCCCAGGTTGATGTTGTACATCTCCTCCAAGGCGCGCTCCAAGCGTGAAATGTCCCGGATGATAGCCTGGCTGTATGCACCGAACTCCGCGCCCAGACGAATGGGCACAGCATCCTGCATTTGTGTACGACCCATTTTGATGATGTCGTGGAACTCTGCTTCTTTGGCTTGCAAGGCATCCCGCAGGCGAACTACCTGGCAGATGGCCTTTTTCAATAATTTCGCAGCGGTGAGTTTTGCTGCGGTGGGGATCACGTCATTGGTAGACTGGGCACGGTTGACATGGTCATTGGGATGGACGACGGAATAGTCACCTTTCTCTCCGCCAAGCAGTTCGATTGCCCGGTTGGCAATGACCTCATTGGCATTCATATTAGCCGTTGTACCGGCGCCGCCCTGGATGGGATCACAAAGGAACTGATTATGCAAGTGTCCTTGCAAAATTTCATCACAGGCAGTGACAATAGCATTCCGACGCGCATCATCCAACTCCCCTACTGCATGGTTGCAAATGGCGCAGGCCTTTTTGATCATCGCCAGGGATTCAATAAACTCCGGGCGCAAAAACTGCCCGGTAATACGGAAGTTTTCCGCACCACGCAGGGACTGTACGCCATAATAGGCGTCTGCGGGTACCTGCCGGCTTCCAATAGAATCTGTCTCAATTCGCATTTCCATAATCGCGCTCTCCTTTTTGCAAGTTTTCTTGCTTCACGAAGAGTATAACAGAAATCCTGCAAAAGTCAAGCGCTTTTGCAGGATTTATTGCAAAGTTTTCGGAATCATCGGAAAAAGCCGACTGCTTTTGCAGTCGGCCTTCCAAAATCAGCGAATACCGTAATTCTCGATGATGTAATCCATATCCTTATCGCCGCGGCCGGACAGGTTGATCAGCACAGAGCCAGTGCCCATTTTCTTTGCCAGCTTCATGCCGTATGCAACGGCGTGTGCGCTTTCGATGGCGGGGATGATACCCTCCAATCGGGCCAGCTTGTAGAATGCATCGATGGTCTCTTCGTCGTCGATCACGTCATACTTGACGCGGCCGATACTGTGCAGGAATGCGTGCTCCGGGCCGGAAGAAGGATAGTCCAGACCGCTGGCCACCGAGTAAACAGGTGCGGGCTCGCCGTTTTCGTCCTTGAGCATGATGCTGTTAAAGCCGTGCATGACGCCCTCTGTGCCGTACTGCAGGCTGGCCGCATGGTCGCCCAAGGCTGTGCCCCGACCCAAAGGCTCGATGCCGTAAATATCCACCGGGTCATTCAGGAAGCCGGAGAAGAAGCCAGCCGCATTAGAGCCGCCGCCCACACAGGCAACGATGGCATCCGGCAGATGGCCGGTCATGTCCACGAACTGCTCCCGTGCCTCTTCACCCACTACATGCTGGAAGTCGCGGACCATCAGCGGGAAAGGATGGGGACCCACCACAGAGCCGATGCAGTACATGCTGTTCTTGTAGTCCTTGGTGTAAGCATCAAACGCAGCATCCACGGCCTCTTTCAAGGTCTGCAGACCATGGGTGACCTCCACCACATTTGCGCCCAGGATCTTCATTCTCGCCACATTGGGAGCTTGCTTTTTGATATCCACTGCGCCCATGTAGATGTCACATTCCAGTCCGAAGTATGCGGCGGCAGTTGCCATGGCGACACCGTGCTGACCTGCGCCGGTCTCTGCGATGACCTTCTTCTTGCCCATGTACTTTGCCAAAAGTACCTCGCCCATGCAGTGATTCAGCTTGTGGGCGCCGGTGTGGTTCAGATCCTCACGCTTCACATACAGCTGCACACCGCCCAAAGAGGTGGACAGGCGCTCCAAATGGGAAATGGGTGTGGGTCGGCCCTGGAACTCCTTGCGGATACGCCGCAGCTCGGCAATAAACTTGCGGGACTGGCAGATGGTGTGGTAGGCCTCGGTGATCTCATCCATGGCCTTTTGCAGATCTGCATCCACATAGGAGCCGCCGTAGGGGCCAAAATAACCTTTTTTATCGGGATAATTCCTAAAGTAAGTATCAAAATTAACGCCATTGAGTTCCATAATATTTCCTCCTGTTTCAATAAAAAAGCCCTTGACAGAAGCTGCCTTCCGTCAAGGGCGAATATTGTGTATTCGCGGTGCCACCTTGATTTTTACTCAGCGGGATACCAGCATATCCCCGGCAGCTGACGTGTGCCTGACGTCGCAGAATACTCGGGATTTCCCTTTGACTGCGCCCTCCGCGGTCCATTTGACGATTTGTTTCATACCCGACTCTCAGCAACACGGGCTCTCTGTGATGGCATTTTCGCCGTTATCTCCGCTTCAACGGTTTCTATGAAGTTGTCACCATTATATGTCCGGTTTTTCCCTTTGTCAAGGGGTTTAGAGAATTTTCCGGGCTTCCAAATAGTAGCGCTTTTCCTGGGCGTGACCCATGGA
Source organism: Oscillospiraceae bacterium (assembly GCA_015067545.1). Classification (GTDB taxonomy): domain Bacteria; phylum Bacillota; class Clostridia; order Oscillospirales; family Oscillospiraceae; genus Faecousia. The sequence continues at coordinate 82,801 of SVMG01000007.1, forward strand.
GAAGGTCTTCCTGGGCAGGATGCCGTCGGTGACGATGCTCTGGAAGAACTGATTTTTCTCAATTCCGGGTACCAAGAAGCCCAAAGAACCCTCTTCAGATGCCAATTGCTTCACAACATCATCGCCGTGGATATAGTCGATCTGGCCTTCATTTTCTGCCAAATAGGCATCCAGCGCCTGCTGGAGTGCCGCCAAAGGCAGCTGACCGGGCTGAATGCCCAGCTGCAAAACACCCTGTTCGCTGCCGCTGAACCAGGGAATGGGGCAAATTTCTTCCCCTGTGCACACCTTTGCCAGGTATGCCAGCAGCCCATCAGGATTCGTCTTGGCGATCACACGGTGGATGGGGGCAAACTGCTGTGCCTCGTCGTGGATGTTCTCCAGCTCCACCAAAGCAAATCTTGCCGGATGGTTGGATAGATCCGAATTGGGGTTATTCTTCTTCAGTTCCTCGTAGCAGGCTTTCGCGGTAGCCAAAGAGTGGTTGCCGTCGCCCACCGCATAAGTCATAGGTACTTTTTCCTGTTCATACGCAGCCAGCGCAGCATTGACCTTGGCTGTCAGTTCCCGGCTGAGAAGCCAGCCTTGGATCTTGCCGCCACCGGCACACAGAGAAAAGTCATAGACTTTTTCCATGTTCTCCTTTTCTGCGCCCAGCGGCTCAATGATGGTCTTTTTCTGATCATCACACAGCATCAGCACATGGGGCATTTCCAAGGGCGCACCCCGGCGCACACGCATGCGGGGCGGAATACGCTCCTGCACCGTCGCCTCGGTTGCACGAACCCGTGCATCTGCCTCGGGGTGATAGTCGTATTTCTCCAGATCCAGCGCACCCATCAAACCCTTGCGGATGTTGCCATCCAGGAGCGTGCGCTCCACATAGATGTAAGAATCCTTGTACTCAGCAAACACGCCGGATGCCAGGTAGTCTGCCATGGTCTTGTGAATCGCCGCGATCTGTTCATCCGTACCCGGAAGCAGCACTTCCGGCAGGATCATGTGCAGGGTGGAGGGCGCATCCCCTACTACCTTGCTCACTTCTTCCCAATACTCCGGCTGAGAAGTAAACTGGTCGCAGGCGATCACCGCCCACTTTTCATAGTCTGCATTCTTGGGCAGCAGGATATCTGCCCCGGTAAAGATAGCCATAGAATTACCTCAACGGTTGTTCTTATCGAAATCGCTTATGAAATCGCAGAGCTTTTCCACGCCCTCCACAGGCATGGCATTATAGATGGAGGCGCGCATACCGCCTGTCATGCGGTGACCCTTCAGATTGCTCATACCGGCTTCTGCCGCCTGGGACACAAACAGAGCATCCAGCTCGCTCGACGCAGTACGGAAGGTCACATTCATATCGGAACGGGCTGCCTTTTGTGCGTGGCAGGTGAAGATCTCGGTCTGCTCCAATACGTCGTAGAGCATTTTGGCCTTCATTTCATTCACCTTCTGAATGCCGGCCAGGCCGCCCATCTCTTCCAGCCAATCGCATACCAGGCCCAACACATAAATACACCAGCAAGGGGGCGTATTCTTCATGGAATCGTTATCAGCCTGGATCTTCCAGTCCAGCATCATGGGAGTTTGGGGCATGGCATGGCCCAGCAGATCCTTGCGGACGATGACGATGGTCAGGCCAGCAGGTGCCAGATTCTTTTGCGCACCGGCGTAGATCACGCCGTACTTACTCACATCAACAGGCTTGCTGCAAATGTCCGAGGACATATCGCAGACAATGGGAATATCGCCCACCTCCGGCACACTCTTCCACTGGGTGCCGTAGATGGTGTTGTTGGAGCAGTAATAGAAATAGGAAGCATCCTCACGAACGCTCAGTGCTTCGGGAATGTAGTTGTGGTTGGTGTCCTCGGAAGAGCAGGCCACAGCCGCATCGCCGTAGCGCTTGGCTTCTTTCCATGCAGCTGTGGAGAAATTGCCGGTGAGCGCGTAGTCGGCCTTGCCGGTCAGCCCCATCAGGTTCAGCGGAATCGCAGAAAACTGGGTGGATGCACCGCCCTGGAGGAACAAAATCTCATAATTCTCCGGGATCTGCATAATGGCGCGGAATTTTTCCTTGGTATCTGCAAAGATCTTGGCATACACCTTGGATCGGTGGCTCATTTCCATGACGGACATGCCGCTGCCACCATAGTTCAGCATTTCCTTTGCTGCACGCTCCAGCACAGGCAGGGGCAGCATGGACGGACCTGCAGAAAAATTATAAATACGCTCGTTAAACATCAGGACTTCCTCCTTATTTCACTACGAAGACACGCAATACACCGGGAATAGCCTGCATATTGCGGATGGTCTCCTCCGATACGGCCTCTTCTAGATCCAACAGTGTATATGCCAAAGTGCCACGGCTGACATTGCTCATGTTAAGAATGTTGGTATGGGACAGCGCCGTTGTAAACTGACTGATCATAGACTTGACATTCTCATGGAAAACGCCTACGCGGCTGGCGGCAGTACATACACCCATCTGACAGTTGGGGAAGTTGACGCAGTTGGTCAAATTGCCGTTTTCCAGGAAGTCGCGAACCTGCTTGACAGCAGCCACAGCGCAGTTGTCCTCAGATTCCTCAGTGGATGCTCCCAGGTGGGGAATGGCAATAACACCCTTCTTACCCAAAACCGTAGGATTGGGGAAATCCGTGACATACTTGCTCAGCCTGCCCTCTTCCAAAGCCTTGATGGCAGCAGGCTCATCCACCAGCACATCCCGGGCCAGGTTGATCAGCACGGCAGTCGGCTTGGTCAAAGTAAACGCCTCTGCATTGACCATACCCCGTGTGGCATCCATCAGCGGAACATGAATGGTAATGTAATCGCAGTTTGCGTAGATCTCCTTCAGATCCTTGCTGTGACGCACATTCTTGGACAAATTCCAGGCTGCATCTACGCTGATGTAGGGATCGTAACCATAAACCTCCATGCCCAAATGGGTGGCAGTATTGGCAACCAGCCGGCCAATGGCGCCCAGGCCAATGACACCCAGCTTCTTGCCGGACAGCTCAAAGCCTGCAAACTTCTTCTTTTCCTTTTCCGTGTCCTTGGCAACGGTCTCACTGCCCACTTGGCTTGCCGCCCAGTTGATGCCGCCCACCACATCACGGGCAGCCAGCAGCATGGCCGCAAACACCAGTTCCTTGACGCCGTTGGCATTGGCGCCGGGGGTGTTGAATACGGGAATGCCCAGCTTGGCCAACTCCATCAGCGGAATGTTATTCACGCCGGCACCGGCTCTTGCAACACATTTTACATTGTCCGGCACAGTGATCTGATGCATATCTGCACTTCTGACCAACACCGCATCGGCCTCTTCCATAGATGACACTGCGCAATACCCAGCGCCAAAACAATCTAAGCCCACCTTAGATACAGGATTCAAACAAGTATAGCGAAACATCATACTGCCTCCCTAAAATAATAATGGTCTCATTTTAGCATTTGTTCTGTCCCCTGTCAATTCCCCCGGCAAAAACATTTGTCTTTTTGTGATAAACAGGCATTTTTCGACCCCTCTCGCCTCATTCTATGTAAAAATATCACAATTTGCTACAATCAACTGTATAAACGCCGTCGTTTTCCGCAATAGTACGCAAAAGTCCAAACTTTTTGAGATGCGCGCGCCGCTTCCGAGCGGAAAAGTCCGCGGAAAAATTATTGAAATTGGGAAAAAGATATGGTATGGTATAGAAAACACATATGTGTTTCTTCAAAAACACGGAAATGAGGAATAATTTATGCTGGGAAATTTGGCTGATACCATTGGCTTTGTAGCTTCCTTCGATCCTGCTGTTGCAGAAATGATGAAACGGGAGCTGGATCGCCAGGAATATGGTTTAGAGCTGATCGCATCCGAAAACTTCGCTTCCCCTGCTGTCATCGCAGCTATGGGTTCTATTTTGACCAACAAATATGCCGAGGGTCTTCCCGGTAAGCGTTACTATGGCGGCTGCCATTGCGTGGATGAGCTGGAGTCGCTCTGTATCGAGCGGGCAAAGCAGCTGTTCGGCGCAGAATTTGCCAACGTGCAGCCCCACTCCGGCGCACAGGCCAATATGGCTGTGGAGCTGGCATTCCTGCAGCCCGGCGATACGCTGATGGGCATGAGCCTTGCCAACGGCGGCCATTTGACCCACGGCAGCCCCGCCAACATCTCCGGCAAATACTACAATGTGGTTTCTTACGATGTCAACCACGAGACAGGCCTGATCGACTATGACGAAATCCGCGATCTGGCAAAGAAGAATCAGCCCAAGCTGATCATTGCCGGTGCATCCGCATACCCCCGGGCCATCGACTTCAAGACCTTTGCGGATATTGCGCATGAAGTAGGCGCAATTTTGATGGTGGATATGGCTCACATCGCAGGCCTGGTTGCCGGCGGTGCACATCAAAGTCCCGTTCCCTATGCTGATATCGTTACTACCACCACGCACAAGACCCTCCGTGGTCCTCGCGGCGGCTTGATCCTTGCTAAGGAAGAGTATGCCAAGAAGCTGAACTCCGCTGTCTTCCCCGGCACCCAGGGCGGCCCTCTGGAGCATGTGATCGCTGCTAAGGCTGTGTGCTTGAAGGAGGCCATGTCCGATGAGTTCAAGGCATACGCTCACAATGTGGTCGCCAACGCCAAGGTGATGGCATCCGCCCTGGTAGAAGAGGGCTTTGACCTGGTCACCGGCGGTACGGATAACCACCTGATGCTGGCTGACCTGCGTCCGCTGCATATCACCGGTAAGGAGCTGCAGGAGCGTCTGGATCAGAATCACATCACCTTGAACAAGAATGCAATCCCCGGTGATCCCGAGAAGCCCTCCATCACCAGTGGCGTGCGCATTGGTACTGCCGCTGTGACCACCCGTGGCCTGGGCGCAGAGGAAATGAAGCAGATCGCCCACTGCATCGGCCAGACCGCCCGTGATTTTGAAGGCACTGCCAAGGAAGTCCGGGAGACCGTCGCCGACATCACCGCCAAGTTCCCCCTGTACAAGTAAATGATACGATAAAAGAGCGCTGCAGCCGCAGCGCTCTTTCTTTATGCATTCGGATACAATTTTTCCATTGCGTCATGGGCCGCCGCCTGTTCGGCACGCTTTTTGCTGCTGCCGGAGCCTACTCCAACAACCTCGCCGTTCAGGGTCAGCTCCACCCGGAACTGCTTATCGTGATCCGGGCCGCTCTCTCCTACCAAGTTGTAGGAAAGCAACTGGTTTTTCTTCTGTTGTACCAGCTCCTGCAAGGCGGTCTTGTAGTCCGCATTATGGAGCCTGGTCACCGGAACATTCACCAAAATAAATTTTTGAATGAACTGCACTGCTGCATCCATACCGCCGTCCAGATAACAGGCTGCGATGACAGATTCCACTGCATCCGCCAAAATAGACTCCCGGCCGCGTCCGCCGCCCTGCTCTTCGCCCTTGCCCAGCAGCAGATGCTTGCCCAGCTCCAGGCCATTGGCCACCTTTGCCAGTGTCCTTTCGCAGACCATATCCGCCCGCATCCGGGTCAATTCTCCCTCCGGACGATCAGGGAAAGTGCGGTACAAATGCTCCGCCACCACCATGCCCAGCACGGAGTCGCCCAAAAACTCCAGGCGCTCATTACTTTTCAGGCTGTCGTGCCAACGTTCGTTGGCGTAGGACGAATGGGACAGGGCATTTTGAAGCAGGGTAATATTCCGGAACTGATAGCCAATGGCTTTTTCCAGCTCGTTAATCATTGCCGATCTCCTTTAATGCCGCCAAGCCCTCCTCCAGCTGCTGGGAGAAGCTGTGGCTTGCTGCTTCCTCCGCCTGGCGGATGGCATTGCGGAATGCCACCGCATCGGAAGAGCCGTGCGCCTTGATAACAGGCTTTTGGATGCCCAGGAACTGGGTTCCGCCGATCTCCCGGTAATCCAGCAGCTTCTTAAAAGACTTGATATCCTTCATCACCATGGCTGCGGCCAGTTTGCTGATAATGTTCTTTTTGAACATTTTAGAAACCAGGCTGCCCATAAACATAGCCGTGCCCTCGATGGACTTCAGCAGCACATTGCCGGCAAAACCGTCGCAGACCACCACATCCACAGCGCCCAAAGGCACATCCCGGGCTTCCACATTGCCGACGAAGTTGATAAGACCCTTATCGGATGCTTGTTTCAGCAGGCAGTAGGCTTCCTTCTGCAGGGGCGTACCCTTGGATTCCTCCGTGCCGTTGTTCAGCAGGCCCACCCTCGGATTTTCAATGCCGTAGGTAGCCTTGGCGTGCAGGGATCCCACCAAGCCAAACTGGAGCAAGAATTCCGGTGTGCATTCCGCGTTTGCGCCGCAGTCCAAGATGACCGTCTTGCCGCCGGCCTTATTGGGCATGGCAGGGCCCATGGCCGCACGGCGGATGCCCTTGACCCGCTTGACGATCAAGGTCGCGCCGGTCAGAAGTGCGCCGGTGCTGCCAGCAGAAATAAAGGCCTCACCCTGCCCTTCTGCAAGCATTTTCAGGCCAACCACCATGGATGAGCCCGGCTTCTTGCGGATCACATTGGCAGGATCGTCGTGCATATCCACCACATCCTCCGCATTGGCGATCTCCACGCCCTGGGGAAGTGTGGCAATTCCGTTCTGCTTCAGTACATTCAAAATTTCTTCTCCGCGGCCCACCAGAGTGATCTGGCTTCCGTAGAGCTTTGCCGCTTCGATGGCACCCAGCACCGGTGCTTGCGGTGCGTGGTCGCCACCCATAGCATCTAAAATGATCTTCATATCCGTTCCTTCTTTCTTTACAGCCCCCGGGCGATCAATTCGTCGATCACCGCCAGGGAACGGTTGGCAATGGCAAGATTTTTCTCTGCTTTCTTACGGATCCGTTGCTCCAAGGGAGCAATAATGCTGAAATTGATATTCATCGGTTGGAAATTCACAACCGACTCGTCACTGATGTAATATCCCAACGCGCCGATGGCGGTGGTTTTGGGGAACTGAGGCATTTCCCGGCCCTGTATCTTGGCCGCCATGGCGACAGCGGCCAAATAGCCGGAGGCTGTGGATTCCACATAGCCTTCCACACCGGTCATCTGCCCGGCAAAGGCAACCCGGGGATCGCGCCGGTCGGCATAATACCGATCCAGCAGCTTGGGCGATTGCAGGAAGGTATTGCGGTGCATCACGCCGTAGCGGACAAATTCCGCATTCGCAAGCGCCGGGATCATGGAAAATACCCGCTTCTGCTCACCGAACTTCAGATGGGTCTGAAAGCCCACCAGATTGAAGACACTTCCCTCGGCATTATCCTGCCGCAGCTGCACCACTGCATAGGGCTCTTTGCCCGTGCTGGGATCCGTAAGTCCCACAGGCTTCAGCGGACCGTAACGCAGCGTATCAAAGCCACGGCGGGCCATGACCTCCACAGGCATACAGCCCTCAAAGACATTTTTATCTTCAAAGCCGTGGACTTCCGCTTCCTCTGCCGATACCAATTCCTTGATGAAGGCTTCGTACTGGTCCTTATCCATGGCGCAGTTTACATAGTCGGCATTCCCCCGGTCATAGCGGCTCTGCCACCAGGCTTTGGTCATGTCGATGGACTCAGCCGTCACCAACGGTGCTGCCGCATCGAAGAAATGCAGATAATCCTGGCCAAAGTATGTGCCGATAGCCTCGCTCATGGCATCGGAGGTCAGCGGGCCGGTGGCGATGATCACCGGACCTTCCGGAACTTGTGTGATCTCTTCATCGATCACCGTGATATTGGGATGATTCCGGATCTTCTCCGTAACCAGCGCCGCAAAACCGCCCCGGTCAACTGCCAGGCATCCACCTGCTTCTACCCTGGTAGTCTCTGCGCACTGCATGATCAGGCTTCCGCAGCGGCGCAGCTCCTCCTTCAGAAGGCCAACCGCATTTTCCAGTCTGTCTCCCCGAAAGGAATTGGAGCACACCAATTCGGCGAAATCCGCGCTATGGTGAGCCGGAGACATCTTCTTGGGTTTCATTTCATAAAGCTCCACCGAGATGCCCCGCTGGGCCAGCTGCCAGGCTGCTTCGCAGCCGGCCAGACCTGCGCCAATGACTTTCACTACGCTCATTTGCTTGCCTCTTTCTTTTTCGTGGACTTCTTTGTGGTCTTCTTGGCTTTCTTTTCTTCGGATTCCTTGGAATCCGCTTTTTTATAGTATCCGCGTTTGTCTTCCGGCAGGAAATGCTCGCACTTTTCGTTGATACAGAAGGGCTTCATACGGCCACGGCCGGACTTTTTGAACAGAGTCTGTCCGCAACCGGGGCAATCCAGCTCCGTGGGAACGTCCCAGCTCATAAAGCCGCACTGCGCACCCTTTTCGCAGGCATAGTAGGGATAGCCCCGCTTGGATTTCCGCTTGAGGATCGTGCCGCCGCACTTGGGACAGCGACCGGGCATTTTCTCCACCAAGGGCTTGGTATTTTTACACTCCGGATAGCCGGGGCAGGCCAGGAATTTACCGAAACGGCCATCCTTGATCACCATTTTTCTGCCGCAAACCTCGCAGATTTCCTCGGTCTCCTCCTCCGGCACTTTCAGACGGATGCCCTGGAGTGCTTCCTCAGCATCCACAAGCTCCTTTTGGAAGCCCTGGTAGAATTCACCCAGCACCTCTTTCCACTTTCGGGTACCGGCTTCCACATCGTCCAGCTTGGTTTCCATATTGGCAGTGAATTCCACATCAATGATGTCGTTGAAGCGATCCATCATCAATCCATTGACCACCTCGCCCAAGGGGGTGGGTGCAAGACGCTTGTCGGTCTTCAGCACATACTCCCGATCCTGGATGGTGGAAACGATGGATGCATAGGTGGAAGGACGGCCAACGCCCTTTTCTTCCATGGCCTTGACCAGAGTTGCCTCGGTATAGCGGGCCGGAGGTTGGGTGAAATGCTGTTCCTTCTCAATTTTTGTTGCATTGGCGGTATCGCCCACCTGCAGATCCGGCAAGGGAGAACCTGTGGCCTCGTCCTCATCATCCCGTCCTTCCTCATAAACCGCAATGAAGCCTGCGAATTTCAGACTTTGATTGGTGCTTCGGAATATATGGCCGGCGCATTCGGTGTCGATGGCCACCGTATCATACACTGCATTTGCCATCTGAGATGCCAGAAAACGGCTCCAGATCAGCTTGTACAGCTTATACTGCTCCTTTGTCAGGCTGCTTTTGATACGCTCCGGATCCAGCTCCACATGGGTGGGGCGGATGGCTTCGTGGGCATCCTGCGCACCGGACTTGGTTTTAAACACATGGTGTTTTCCGTAGTAATATTCCTTGCCGTAGCGGTGCTTGATGAAATCCGCAGCGGCTGCCATGGCCTCGTCGGAAAGACGCAGTGAGTCGGTACGCATATAAGTGATCAGACCGGTGGTGCCTTCTCCTTCCACATCCACGCCTTCATACAACTGCTGGGCGATGGACATGGTACGCTTCGGGGTCATGTTCAGCTTCCGGGATGCCTCCTGCTGTAAAGTAGAAGTGGTAAACGGAGGCGCTGCGCTGCGCTTTTTGTCCGCGCGCTTAACATTGGTGACCGCAAAGGTCTTGCCGGTAATATCCGCAATGATCGCCTGTACCTGCTGCTCGTTCTCCAGTTCCTTTTTCTTGGCATCGCCAAAATAGCGAGCCACAAAAGAACCGGGCTTACCCACAAGATTCAAGGTCACATCCAGTGACCAGTATTCCTTGGGAATAAAGGCGCGGATCTCATTTTCCCGATCCACCACCAGCCGGGTAGCTACGCTCTGCACCCTTCCTGCAGACAGGCCGCGCCGTACCTTTTTCCACAGCAGAGGAGAAAGCTGATAACCCACGATACGGTCCAGAATTCGACGGGCCTGCTGGGCATCCACCAGGTCGTAGTCAATATCTCTGGGAGCTGCGATGGATTCGCGCACCACTTTTTGCGTGATCTCGTTAAAGGTCACACGCCGCGCCTTATCATCTGGCAGCTGCAGAAGCTCCTTCAGATGCCAGGAGATGGCTTCGCCCTCCCGGTCCGGGTCGGTTGCAAGATACACGGTATCTGCCTGGGCAGCTGCCTTTTTCAGTTCCTTGATCAGATCCTCTTTGCCGGACACAGGCAAATATTTCGGTGTAAAGTCGTGTTCCAAATCTACGCCCATGGTGCTCTTGGGCAGATCCCGTAAATGACCCATGCTGGCCTTTACGGCATAATCCGGCCCCAGGTATTTGCCGATGGTCTTAGCCTTGGAAGGCGACTCTACGATTACAAGATTGGATGGTGTTGCCATACAGTTGCTCCATTTCCATTATTTTAAGGTGACCCGCTTGCCGGGAAGCAGCGCAACAATGCCGCGAATTTGCAGCATGGTAAGCATGCCCAGCACCTTGCCCGCCGGCAATCCGCTTTCGGCGATCAGGTCATCTACAAGGGTCTCTCCCTTACGAAGAGGCTGCAGCAGTTGCTTTTCCTCCGCAGAAAGATCCTGCAGGTCACTATAAGATTTCTTTTGCCCATTGTCAATGGGTTTTTTCTCCTTTTTTCTGTCGAACAAGGATTTCTTTGCAGGCGTTTCCGGCTTTTGCGCTACCTTTGCGGGTGTTTTTTCCTGTTCGGTTAAGAAGAGGGGTTCTCCGTTTTCCTTGCGGATCTTGTCCGGATAGAGGGCTGCATATTCGCTGACTACATCCCAGCCGCAGCTGACGGCGATGGCGCCGTCGCGTAAAAGCGCATTGCTTCCATGGAACGTAGGTACATCGATATTCCCGGGCACAACGAACACATCCCTGCCCTGGTCTGCCGCCTCCCGCGCTGTGATTAAAGAACCGCTTTTATAGGGCGCTTCCACCACCAGCACGCCATTGCTCAAGCCGCTGATGATCCGGTTGCGCTTGGGAAAATTCCATTTATACGGTGGCGTTTTCGGTGGAAACTCGGAGATCAAACAGCCGTTTTTCTCCGTATCCCGATACAAGGATCGGTGCATAGGAGGATAAACTACATCCACACCGCAGCCCAACACGCCGACTACCATGCCTCCGGCTGTAAGTGCGCCTACCATGGCGCTGCCGTCATTGCCCTCAGCAAGTCCGGATACCAAAATACCTCCGCATTTGGCGATCTGATAGCCCATCTTCTTGGAGGTGGTCAGTCCGTAGGCAGATGCCTTGCGTGTGCCCACCACTCCGATAACCGGACTGCTGTCCAGTCCGGTAAGATTGCCCTTATAATATAGTACCAGCGGCGGATCTGCAATATTCTTCAACCGGGCAGGATACGCCCCATCATGGAAGGTGCAGATCTGGATCCCCTTTTCCACGCAGTCGTCCAAAATTTCCCTGGCTTGGGTCAGATTTTTGTCATCCAGTGCCTCCGCTGCAGCCTGTGTCATGCCTGTTACATTGGAAAAGCCAGCTTTTTCGCCATAGAAAATCTCTTCCGGATCTCCAAATGCCTCCAAAACGGCAATTTTCTGCCGATCGCTGAGCTCCGGCCTTGTCGCAAGCCATATCCAGTGAATAAGCATGTCTTTAACCTTCTATCTCTGTCAGTTTCTCATTTGCCACATGACGATCGTTGCCGCTACCGCCGCATTCAGTGACTCACAGTGGGCATTCATGGGGATGATCAGCTGCTCATCCGCCTGTTCCAGAATTTCCTGTCGCACGCCCCTGCCTTCGCTCCCAATCACCACAGCCATCTCGGAAAGCTTCGCCCTGCGAATATCCTGTGCCTGGTCGGACAAGGCGGTGACCGCCACGCGGATGCCTGCATCCGCACACTTCACTCTCACCTGCTCCCAGGCAGCCTGTACAGGCTGAACGCGAAATACCGCGCCCATGGATGCGCGAACTGTTTTGTGGCTGTAGGGATCTGCACAGCCCTCCATAAGCACCACCGGCACATCAAGAGCATCCGCTGTGCGTAAGATCGTACCCAAATTGCCGGGATCCTGGATCCCATCCAGCAAAAGCATTCCGGCTGTGGGTGCAAACTCCTTGCATTGGGGCAGGCGGCACAAAAACAGCGCGCCCTGGGGCGTCTCCATGGGAGAGATGGATTCCATCACATCCCCAGGCACACGCACAACATTTACCCGTGCCGGGACATCCGCTTCTACGCCATCGGCCAAAATGACCGTTTCCAGGCCAGGAAAAAACCGTACTGCCTCAGCAAGCAGCTTTGTGCCGTCCGCCACAAAAAGTCCTGCATTTTCCCGCTCCTTTTTGGATGTCAGCAACCGCCGCACCTGTTGAAGGAAGGGATTTTTCCGGGAAGTGATCCTTGTTTCCATCATAGCTTCTGAACCGTGTTTAGCGCCTTGGTGTCACCCAAGACAACCACGATATCTCCGCTTTGGAATGTAAACTCTGCCGCGGGCGAAACGTCTATTTGACCGTCCCGGCGCACCGCCAGAATGTTCACACCCAGCTTGGCACGGACATTCAATTCCTTCAGGTTCTTGCCCTCCCAGCTCTTGGGGGTAGGCAATTCAATGATGCTGTAATCTTCGGAAAGCTCAATATAATCCAGCAAATTGGGCGAGGACAGGCTCTTGGCCAATCTGGCTGCATTTTCCTGCTCCGGGATCACCACGCGATTTGCTCCCAGCTTTTCCAAGACCCGGCGATGCACATCATCGTGTGCCTTGCACACCAAATACGGCACGCCCAGCTCCTTCATATTCATGGTCGCCAGCACAGAAGCTGCCAGATCGTCGCCAATAGCCACCACGGCGCAGTCAAATTCGCCCACGCCCAGCATCCGCAGCACTTCCTTATCCCGGCTGTCCGCCACAGCCGCATGGGTCACATCCGCAGAGATCTGCTGGACCAGCTCGCTTTTCACATCAATGGCCAAAACCTCACAGCCACAGCGGTACAGCTGCCGGGCAACCTCGCTGCCGAATCTGCCCAGACCAACAACAACATAGGATCTCATACTTTTCCTCCTATCCGATCAAAAGATTGGTGTTTGCATAGCGGAAGCGCTCCTGGGCCTGGCTGCCCATCAGGAAACCGAGGCTCAGCGTCAGAACACCTACCCGCCCAAAATACATATATACAATGATCAATATTTGCGCCGGCACGCTCAGGCTCGTAGTCACGCCGGTGGTAAGGCCCACGGTCGCCAAAGCAGAAACCGCTTCATATAAAGCATCTGTAAAGCCGATGGGAGAGGTGGCGCTAATAAACAATCCACCAAAAATCGCCAGGCCTACTACAATGCTCACAATGGTCATGGCATCCAGCACCTGGTTATTGGGCACGGAATGCTTAAAAACGCACACACTGCCCTTGCCCCGGAGCCGGGACCAGATAAACAGCAGCAGGACCATCATGGTCACCGTCTTGACACCGCCGGCGGTAGAACCGGAAGAACCGCCAATGAGCATCAACACCATGCTCCATGCCTTGCTGCCATCCGTCAGGCTTCCCTGTCCAAGGGCATCGAAGCCAGCAGTACGCACCGTCACGGACTGAAACAGGCCGCCTAACAGCTTGTCATACCAGGGCATATCGCCCAATGTGGCAGGATTGTTCCATTCCAACACGCAAAAGCCTGCCATGCCGCCGACCAACAAAACCGCTGTCATCAGCAGAACCAGTCTGGTATAGACAGAAAACTTTTTCCAGCTGTGGATTCGGATTACCTCTTCCCAAACGAAGAAGCCCAAACCGCCAATAACCACCAGCGATCCCAAGGTAAGCAATACCACCGGGTCAGACTGAAACAGTGTCAAACTGCTGCCCGCTTTCAAAGAGCCAAAAATATCAAAACCGGCATTGCAGAACGCGGAAACAGAATGGAAAAACCCCCATTTGATGGCCTGTCCCGGGCCGTACTGAGGCCAGAAATGACTCGCCAGGATCACCGCGCCGGTCAGCTGAACCAACAGGCTTCCAAAGATCACGATCTTCTGCAGCCGCACAACACTTGCCATGTCATTGACACTCAGTGCCTGGGCCATCACCATTCGCTGGCGTAAACCCACGCGCCTGCGCAGCAGGAAGATCACAAGAGATGCCGCAGACATAAAGCCCAGTCCACCGATCTCGATCAGGCAGATGATCACCGTCTGCCCCAGGCCGCTCCATTGTGTCCAGGTATCAAACATCACAAGTCCGGTCACGCAGGTGGCAGAGGTGGCCGTGAACAGTGCCGGCAAGAATCCCGGGGAAACTCCGTCCCTGGAGGCAGCGGGCAGTGATAAAATAAACGCACCCAGGAGTATGAGCCCGGCAAATACCAATGCAATAATTTGGGTAGGCGCAAGGCGCATTTTCCACTTATTAAAGAGGTCTTTCTTTGCCATAGATCCCATCCTCTCCAAAATGCAAACACTTCTAAGCATTGCATATATTATACCAATTTCCCTTTTATTTTCAAGTCCCTATTTAATGTATGCGAAATTTGTAAAAAAACATATTGACAGACTGCACATTCGGTGCTAGAATGTGGAAAACTGAATCGCTTGATAGAGGCGCGGTACGCATCAGTACCCATCAGCAAGGCCAGGCAGCCGCTGTTGGGGAAAGGGAAGACCGCCGAAGTGGGAAGAACGCCTGAATTCTTTCTGCTGGGTCGGCAGAGAACATCTGCCGGACTGTCACAAACGTTTGTGGAGTGCTATCGATGGCTGTTTTGACTCTTTCTTTTGGATTGACGACTGACATTCACGGATTGCTTTACAGGCGATCCGGTTTTTTATTTTGTAAGGCGAAAAGCCAAAAAGAAAGGAAGTAAAAATTATGAGAAGAATGTTTGCAATCGTACTTGCCCTGGTTATGGTGCTGTCCATGGCCGCCTGCGCCCAGCAGGCAACCTCCGTGGATGTAGCCGCCGCGAAGAGCATCGCCGATCTGAAGGGCGCAAAGATCGCCGCCCAGGCCGGCACCTTCCACGCCGATGCCATGACCCAGATCCCCGAAGTCCAGGGTTCTACCCTGCCCGAGTTTTCCGATCTGCTGACCGCACTGAAGGCCGGTACCATCGATGGCTATGTAGCCGAAGAGCCCACCGCCATTGAAGTCTGCCTGGGCGACAGCAGCCTGGCATATCTGCCTTTGGTGAATAACTCCACCGGCTTTACCGCCACTGACGCGGATGTCGGCATTGCCGTGGGTCTGAAGACCGGCAATACCCTGCGTGAGCAGATCAACACCATCCTGGCTGAGATCTCCATCGAGACCCGTCAGGAGCTGATGAATCAGATGGTCCAGCTGTCCGCCGGCAAGGAAGTCACCTCCCTGGCGCTGACCAGCGAGGCTCCCGCCAACCCCACCGGTACGCTGCGCGTTGCCATGGAATGCGCTTACGCTCCTTTCAACTGGACGGATATGAACACCCCTTCCCTGGGTGCTGTTGCCATCAGTGGCGAGGGCAAGGACGGTATGTACGCCAACGGTTATGACGTGCAGATCGCACAGTACATTGCCAACAAGCTGGGCATGAAGCTGGAAGTCTACTCCTACGAGTGGGATGGTCTGATCCCCGCCCTGAACTCCGGTGCTGTGGATGCCATCATCGCCGGCATGAGCCCCACTGCAGAACGGGAAGAGCAGATCGACTTCACCAGCGTCTACTATTCCTCCAACCTGGTCATCATCTACAAGAAGAAGTAATTGAGAAATGATTGAATTTTTTACCGACGCTTACAACTTATTAGCCGATAATTATCAGTTCCTGCTCCGGGGCGTGGGCTACACTATGCTCATTGCCCTGGTGGGTACTGTTGCCGGCCTGCTGATTGGCTTGGCCACCGGCGTGCTGCGTACCTGTCCTCTTTCCAAAAACGGCCTTGTCCGCTTTCTGCAGCGAATTTTGAACGCCGTGATCACCGTGTACGTGGAAGTATTCCGCGGTACACCTATGATGGTGCAGGCCATGGTCATCTACTGGGGCTACGCCTTCGCCACCGGCGGTCAGACTCTGCCGCTGATCCCCTCCGGCATTCTCATCGTGTCCATCAACACCGGCGCATATATGGCTGAGATTGTCCGGGGCGGCATCATGTCCATCGATAACGGCCAATTTGAAGGCGCAGCTGCTGTGGGCATGACCCACTGGCAGACCATGCTGCACATTATCCTGCCGCAGGTGCTGCGCAATATCCTTCCTTCCGTTGCCAACGAGTTTGTGATCAACATCAAGGATACCTCCGTGCTGAATGTCATTGGCGTGACAGAGCTGTACTATTTTGCCGATGTGGTCAAACGGCAGACCTTCCAAACCTTCCAAACCTATTTGGTGGTCTGCATTATCTACTTTATCCTTACCTTCTCCGTCACCCGCCTGCTGCGGTTGGTCGAGAAGAAGCTTCAGATCTCCGACAGCTTTGTGATCTGCGGCTCCCAGTCCGATCCCAACGCAGAGATCCGCGTTACAAAAAAACCGGAGGTGCCCCATGACTGAAAAGAATCCTGTCATCCAAATCAAGGGGCTAAAAAAGAGCTTCGGTAAAGTGGATGTTCTCAAGGGCATCGATCTGGATGTATCCGCTGGCGAGGTCGTTGCCATTATCGGCTCCTCCGGCTCCGGCAAGAGCACCATGCTGCGCTGCATCAATCTTTTGGAAACCCCAACAGAAGGCGATATCCTGTGGCACGGGCAAAATGTACAGACCGAGATTCCCTCTCTGTATAAGTACCGGGCATCCGTGGGCATGGTATTCCAGCAATTCAATCTGTACAACAATCTGACGGTACTGCAAAACTGCACTCTGCCACAGATCAAGGTGCTGGGTCGCAGCAAAGCCGAGGCTGAACGTGTCGCCAAGGACTACCTGGATCGGGTGGGAATGCTCCCCTATCAGAACGCCCGCCCTGCACAGATCTCCGGCGGTCAGAAGCAGCGTGTGGCCATCGCCCGGGCGCTGTCCATGAATCCGGAAGTCCTGCTGTTCGACGAGCCCACCTCCGCACTGGATCCCGAAATGGTTGGCGAAGTCCTCTCCGTCATGAAATCCCTGGCCCAGGAGGGCATGACCATGCTGGTGGTTACCCATGAGATGGCCTTTGCACGGGACGTGTCCACCCGGGTGGTGTACATGAACCAGGGCGTTATCTGCGAACAGGGCACGCCCGAAGAAGTCTTCGGCAATCCCCAAAAGCAGGAAACCAAGGATTTCCTCGCCCGCTTCTTAAATGCATAACATAAAATGCCTGCGGCAGAGCGCCGCAGGCATTTACTTATTTTTCTGAAATCATCTTTTGATACAGCTTGCGGATGCCGCATTTCCAGCACAGCAGCATGCCCATCACCGCACCCACAACTGCCTGCAGAATCTGATAGGGCAGCTTCAACACCGCATATTCCGGCGTGCTGTAAATGAAGGCTCTTCCTAAGGAGTAGCCCACCACCATGATCACCGCACCGATTGCTACGCCGATCCCGGAAGCCAAAACCGGATGCTTTTTAAGCATATACCGGGAGCACAGAGAGATCACCACTGCCTGCGCGCCATGGGTCACCAGAGAAACAAACATGGGCGTGGGATAGAAGAACAGGTCTCCCAAAAATGCGCCGACACCGCCCACCATAAACGCCGCAAAGGGATCCAGCAAAATGGCCGCCGTGCAGATGATCACATCGTTCATGTACAGGTGACCACCGGGCACAGGAACGCCAAAGGAGCTCATGGCCACATTCATTGCCATCAGCATTGCGGTGGTGCACAACCACACAGTTGTTTTCTTCTTATGTTTTGTTTGCATAGGATTTCCTCCTTGTAATTCGGATAGAAATATTGTACAATTATTCTGATGATATTAAATAACCAAAAATGGAGAAAATAATATAGCCAGATGAAATACACCATTTACAAAGACCAACGCCCTGTTTACCTGCAGCTGTACAAGCATCTGCGCCGGGACATTATCGAGGGCATATACCCATATGGCAGCAAGCTCCCATCCAAGCGACTGCTGGCCGACGAGACCGGCGTCAGCACCGTCACCGTAGAGCACGCCTATGCCCTTCTGTGCGACGAAGGCTATGCCCAATCCCGCCAACGCAGCGGATATTTTGTGGTATTCCGCCAGTCGGACGGCTTCGCCGCCGCGACCATGTCACCTCCTGCGCCTCATACACCCCATGTTCCCCGGCATTACCCGGATTTTTCTCTCTCCATTTTGAGCAAGACCATGCGAAAAGTGCTGACTGATTACGAAGAAGCCATTCTCGAAAAATCCCCCAACTCCGGATGCACAGAGCTGAGAGAAGCCTTGCAGCAATATTTGGCCCGAAACCGGGGCATCCGGGTGGATATTGATCAGATCGTCATCGGTTCCGGCTCAGAATACCTTTACGGATTGATCATCGAACTGCTGGGACGGGATCGGATCTTTGCCATAGAATCTCCCTCCTACAAAAAGATCGAACAGGTTTACCGGGCAGCGGAGATTTGTTATGAGTCACTGCCCCTTGCCCAGGACGGCATCGACAGCCGGGCATTATTTGCATCAAGGGCTCATATCCTGCATACGACACCTTATCGTAGCTTCCCCAGCGGTGTCACCGCTTCTGCGTCCAAACGCCATGAGTACATCCGCTGGGTGGAAGCCGCCGACCGATATATTATTGAGGACGATTTTGAGTCTGAGTTTTCGGTTTTCGTTAAGCCAACGGAAACTCTTTTCTCCCTCTCTGACCAGGATAATGTGATCTATCTGAATACATTCTCCAAAACCATCTCCCCTGCTCTGCGGATCGCATACATGGTGCTCCCCGAAAATCTTGTGGCCACCTTTTCTGACAAACTTGGGTTCTATTCCTGCACAGTGCCCACCTATATGCAGTTAGTTTTGGCACAACTGCTGAATAACGGAGATTTCGAACGCCATATCAACCGCGTGCGGCGAAACAAGCGCAAAAGCGGAGCACAGTCCTAATACTGCAAAAGATTCTATAAGAATCGTTACAACTCATAAAGATTGCGGAAATATTGAGATTTTGAATAATTTATGGTATAATGCAATCAATTCGATAAATCGGAATTTGACGGTCATTTTTCACCCCACCGATGGTTGATTTCTCTCCACTCAACCATCGGTTCGTGTTCTTTGTTACCAAAATTGTCTATACTGAAAGCGAAAGGAGGTAACCTATGGACCAAGTAAA
>SVMG01000015.1 GCA_015067545.1 Oscillospiraceae bacterium
GGTCATCCAGGTCCTTTTGAATGCCCTTTAAGTAATTCGTCAGTTCCGTTGCCCGGCTTTCCATGCCGTAAAGCTGACCCATGATTCGAATCGTTTCGTAGGCACCGGTGTCCAGCGTGGTATCGCTTCCGGGAACCACCACGACAGGTGTACCGGTCTTGGCCTGCAGATCATCCGCTTCCACGGACGCATAGGCACTCATAACGATAACATCCGGGGCAAGCTTGATGATTTCCTCGGTATAGGGCTGGCCATTGGTGCCGATTACCGGCAGATCCTTGAACTGATCGAAATTTACATAGTTGTAAAGCCGGGACATGCCGGGTTTTACTTCATAGTCTTCAACGCCAGCCACCAGGTCTTGTGCGCCTACATAGCAGGTGTAGCGCAGAGCGCCAACACCCACGCAAACGATGGATTCCACTTTTTCCGGCACATTTACCTGACGGCCTGCGCCATCTGTGATCGTGCGGGCATTGCCGGCGTTTTCACCGGTGGTTTGGCATCCGGCAAACAGGCCAAGGCAAAGAACAGCCGACAGGAAGAATGCAATGATCTTTTTCATAGAAATACCTCTTTCTTTTCCCGGCAGGCTGTGCTATGATAATTGTGCCTGCCTTTATTTGACGATTTTGGTCGGCACGCCCCGGTTTGGTTGCAGCCAGCCGGGGCACCTTTATGCCAATTATAACGAATCCCCCCACACCGTACAAGCCGGGTGGGGGGATGTAAATTTAAGTTTTTTCGGTGGCCTTATGCTTGCCGTCGTTTAGCGGTGTGGGCTTTAATCCTGCTTGTTCCAAAGCCCGGGGCCATGGGCCGAGAAAGGTCTTGATCCGCGCCCGGGTGGCGTCGTCAAAATCTGCCTTTTTCGGGGGATACCCCAATTCCTGCGCCCGCTTTTGCAAGGTGCGGATCGCCCACCCAATTTGTTCCGGTGTTGCCATTAAGGAATCCTCCTATATGTATGATCTGTAATGCAGTAGCCTTCCCCCGGTCGGGGCTGCCACTGGTAGCGGTTCTTGTTTTCCTCTGGGAACAAATGCTCCATGATCGCAGCGATCACACCGCCGTGGGTAATGATGCAAGTATCTTCCTTGATCTCAGAAAATGCAGCCAAGACACGCTCCTTCATCTGCTTTCCACTTTCGCCCTCTGGAGGAACATTG
The DNA here is from genome assembly GCA_015067545.1 of Oscillospiraceae bacterium. Taxonomy (GTDB): domain Bacteria; phylum Bacillota; class Clostridia; order Oscillospirales; family Oscillospiraceae; genus Faecousia. The sequence goes on from SVMG01000015.1 coordinate 1,170, forward strand.
GCTTCGTTATCACCAGCGAGCCACGTTTGGTACTCCGGCGTATTCTTGAGTTGATCGTAACCATGCATCTCAAAGATGCCGAAGTCCACTTCCCGGAAACGGGGATCAATTTCATAAGGCACATCTCCAAACAGAATATGAATCGTTTCATCTGTCCGTTTCATGCCACTGGTAAGGAAACGGACATTTTTAATGTCGTACCGGATATTCTGCAATTCTTGTCTGCCTCCAGCAGACAGGGGTAGATCGGTACTTCCGCAGTATAAGTACTTTTCGTTGGCCTCGGTTTTGCCGTGGCGAATCAGATAGATGGTCATTTCAATCGCTGCTCCAATCCGCAGAATATCCGGCTCACCTGTATAGCTTCTTTACTTAAATATTGCGCCAATCTTCCGGTACGCTGCCGCCAAGCACGATTCTCCGCGCCCAGGGGTACCACACCGCAGAAAATGTCCTGCAGGATCAGAACACTATCCTGCCACTCTTCCCGGTGGGATTCAAAATATCCAATGGGATCATCATGCCGGGCGGTGAATTCTTCAATTTTATAGATGCACCGCTTGGAGAAGTCAATCTGACTGCTATTGCAGGTATACACGTCCATATCCGTGATGCCGAGGGTTTCCTTTGCAAAATCTAGCTTACCTTGGTAGGCCCCGCCGATGATCAGAACCATAATAACCTCCTAAATTAGGGCGTAGACAGCCACGGCGCACAGCTCGCTTACTGTCAGTGCGAAGCCGGAAATATCGCCGTTCATGCCGTCAAGGGATCTGTAAGCACGCAGCAGAGCAAGTCCGTATCCAGCCAAGCAGCCAACAAGTGCAAAACCGTATTTGCCGCAAAGCAGGAAGCCTGCTGCCAAGAAGATGCAGAGCATAATGCTCCATGCAACGATGTGGGATTTCGGTTTCTTTTGGTCTGCATACTGGCTGGTGGACATGGGCTTCAGACCTGTCACAGCCAAGGATGAACCGCAGCGGCTCACTGCCGGGATGAAGATCAGAATCAAAGAATTTGCTTCCGCAGGTGCAGATGAGAAAAAGGCAAACTGTGCAAGCATCAGCAAAGCGATCCCGATCACCGCAAAGCTGCCCACATGGGAGTCCTTGAGGATTTCTCTTCTGCGCTCCAAATCTCGCCAGCTTTTCACTGCATCGGTCACATCCATGAAGCCGTCCAGATGGATAAAGCCGGTAATGAGAAACGGGTAGGCGCAAAGCACCAATCCTGCCACAAGTGCAGGCAGGTTCAGTAGCCTGCAAAGCCATGCAAGGGCTGCCCAGAGCGCACCGATCTCCAAACCGACAATCGGCAGGAAGAGAAGCATTTTATCCTTCGCCTTTTCATCCCACGCCTGGGGCGCAGGGATGGCGCAGAACATGCTCTGGCACATAACAAAGGCATATAAGTATTTCTTCATATACGCAGATCCCCTTTGTGGATAATAAACTGCCCGGCGGACACTTCGATCACGGTATCACAGACCGCAGCCAGACGGCGGTCAATATCCGCCAGACACTTGCGGTACATTTCCGTACTCTCGGAAAACGCTTCCGCATCGGAATAAATATAATCACTGACAAACACCGCATGGCGGACAGTACGGGCAAATTCCACCAATTCTTCCACGCAGCGGTTTGCTGCGTTGAGGTCTATTTCGTAGTTCTTCTCTACCGGAAACAAAGAATTCTGGATCAGAGCCGTTACACTGTCTACCAAAAATACACCATCTTTGTCGGCGATTTTCAAGCAATCCATAATATTACGGAAACACTCCACCGTCTCAAACCCCATGCCTTCCCTGTCAGCAATGTGCCGTCGAATGCGGTCGTCATCTTCGGCACCGGAAGAGATCATGGTCGCCACATAGTAGTGCTTTCCACCCTTGGAGAGAGCAACTGTCAGGTCTTGCGCCAGGGTGGATTTCCCGTTCTTGGCACCGCCGGAGATAAATATGGTCATCGCGCACCCTCCACCGTAAACTTGTCGCCCTGGCGGATCTCGTCCAGGTAGCCGTCATCAATGCCGGCCTGGTCAAAGGTCGCCATATCGTTGAGTATGGCGCAGGCGGCGCTCAGCACCTCAAACGCCAGCGGGCAACCGCTGCCTTCCCCAAGGCGCATCCCCAGCAGGAACAGAGGCTGCAAGCCCATAGCATCCATAGCAAGCCGATAGCCGATCTCATAGGATGCATGGCTGGGAATCAAATATCCTCTCACATTGGGGCAAAGCTGATAGGCACATAGTGCCGCCACAGCAGAAATGAATCCATCAATCACCACCGGGCGACGGGTCGCCGCTGCACCGATAAAGGCGCCGCACATGGCAGCGAGATCAAAGCCGCCCACCTTTGCCAGCACATCGATAACATCATTTTTGTCCGGTCTATTGACCAATATAGCGGTTTTGATAACTTTTTTCTTTTTGCGGAAGCTGTCATCTGTGATGCCGCCGCCTCTGCCTGTCACGGTATCCACATCCGCATCCAGCAAAACAGCCAGAACAGCGGAAGAGGTCGTGGTGTTTCCGATGCCCATTTCGCCAATGCCCAGCACATCCGCATCGGTATTTTGCGCCAACTCGATACCGGTCAAGATAGCCTGCATAGCTTGCTCCCGGGTCATAGCAGGGCCGCGGACAGTATTTTGCGTGCCGTAGGCGATCTTCTTGTTCAGCACCTTGGGTTCTTTGATGTCGGCGTTGACGCCCACATCGCAGACAGTTATTTCACAACCGAAGTGCTTGCAAAGCGTGGATGCGCCGGTCTTAGCCCTTGTCAAATTGACGGTCTGCTGGAGCGTCACGCTTTGGGGCGCAGAAGACACGCCCTCTGCCACCACGCCGTTATCCGCAGCGAACACCAGCAGATGCTTCTTTTCGATTTTGTTATGTACCTGCCCGGTAATGCCTGCAAGCTGAACGGACAGCTCCTCCAATCGGCCAAGGCTTCCGGGCGGCTTGGCAAGCTGCGCCTGCCGCTCCCTTGCCTTTGCCATGGCCGCTTCGTCCAAAGGAGCAACCGATCTGATCACTTCCTGTAATTCCATTCCTCATTCCTCCAAAAGCCAGCGAACAGAAGGCGCTGCCTCCATCACTTCCAATGTAAAGGTTGCATTAGGGCAAAGTATTTCCGCGCGCGCCAACAGCTCTCTCATGGGAATACTGCCGCAGTTCAACGCACTGTGGGTATCCCAGGAGCCATCGTTATTGTGCAGATGAAAATGGGAAAGATACGGTGCCCAAACCTCCAACCAGTCTGATGCCGGAACCTTGGAATAGGCATTCACATGCCCCACATCCAAACACAAACGAAGTCTCTTGTCGTCCACACCCTTCACAATGTCCAAAAGCATTTCCGGGGTTTCTTCCAAAACATTTTCCAGTACGATCTCCACCCCGGGATCTTCTTTCAAAAAATCTTTCCAGAAGAGAACAGATTGCTCCACATACCAAACCGGATAGTAGATCTGTGGATTATAACCGCCGTGGATCACGATCTTCTCAGCGCCATATTCTTTAGCAAGCCGGATTGCCTGCCGGTAACGGTAAGCCGCCAAAGCCTTTGCCTTGGGATCAATGGCGCAGGGAAAGAGTTCATTAAAAGGCCCATGAAATACGCTTTTACGGATCCCGGTCAGTTTTTCATGTACCATCGCATCCGTTTCCGGAAATTTATCGTCCAGATTCCATGCGGTGCAGTATTCGGCAATTTCCAAGCCAAAGCCGTATTCTTTTGCTACTTTCGCAGCATCAGCGGCAATGGTGGAAAGATAGATGTTTTCCTTTTTCATAGTGTCTTCCTTGCTTTCCAAAAACGATACTGCGTCCACACTTCCAAGCCCATGGGCATCAGACAAAAGACGGCATAGCCTGCATAGAACAGGTAGGACATCGCAGTAATCGGTGTCATCATGATCCGGGGATCATAAATAATGTCTGTCTGCTGGAGCAGGACCGCCATCAAAACCGCCGTCAGGCAGCCGAACAGCGCCACCACATAGGCTCTGTCCCGGTTATCAAAGCGGTAGATAGAAAAGGCTTTTCTCCCTCGCAGAGCGCTTCCCCGGCTTTGCATAGATTCGGAAGCCGTGGTCAGAGAATCGATGGTCCATGTGATCAGCATGGAGAAAATACGGATGCTGTTTTGCAGCCGTCTGAATGGATTTCCTTGATTTGAACCCCTGCCGATGCCCTGCTGGGCGGTATTGATCCGCCTGGCTTCTTTTTTGATCCGCGGCACAAGACGCAGCAGGATCGCCAAAAACAGGCTCAATCTTGGGCTGACCCTGCCAAACAGATACACGACCTTATCCGTGGTGAATACCGAGTGAACGCAGGAAAACCAGATCATGACACCTGTCACAGAAAGACCCAACACGAAACCGTAAACCAAGGCTTCCAGCGTCATGTTGTTGCCGATAAAATTTTGCCCCAGAACCGTCACGCCAAAATGATGGTAGCTGCTGTAATACAGAGCAAATCCCGCCGCAAAGATCAGCAGCACCGTGTTAAAAACCGCTGCTTTCCAGCCACTGCGTTTTATGCTGTAAAGAAAGGCGCAGACAACGGAAATTGCAAGAAAAACAGGGTGCTGAAACAGGATCGTTCCTGCGATCACGGCGGCAAAATAAAGGAAGTTGACCGCAGGATGGCAGCGTTCAAAGCCCATTTTCATCCTCCATCATGCCGTACTTGACCTGAATGCGGTCAAGCTTTTCCAGCAGCGGCCTGCCAAACAGCACCATGACCAGCACGGTGCAAACGCCTTGACTTACATTCACCGGAAAACCGGAAGCAAAGGTGGCCGCCACAGCTTCCCAGCTGATACCGGAGAGCATCAGAAAAATATGGGAGCAATCCAGCAGTGGGCCGACCCAAAGGATCACGCAAAGGAAACCAAACACGGCCATGATCCACGGCTTTCTGGGAAGGCGGCCTTTGGCGAAGAGAAAACCGGAGAGCATTCCGCCTGCACCGTAGGCCATCATCTGCCAGGGGGTGAACGGCCCATGTCCATAGAAAAAGTTACTGACAAAGGCCGTCACGGCGCCAACCATGAAGCCCGCCTCCGGGCCAAAGGCAATGCCGGCAAGCATAATGATGGCAAAGGTGGCCTTGAAATTAGGGATCGGGATCGCCATCCGCCCGGCAATGGCAATGGCACACATGACGGCAATGACCACCAGTTCTCTTGCCTGGGGCTTGCGTCCCTCGAACGCCAGAAAGAATGGGAGCATCAATTCGATGATGATCAATGTGCCGGTGATGTAATAGCTTCTGCCGGGCAGCCGCATACCAAGATACAAGGTTGCCGGGATCAGCAAGAGGAAAACCAAAAGGGTCGCGATATTGGATTTTTTCATTCCCGATTCCTCCCACACAGTTCAATCACATCCTCAGCGGTGACCGCCATGGAGAACACATGACGGCTCATACGATTTGCCGCAGTGGTATAGAAGCTGTTGTTGCCGAAGAATCGCCGGGGCGTATCGGTAGTCAGGATCTGCCCGTCAAAGAACATGCTCACCATATCTGCGTACTTGGCGCAGAATTCCACGTCGTGGGAAACCATAACAATGGTGATGCCCTGTTCCTTCAGCTTGCAAAGGATTGCGGCAAGCTTTTCCTTAAAGAAGCTGTCGATACCCTTGGTGGGTTCATCCAAAAGCAGCAGCTTCGGTTCCGTTAACAGTACCTTTGCAAGAGCGCTGCGCTGCTGCTCGCCGCCGGACAGGTCATAGGGATGGCTGTCAAGCAAGCTTTCAATTTCACAGATGGATGCAATCTCGGCAATTTTCTTTTCGTCTTTCGTCATCTCCGCAAGATCTTCCCGGACAGTTTTCTTGACGAACAGGCTCTTGGGGTCTTGGGGCAGCATAGCAAGGCAGCCGCCGAACAGCTCTGCGGACTTGTATTTTTCAATAGACTTTCCGAACACCTTTACCTTGCCACGGTAAGGCTTGCAAATGCCGCAAATTGCCTTTAAGGTGGTAGACTTGCCTGCGCCGTTGCCACCTACAATGGCATACAGACTTCCCTTGGGTACTTCTGCCGATACACCCCGCAGTACATCCGGGCTGTCCTTTTCATAGCGGAACCACAGTTCCTTTAAGGAAAGGGCGGGATTTGCAACTTCGTCCTCCAACACCTCTACGGGCAAAGCTTTGACTTTCGGATCAGAATAAGCGTTGCTGAGCCAGTTTCTTCCCTCACGGACAGTCAGCGGGCAATCTCCTTCACCCTCTGCACCGTAGAACACACGGACAGGGGTGGGCATAGCGGCAAACATATCGTTTTTCTGCGCATACAGAAGCTTGCCGATATTTCTGGGGGTATCATCAGCAATGACCCGACCTGCGTCCATCACGATGGCCCGGTCGGCATAGGGGAAGATATCCTCCAACCGATGCTCGGTGATGATGACGGTCGTACCCAATTCGATGTTGATCTTCCGGACAGTATTGAGAAAATCCGATGCGGCAATGGGGTCCAACTGGCTGGTAGGCTCGTCCAAAATCAGAACCTCCGGCTGCATGGCCATGATGGATGCCAGATTGAGCAGTTGCTTCTGTCCCCCGGAGAGGGTGGCCACATCCTTGTGAAACCAGTCTGCGATGCCAAAATAGCAGGCCATTTCGGACACCCTTGCCCGCATGGTCTTTTGGTCACAGCCGAGGCTTTCCAAGCCAAAGGCCAGTTCGTGCCAGACCTTGTCGGTGACGATCTGATCGTCGGGATTTTGCATCACATAGCCGATTTTAGAGGATTGATCCCGCTGGCTGACTTTCTCAATGGGTGTTCCATTAAACAAAATTTCACCGCTGCGTTTGCCGTGAGGAGCAAGAACGGATTTCAGCTGGCGCAAAAGGGTGGTTTTCCCGGAGCCTGACTTGCCGCACAGAACAACATACTCTCCCTTTTGGATTGTGATATTCACATGATGTAACGATTCCTTTCCCTTGGCTGTAGGGTAAGAAAAACTCAGATCCTGGATCTGGAAATGTGCCATGAAATAGCCTCCTTTATATGTAATGCGACAGGGATCAGAAGATAGGCGGTATAGGGGATCACGCCCCAGGAAACGGGGGCAATGTCAAGCGCCGGCGTAAAGATAGCGGACATCTGCCCAAGACTGGCAGCAAGGATCGTAAATGCCATGAGCGCAGCCATAATCACCACCAACAACCGATCCAGTACCGTCATACGGTAAATCACAAAGCTGCTTCTTTTGGCGCTGCCATAGCCCCGGGCACGCATAGAGTCGCCGGTAATGACGCTTCCCTCCAGCGCCCAGGAGGTCAGCGCGCCCAACACGGTCATGCCCTCCTGAAGCTTCTGTGTACCTTTGCCGATGGACTTTCTTGCCCCAATGATCTGCTGTGCCTTACGGATAAAGCTTGGCACCATTCGCAAGACCATCACCAGCAGCAAGGAGATAGCGGGGATCAGATTCCCAAACAGGCTGGTGAATTTATCACTGGTCAGCACCTTGTTATAGCAACCAAACCATATCAGCATCGCCACGAACATACCGGCGATCGTCCCACCGTAAAGAAGCGCTTCCAGAGTATAGGGACGACCCAGCAGGTAAAACAAAGGGGTCGCGCCATAGGTGTTCAGCAGCGGATTGATGGCTGTCAGAAAAATGTAGAGCGGCAGCAGCCCCAATATCATTTTGAGGCCCTTTGCTCCGTTCAGGAGCAAATAGTAGATCACTCCCGTCACGGTACCCGCCAGCAGATATGCCGGGTGTCCGATCACCACTCCCGTACCGATGACGCCCACAAAAAACAGGAAATTCACCGCCGGATGGCATTTGGAAAAAGCGTCTGTCATATCAGCCTTCCCATTCCGGCGCACCCACATCGGTGCCGTAACCGTGGCAGGTGTACAAAAAGTCGATCACATCCCCGTCTTTTACCGTATAGGCGGAAACGCCGTAGTTGGGGAACCATTCATTGACCTTGTACATCCAGCCGGATTCGCTGCCGCAATCAAATTGATAGAGGTTATGGATGCCTTCGATATAGTACGCATCATACAGCGGCTCCCAGCTGTATTCCAGTTGGATGCCGGCAGCCTCGCAAACACGGACCAGAATATCGAAGACCGTTTCTCCCTCTGCGTAAGCCACCTTCACCCGGGGAAGGATCTCGCCGTCAGCGGGAACAAATTCTGCTTTGGCGGGATTCAGTTCGTCCCAATTGTCCAAAATCGTATCGCACCGGATGGTGAGATACACATATCCGGCGACGGTGATCTCCAGTTTTGGCAGCGTTTCTTCTTCGCTGGCCTTACAAACGGCACAGCTGCGCTTTTGCAGACCGGTTTGAGAAGTGGTGGGCTGTATTGTAACCTCCCAGTCGCTCCAGCTGTGTCCTTTGGCCTTGATGACCGTATCGGTATAGCTGTCACCGCAAGCAGCGCAGGTGTGTAATGTGTAGCCGTCCATTGTGCAGGTGGGCTGCGTTACCTTGTCTGTATAGCTGTGCCCTAAAGCAGCCGTTTCCTTGTCCTTATAGCTGATACCGCAGCTGCAATTATGCAGTGTGTAGCCACCGGTGGTGCAGGTGGCAGCCACCGTCTTTTCTGTGTAGCTGTGGGTATGTCCAACCGGCAATTTGTCGATCGCGCGCTCCTCAAAGACATCACAGTGGATGCAGGTGCGTTTCTCTTTGCCTTCCACGGCACTGGTCGGCTCTTTTTCCATGACCCACTCGGACCAGGTGTGTCCCTTGGCAGCAGTTTCCTGATCCACATATCGGTCGCCACAGGTGCAAACATATTCGGTGTAACCGCCTGTACTGCAAGTGGCGGAGATCACAGTAACACGATATTCATGGGTATGGGGCGGCTCGGTAGGCTTTGTGGCTTCCGAGGGAGCCGTGGGCATTTGGGAGTTTATAATGTCCTCCAGCGCCTCATTGCGCTTGGCAACCAGCGCATCCAGCTGTGCGTCGGTAAAACACATACTTTGCGTCTGATTGGCCCGGCGCAGGTAAGCAATAGTAAAGTCGTTCAGCGCCTCGATCTGCAGAGCGGATATGGTTTTTTCTCCACCGATATACTCCAGCTTTTGACCGGCATTGGCCTCTTCCACATTGCCCGCGAAAACGCTGATGCTCTGTGTTCCGGTACGGACGCTGATATGCGCCACGGCATCCCGAAGCTGCAGCGTATTGTCAGCAAAGCGAACCGTGACAGAATCGGTGCAGCTTGCAAACATTTCTCCGGCAGACATATCTGCGCAGAAGGTATCTGCATTGGAATCTGCAACGGTCAGCCTGGAGCCTTCCCCGATGGTAAGCTCGCTTCCCTTTACGCAGATCGTCGCGGTGGCGCCTTTTTCACAGGACAGCACATCTCCCGGGCGCAGAACGATATCCTTTTCCACGGTGTAGCTTACGCCGTCCCGGTGCATTTGGACAATGCCTCGAATATCCGTCAGCATGGCTGTTTCGGAATTGGGCTTATCAAACCAGCCCAGTATATTCCCTGCTATAAGAACGCCGGAAACAACGATCAAAGCAATGACCGCCACCATAATGGCATTTGCAATGGTTTTCTTTTTCATAATGATTCCTCCAGACAAAAAGAAAAAGTCCCCTTTTGGGGACTTTCAGACAACACAAATCTGCCTAAAAACACCGTTTTTAGGCAACAAAAATATCCGCCAGACCACCCCAAGAGTCCTGCGGGCTTCGTCAAAGGTCTGTATTCCGACTCCGGACGCCATGATGTATGCTCCTTCTCAGCTTTCGCCAATGAAGCATACGGCTTCGTGTCCACCTACGGCGGCTTGGTACCGTTGGGGTTTACCCATTCCAATTAACCGATGACTACAAAACGATATGAGGCTCTCGCCTTTTTATTCATCCTAGCACATCTTAAGAAGAAACGCAATCCCAATTTTCAAAAATCGGTTGACTTTTGTAAGTGGGGGTGCTATACTGCCTGTGAAAAGTGAATAACAGTTTAAGTGCCCTTGGGAGCGGTAACAGCCCCATGGGAGAATAGAGAATCGGGTGCAAATCCCGAACGGTACCGCCACTGTAAGCGTGGAGGATCAACACAAGACGAAAGTCGGTCATTGGCGAAAGCCGAGAAGGCTGTGGTGATCTGAAGATGCGCAAGTCAGGAGAACTGCTTAAACGGTGTCTTTCACCGGACCCCACCAGTATTGGGTGCCGGTGCTTTTTGCGCGGAAAATCGGCCGTGGCTGCCCCAATATGCGGGGTATGCCACGGTTTTCTGTTTCCGGTTGCTATGATCCCCCTTCATAGATTGCCCTTCCGGGAACAGAAACGCGCCAAATGCCTGCTGGAAAACAGGTCTGACATCTACAGCTTTTCAAAGTACGAAATTTTGCTTGGAGGTAAAAAACATGAAAAAACAAATTGTAAGTTTGCTGCTGGTGATTGCTATGGTGCTCACCGCAGTGCTGGGACTGACCGCCTGCTCCGATGGCGCAGACGGCGTAACGCCCCAGCTTCGCATCAACAAGGATACCAACTATTGGGAAGTGTCCTATGATGCGGGAACCACCTGGGTGTCCATGAACGTCAAGGCCACCGGCGAAGACGGTAAGGATGGCGCCGATGGTAAAGATGGCGTCGACGGCAAAGACGGCAAGGATGGCAAAGACGGCATCAATGGCAAGGATGGCGTAAACGGAAAAGATGGCATCAATGGCACAAACGGCAAAGACGGTGCTGACGGTAAGGACGGCAAGGATGGTGCCAATGGCAATAACGGCACAAATGGTACAAACGGCTCCAACGGCGTAACGCCCACCATCGGTGCGGACGGCTACTGGTACATCGGCGAAGAGAACACCGGCATTTATGCCGGCACCACGGAAACAGTGGATGTCACCTTCAAGGGCCTTGACAGCGACAATACCGTTACTGTCACCAAGGGCTCTTTGGTCAATTACTATGTTCCCACCAATCCGGTAGCGGACTTTGTCAACTGGTACGCGGACGAAACCTGCACGGTAGGCTTTGATTTCAACACGCCCATCACCGAGAATGCCACCATCTATTCCAAGTGGGAATATGAAGAACAGTTCAAGACAGTAGCAGCCTTGACAAAAAATGTCAGCTTCGGCAGAGCCAACTGTATGGGCACCAACGCCTGTTTCGGCTCCGTGTATGTCCGTGTTCTGGCAAATGATTATGGTTATTATGGCGGTGCAGCAAATATCGCGAACTACCTGAAGGGTGTATTTGTGGAGAATAATGGTGTTGTTAGTGTTTCCCCCAGCTCCGGTCTGCGCAGAATTTCCTATACGGAAGCACTGACGATCATTAACTTCGCATCTGCATTCTCTTCTTATGAGCAGTACATTTTGAGAAATAACAAGGAAATGCCCGCTGACCTGGTTGCGCAGAAAGAACTGGCTATCCGGTATTTTGAAACCGTTGACTATACTGCGGAGGGTTACAACGCTGTGCAGGTCGGTGCCGGTATGCAAACACCTTCCATGGCGCACGCTGTGGTCGCATTGGGCAGCTTGATGGAGCAGCAGGGAACCCAGCGATTCGCCACACTGATCAAGGCAGCATACGACAACTATGTTTCCAACTACTGGGATCAGTCCGGCTATAATCAGTCCTTCTATCAACTTTGCGCTCACTTTGATTGGTACGATATGTCCGCTTTGGAGGCAGAGGTGGCAGCACTGACCTCTCTGACAGACGCACAGGTGCTGAAGTATTACGGCTACGGCATTGACCTGGCCGGCGACCATGCCGAACTCTGGCAGGCATGGGCTGACGATGCTCTGTCCGACAATGCTTTGGATGCAAGCGAAGCCAAGGCATTTGCTTATCACTACGCTTACCAGCTCACCGGCGGCAATGTCTGGCTGGGCATTTACGGCAGCAGCCACAGCATCGTAGACTACAACTAACCTTTTTGAGCCGGGTGCCCAAGCGCCCGGCTCTACTCTTAAAGATTAACGAGTTGGAAGCACTTCTCAGCAGGAAAACCGGCAAAGATATCGTACTGGTTGCATTTTCTGTTTGATCGATGATTCTAGCCACATACAAAAGGACCGTTGAAAAGCTTTTGCGTTTCAACGTTCCTTTCCAGATATTACCCTTTATTCTGCGTCAACCTTAGTCGCACGGCGGCCTTCCGCAACATCTCGCTCAATCGTTTCCCATATGGCTCGTTGGACAAAGGCATTCACAGACTCGCCGGTGACTGCGGTGTGCTCATCAACGCGTTGTTTTTCATCTTCGGTAATGCGGATCTGCATACGATGAAACTTGCTGTGGTATTTCCTGTTTGCGCGCAACTGCGCTTCTGTTGCAGCCATTGTAGCCACCCCCTTAAAAATAGTATGCTACAAGGAAGCCTAGAATTGCAATTGTACACGACTCCATATATTGCACAAATATGGAGTCATATAGTATATAATTAAATCACAGCAAAACAACGGCAGTGTACAGAGGCGGCAACCTCAATGACATAGTACATACGATCTTGCAAGGTCTCTCTAATGTCAGCGCCAAGCGATACTATCGATGACCAACGCAAAACTCAAAAAACTCCAAGCGCATTTGATGGAGCAGGACAATAAATCATAATATGCAGAGGGCTGGCCTTTCACAGGGCCAGCCCTTTGACTGTTAGAATAAAACAACAAATCCGAACCCTTCACCAACTGGTAAAAAGTTCGGATTTGTTACTCCTGGTACGCCGGAAGGGACTCGAGTTGCATTTTCGCTTTGGGCGAAAATTATAGTTCGCCTCCGTCAAGCCGTCGGCGGCAACAGTCCACCGGACTGTTGCATTTAGATCGGTTCGAGTCCCTTCATCCAACATAATATTAAAAGGGTTATCCCAAATGGGATAACCCTTTTAATGGTACGCCGGAAGGGACTCGAACCCCCGACCTACTGATTCGTAGTCAGTCACTCTATCCAACTGAGCTACCGGCGCATAGCGCTAAAGCGCCTAAGTATATTAGCACAAGCTTTGGAAAAATGCAAGTCTTTTTTTCAAAATCTCAATTATTTTTTCGCAAACAGCCATCTGTTGACAGAAACGCCCGCCTTGATGTAAAATAACCGCGAAAGGGTGAGCGCATGGACAGCAATATTCTAAATCATTTGCCCGGGGTGCTGCTGCCCTGGTTCTACAAAGAAAAGCGGGATTTGCCCTGGCGGCAGGATAAGGATCCCTATCATGTGTGGCTGTCGGAGATCATGCTCCAGCAGACCCGTGTAGAGGCCGTAAAAGGCTACTACACCCGCTTTCTGGGTGCTCTGCCCACCATAGCCGAGCTTGCAAATGCGGACGACGAGCTGCTTCACAAGCTTTGGGAAGGCCTAGGCTATTACAGCCGGGTGCGCAATTTGAAAAAAGCCGCCCAGACGGTGATGGACATCCATGCAGGCAGCTTTCCCAACACCTACGACAGCATTCGTTCCCTGCCCGGCATCGGTCCATATACTGCAGGTGCCATTGCATCTATCTGCTATGACCTGCCCACCCCTGCGGTGGATGGCAATGTTCTGCGGGTGATTTCCCGCATCTGCAACGAGGACACCCCCATCGACTCCCCTGCTTATAAAAAGAGTGTGCAGCAGCGCCTGGCAGCAATATATCCCAATCGCGCCGGAGATTTTACACAGGCACTGATGGAGTTGGGCGCGACCCTTTGCGGGCCGAACCGAGCGCCGCAATGCAAGGCTTGTCCCTGCGCATCCTTTTGCAAGGCTCATGCCGCAGGAACAGCGGCACGGCTGCCGGTAAAATCCCCCAAAAAAGCCAAAAAAGATGAAGAAAAGACCGTATTCATTCTCTCCTGCGATGGCTTTTACGCCCTGCAAAAGCGGCCGGACAAAGGCCTTTTAGCCGGTCTGTGGGAATTCCCAAATGTGCCCGGCAGACTGGACATGGCCTCCGGGCTGGAGACCGTAAAATTATGGGGTCTTACGCCCCGTCAGCCCCTTCGCCAGGTGGAGCGTCAGCACATATTCACCCACATTCGCTGGCAGCTGCAGGGGCTTTATTTGGAAGTGGCAGAAAAAAACGATGCCTTCGTGTGGCTGAGCGCCGACGAGATCCGTCAGCAGGCGGCACTGCCCACCGCATTTCGTCAATTTTGGGAGGAGATCGACCATGTTTGATTATCATATGCACACCGTCGTGTCCTATGACGGTCACGACACGCCCACAGAAATGGCACAGGCTGCGCTCAAGGCCGGTCTGAAGGAGATCTGCTTTACTGACCATTTGGACTACATGCTCAGCCTTCCCCGGGAGCAAACCTCCTATACTCCCGAAGCCTACCGTTGCGCCTATGACGGCTTGCAGATCCCCGGTCTTACCATCCGTCACGGCGCAGAAGTGGGTCTTACCCCCTGGAACAAGGACGATATCTGCAGAGATCTGCGGGCCTATCCCTACGATTTTGTGCTGGGGTCCGTGCATTTCATCGATGACGAGGACATCTACTTCCCCGAATTTTGGGTCGGACGGGATTTTTTGGCCACGGAACGGCTCTATTTCCAGGAGATCCTGCATTGTGTGCAGCTGCACGACGATTTTGATGTTTTGGGACATCTGACCTACATCAGCAAATGCAAGGGTCACCCCTGTCCCCGGATCATCCCGCTGGAGGATCACAAAGAGGTCATTGCCGAGATCCTGAAGGTCTTGATTTCCAAGGGAAAGGGTATGGAGATCAACACCAGCGGTGTGGATCGCTGCGGCGACTATTTGCCCGGCGTCCCTTACCTTAACTTCTTTAAGGAGCTGGGCGGCGAGATCGTCACCGTGGGCTCCGATGCCCATAGTGCCGACCGTGTCGGCCAGTACACCTGCGATGCCATTGCCATTGCAAGAGAAATCTTCGGTCATGTTTGCACTTTCCAGGGTCGTCAGCCCATTTTCCATAAACTGTGAGGAATTTTTGTTGATTTTTCTTTTCTCAAAAACCGTTGTATACTGCGTAAAGCTGTGCTATAATGACCGTATCTGACATTTTCCGAGGAAAACACTATGAATATACAGCCTATACATATCGATACAGCGGAGCTTCGCAAGCTGCTGGGAACATCCAGCGGCGATGCGGCACTGCTGTTCCTATATATTCGCAGCGGCAACGATCCTCAGACCGCCTGTGCTCAGCTGAATTTCACCTCCACCCGCTTGTCCTGCGCCGCGGCAACACTGCGGCAGCTGGGACTGTGGCCGGAGGAAAAACGCAGCGCCATCGCTCCCGGTGAGCGTCCCCAGTATTCCGAGAAGGATGTTCTGGAGGCCATGGATCAGCAAGCCTCCTTCCGTCTGCTCAGAGGAGAGGTACAGCGGCTGCTGGGCCGGAATCTCAACACCGAGGATCTGAAGATCCTGCTGGGCTTCCAGCACTATTTGGGGCTTCCGCCCGAGGTCGTCTCCGTGCTGGTCACCTTCTGCAAGGACCGTGCCCGCATGAGAGGCAATCTCCGCGCCCCCAGTCTGCGCACCATCGAAAAAGAAGCCTATCATTGGGCTGAGCTGGGTATCGACACTTTGGAGTCTGCCGCGGCCTATATTCAAACACAAAACAACCGCAATTCCAAAATTCATCAGCTGATGGACATTCTGCAGATCCGCGGCAGAACGCTGACCGCTGCGGAGGAGCGCTTTGCAAATGCCTGGCTGGGGATGGAGCTTCCCAGGGAGGTCATTGCCCTGGCCTATGAGCGCACCTGTCTGAATACAGGCGGCCTCAACTGGAACTACATGAACAAGATCCTCACCCGGTGGCAGGAAGCCGGGTTCAAGACCGTAGAGGATATCCGCACCGGTGACCGCAAGAGCACCGAAAAAACCGCAAAACGTCAGTTGGACGAGGATGAAAAGGCAGCAATTGCAAGAATGCTGCAGGAGGTGTAAGCTATGGCATACAGCAAAGAGGTCGTGATCCGCGCCCGGGAACGCCTGGCCGGCATGAAGGCTGACAAGGAATCCTTGACGCAACAACGCCTTTCAGAGGCTTATCGCCAGATCCCCCGACTTTGGGAGATCGACCGTCTTCTGCGGCAGACCATGGCCGCCGCCGTTCAGACTGCATTTTCCAAGGGCGGAGATGTGCAAGCCGCAATGCAGCAGGTCAGGCAGGAGAATCTGCGCCTGCAGCAGGAGCGCAGGGAGCTGATCGAAGCCAATTTCCGCCCGGGCTGGCTGGACGAAACGAGCGTGTGCAGTCACTGCGGCGGCTCCGGCTATATCGGCAGCACCATGTGCCGTTGCCTGTCGCAGCTGTGTCTGGAGGAACAGAAAAAGGAACTGTCCCTGCTGGCAGGAAGTGACGCTTCCTTTGATCAGTTCCGTCTGGAATATTACGAGGATGCAGTAGCTCCCAATCTGGGGGTCAATATCCGCACTGTCATGGCAAAAACCTTCGACATTTGCCTGCAGTACGCCCGGAACTTCAGCGCAAGCTCCGAAAACCTGCTGTTTTCCGGCGACACCGGTCTGGGCAAGACCTTTCTGTCTGCCTGTATTGCCAAGGAAGTTGCCGCAAAGGGCTTTTCCGTCGCCTACGAGAGCGCTGTTCACCTGCTTACCAACATGGAGCGGGCTAAATTTGAAAACGATGAGGCCGCCCGGGAAAAGGTGCAGCGGTATACAGACTGCGACCTTATGATCATTGACGACCTGGGCACGGAGATCGTGGGTCAGTTCACGCTCACCGCCCTGTACACCCTGATCAACGACCGTATTTTAAGCGGCAAGCCCACCATTATTTCCACCAATCTGACCACTGACGGCATCGCCCGGCGGTACAATCCCCAAATCGCATCCCGACTCAGAGGAAACTTCCGCCGCGTGGCCTTTGTTGGCGAAGATATCCGGCTGAAAAAGCTATGATCCAGGAGAAACAAATGGCAAACGAATTCTATGCCCTCATGGGGCGCATGCGCAATATCACCCGTTGGAGTTTGATGCGCAACACTTTTTCTGAGAACATCCAGGAGCACAGCCACCAGGTGGCCATGCTTGCCCACGGCCTTGCGCTGATCCGCCGGGAGATCCTGCATCTGGACGGCCCGGATCCTGACAAGTGCGCTGTGGCTGCGCTGTATCATGACGCATCCGAGACCCTCACCGGCGATATGCCCACCCCCATCAAATACTACAATCCCGAGATCCGCGCCGCCTATAAGCAGGTGGAGCGTGTGGCAGCGGAGCGTCTGGTGCAGATGCTGCCGGAGCAGCTGCAGTCTTTTTATGAGCCGGTGCTTATGGAAAGTGATAAGCAGATCGCAGTGATCGTCAAAGCCGCGGATAAGCTGTCTGCGTATATCAAGTGCATTGAAGAGCAGAAGGCCGGCAACACGGAATTCGAGTCCGCCGCCATCCAGACCATGGCGTCCATGAAGGATATGCACCGGGAAGAGCTGGACTGGTTTATTGCCGAGTGTTTGCCCGCATTTTCGCTGAATCTCGACCAGCTGTAAGGCTTGACGGTTTTCTTAAAATGTGGTACCATATAACCCACGCCGGTATGGTGAAATCGGTAGACACAAGGGACTTAAAATCCCTCGATGGCAACATCGTACCGGTTCGAGTCCGGTTACCGGCACCATAATACCTACCCTTATTTGATACAATCGTATCAGCAAGGGTAGGTTTTTTCCCTTTTTATCCGTAATCGGTTTCTTGATCCACAACTATCGTTTTGACCAGTATTTATTGCAAAAGAATTATTTTTATGGTAAATTTTTTAAAAAAGGGGGGATCGCTATGTATTACATACAAAGTAGATGGAAGCTCGAAAATAGGAAGCTGCATTATTACGGACTGCGCAGTGCTCCCAATTTGTTCAAAAATGATATCACTGTCTCGAAGAAGCA
>SVMG01000008.1 GCA_015067545.1 Oscillospiraceae bacterium
GCTTCGTTTCAATCAAGGCTTTAGTTGGCAGTGGAATCGGTATCAGCTTTATGTACCAATCTGTAATCTCTAAAGAAAATGGAATCGGAACCTTTGCTGTGGATGGGATCACAGAACCACACCCATTTCACGTGGTCTATACACGCAATACAAGCGCCAGGAATTATGCGGAGCAGTTCTTGAAATTTGGATAAACTTATCACCCCGCTTTTGTACGGCTTCGTACGAAAGCGGGGTGTTGTTATAGTCTCTGTTGCATTGGATTTTTCTCGGTTGTTTCACTTTTTCCACACACCTTTTATACACCTTTTGTACACCTTTTGGGCAGGCAGATGCATGGAGTTACGTGAAGATACATTTTTGTCCGAATCCCGAAAGTCCTTGTGCCGCAAGGATTTATCGCACGTTTATGGATTTATAAGGAGTTATGAAAATAGGCCTCTGCGCAACGATACCTAATTTCATATCCTTACAAATCTCCTTTGTTTGCTGTTTTGTATATTCTACATCATTTTCCTTGCTTTTGCAAGCCGGGAATACAAATCTTCCCTTTTGCTTGAAAAGAGTCGAACATTGTGATATAGTGTATCTAATCTTGACAAAAGGGGTCGAAAACCTTGCTAAAAAGTAAGAAAAAACTATTGTTGCTGTTGATACCGGTCGTGTTAGTGGTGCTTTTGGTCGGTACATACTGTACATTGCGGTTTGGCTTTTCCATAGACATCTTTGACCAAAGCGGATGGGAGAGCAAAAACAGTACAATTCGCTATCTTGACTATTACGGTAATCCTTTGCTGAAGTGGCAGGATATTGATGGAAAACGCTATTATTTTAGTGCAGATACCGGGGATATGTGCACCGAATGGCAGGATATTGATGGAAAACGCTACTATTTCAACAAAGACGGTATTCTGCAAACAGGTTGGCTTAACCTGGACAACAAAACATATTATCTAGATCAAAACGGTGAATTGAGTTTCGGTTGGCAAGAAATCGACCTGCAGAAGTTTTACTTTGGTGCTGATGGCGCAATGACCGTTGGTTGGCAGAACATTGACTCAGCACTATACTATTTTGACGAAAACGGCGCCCCCGCCATTGGTTGGAAAGAGCTGGACGGCAACCGCTATTTGTTCTCCGAAAACGGCGAAGCCGTCACCGGCTGGCACAGCGAAGACGATGGCAAGTATTTCTTTGCCGACGATGGCAAAATGCAGACCGGTTGGCTGGACTGGGAGCAAAAACGGTACTATTTTGCAGACTCCGGCGTCCTAACCACCGGTTGGCTGGAAATGGACGGCGACCGCTACTATTTTGGTGAGGACGGACGCATGGCCATCGGCGAAGTGAAGATCGACGGCGTTTCCCGGTTCTTTACTTCCAAAGGCAAATATGTGATCATGCCCAATCCCTGGCACCCTGTGCCGGAGGATTACGAAACGGACATGGTCGATATCGACGGCTATCAGTTCGACCGGAACGGTCGAGATGCCTTGAAGGCCATGATGGACGCATGCACGGATGCAGGTTATTACTGCGGCATCAACAATACATATCGGTCCTACAACACGCAAAAGTATATGTGGGATGTGCGGATCGAGCGGCGGATGAACGAGGGCATGACCTATGAAGAAGCCTGTGCTTATACCGCCCGTTCTGTCGCTCTGCCTGGCCACAGCGAGCATCAGACCGGTCTGGCTGTGGATGTAAACACCTCGGACGCCGGAAAAGCCTGGCTCGCAGAGCATTGTTGGGAATACGGTTTTATTCTCCGCTATCCTGACGGAAAACGCCCTGTTACGGGAATCATTTTTGAGCCCTGGCATTACCGTTATGTAGGCACGGAACTCTCCCTTGAAATGCAAGAGCTGGGTCTGTGCATGGAAGAATACATGGCTATGCTCACAGAACAACAAACCAATATTACCTAAACAAAGCTACATAGCAAAAGGCACCGCTTGGCGGTGCCTTTCTTGCAATCAATATTTTCTATTTTTTGCGATTGTAAAGTCTTGCCAGGCCGCCCTCGCTGGTTTCCCGGAACTGATGGTTCAGATGGATGCCGGTGTCGTGCATGGCACGGCAGACCATATCATAGCTGATATTACGGGAGCCTGTGAGGAAGTAGCTCAAGTTGCAGGCATTCATTGCCCGCATGGCGGAACGGCATGCTCTGCTTTGAACATCCTTGCGGCCCGCTCCGGGCCCATGGTATGAGAGGAAGATGGGCCTTTGCAAATCTTATAAATGTCACGAATAGACTTCATGGAATACATCCATTTTCTTTCTACCGATAAGTATAGCAAACTCTTCCGGGAATTACAAGTCAATTTCCGCTTCTTTCAGTGCCTCCAAACTCAATTCTCCGGCCAGTTTAAACAGGGCATCCGAGAGCACCTGCTCAAGAGGGAGTCCGGCGGCTGTGGCAATATGTGCATAAAACCGGACAATCGCCGGCTCCAAGGTTAGGGTTATGGGGATCATGGTGCGCCTCCTTTGCGGGGCAAAAACTTCAAACCATCCTATGCAGGCCTTGACAATCATGCTATAATATAATGTATCGAAGTATGGAAACCGAGAGGATGAAATATTATGGCAAAAGATAAAAAAGTGACTGAGATCACCGACATGGAGGTAGACTTTGCCCAGTGGTTCACCGATGTCTGCACCAAGGCACAGCTGATCGACTATTCTTCCATCAAGGGTGTGTTCATTTACCGTCCCTATGGCTACGCCATTTGGGAGAATATCCAGCACATCATGGACAAGATGTTCAAGGCCCAGGGCGTGGAGAATGTCTATATGCCCCTGTTGATCCCTGAAAGCCTTCTGCAGAAGGAAAAGGATCACGTGGAGGGCTTCGCGCCCGAGTGCGCATGGGTTACCCACGGCGGCAGGGACAAGCTGGAGGAGCGTTACGCCATCCGCCCCACTTCCGAAACACTGTTTTGCGAGCACTTCGCGCATGTTCTGCAGTCCCACCGGGATCTGCCCATGAAGTACAACCAGTGGTGCAGTGTTCTGCGCTGGGAGAAAACCTCCCGCCCCTTCCTGCGTCACAGAGAATTCCTGTGGCAGGAAGGTCACACCATCCACGCCACCGCAGAAGAGGCCCAGCAGTTCACAGAGACCATGCTGAATGTCTATGCAGACTTCTGTGAAAATGTACTGGCTATGCCTGTGACCAAGGGCCGCAAGACGGACAAAGAAAAGTTCAACGGCGCAGAAGCCACCTACACCATCGAGTGCATGATGCACGACCGCAAGGCTTTGCAGGCCGGCACTTCCCACTACTTTGGCGATGGCTTTGCCAAGGCCTTTGACATCGAATTTACCGACAAGAATAATCAGAAGACCAATCCTCATGAAACTTCCTGGGGCGTGTCCACCCGGCTCATCGGCGGTATCATTATGACCCACGGCGACAACAACGGCCTGGTACTCCCTCCCCTGGTGGCACCTGTGCAGGTGGTCATCCTCCCTGTCGCCCAGCATAAGAGCGGCGTTTTGGAAGCCGCTGCGGAGCTGAAAAATCGTCTGATCGCCGCAGGCCTGCGGGTGAAGATGGACGATTCTGACAACTCCATGGGCTGGAAGTGCGCGGAGTACGAAATGAAGGGTGTTCCCGTTCGTGTGGAATGCGGCCCCCGGGATCTGGAAAACGGTGAGTGTGTCATCGTCCGCCGGACTGACCGGGAAAAGATCGTCGTCAAATTGGAAAACCTGGAAACTGCCGTTGCGGAGCAGTTGAAGGTGGTTCAGCAGCAGATGTACGACAAGGCTAAGAAAAACCTGGATGAGCACATCTACGAAGCCCATTCCATCGAGGAAGCCAAGGCTCTGCAGGAGCAAAACGGTGGCTACATCAAGACTATGTGGTGCGGCGATCTTGCATGCGAGCTGGCCATGAAGGAAAAGGCCGGCATGTCCTCCCGGTGCATCCCCTTCGCACAGGAGAATCTGGGCGAGACCTGTGCCTGCTGCGGCAAGAAAGCCAGCAAGATGGTCTACTGGGGCGTTGCTTACTAAAAATACTATGAAAGCCTCCTTGCACAAGGGGGCTTTTATTCCCACCGGAGAAGCATTATGAAAAATCTGCTTACCTATATCTTTGAAAACCAGACCCTTACCGGGCTGACCCTCAGCAAGTGCGAGGATCAGACCGTCCTGCGCACCACCGGACGGTTGGTTAAGCTGAAAGGTGGGGTTTTCCTCGCATTGGAGAGCTTTTTGACGGACGGCAAAGCCGTTCACAAAAACATCCCCATCCGCGATGCGTCAGAAACCCTGCTGAAGCTGATTCCTGCCGAGTATAAACAGGCGAACATCCGTACCACAGGCGGCGACTGCGAGATAAAAGTTTCCAAAAAAGGCAAGATCACTGTCATTGATCGCATCCGCAAGGAAAACGCAGCTACCGCAAGTCTTGACCACAACCGGGAAAAGCAGTATATCCTTCCGGCAGAAAGATGCGTGGATTTTCTCGTGGAATTGGGTGTACAGGACAGAAATGGCCGGATCTTCGACAAAAAGCGCTCCAAATTCCGTCAGATCAATCGGTTTTTGGAGATGGTGGCGGACATTGAACACAACATTGCAGATTCTGAGGAATTGTATATTCTCGACCTGTGCTGTGGTAAGAGTTATCTGAGTTTTGCGGTATATTACTACTTCACGCAGATCCGCGGCCGCAGGGTGGTCATGGACTGCGTGGATCTGAAGCAGGATGTGATCGCATACTGCACAGAAGTGGCTGAAAAGCTGGGTTATTCCGGCCTGCACTTTGTGGCCGGAGATATTCGCCACTTCCCTATCCGCCGCACCCCGGATCTGACTGTCTCACTCCATGCCTGCGACATTGCAACGGATATCGTCCTTGCCAAGGGCATTGATTCCGGCTCAAAAGTGATTCTGTCCACCCCGTGCTGTCATCACGAGATGATGCATCAGCTGAAGCCCACAGGCAACCCATCCGATCTTCTGCTGGAGCATTCCATCCTTAAACAGAAATTTGCGGATGCGGCAACCGATGCCCTGCGTTGCAAGATTCTGCAGATCAACGGATATGATGTAGCCGCTTTGGAGCTGATCGACCCGGAGGAAACGCCAAAAAATGTGCTGATCCGGGCAGTCAAGGTCAAAAAGACAAATCCCCAAAAAATCCGGCAGTACAAGCAAGAATACGAACAGCTGTGCCAGATACTGAACATCCACCCCTATTTGCAGGACGGATACGCGAAATAAACAATGCACCTCCGGGAAATCCGGAGGTGCATTTCGCTTACTTGGTGAAGTTCAGTTCGTTGTAGGTTTTTGTGCCGTCGGCGTTACGCACAGCCAGCACACAACCGGTGTAATAGTTTTTGCTATTCCAGTTGCAAGCTGCCACTTCCACAGTGACTTCCTGGCCAGCGAAAGCCTTCAGCCAGTTGTACTGTTTTGCGCTGGAGCAGTACAGACGCAGCTTGCTTGTGCCGTCGGACAGCAGGATGTTGGTATAATACTGGTTCTCTTCCACCACAACAGTTGCTTTTGCAACATAAACGGTGGTGGTATAATCGGTGTCGACATTCAAATTATAGATATCGGTGATCGTCTTATCGGTCACAAAGAAGCTGGTGCTGTAATCGTGAGAACCGTAGTTGTTGGTAACTACCTTGGCATCCTTAATGCAAGTCTGGCCGTAGTCTGCATCCTTGGTATTCAGATGCCGCACGCCGGACAGCACCACCTCATGGCCAATCTGTAAGGTTGCCATGGTGGCCTCATCCGTCAGCACAGCGATGATGCCGGTGTCATCGATGAGATAGAAACCAACCTTATTGACCAGAGACGGGCCGACGATGCCTTTGACTGTGACTTCTGCACCAACTTCCTTGGCAATGGTTTCAGAAACAGTGGGTGCTTTCACTTCTTCTTTGGCAATCGTTGCAGAAATTTCTACAGTCTCAGAATAGGTCTGGCCGCCGTAGGAGCCGGTGATTGTCACGGTTGCTGTGCCGCTGGAGAGGCAATGCATCTGCCACTTGCCATTGACGGGCATGAAGGTAACCACCTTATTGTCGCTTGAGGAGTAACTGAGCTTGGCATTTTCAAAACCCAGCAGGTCAGAGGATACGGATGTAACCACTTCCAATTCAGGATTGCCGCTGTAGGTGGACTGGAACTGATCTACGCCGTAATATTTTACTGCAAACTCTGCGGCCTTGGTAGTATCAAAGACAAAGCCATCGTCAGAAACAGCCACCGGCAGGAAGCGGTAAACGCAACCGGCAGCGGAAGCCTTGGCATTCAGCGCCATGAGATAGACGGTGCAGATCTGGCCATTGAACTGATCCAGCCAGGCAAAGTCAGAGCCATTGCACTGGGTGTAGGTGTAAGAGCCGGTCTCGCCGTCCAGATCGTTGAAGTAGTAGTTGGTAAAGCCGGTGCCGGGAACCTTGGATACCAGTGCATTGACCTTAAAGATCTTGGTGGTGATGTCAGTAGAAACAGGAGTATCCAAAATTTCCTTGACGGTGCTTTCCTGGATCCAGCTCGTGTTAAAGTCCTTCACGTCATCGGAAATGGACACCAGGGTAGCGCTGTCCAGCTGGCAGCATCCCTTGTAGCCAAATTTCTGTGCATTGCCGGACTCGTCCTCCAATATCCACCAGGTCTTGGACGCCAAAAGTGTAACAGTATTGCCGATCTTGGCGCGGCCTGCGATGTTGCCGTCGTAGACATAGATGGAGCTGGTCTCGTCCACCAGGATCACACCTGCGGGGATCTTGCCGTTGGCATAGGTGATCTGCGCCACGACGCCATCCACCTTCACAAGAGTGCCCTCTGCGGCCTCACGGGCATCTGCGATGCTCATCTCGGCGTACTTGCTTTCATCCACGGTGGTCTCGGCGTGCTTAAACTCGATCAGATCTGCGGTCTTAATCTCCTTGGTGCCGTTGTAGTTCTGCAGGATGCAGTGCAGCAGCACCTCGTCGCCTTTGTAGGGCTTGTCCTCCATGTCGGCATAGCCGGCCGTGTTGTAAACACTGATGGAATGGGTACCATCGGTGATCACCATTGCGCCGTATGCGGGGTTGGTGATGGATTCAATGGTGCCGCGGATGTAGTACTTCTCAGTGGTGACATTGCCCGCCTCGCCGCAAAGCTCCAGCGCCTTCTCAATCGAGATCACATCGTACTTGGGTGCTTCGGGCTGGCTGGGTTCAGACTGGTTATTTTCCGGTTCGGATGCGCAGCCTGCAAAACAGCCAAGCACCAAAACCAAAGCCAAAAGGAGTGCGAGAGTTTTCTTCATGTTTCAACCTTCCTTTGTAATAGAATTGGGGGGCTTACGCCGAGGCACATTTTACCATACATTCCGACGGAATGCAACCGAAAGCGCATAAAAATACCCCCTCACGTGAAGGGGTATTGCAGACTGTCAAAAAAGGGGTGTCATTCCGAGCCAGCGGTGCGTAGCGCAGCGAATCAAATGAAATGATTGCCAGTGGCAATCACACCTTGATTTCGCGCACGCTGGCGTGGGAATCCGTTACTCCTGGGGCTCTTAAGAGCCGCGTGGCACCAATGGTGCCGCAACAATTACGGATTGCCACACCAGTGACCTCGGGTCACTGGTTCGCAATGAGACTAACTTAATGACATTGCTGTGTAAGGGGGCTTTGGAGCAGAAAAATACCCCCTCACGGAAGTGAGGGGGTATTGCATGTTAAGTATGGGAGAATTAGAACATTCTCTTCTTGTTGATAACCAGAACAGCCAGAGCTGCAACAGCAACGACCATCATGGTGGTCATAGCAACGACAGCGGTGTCATCGCCGACCTTGTCGGGATCCTTAACGCCGGTATCGCCGCCGGTGGTGTTGTCGCCGCCAGTGGTGTCGTCGCCGGTAGTTTCCTCGAAGGTCACGGTGATGGACTTAACAAGGACTCTCTCGGAAGTTTTAATTTTAACAGTTTCACTGGCAGTATCCAGTTCAAAAGTCATAGTTGCGAAGGTAGCATCAGTGGTATAGGGTGCTCCCTTGGCAGTACCATCATTCACAGCAATAGTATCTGCATTGGGGTACTGAGCAGAATAGAGGTGGTACTCATGAGCCAAGATTTCAACTTTAGTAACCTTCTTGGAGAATGTCAGTTCCAAAACGCCACCATTCTTGGACTTGCCCAGCTTCAGACAACCTTTAATTGTATCAACAACCGAAGCACTGTTGTTAGAGTCTTCATGGCCAGGATAAACGTAGCTGCATGCTTTAACTTCAGTTAAATAGCCACTTGCAGATGCAAATCCATCGAATGCTGTCTTTGCAGTTGTGGCAGTATAGGATGTAGTGCTTGCCTTCGTATTTGTGGTAAAGTCAAATGTGACGGTTTCTGCGGCAGCAGCAGCGCCCATGGGCAGGATGGACAGAACCATTGCCAGGGTCAGAACTACCGCAAAGATTTTGCTGAGTTTCTTCATTTGTTTTTCCTCCTTAATATCCCTTTTCGGGTAAAAAATATCGATTGGTGCCGTTTTGCGGCCCAACTTTTCACAAATCCATTGTAGCATCAATTTCTACAATTTGCAACCACATTTTTGCAGATTTTTCACATTTTTGCACCAAAGCCTTCCCCTGGGAGGGAGGCCTCGGATTCAGTATGCTGCAAAAAAGGGAACGGCACAAGGCCGTTCCCAATGGCTTCTCCCTGAGGAGAAGGCGTTTATTTACTGAATCTGCCGTGCATGTTGCTCTTGCGGCTACGGATGAACTCGATCACCAGCAGAACCACACCGATTACCAGCAGGATGATGGCGGCAATACCGGCCCACTGCCAGGGGAAGCCGTCGGATTTTGCAGGCTCCGTGGGCTTCTGAGTTGCAGGCGGCGTGGTGGGAACTGTGGTGGGCAGGGATTCTACGATCGCATCCGCCACCAGCTCCTTGGCGCAAACCGTGCAGGTGAAGAGTACCTTGCCATCCTCCAGATCCGTACCCTGATCCCATGTGTGGGCTTCCACTGCGGTGGTTTCGGCACATTCCGTACAGCTCTGCCAGTGGCTCTCGTCATCGCTGTACCATGTATCTGCATAATTATGGACATGGCTCAGCTCCCGCTTAAGCACAAATCCGCATTCCTGGCAGGTCTGAGGAGTATCCGCAGTGGCCTCCGGGCCGGGAACATGATCAAACACCTGGGAGGATGCATTACAGGCAGTGCACACATTCCAGTGGCCTGCTGCATTGGCCTGCCACTCTTGTTTATAGTTGTGGGGTGCTTCCCGGATGTAGCCGCAGGTGTTGCAGTTGACATCGCAGGCATTGTCATAGTCGTGCTTTGCCTTATCCTCCACATAGTAGCAGGAGGGATTCTTGCCCTGGCAGCGGTGCCAGTGGTAAGTGGAGTCAGTTGTCCACTCCGTTTCCATCACATGGGTGTGGGCAATGGCGGGCTTGATCTCGTAGTTACATACCGTGCACACCTGTGCAGATGTAGCGGTGGGTTCAGCGCCGGGAACATGCTTTTCCCAGCTGCCGGGCTTCAGCTCACCGCAGTCACACTTGTACCAGTGGGCTTCCGGGTCGGTGTTGACCAGCACATAGTTGTGGTTGGCCACCCGGGTCTCGCCGCAGCCCCGGTTACAGGTGGTGTCGCAGTCGTTGTCCCATGCATGGCCGAGTGCGTTTACATTCTCTGTCTTGGTGGTATGGCAGATGATACAGGTGTGCTCCACAGTGCCGGGATCGGTGCAGGTGGGATCGGGCTTGCCGACGCCGTCGTTCCAGTCGTGCTCCTCCAGCTTGGGTGTGCCGCACTTTTCGCAAGTTTGCTTGTGCTTGTCACCCTCCTGGGTATAGATAAACGAGCCGTCCGGATTCTTGGGGTAGGTGTGTTCGCATGCCAGTGCGATCTGCACGGAATTTGTACCCACTGTTACATCTGTGTTTTCATTTTTACATGCCGCATCACTGAATGTGATGGTGGTATTGCCGGGTGTTGCTTTCTTGACGACCAGGGTAATTTTGATCATTTCCCCGGCATAGGCACTTGCATCTTCCCAAACGGCAGTCACTTTGCCGGAATCTGCATCGAAGCTCTTGGTATTCGCATCCACAATGGCTGCGCCCCAGGAACGGCTCTTGTATTCAAAAACCGAAGTGTCGTACTGGAGGAAGAAACCCATGGATGTATACGGTGTCGTGCCGGAGGTGCTGATGGTAATGGTCACCTCGTCGCCCAAATAGGCAGTGGTTTTGGATGCCGTGGCAGTCAAATTAAAATCTGCCGCCATTGCCGGTGATGCCAGCACAACCAACAGCATCACGCACAAAAGCATTAATAAAAACTTCTTCATTTGATTCACCTTATTCCTAATTTTAAAAAGTACAACTTAATTGGGCAGCGGATACCTGTCAGGGAACAAAACATGGTCTAAAAGATACAGCACATCCCGATCATTGATAAATCCGTCACCATTCATATCCCCTGTTCCCTTCAGAGGATACTTGTCGGAGAACAAAACATGGTCCAAAAGATACAGCACATCCCGGTCATTGATAAAGGTATCTCCGTTCAGATCGCCTACCAATTCCTTTTGCTCAAACTGGGCAATATACACCGCATTGCCATCGCAGGTGGTCACGATCTCTTTATCCCAACCGCTGAAAACGTAGTAGCCGTTGCCGTCGGCGGGCTTAGTTGGATCTTCCGGAATCTCCACAGTGTCTCCGAAAAGGTATTCCTTTTCGCTGATGACCGTTCCGTCTTCCATTTGGAAGATCACCTTCGCCTTCACGATCTGCACCTCAAAGGTGGCTGTTTGCTCCTCATAGGTGACCGTGAGCGTGTTGGTGCCCACATTGGTATTGTCGAAGCCGGAGACCATTTCCGGGGTGATATCTAAGGTAGAAGTCGATCCATCCATATAGGTGATCAGCAGCTTACCGCCGGTGATGTCCAGCGCATCCACCTTGTGCACATAGGAAAGTTTGTCGGGTTTTTGTGTGATCTCGATGGACTGCACCGTTTGATCCGGTGACTTCACTCCCTCAAAGGTCACATAGGGCAGGGCCACCCAGCCTTCCTCGATCTTGCCCCACATCATGCTGCCGTCGGACTTCCAATCGCTGACCAGTATCAAATCGCCCTGTTTCTTCTGTGCGCCCTCTACCAACGCATAGTCAGTACCGGCGCCGGTGCGGACATTCAGTGTTGTGGAAGTTACCTTGCCCCACATAGGCAGATATTTGCTCAGCGCATCGTTATAATCTGTGTATTTCAGTGCGATCCACTTGTCACCGCTGCGTCCCCACAACAATCCGCCGCGGCTGACGACCTCGGCGATCTCCAGTGTCTCGCCCGGATTGGCCTTATACAAGGAATAATAATAGGTATCGGGGCCGGAGCGGACATTGACATTCTCGCCGGTCACATTCACTGTGATCTTCAGACCGCTTTCCTGCCGGGGGATGATCACCGGTGTGCCAGCCGGGGTCTTCCAGTGGGCGTACAGCACTGTGCCGGTGGGAATGCTGGAATCCAGCTGCTCCACCTTCGTGCCGCCGACCCGCTCGGTATACCAGCCGTCCAGCTCGTATGTCACAATGGCGCCGGTCTCATCCGGGCCGGTGGGCGCGCTCTTGAACTGGGTCTTGATGGGGATGGGCAGCTCGGCATCGAAGCCGTGCTCGTCGTATTTTACCGTTCCGCCGTTGCCATCCATAAAGGCAATGCGGTAGCGATCCGGTGTTGCTTCATCTGCATACACATCCGCAGGATAGACCCCGTTTGCGTATATATTGGTTTCCACGATCCGACGGTTGACCAGAATATGCCGGTTACCTGCCATGCTCCACAGCATGATGCCATAGATGAAATGAGAACCGATATCACCGTTGATCACCGCTGTGACCAAATTGCCGGTTGTAGAAGTCCAGGCATATCCGGTATTGTATGTAAAGGATATCAATGCGTCATATTGATGCTGAGAGAGCGTCAGATTGTGACGAGTGATGAAATTATTTACGACCTTTTCAAAGTAATCCAGTTCTCCGCGCAGAAGCTCCTCGGCATATTCCTCACTGATCTGATGGCCCTGTCCGCCATCCTCAACCTTGGAATAATACATCTCATAGCCCGCAGGGCACTTGCTGCCGTAGCCAATGCTCCACTGTTGATAATCCCAATAGGCATGGGGGTTAAAGCCCTCCAGCTGCTTGAGCACGCGGAGCAGCTCATCCGAGACCTTCATAGGCTCCTGTTCCGTCTGCGCCTGCGGCGTAGTGCTGTCCGCTGACTGGCTTTGTGGTTCCGTGCTGTCCTGGAGCTCCTCACCGGTTGCAACAGCGCCATAGGGAATCATAACAGACATGCACAGCATGATCGCTATCATTTTGACGCCTAATTTGTTCCTGCTCATTTTGTGTGACCTCCGGGAAATCATGTTTTTAACATTATACCAAAAGCCGTCGAATAATGCAAGGGGGATATCATCGCAAGTGATTACAACTTGTTACCGTTTTTTGAAAGGAAAAGTCCTGATTTATCACATTTTTTCTGAATATCCCCATGTTTATTATAAAAATAAGTTCAAGTGACATAATATTTTTTCCAAATATTTCTTTGGCGCGAAAAATATTTGATTTCCCCGGTCCTTTATGGTAAACTGGACTACACTAACAAAAGGAGGGATGCCCGGAATGCAAAAGAAAGCTCTCATTGCCATGAGCGGCGGTGTTGACAGCTCCGTAGCCGCTTATTTGGCCATGCACGATGGCTTATCCTGCATCGGTGCCACCATGCAGCTGCATCCCAGTAACGATGGAGAAAGTCAGATCAATGATGCCCGCAGCGTAGCTCAACGACTGGATATTCCCTTCTATACGCTGGATCTCCGGGAGGAATTTCGGTGTGAGGTCATGGATCACTTTGTGCAAAGCTATGAAGACGGTCTCACGCCCAACCCCTGCGTGATTTGCAACCAAAAGCTGAAATTCGGCCATCTATTGGATGCCGCCATAGAGCTGGGCTGCGATTATGTGGTCACCGGCCACTATGCGCGGATCGCACAGGATCCTGAAACCGGCCGCTATTATCTGCGCAAGGCTCTTGATGAGGCCAAGGATCAGTCCTATTTTCTCTACGGCTTGACTCAGTCGCAGTTATCCCATGTTCAGTTCCCCCTTGGGGGGCTCACCAAGACCGAAGCCCGCCAAATCGCTGAAGCACAGGGCTTTCTCACTGCAAAAAAGAAGGATAGCCAGGATATTTGCTTTATTCCCGACGGAGATTATCTCTCTTTTATGATCCGTCACACCGGCAAGCAGTACCCTGCCGGAGATTTTTTGGACAGAGCAGGAAATATTGTGGGCAAGCACAACGGTGCAGTTGGCTACACTCTGGGACAGCGCAAGGGGCTGGGGCTTTCCATGGGAGAGCCTGTTTATGTGTGCGGCAAGGATATGCAAAACAAC
Organism: Oscillospiraceae bacterium; assembly: GCA_015067545.1. Lineage (GTDB taxonomy): Bacteria > Bacillota > Clostridia > Oscillospirales > Oscillospiraceae > Faecousia. The sequence goes on from SVMG01000008.1 coordinate 13,460, forward strand.
ACCGTTACCGTTGGCCCTGATGACGCACTCTTCTCCAATGCCCTGCGGGCAACCCATTGGTTTTGGCATACCATCCCGGAACTAACTGCTCCTTTGCGTGTTTGCGCCAAAGCCCGTTCCCGGATGACGGAGCAGCCCGCCACCGTCTATCCCGGTGAAAACGGTTCTGTCCGTGTAGAATTTGATGAGCCCCAGCGCGCCCTCACTCCCGGGCAGGCGGTGGTGCTGTATGACGGGGATGCCGTGGTTGGCGGCGGTACAATCACAGAGATTTTATAAAGATTTTGGCCTGCTGCAGTGCGCAGCAGGCCATTTTTTATGTCAAATATTGCTCCCAAAGGAAGGCTGTTTCTACTTTCTTCAGCCCATAGGCTTCCCGGATGCCCGTGCAGATCCGCTTCAGCTTCTCCTGCATGGTATTGGTCCGGAAGGAATCCTCATTGCCCGGCATGCAGGCATATTCAAAGATCGTCGCCCGATCTTCCTTTGCATAGCTCATGGAGAAAAGGTCGATAAAATATTTGTTGTCGCCTGTGATATAGGTGGTGTCTGTACGCTCCAGATTGGTGATATAGTTGTTATCGTACGCAAAATCAGACGGATTGATCCGGAACCATTCGTAAAGCGCGGCTGACTTGCTCAGAAGCCGCGTTTCCATATACAGATACACGCCGTGGTAAAGATTCCGCTCAAAATCCTCGCCCATCGTTACCGCCACCACCGGAGTCTTGCCGTTGAGAAACTGCACACAATCGGTCTCGGCAAGAGTCCCCCAGGCAGGCTCGCCGGTGATTCTCTGCACCAGGGCGATCTGCAGCTTTTCCATAGAGGATTGGGAAAAGAAGCCCTCCGGGAATATGGACAGGGCCTGCTCCAGCCGGGGCAGATAATGATCATACAGCTGCGTCATGTGCTCCGCCGTAAAGAACTGATCTGCCGGGGCTGTTGCTGCAGCATTCTGCCATACCAAAACATCGATTCCGAACTTATCGCCCACATTTTGGGCATTGCGCGCCACCTGCTCCAGCCCCTGAGTGTTTGGTTCTTCGGGAGTATACAGAGGCTCGGTATACTTATTGGTATCCTCCACCGGGCTTTTCGCGCTGTCCCAGTGATACAGCCATGGCACATTTTCCGCATCGCGAGCAAAGAGCCACACGCCGCCCTTCCCGTCACCGCGGATGCCCCACACCTCTGTCGCACCTGTCAGGGTAACGGCAGAGGTACGCAGACCGGTATTCAGGTCATAATAGGAAAGACAATAGGAATTGCATAATTCCTGCTCTACGGACTGTATCATTACGGTGGCGTTGTTGTCAAACAACATCACCGGCTCAGCACTGCTTTCTGCCGGCCACAGGGTTTGATGGGACTGACCATTGCCGAACCGCAGCTGACGAACGCCCTTGATCACATTCGGCAGGAAATATTGCTCTCCTGCGGTGATCAGATCTTCAAAAGCCTCCCCATTTTGCAGAGTCACGCCGGTTTTGGCATCGATCAGCAGGGTCTGCTTTTGTCCCTGCGTCACCTCCAGCACATAGCGCAAAACCTCTCCATTGCCGAAGCCGCCGGTGATCTGCTGAGAAAAAGCAGCCTGCTCCACCAGCAGCCGGGAGATCCCCGTCTGCAGATTCATAGCATGCACGCCCTTGTCCGTGCAGTAGTACACCATCTGCCAATCCGGTGTCAGCCATGCATCCCCCTGCATTTCTGCAGGCAGGTGCATCCGTCCGGTTTCTACAAGATCTCTGTTCAGGAAGACTACATCCTTATTTTCGCTGTCGAAATAGCCAATACCCTGCTCACTGATCTGCATTTGCGCCGTTGTCGGTGTCACATTTTTACCCAGGCTGACGGACTTTCCCTCCTCCAGGTTCTCGCCCCTGTAAAAGGTAAGCGTCCCTTCCTCGTCTGTCTTGCGCATCAGGATCAGCTCATCTCCCAGCATGGCGCAGCCATAATAGCCGTCCTCCAGCCGGAACGCGCGCACGGCACCGTCAGTTGCCTGCTCAATGGCGCTGTTCGGCACATACAGACCGGTGACGATATCGGTGGACGAATCTAAATTATCTGTCGGTGCTGTGGGCTCTGCGGTATTCTGCGCACAGCCGCACAGCAGCAGCGCCAAAACCAAGAGCACGCCCAAACATCGAACCATATCATTGCCTCCTTGCAAGTGTGTAATCATCGCCCTGGCGGTAATACGGACACCGGTTTTTTCCGGAACTGAAAAAACGGTAGTATTCATCCTCGTCCAGGTCCATCATGCAGAAATACTCGTCGTATTCCTCATCGTAATCATAATACCAACAGGTATCGCATTCACATTCCATCGTTTTACTCCAAGAAAATTACTGAAAATACACCGTCTTCATAGATCATGCAGCTGTGGCTTCCATCCTTGGGGATGGACACGCTGCCGGGATTGATGCACCGAATTCCGTTTCTCACTTCGTCCATTTTTACATGGGTATGGCCGGATAAAAAGACGCTTCCTGCCGGCAAATCCGGCAAAGCATCCGGGCTCGCATGATGCCCGTGGGTCAGGTAGAACACCTTTCCGTCCACTTCCAGCTGTGCGTGATCCGCCATGCAGGGAAAGGGCAGCACCATCTGATCTACTTCCGCGTCGCAATTTCCCCGGACGGCGGTGATGATGTCCTTATGCTTCGACAGCATCCCGATCACCTGCTTCGGGGCATATTCCCTGGGCAGGTCATTGCGGGGGCCGTGATACAGAAGATCTCCCAGCAAAAGCAGCTTGTCCGGCTGAGATTTATCCAGAACCTCCATGAGCTTTCCGCAATAATAGGCAGAGCCATGGATATCCGATGCGATCAGCAGTTTCATAAGTTCTCCTATCGGGCAGCTAGATAGGCCGCCACATCAAAAGGTTTTATCTTTTCGTCCTTGCGCAGGTACAGCGGATGATGGGGGTGACCCTTCTTAGTCACCGCCCCGGCGCAGTACCAGTTAGCGCCATATTCCTGTCCGGCCTCCACCATATCCCGGAGGCAATCGGCAAGGTAGTCTCTTTTTTCGATGATTGCTCCCCAGGCCGCCCAAACCGCAGGCTTCTGGGAAATGGAAAGCACATAACGGAATGCCGCCAAATTTTCCGCGTGCAGCCTTGGGTTGCACGTTTTTTCCATGGCGTCCGGATTTGTTGCCCGCTGGGCATAGACATTGAACATAATGAAGCTGTCAAAGCCGTTGCCCAAAGCGATACGCTCCACAGATTTGAGGGTGTTGTCCAAAGAATCCGGTGCAGCAGTGGAAGGATTGATACCAATGCAGATCAGAGGGTTTTTGCCCCGTGTGCCCAATATGTACCGATATTCCGAGTAAAAATTGGGTGCATACAGCCATTTTTCGATATCGTACGCCTCCGTGGGCGTATTGGCCGCCGCCAGAGCCTCCTCGAAGGTCACCAGCTCCAATTCCGCCGTTGTTCCTTTGGGAATATGCATCGTTACTCCTCCACGCTGGGAAACCAGCAGCTGTTTGCAGGGTCATGGAACGGACAATTCTCTTTGTCAACATTCTTCTGATTGCACCAACCGGCAAAAGCCGTATCCAGGAACGGATAGACCCCCTTCATGTTGGACTGAAGTGCCACCGTCCGGCCATCGGTAAAATACAGCTCAATGACCACATTGCCGCCGGTGATCCGATAGAGCTTCTGGGCGCGGATGTCCGCGTAGGAATAGACCTTGCTTTTTTTGCCGAAAGTAGTCACGATCAGCGAATCGGCATCATAATAGACGCCAAAGGTCAGATAGTAAACGATCAGTGCAACGCCAAGCAGAATGACAAAGCTGCCGCAGATCAGCAGCAGGCTGCTTCCTGCACTTTGAAACACGGCCAGTAATCCCAGCAACGCCAGCACCACTCCTGCGCCGCCATAATGCTGGCTCAGGCGAACGGACTGGCCGGATCTATGCTGGGGCTTGCCGCGAAACACGCCGGTAAAGACCTTGTCCAGCAGAAAGCATACGGCAAAGGTTGCCGCACCGATCAGCAAAATCAGCAAAAATTCCATATTTTTCTCCTAACTCATGCCCACAGCACGCAGTCCACGGGAATGTCAAACTCCTCTGTAGGCAAATTTTCAACCATTTGAAAATCATAGCACAGAGCAATGGTAGGATGATTGGGCTCTTGTGCCAAAAATTTGTCATAGAATCCGCCGCCATAGCCAATGCGATGTCCTTCCCTGTCGAAGGCCAGTCCGGGCATCAGCACCAAGGCAGTGGGGTCATCTGCCACGGGGCCATCCGCCACAGGCTCGGGAATTCCGAACGCACTTTTTGCCACCTTCGTCAGGTCGGTCATGTAAATGAACCTCATTTCATCGCCATAGACCTTGGGCACAGCCACGCGCTTGCCATCAGCCAGCGCCTGCTCCAGTATGGGAACTGTGCGCACCTCCTGGTTATAGGGCAAATAGCCATATACGGTTTCGGCATTGCGGTACAGCTCTGTTTCCAGGAACAATTGCGCCAGCTTACCGCCGGCAATTTCAATTTCCTCGGGCGTCATTGCCCGTTTCCGTTCACGGATTTTCTGTCTCAGTTCTCTCTTGTCCATCTTTTACCTCAACTGTACGCACGGGCCGGAACATCCGGAACCACAGCCAAATGGCCAGCTGACCGGGAATGCCCAGCAGGAAGATCCGCCACACATTCACATGCAGCAGCACCAGCAGCATCATGTAGATGCTCAAAAGGCAGCCCCACACCAGTATGGAGATCAGTACCCGGTTGCTGCGGAAATCACGCCAGGCCGAGCGCAGGCACAACACAACGATGGCATCCGCAGGGATGGCCCAGAAAAATGCCAGCCAGCTGTTATCTACACCGATAGAAGCAAGCAGTACATATGCAAACAGTGCCACAAACCACACAAGCAGCGACGACAGTTGTACTATGATCCGCTTGTCCGCCTTGCGCTTAAGGGTCTTTTGCACCACCTGATCCATGGCTTGCTGTACTGCACCGGTCTTATCCGGCAGGGCATCCGGATCCTTCAGCAGATCATCCACAGTCACGCCCAGCACTTCCGCAATGGAAACCAGGGTCAAAATATCCGGCGCGGACTCTCCCCGCTCCCACTTGGAAACGGCCTTGTCCGAGTAATTCACTTTTTCTGCCAAACCCACCTGAGTCAACCCCTGACTTTTGCGCAGGTTGGAGATATTTGTGCCGATTTGGGTTTTTAGTCTTTCATCCGTCATGGGCTTCCTCCAATCAATACTTGGTAACAGTATAACAAATTTTCGCAGCATTTGCAACCTTTTCAGCAAAGCAAAGGAGTCTGCAGCATTTCTTGCCGCAGACTCCTTTATATCACTCTTCTTCAAATAAGCGCTGTGAACAATATTGAATGATGGCCCGGCGGGTAATAATTCCGATGAAGGCATCCTTATCATCCACCACCGGCACAAAGTTCTGAGAGCTGGCCCGCTCCACAAGCTCGTGCATGGAGGTAGTGACCCGAACAGGCACATTGTCCTTTCTTCGGGATATCTCCATGATCCTATGTGCTTCTGCCTGGCGCATATCCATGTAACACATATTCTTGATCGCCCAAAGCAGATCGCCTTCTGTCAGTGTTCCCCGATATTCTCCCCGTTTATTGAGGATCGGCAGTGCCGCAAAGCCAGCCGATTCCATTCTCTCCAGCGCCTGGCGCATGGTGTAATCATCATACAAATAGGAACACATTGCTTTCGGTGTCAGGAAAAACAAGATGTTGTTATTCATAATTGCTCCTTTATCCTCATTGCATTGTAGGGTGCTCTCACCACTATTAACATTATAGCATAGATTTCTCAAAGGAGTATGAAAAATCATTGAATAGCTGCCTGTTTGCGTGCCGAAAAAAGCTTATATATTTTGGTTGTTTTGCACAAATATTCCTTTCCAAGGCTTCGCTCTGTCATCCAAAGTGGCAACTACCTTGGATTCTCCCGGCAGTAGAATGCGCTTTCTACACCCGGAATAAGAAGTCTATTGATCCATAGACCGAATTTCGCAGCCGTAGAGTGCATTTTCCTGCTGATCCGCTATAATAAACACAGCAAAGGAGGCTTATATTATGAAACGGACCCGTCTTTCTGACCGAATGCTGCCGCTCTATACCTGGGGAGAAGAAACCATGAATATGGTGACCCACATCGTCGGCGGCAGTATTGGTATTTTCGCCTTGATCGGCTGCCTTGCAAAAGCCATTTTACAGGGCAGTGCTGTCAGCATAGTGGCCGCTGTGGTCTATAGCGTCAGCATGATTCTGCTTTATACAACATCCAGTGTTTATCACGGTCTGAAGCCCTGCACCGGCAAAAAGGTGCTGCAAATTTTGGATCACTGCGCCATCTACCTGCTGATTGCCGGTACGTATACGCCCATATCCCTGGTTGCCATTGCACCGGTTTATCCCGCCCTTGGATGGGGCCTTACCGCATTTCAATGGACCGTGGCGGCGCTGGCTGTCACACTCACTGCCATCGATTTGAAGAAGTATAACGCCTTTTCCATGATCTGCTACATCTGCACCGGCTGGGCGGTACTGCCCTTTATGGAGCAAGCCCGGCAGGTTTTGACCCAGCCCGGCTTTTTGTTCCTGCTATGGGGTGGCATCGCCTACACCGTGGGCGCAATTTTATACGGCATCGGCTCCCGGCGCAAGTGGTTTCACAGTGTCTTCCACATTTTCGTTGTACTGGGAAGTCTCTTGCAGCTTATCTGCATTTATTTGTATGTTTTCTGATGCACGCAAAAAGTGGTCTGCCACCGCAGACCACTTTTACTATATTTTCGCATCCGGGAAATATTCCTTTACAAAATCCACCTCTTGCACCTGGAAGGATCGGCCGTTCAAATGGGCCAGCGCACCGGCTTCCGTAGAAAAGGTAAAGGTCAGCTTGTAAGAGTAAAGCGCCTGATAATTCCTGTCAAAGCGTTTGTCCAGCTTGCCGTATTTGCCATCCCCCAGCAGCGGATGCCCGGCATGGGCAAATTGGGCGCGGATCTGGTGGGTACGGCCGGTGATCAGCTCACACTCCACAAGAGACAGGCCATTTTGCGAGGCCAGCACCCGGTAATTGGTTTGGCAGGTCTTTGCGCCGGGTTGCGGTTTGTCACTGACAAACACCCGGTTTTGCTTGGCATCCTTGAAAAGATAGCCCTTCAGGCTTCCCTTCTGGGGTTTGGGTGTCCCCTCCACAATGGCCAAATACCGCTTGTCCAGCTCCCGATCCTTGATCTTCTGATTCATGATCCGCAGAGCTTCTGCAGTTTTGGCGGCGATGACGATGCCGCCGGTGTTTCTGTCTATACGGTTGCACAGCGCCGGCGTAAAGGAATTTTCTTCCCGTGGCCGCCATTCCCGCTTTTGATAGAGATAGGACTGGATATGGTCGATGAGCGTTCTTCCGTACTCCGCGCCGTCATGCGGATGCACAGCCAGACCGGGACGCTTGTCCACCAGCAGGATCTGATCATCTTCGTAGACGATATTCAGCTTGGGTGCAGCCACCGTCAAATAGGCATTGTCCTCCCGGGGCTTGTCGAAAAATTCATCGTTGATATATAGCTGCAGCACATCTCCGGTTTGCAAACGGGTATCCCGCTGGACTCTTGCGCCGTTGCACTTGATCCGCTTCAAGCGGATATATTTCTGCGCCAGAGAAGCCGGCAACAGCGGCACCGCCTTGGCCAGGAAACGATCCAGTCGCTGGCCGCTGTCGTTGGCGCCGATGGTAAGTTCCTTCATGCATTACTCCCTGTCTGTGATGCAAAATGGTCATTCATCTGCTCGGTAAACTCCAGCGCAGCATTGTAGCCCATCTTCCGCTGACGGTTATTCATAGCCGCAACTTCCAAAATCAACGCCAAATTTCGACCCGGTGTAATGGGAATGGTATTCATGGGGATCTTCACGTCCATGATCTCCATGTGCTGTTCCTCCAGGCCCAGACGGTCGTAAACCTCCTGGGTCTTCCAGGGCACAATATTTACCACCAGATTGATCTCATTTTCCGCCTTAACAGCGCCCATACCAAAGAGCTTTGCCACATTGATAATGCCAATGCCACGCAGCTCCACATAATTCCGGATCAGAGCCGGCGCCGCGCCCACAAGGGAGTTTTCGCCGATTTTCCGGATCTCCACTGCATCGTCCGCGATCAGCCGGTGGCCGCGCTTGAGCAGCTCTATCGCCGCCTCGCTCTTGCCGATGCCGCTGTCACCGATAAGGAGCAAGCCCTCGCCGTAGACCTCTACCAGCACGCCATGGCGGGTGATCTTAGGCGCAAGGGCCGTGCGCAGGAAGTGGATAATACCGGAAACAACATTGCTGGTGGCCTGTCTGGAGCACAGGACCGTTATATTGTGTTTTTTCGCCATTTCCAGGCAAATGGGTGCCGGCTCAAAGCCCCGGGCCAAAAGCAGTGCCGGGATTTTATAGGAAAACAGCCGATCAAATATGGATGCCTGTTCAGCCGGGGTCATTTTGTCCATGTAGCTCATTTCCACATTACCCAGAACCTGCAGGCGCATGGGTTCAAAATGGTCAAAATAGCCTGCTAGCTGTAATCCCGGACGGGACACATCCTCAACAGTCAGCTGAACAGATTCATAATCCGTGGACTGAAACGCCACATTCAGATGGAATTCCTCCACCAGCCGGGTCAAAGGTACGCAGTGTTTTTCGTTCATCGGCACATTCTCCTTTCTCTCACTTGTGACCATTATACCTGTAAAAATCAAGAATAGCAACTAAATTTTGAAATGCCTCCCACCGAAGTGGGAGGCATAGGTAATGAAATATCCGATTAGGCCTTGCCGGCGCAGCCCAGAACGTTGACCAGCTTGTGGCGAACGATCTCCTTGATGTTGGCGCGGGCGGGCTTCAGGTACTGACGGGGGTCGAAGTGATCGGGATGCTCGTTGAAGTACTGACGGATAGTGCCGGTCATTGCAAGACGCAGGTCGGAGTCGATGTTGATCTTGCAGACGGACAGGCCGGCAGCCTTACGCAGCTGCTCCTCGGGCACGCCGATGGCATTGGGCATCTTGCCACCGTTGGCATTGACCATTGCCACGTACTCCTGGGGAACGGAGGAAGAACCGTGCAGAACGATGGGGAAACCGGGCAGACGCTTGGTGACCTCTTCCAGCACGTCGAAACGCAGTGCGGGAGGAACCAGGATGCCCTGCTCGTTACGGGTGCACTGCTCGGGAGTGAACTTGTAAGCGCCGTGGGAAGTGCCGATGGCGATAGCCAGGGAGTCACAACCGGTACGGGTCACGAACTCTTCCACTTCCTCGGGACGGGTGTAGGAAGCAGCCTCAGCAGAAACATTCACTTCGTCCTCGATGCCGGCCAGGGAGCCCAGCTCAGCCTCGACCACAACACCGCGGTCGTGAGCATACTCAACCACCTTGCGGGTGATCTCGATGTTCTCCTCGAAGGACTTGGAGGAAGCGTCGATCATAACGGAGGTAAAGCCGCCGTCGATGCAGGACTTGCAGGTCTCGAAGCTGTCACCGTGGTCCAGGTGCAGTGCGATGGGGATTTCGGGGCACTCGATCACAGCAGCCTCAACCAGCTTTACCAGATAGGTATGGTTGGCGTAAGCACGTGCGCCCTTGGAAACCTGCAGGATAACAGGAGCATTCTCCTCCTTGCAGGCCTCGGTAATCGCCTGAACGATCTCCATGTTGTTGACGTTGAAAGCACCGACAGCATAGCCACCGTCATAGGCCTTCTTAAACATCTCAGTTGTTGTTACAAGAGCCATTGGAATCAATCCTTTCAATCATACAGGAAAACCCTGTGTTTTTTGCGTCTACCATTATATCACAAAATTTTACTTTTTCAATAAAAATATTAAAAAATGGATTTGCCTATTTACCTTTTCCGAAAAATGGAGTATAATGCCGATGGAATTAACAATAAGGAGTGTTTTTACATGAAACTTTCTTCTCTTCAGCTGGCCAGATACCAGTATCAGCCCAAGCTGCCCGGTATGCTCAGAAACGGTATTTCTGAGATCTGTGTCAAGGACGGCGCTCCCACCGAAAGCGTGGCAGATCAGGAAAAGATCAAGGCTCTGTTCCCCAACACCTACGGCAAGAATGAGATCACCTTCCAGAAGGGTGCCAACACCTCTCCTGCCAAGAAGCAGGTCGTGGGTGTCATCCTTTCCGGCGGACAGGCCCCCGGCGGTCATAATGTTATCTGCGGTCTGTATGACGCACTGAAGGCCACCAATAAGGATAATGTTCTGTATGGCTTCAAGGGCGGTCCCAGCGGTCTGCTGGAAGACAGCTACGTGATCTTCGACGACGAATATATCGATCAGTACCGCAATACCGGTGGCTTCGATATCATCGGCTCCGGCCGCACCAAGCTGGAGACTGAGGAGCAGTTTGCTGTGGTGGCCGAGGTTTGTAAGAAGCACGGCATTACCGCTATCGTCATCATTGGCGGTGACGACTCCAACACCAATGCAGCAGTCCTGGCTGAATACTTTGCCGCCCACAATACCGGCGTGCAGGTCATCGGCTGCCCCAAGACCATCGACGGCGACCTGAAGAACGAGGACATCGAGTGCTCCTTTGGCTTCGACACCGCCACCAAGACCTATAGCGAGATCATCGGCAACATCCAGCGCGATGCCAACTCCGCTAAAAAATACTGGCACTTCGTCAAGGTCATGGGCCGCAGCGCTTCCCATGTGGCTCTGGAGGCCGCATTGCAGACCCAGCCCAATATCTGCCTGATCGGCGAGGAGGTCGCTGCCAAGAAGATGTCTCTGGCTCAGATCGCTGACTACATTGCCGATTCTGTGGCTGCGCGCGCTGCCAAGGGTTGGAATTTCGGCGTTGCCATCATTCCCGAAGGTATCGTGGAGTTCGTTCCCGAGTTCTCCGTGCTGATCGCTGAGATCAACGAGCTGCTGGCAGGCAGCAAGGCGGATGCATTCAACGTGCTGCCCTCCTGGGAGGCTAAGTACGCCTTCATCGAAGCAGGTCTGACCAAGGAATCCATGGCCGTATTCGCCATTCTGCCCCAGTCCATCCAGCAGCAGCTGTTCCTGGAGCGCGACCCCCACGGCAACGTGCAGGTGTCTCTGATCGAGTCTGAAAAGCTGTTCTCTGCCATGGTCAAGGAAAACCTGGCGGCACGGAAGGCTGCCGGTACTTATAACGGCAAGTTCTCTGCCCTGCATCACTTCCTGGGCTACGAAGGCCGCTGCGCTTTCCCCTCCAACTTTGACGCTGACTACTGCTACAGCCTGGGCTACAACGCATTCATGCTGATCCAGTACGGCTTCAACGGCTACCTCTCCAAGGTCTCCAACCTGAGCAAGAGCGCCGAAGAGTGGGTCGCCGGCGGTATGCCCATCACCAAGATGATGAACATTGAGCGCCGCCATGGCCACGACAAGCCCGTTATCCGCAAGGCTTTGGTAGAACTGGACGGTGCGCCCTTCAAGTTCTTCGAAGCGAACCGCGAGCAGTGGGCCGTTGAGACCTGCTATGTCTACCCCGGTGCGATCCAGTACTTTGGACCCAGCGAGGTATGCGACCAGCCCACACGCACCCTGGCTCTGGAAAAGGCTTAAAAAACAGTCAAAACCTCCGTATGCGCATTGCATACGGAGGTTTTTTTATTCATCTGCGTCCTCTATATTCTTGCTTCAGCACCTCTGCCATTTCCTCCGGGGATTCCTTACAGCCACCTGATAGCCACAGTTTGATGATCGCATTCAAGCCGTTTCTGAAAAACTCAATGTGATATTTCAAATTCTCCGCAACACGCTCCTGCTCCGCTCTCCTCGGGTCGCAAACAGAAATAAGATGTTTTTCGTCATAACACAATTTGAAGTAGGTCTTGTAGAAGATTTGGTTTTCTTTTATATGGGTAAACATCTTTAATGCGCCGCTGTGCTCATTAAAATAATCATAATCCGCAAACAGATTGCTAAAATCATTTTCAAGCCTTTCCCGTGTCTTGTCAGCAAGGTCAAATATATCCAAATAATTCGCATAGAACGTACTTCGGTTCAAGCCCGTCATTTTGATCAGATCCGCAACGGTGATTTCCTTGATTTCCCGACTTTGCAGAAGTTCCACAAAGGCTTTTTCTATTTTTTCCTGAGATTCCTTGCGGCGCTTGTTGTTTTTTGTATTCATAACGATCCCCATTATTCCAACAGTTGTTGATGATTTGATGATTGTTTTGTGTTCCCATGGGTATTATACTATGCTTGCAATAAAAACACAAGTGTTGGTTTAATGAAAGGAGCTTAACTATGAAAAAAAGCAGTTTTGTTGCATTGATTTTGGGCACCATCGGTGGTGTATTGTTTGCTCTTGGCATGTGTATGGCCCTTCTGCCTGAGTGGAACGCATTTACTGAAGGTGTGATCTTCGGCGGTGTGGGAATTGTCATCGGGATCGTCACATTTTTGGTGTGGTGCAAAATGGAAAAGAAGCAGCTTCCCAAGATGAGCGGCAAAAATGTTCTGCGTACCATTTACATTATCCTTGCCGTTCTGGTACTGGGTGTAGGCATGTGCATGTGCCTTGTCTGGCAGCAGATCGTTTGGGGTACGTTGGTTGGTCTGCTTGGCATTGTGATGCTGATCGCCCTGATCCCTATGATTAAAGGCATCAAATGAGCATTTTACGGATCGCAAGAAATCCATACACCAGCCTGCTTATAAACTTCTTATATGCTGCAGGCAATTGTATCATCGGATTTCTGACCCATTCCTGGTGGTTTGTTACGGTAGGGGCTTACTATGCCATACTGGCCATCACGCGCTTTGCGGTGCTGCAGATCCAGCGCAACGACGATGCAGAAGTCTTTGTAAAAAGGGTCACCGGCATTTTGCTGGTAGTACTTTCATTCTGCGTTATTGGGGTGAATGTTCTATCAATCGTTGAATCCCGTGGCACAGAATTTCACAAAATCATCATGATTGCCATTGCCACATATACCTTTACAAAAATTACTCTGGCAATCATCGGCATGGTAAAAGCAAAGCATACTGTGTCCCCTGCCGCAAAAACCCTGCGTAATATATCTCTGGCGGATGCATGTGTATCTGTTTATACCCTGCAAAGGTCGATGCTTGTAACATTCCCAGGTATGGCGCAGAGTGAAATTGAATTATTCAATATCTTAACCGGCACTGCGGTATATATCATCGTGTTGCTGCTGGGCATGAATCTCATAGGAGGGAAACGAATCGACATGGCAAAATCCAAAATTATGGAAGCAAATGAAAAAATCGCCGATGCAGTCACCGGCGGTTATAAAAAGATTGAGCAAGGCGTTGTGGGCGGTTACAAGAAGATCGAGCACGGTGTCGTAAAGGGTTACACAAAAATCGAAGACAAATTTGTGGAAGCCTACCTTGCCAAGGATGGCGAAACCGTCGAAGAAGCCAAGGAACGTTTGAAAAGGGAAAAATAAACGCAAAAACCGCCTCTCGGCTGAGAGGCGGTTTTCTTGTCAAAATTGGGTGGGCTCGATGTGCCAGATTTCCTCGGCGTACTGACGAATGGTACGGTCAGAGGAGAACTTGGCGCCACTGGCGATGTTCCACAGGCACTTGCGGCCGAAGGCGAGACGGTCTGCATAATCCCGGTTGACCTTGAGCTTTGCCTCGATATAGGTCAGGTAATCCCACAGCAGGTAGTAGTGGTCAGCCTTGTGCCAGCCAGTTCCGTCCAGCAGAGCATGGTACAGCTCGGCCTGGTCGTTATCGGTGGGCACTGTACCATCCACCAGGGTATCCACCGCACGGCGAACATGGGGATTGTGGTCATACACCGCACGGGCGCAGTAGGCATCCCGTCCGGAAACGATCTCCTGCACGGTTGCGCCGAAGATATACTCGTTCTCGATACCTGCCTCCTGGGCGATCTCCACATTGGCGCCGTCCAGCGTGCCCAGAGTCACCGCACCGTTGAGCATCAGCTTCATGTTGCCGGTGCCGGATGCTTCCGTACCTGCAGGAGAGATCTGCTCGGAAATATCAGCTGCCGGAATGATATGCTCTGCATAGGAGCAGTTATAGTTCTGGACAAATACCACCTTCAGCTTGTCGCTGACATCGGGGTCATTGTTCACCAGCTTGGCGATACGGTTGATATAGCGGATGATAGCCTTGGCACGGGCATAGCCGGGTGCGGATTTCGCACCGAAAATAAAGGCCGTGGGCTGGAAGTCGGTCATCTCGCCATTTTTCAGCCGGAAGTAGATATCCACAATGGACAGAGCATTCATCAGCTGCCGCTTATACTCATGCAGACGCTTGACCTGCACATCAAAAATGAAATCGGGATTCAGCTCCACGCCCTCGCGCTGAGCGATCACCTTGCACAGCTGCTCCTTCTTCTGACGCTTTACGGCATTGAACTCGGTAATCAGCTTGTCGTCGATCATGGGCTTCAGCTCTTCCAGCCGGTCAAGATCGTTGAGGAAGTCACCGCCGATGCGGTCGCTGATCAGCTTTGTCAGTTCCGGATTGCACAGACCCATCCAGCGACGGGGGGTAACACCGTTAGTCTTATTCTGGAAGCGCTCGGGATACACAGCATACCAATCCCGGAACAGATCGTCCTTCAGAATTTGGCTGTGGATCTGCGCAACGCCGTTGACATAGCTGCCAACATAAACGCTGAGGTTTGCCATATGGGCAGTATTGTCACGAATGACAAACAGGTTTGGATGCTCAGCTTTCAGCTTCTCATCAATGCGAACAATGATGTCCACGATTTCCGGCACCACAGTACGCAACAGATCCAAATTCCACTTCTCCAGCGCTTCGCCCATAACGGTGTGGTTGGTGTAGGAGAAGGTCTTTTGTGCAATGGCAAATGCCTGCTCGAAATCGATACCCTCTGCCATCAGCAGACGGATCAGCTCGGGGATGGACATAGCCGGGTGGGTGTCGTTCAGCTGCACTGCGAAGAAGTCCGCAAACCGGGTAAGATCCGTGCCGTGGGTGGTCTTGTAGACCCGCATCATATCCTGCAAGGATGCAGAGCACAGCAGGTACTGCTGCTTGATACGCAGGCGCTTGCCCTCCCAGGTAGAGTCGTTGGGATACAGCACCCGGGTGATATCCTCGGCCTTGTTCTTCTGGGCCAAAGCACGCAGGTAGTCCTGATCGTTAAAGGCATTGAAGTCCAATTCTTCCTCGGCTTCACACTGCCACAGACGCAGGGTGTTGATATTTTTCGTGCCATAACCGATGACAGGCACATCATAGGGCACTGCCAATACGGTATGGTCGGCAAATTTCACCTTTACGGTGTGATTGTAACGGCGGTAGGACCAGGGATCGCCAAACTTTGTCCAGTCATCAGCT
Source organism: Oscillospiraceae bacterium (assembly GCA_015067545.1). GTDB lineage: Bacteria > Bacillota > Clostridia > Oscillospirales > Oscillospiraceae > Faecousia. The sequence continues at coordinate 28,860 of SVMG01000008.1, forward strand.
GCCTCGGACTGGCTGCCGTTTTCATCAAAGCTCTGCTTGAACAGGCCGAAGCGATACCGCAGGCCGTAGCCGGACAGGGGGATGTTGCAGCTTGCTGCACTGTCCAGGAAGCAGGCTGCCAACCGACCCAGGCCACCATTGCCCAGCGCAGCATCTTCGATCTCTTCCAGGCAGGAAAGATCCACGCCCCGCTGCGCAAACAGCTTCTTCATCTCATCCAGAATACCCAGGTTATAAAGATTGCTGTATACCAGACGGCCGATCAGATACTCAGCAGAAAGATAATACGCCTTCCGGCTGGGCATACGGGTGCGCTTGGCAGTGTTCCAGTTGTCGGAAATGGCCATCATCACAGCATTGCCCAGAGCCTCATGCAGCTCCTGAGGAGTTGCATCATTGAGGGAAACATCGTAGGTATACTTTAGCTGTGCCTCTGTCCATTTCAGGATGTTCAAGCAATCGTAATTCATATATTCATTCTCCATTCAAAAGAAAGTTTATTCATTTTCAAGACGGCCGTAGAGCCGGGTCAAACGACAAAGCCGCTGGGCCAGACCGTTTCCGGTAAAGCCATCACGCGCCCGCCAGGTCCAGTTTGCACTGGTCATAGTGCCGGGGAAATTCATCCGGGCTTCGCCGCCAAGATCAAGCAGATCCTGCATCTGGATCACGCACAGATCGGACACACTGGACATGGCAGTGCGGATCACACCCCAAACCATACCTTCCCGATCGCTGAGGGCCATATACTCTGTTGCATAATCAACTGCATCAGAGGATGCGCTCTCAAACCACTGGCGCATGGTCATATTGTCATGGGTGCCGGTGTAGCAAACAGAATTGCGGGGGTATGTATGCGGCAAATATTCCGAAGGCTCTCTGGAATCAAAAGCAAACTCCAGCACCTTCATGCCGGGAAAACCGCTGTCATCCCGCAGGTCCAGCACTTCCTGTGTCAAAAAGCCCAGGTCTTCTGCGATCATGCTCAGTTGGGGCAGCTTTGCCTTCACCGTATTCATAAAGTCCAGGCCGGGACCCTTGATCCACTGACCGTTTTTAGCAGTAGCATCACCAAAGGGAACGGACCAATAGGCTTCAAATCCACGGAAATGATCCAGTCGCACCACATCGTAGAGCTTTCCTGCGGCGGCCAGCCGATTGATCCACCACTGATAGCCATCTTCTTTCAGCAGATCCCAGCGGTACAAAGGGTTGCCCCACAGCTGGCCATCTTCGGAAAATGCATCCGGCGGACAGCCTGCCACAGCAGTGGGATTCATAGCTTCGTCCAGCTGGAACCAATGGGGATTGCTCCACACATCAGCAGAATCGTAGGGCACATAAATAGGCACATCACCGATAATGCGCACATCCTGCTGACGGGCATAGGCCCGCAGAGCACGCCACTGCTTATCAAAAATATACTGTACGAAGCAATAAAAACGGATCTGCTCCTGCAGCAATGCTGTGGCCTGTGCCATGGCATCGGGCTGGCGGAACTTAACAGACTCCTCCCAAGTGTACCAGCTTTGCCCGTGGAACTTTTCCTTCAAGGCCATAAAAAGCGCAAAATCCGGAAGCCAGTTTTCGTTTTCTGCGCAGAAGTTCTGAAAATCCTCGCCGCCCTGGAATCGGTCATAGGCAAGGCGCAGTACCTTTAACCGATTTTGATACTGAATACCAAAATCCACTCTGTCCGCCTGCGTGCCCCAATCGAAGCTGTTGATCTGCTCATAATCCAGCAACCCATCCTCCACCAGCAAAGGCAGGTCGATCAGATAATGATTGCCCGCATAGGTAGAACAGGACTGGTAGGGAGAGTCACCATATCCGGTGGGAGTCAGCGGAAGGATCTGCCAATATTTTTGCCCGGCCTTGTGTAAAAAATCCACAAAATCAAAGGCTTGCTTGCCCATGGTTCCTACGCCGTAGGGACCCGGCAAAGAGGTGATATGCATCAAAACGCCACTTGTACGCATCGCCGGTGCTCCTTCATCGTCATTATATGTATGAAACATTTTCCGGTTTCTCACACAGCTGGGAGTCACATCCCAATATACTGTGTGCCTTAAGCGGATGACCACAATATGCAGTCTTTTACACGCCTAAGATACATAGTAACAGAGTAATATGTTTTTGGTGATTTGTCAAGGGCAACCCGTTGCGCAACCCGTTGTTTTTTTCTTTTTCAGCATTTTGATGAGCAGTCCAGCAATTTCCAGTGCTCCACAGTAGCACTTTGCGCAAAAAAATCGGGCCTGCCGTCAGGCAGGCCCGAAAAAATGTGCTTAAGCTTCCAGGTTAATGCCGGTCTCCTTGTTGAAGACATGGCAAACATTGCCGTTGAAGGTGAAGTTAACAACCGTGCCGGCAGTCAGCTTTGCCACCTCAGCGCCGGTCATGTTCATGGTAGAAACCACCACGACCACATCGCGGCCCATTGCGGTAACATGCAGGTGGACAGTGGAGCCCATCATTTCGCCCACATCGATCTTAGCCTCGATGCCGCTGTCAGCCAGGGAGATATGCTCAGGACGGACGCCCAGAGTAACTTCCTGCTCTTCCACATTGTTGGCAGCCAAAGCAGCCTGCTTGTCGTCAGACAGCTCGACAGTCAGATTGCCCAGCTCAACAGCATACTTGCCGTCGTTCTTCACCAGCTTGGCATCGAAGAAGTTCATCTGGGGAGAACCGATGAAGCCGGCAACGAACAGGTTGTAAGGATGTACGAACACTTCCTGAGGAGTGCCGATCTGCTGGATGAAGCCGTCCTTCATGATAACGATACGGTCGCCCAGAGTCATAGCCTCAGTCTGGTCGTGGGTAACATAGATAAAGGTGGTATCGATACGCTCACGCAGCTTGATGATCTCAGCACGCATCTGGTTACGCAGCTTGGCGTCCAGGTTACTGAGGGGCTCGTCCATCAGCATGACCTTGGGGTCACGAACGATAGCACGACCAATAGCAACACGCTGACGCTGACCGCCGGACAGAGCCTTGGGCTTACGGCCCAGGTACTGGGTGATGTCCAGGATCTCAGCAGCCTGCTTAACTGCCTTGTCGATCTCAGCCTTGGGGGTATGACGCAGCTTCAGAGCAAAAGCCAGGTTGTCATACACAGTCATGTGGGGATACAGTGCGTAGTTCTGGAACACCATTGCGATGTCACGGTCCTTAGGAGCGACATCATTGACCAGACGGTCACCAATGTACAGCTCGCCCTCGGAAATATCTTCCAGACCGGCGATCATACGAAGAGTGGTGGACTTACCGCAGCCGGAGGGACCAACGAGAACGATGAATTCCTTGTCAGCGATCTCCAGGTTGAATTCCTGAACAGCGACAACGCCCTTGTCCGTGATCTGCAGGTTGACCTTCTTCTCCTCGTCTACCACTTCATTCTTCTTGGCCTTCTTGGCCTTCTTGGCTTTCTTTTCGTCGTCGCCATTGAAGGGGTAGATCTTCTTGATGTTCTTCAGGGTTACACTTGCCATACTTTCTTGACTCTAAATGCACCTAAATTTCGCGTGCACTCTCGCACAACGCCGAGCAAAACGGCGAAGGCATTACAACAGGTCTCCACACTGCTGCACCGCGAGTCCTGCGGGTGTTTTTTCCTCCTTTTTTGATGAACGGCGGCTATTTTTTGTGGAGTAGACGCAATTCACCTAGATAATGGAATTATAGCACATCTGTCAACCATGTGCAATGGTGTATTGTAACAGTTTTTTGTCTCAGAATTTGGTCGTTTCGTCAATTACAGACAAATGGGCACCGGTTTACGCAGAGTCATACTGTCGGGTGTGACCCGGCAGTCCATCGCCAGCAGCCTTACCCCGGCGCGCTCAGCCTGCCGCAGGGCCTCACCAAACTCCGGATCCGTGGCATCATTGGGGCGCAGGCACTGCACATTTTCCATTTGGATCACAAACAGCACATACGCGCCATAGCCCGCCTGGGCAGCCTGTATCAGCTCCCGCAGATGCTTTGCGCCACGCAGTGTGGGTGCATCCGGAAATGCGCAGATCCCATCGTTTTCCAGGGTCACGCCCTTGACCTCCATAAAACAGGGCTTGCCCTCCTTTTGAAAGGCAAAATCAAACCGGGAATTTGCAAATTTAACTTCCGACCGTACTTGATGCACATCCGGCAAGCCGCCACCGCGAAGCCACTCCCCCGCTGCCGCGTTGGGTGCCTGGGAGTCCATATTGATCAGCCGGTCTCCTTTTTGCACGCAGATCAGGTCGTATTTTGTTTTTCTGTTGGGAGCGTCATTTTTCTCGCACCAAACCTGCGCGCCTTCCGGCAGCAATTCCCGGCATCTGCCGGTGTTTTTTACATGAACGATCTGTTCATTCCCATCGATCTGCACGTGGGCAACAAACCGGTTGGACCGGCAAAGAAATTTGCCCGGAACCATGTTTTCATATTTCATAGGGATTCTCCTAAATAAAGCACTGCGCAAAGAATATGTCACATTAAAACTATATCACATTCCATTTACAAACACAAGCACGGTTGCATTTTGTCGATTCTTCTGTTATAGTGAACGCAACACAAGAAATAATGGAGGGATTGCTATGAAAACAAGGAGGCTTCGCCGCCTTCTGCTGATCTGTCTGATTGCAGCTTTGGGGCTTTGTCTGCTGGGCGCAGGGATCGTTTTCGGCATTGATGCCTATGTTTTGCACAGCACCTCCGCACAAATGCTGACAACCCAGGAGGCCGCCCTTTTGGAGGATGTGGACTGCATCCTCGTTTTGGGCTGCAAGGTCCATTCCGACGGGGCCCCCAGTGCCATGCTGGAAGACCGTCTGCGCCGGGGCGTGGAGCTTTTCCATGCCGGAGCTGCGCCAAAGCTTCTGATGAGCGGTGACCACGGCACCATGACCTACAACGAAGTGCAAAGCATGAAGCAGTACGCCATTGACCACGAGATCCCTTCCTCTGACATCTTTATGGATCACGCAGGATTCTCTACATATGAAAGCATCTATCGGGCACGGGATATTTTTCAGGCAAAGAAGATCATCATCGTCACCCAGAAATACCACCTGTACCGGGCACTGTATATTGCAGCAGCCTTGGGCATTGAAGCCTATGGCGTGGACGCAGATTACCGCAGCTATTCCGGCCAAACCGCCAGGGATATCCGGGAGATCCTGGCCCGTAACAAGGATTTTTTCACTTCCATCTTCCAGCCCAAGCCCACCTATCTGGGCGAAGCCATTCCCATTTGGAGCAACGGAGATCTGACAAACGATTCCCATTGAGCAGTCCACAAAACCATCATAAAGAAAGAAGAGAAGCCTATGATCACGACCCTGGATGCATTCTTTGAATCCACAGCATGGCCCATGACACCTCCCCCGGCTTACGGCCCGTTCCATATTCTTTATACACTAATCGGCTTTGCCGTGTGCGGCATTGCCGCATGGCGGCTGCGCCATGTCAGTGACCGGACTGCCAAATGGATCTTGTTTTCCATTGGCGTAGTGCTGGCAATTTCCGAGGTTTGGAAACAGCTTTTCTATTTCTTCGTCATGGAAGATAACCGTTATTCCTGGGGTGACTTCCCCTTCCAGCTATGCAGCATTCCCATTTATCTTTGCCTGATCGCACCATGGCTGAAGCCCGGAAAGCTTCAGCGGGGTATGTACAGCTTCATGGTCCTTTATAATCTTTTGGGCGGCGCGATCTCCTTTGCTGAGCCCTCCGGACTCCTGCACGGGCATTGGTTTCTGACGATCCACGCCCTGGTATGGCACATGGTGCTTGTGTTCATCGGACTGTTTATTTGCTTCTCCAAGCGGGGCGGTAATCAGCAGCACGACTACATAGGCGCGACCATGACCTTCATTGCCCTGTGCGGCATTGCTTTCTTACTGAATTGCTTTGTGCAGTTTGGCCTGGGTGAATCCATGAATATGTTTTTTGTGGGCCCGGGGAACTCTCCTCTTGCCGTATTTTCCCTGTTTTCTGAATGGTTTGGCTGGTATATCAACACCTTTATTTACATCTTTGCCGTTTGCCTGGGTGCGTACCTGGTCTTCCTGCTCACCTATTACCTGCAGAACAAGGAATTGCCCTTCCGCAAGAAAGCACTGACAAAATAAGAAAAAAGACACCCTGTGGGGTGTCTTTTTTTTACACGTCTTGCAATTCCAATATCTCCACCCGGCCAATAAGCACATCATTATACTGCACGCAGTGGCGCTGTGTGTATCCATTTTCCGTTTCTTCCAACTGAAAGGTATTGGGGTACACGCCCTTGATCACAGCAGCTCCGTTTTGCACGCTCACCTTGGGATGGCGCATGGTCACGTTTACATGAACATGGGGATTCTCCTCAAAAAGCTTACGAATATCCTTTCGAATGGTATCTATTGTGCGTTCCATGGATAATTCCTCCTCTCAGAGCCGCGTCATCCGGGCAGAATGCAGGGCTGAATACAGAGAGGACTGAGCGAAACATGTTGTTTATCCACCCCCGGCTGCCGCGGAAAATGGATAGGCTACATCGCTCTCTTGGTAGCATAGCTACAAGTAGATTATAGCATATTTTTGTGGGATTTTCAACCGCAAAAACGGAAAACCCGCTGCAAACGCAGCGGGTTTTATGTTTATTCTTCTGTGTTTCCCGGGATTTCTTCCACGATTTCCGGCTTTCTCGGAGGCATACCCAGATCCTTGTCCTTGCAAAGCATCAGGAAGATACAATATGCACCATCCACGACCACATTGCCCACCAGGCTCAGCACCAAATACAGCGTGCTGTTTTTCGGCTCGCAGGAACGGAACACATCATACAGTGCCATGTAGAAGTAAACAGTTTGGATGACAGATACTACTGCAAGAGGTATTGCCAATATTCCCGCCAAGCCTATTAGATTCAGCAATACAACATTCGTTCCTGCGTAGTACATCAGGTTGCTGACCAGCGTTTCCGGATCCGACATGGTAGGTACGGATATGATCGTGAGCAGCAAAACTGCAAACAGCCACACCGCCGCGATCAATACGACCGATCCGATCGCCGCCATGGCAATATTCAGTCCCAGCAGGACCTTACGCTTATTCTTCACCTGTCTTTTGACCACATACTGATATTGGTCAGAAACAGAGCCCAGGATCCACACATTCACCACAGGAATCCAAGCAAGCCAGGGTTTTTTGATGTTTCTGCGCTTGGCGATGGTATAAAGAGCCAGTGCCTTGAGTATGTACACAAGCACAGCCACGCCGCCGGTAGTGAAATTCATTGACAGAACGCCCTCTTCCAACGCTTCAAGAATACTGGTTATTTCCATTACAGCTACCTCCTTTTTAGGGTGGCTTCATTTTACCACAATCTCGTTGCGTTTGCAATATTTTTTACGGCGCATCCCGCAGGATGCGCCGTATGTGTTACTTCATCAATTTGCACACCAGGGCAGTATACTCCGCAGGATTCTCCAGTGGCAGATCTGCCATCAGCTGAGCCTGGCAGCAAAGCAGACGGGCATAGTCCTTGGCTTTTTCCACATCGGTGGTAACTGCCGCGATCATAGCCTTGACCGCTTCATGCTCTGCATTCAGCTCCAGGATCCGGCCAACGGAGAACGCAAAATCGGGATTTGCCCGCTTCATATACTTCTCCATTTCAAAGCTCATGCCCGCATCAGGAGTCATAGCTACGGGAGCATCGCCCAAATTGCCGGAGAGCTTTACTTCCTTGACCTGATCGCCAAGCGTCTCCTTGACGAAGGTCAGCATTCCCTTCAGTTCCTCCGCCTTGTTCTCCAGTTCCTTTTTCTCTTCTTCTGTCTGTAATTCCAGATCTTCAGAAGAAACATTGCAGAAGGACTTTTCCGCATAGCTCATGAGGCTTTGGGGGATGAACTCATCCACATCCTCGGTAAACAGCAGAACATCGTAGCCCTTTTTCTCCAGTGCCTTGACCTGGGGCAGCTGTGCCAGCCGCTCCTTATTCTCACCAGGGGCAAAATAGATCTTCTCCTGTCCCTCAGTCATGGAATCCACGTATTCCTTGAGGGTGATGAACTTGCCCTGCTGATTGCTCCAGAACAGCAGCAGATCCTGCACCGCATCCTTGTGTGCGCCGTAATCCGCCACCGCGCCGTACTTCAGCTGACGGCCAAACACGCCGTAGAATTCCTCGTACTTCTCCCGTTCATTCTCCAGCAGATTCTTCAGCTCACCCTTGATCTTCTTCTCAATGCCCCGGGCAATGATGCTCAGCTGACGGTTGTGCTGGAGCATTTCCCGGCTGATGTTCAGGGAAAGATCCTGGCTGTCCACGATACCGCGAACGAAACGGAAGTGCTCGGGAAGCAATTCCTCGCAGGACTCCATGATCATCACGCCGGCGCTGTACAGCTGCAGCCCCCGCTTAAAATCCTTGGTGTAGAAATCAAAGGGTGCTTTGCCGGGGATATACAGCAGCGCCTTGAAGCTAACACTGCCCTCGCTGTTTATGTGCATGGTGGACAGGGGCTTGTTGTAGTCAAAGAACTTCTCCCGATAGAAGGTCTCGTACTCCTCATCAGTAACATCCTTTTTGTTTCTCTGCCAGATGGGTATCATAGAGTTGAGCGTCTCTTCTTCAAAGTATTCTTCGTATTCCTCAGAATCCTCTTTCTTCCGGGACTTGGAGACCTCCATCTTGATGGGATAGCGGATATAGTCGGAGTACTTGCGGATCAGGCCGCGCAGGCGGTACTCTTCCAGAAACTCGGAATACTTTTCGTCCTCGGTATCGGCCTTGACGGTCATGATCACATCCGTGCCGGGATAGGCCCGCTCTGCCTCTTCGATGGTGTATCCGTCCGCGCCGTCGGACACCCAGCGGAAGGCTTTGTCAGAGCCGTATTTTTTGGAAATAACAGTAACAGACTCCGCCACCATAAAGGCAGAATAGAAGCCCACACCAAACTGACCGATGATATCGATATCCTCCTGCTTTTCCATGGACTGCTTGAAGCCCAAGGAACCGGACTTGCAGATGGTGCCCAAATTCTCCTCCATTTCCTCACGGCTCATGCCGATGCCGTTGTCGGAAACGGTGATGGTACGCGCAAGCTCATTGCGGGTGATCGTGATAGCGAAATCCTCCCGGTTAAGTCCCACCTTATCATCGGTCAGGGCTGTGTATGCCAGCTTATCGATGGCATCGCTGGCATTGCTGATGATCTCTCTCAGGAATATCTCCTTATGGGTGTAGATGGAGTTGATCATCAGATCCAGCAGTCGCTGGGATTCCGCTTTGAATTGCATTTTTTCCATTGTGCTGATTCGCTCCTTTGTATTATTTAGCACTCTTTCTCTCCGAGTGCTAATATTATAGCACGCCATTTTTAAAATGCAACCCCTCTTAAAAAAGTTCTTCATTTATTCACATTTGACCACAACAGCATTTTTACCCAAATTCTTACAAATTCCCCCTTGAATATTGGGCGTATTTTTCTGGAAAACCAGTTGCTTTTTTTCTGTATGCAATGCTATAATAATGCTGATATATCCCGCGCAATAGAAAAAGAATAAAGTGAGGTATTTCTTGATGATCGCGTATGGAGAAAACATTCAGGTCTTCTGCGGCAATTCCAACCCCGAATTTGCCAAAACCATCTGCAAGGAGCTGGGCATCACCCTGGGCGACAGCGATGTGAAAACCTTCGCCGACGGCGAAGCATCCGTCAGTCTCAACGAGACTGTCCGCGGCGCTGACGTTTTTTTGGTTCAGTCCACCTGCAAGCCCGTCAATGACCATCTGATGGAGCTGCTGGTCATGATCGACGCCTGCCGCCGTGCATCCGCCGGCCGTATTACCGCCGTCATTCCCTACTTCGGCTACGCCCGTCAGGACCGTAAGGCCAAGAGCCGCGACCCCATCTCTGCCAAGCTGGTGGCCAACATGATCACCGCCGCCGGTGCAAACCGGGTGCTGACCATGGATCTTCATGCTGCACAGATCCAGGGCTTCTTCGATATTCCTGTGGATCATCTGCTGGGAAATCCCACTTTCTATAATTACTTCACCACCAAATTCCCCGAGGAGAGCAACAATTACGAGGATTTTGTGATCGTCTCTCCTGACGTCGGCTCTGTGGGCCGCGCCCGTACCTTCGCCAAGAAGCTGCACATGGGCCTTGCCATCGTTGACAAGCGCCGTCCCAAGGCAAACGTATCCGAGGTCATGAACATCATTGGCGACGTCAAGGGCAAGACCTGCATTTTGTACGATGACCTGGTGGATACCGCCGGTTCCCTGTGCAATGCTGCCAAGGCACTGGTGGAAGTGGGCGGTGCTAAGGAAATTTACGCCTGTGCAACCCACGGCGTTCTGTCCGGCCCTGCTTATGACCGCATTGAAGAAAGCCCCATTAAGGAAATGGTCTTCCTCAACACCATTCCCCAGGTTGGCAACACAGCCAGCAACAAGCTGGTGTACCTGGATGTGGCTCCCGTGTTTGCCCACGCCATCAACCACGTCCACGGCGGCACATCCATTGCGGATCTGTTCTAAGTATGTTTGGTAAAAAAAGCGAAGACTGGCTGATCGTCGGTCTCGGTAATCCCGGCAAGGAATATGAAAAGACCCGGCACAATGCCGGTTGGCGTGCCATTGATCTGATTGCTGAGAAACTTGGCTGCAAGATCGATAAGGCCAAATTCCAGGGACTGTACGGACAGACAAAATATGCCGGAGGAAAGCTATTTCTTTTGAAACCGCTGACCTATATGAATCTGTCCGGCCGTTCTGTTTTGCAGCTGTCTGCCTATTTCCATATACCGCCTCAGCGGATCATCGTCTTGTTTGACGACATTTCCCTGGAGCCCGGTCGGCTGCGCATCCGATCAGACGGCTCTGCCGGTGGACACAACGGCATCAAGTCCATCATTGGCGAGCTGGGAAGTCAGGACTTCCCCCGGGTGAAGATCGGCGTGGGTGCCAAAGCGCACCCGGAGCAGGATCTTGCCGACTGGGTGCTCTCATCCATGTCCGCATCCGAGGAAAAAGCGCTTGTCTCTGCCCTGGATCGGGCTGCTGATGCCGCCCTGTGCATCATCGATAAAGGTGTGCCGGAGGCGGCGAACCGCTTTAACGGAAGCAAACCGTAAATATTGTCTAAAAACCACGGAAAGGGGGGTATTTTCCCCCTTTCCGCATTGTTACGTGGAGGAAAAACCATGGAAAATCTGCTTTCTCTTCTCAAATCCATGCCGGAATACAGCACCTTGGTGGACTGCGTATCCCGTGGGGAAAGTGCGTCCATTACCGGCATCGGTCAAATGAACCGCAGCCACATGATCGCCGCCCTGCGCGCCGATACCGCTGCGCCCATTGTGATCCTGTGTCAGGACGATATGGCAGCCAAACGGCTGCAGGAAGAATTAAAAGCGTTCTTGGAGCAAGCTTTTCCTGTCCTCCCCAACCGGGAGTTGACTCTCTACGATACCGCCGTTGTCAGCCGTGCGTGGGAGCAGAAACGCCTGCGGCAGCTCTATGAGCTGATGCAGGGACAAACTGCCCTGCAGATCATGTCCTGGGAGGCCATGAGCCAACGCACCATGCCCCCAAGCGTACTGGCAGGCTGTGCTTTTACCCTGGAAGTGGGAAAGGAATACGATCTGAACACCCTTGCCGCCCGACTGTCCGGTGCTGGCTACAGCCGCACCAGTATGGTGGAAGGCCCCGGCCAATTTGCTGTTCGCGGCGGCATTTTGGACATCTTCTCCCCTGCCGCTGACCTGCCTGTGCGGGTAGAATTCTTTGGTGAAGAACTGGACACCATGGGCTATTTTGATCCCGACACTCAGCGGCGGACAGAGAATATCTCTTCCATTGTGATCCTGCCCGTAGGTGAGACCCAGCCCCGTCTGCATCCCGGCGGATTGGAGGGGCTGTGCGCAGATCTGGAGAGCTTGATCGCCCGGCAAAAACGGCGCAAGAACCTGAATGAAGATCTGATCAAAACTCTTGAAAAGGATCTTGAAAAATATAAAAACGGGGTGCAAAACCCGGCATCCGACCGCTATATGGCTCTCATTTATCCGGAAATGGCCACTGCTTGGGATTACATCCCCAAAAATGCAACCATCGTTCTGTGCGACCAAAGTGCTCTCAAGCGCACCGCGCGGACACGAATGGAAGAACTGGGTATGCAGCTGGATAGCCTCCTCCAGGGCGGTCTGCTGGCTGGTGAACTTTGTGATTACGCCTGTCAGTGGGAGGATTTTTGTGAAAAACTAACCGGGCGCACGGTCGTCTATTTCGATGCTTTCGGAGGCACCTCCTATCCCGAGGAGAATCCCCCCAAGCAGCTGCTGCCCATGACCGCAAAGCAGCTGCCCGGCTACGGCGGCAGTCTGGACACCGCCGCAACCGACCTTGCCCATTATCAGAAAATGGAATTCGCAAGCCTGGTGCTCTGCGGCACACGCCGTCGTGCGGAGCTTCTGCAGGAGCAGCTGAATGACCGTGGCCTTTCCGCCTTTTTGTGCATTCCCTTAACCACAATGCCCAAGCCCGGGCAGATCCTGCTGGCTGAGGGTACGCTCCCCTTCGGCATGGAATATCCCAACGCCAAAATCGCAATCCTCACCGAGGGCCAGCTGATCGCCAAGGCCGCGCCTAAGAAAAAAGCCAAGAAAACCGCCACCAACCGACAAAAGCTGAATTCTTTTACGGATTTGACTCCCGGCGATCTGGTGGTGCATGAAAACTACGGCATTGGCCGCTTTGTTGCCATGGAGCAGATCAAGGTGGACGGCGCTGTAAAAGACTATGTCAAGATCGCCTATCAGGGCTCGGACACTCTGTTCGTCCCAGCCACTCAGCTGGATCTGGTAAGCAAGTACATCGGCTCCGGCGGCGAAGACGCAACAGTCAAACTTAACAAAATCGGCTCGGACGCTTGGCAAAAAACCAAGACCAAGGCCCGGAAAGCCGCCAAGGACATGGCCGGCGAGCTGATCCAGCTTTATGCCGCCCGAAAGCGTCAGGAGGGCTATCCCTTCTCCGCCGACTCTCCCTGGCAAAAAGAATTTGAAGACAACTTCCCTTATCCGGAGACCGACGATCAGCTGCGTTGCATCGCGGATATCAAATCGGATATGGAGTCCCCCACCCCCATGGATCGCCTGCTTTGCGGCGATGTGGGCTTCGGCAAAACCGAGGTTGCCCTTCGCGCCGTGATGAAAGCCATTATGGACGGCAAACAGGTAGCCATTCTCGTTCCCACAACCGTTCTCGCACAGCAGCATTATCAGACCGCTATCGCCCGTTTCCGGGGATTTCCGGTGAACATCGATGTGCTCAGCCGTTTCCGCAGCGCGGCGCAGCAGAAAAAGACCATCCAAAACCTGCGCAGCGGCGGCGTGGACCTGATCATCGGCACCCATAAGCTATTGCAGAAGTCCATTGAATACAAGGATCTCGGCCTGCTGGTCATAGACGAAGAGCAGCGCTTTGGCGTCAGCCACAAGGAACGGCTGAAGGAGATCTCCAAGGGCGTGGATGTGCTGACCCTTTCTGCCACTCCCATTCCCAGAACACTGAATATGGCCCTTTCCGGTATCCGGGATATGTCCACCATCGAAGAGCCTCCGGCTGACCGCTATCCGGTGCAGACCTTCGTAATGGAGCACAACAACGCCATTGTGGACGATGCCATCCGCCGTGAGATCGAGCGGGGCGGTCAGGTCTACTACCTGCACAATCGGGTGGAAACCATTGATCGGTGCGCCAGTGCCCTGCAAAAGCGCATCCCCGGCCTGTCTGTTGCGGTTGCCCACGGACAGATGAGCGAGGATGCTCTCAGCGATGTGATGCAGGCCATGTCCGAGGGCGAGATCCAGGTGCTGGTGTGCACCACCATCATCGAAACCGGCCTGGATATTCCAAACGTGAACACCCTCATCATCGAAAACGCCGATCGCTTCGGCCTTTCTCAGCTTCATCAGCTTCGCGGCCGTGTAGGCCGCTCCACCCGGCATGCTTATGCCTACTTCACCTACCGTCCGGACAAAAATCTGACGGAGGTGGCTGAAAAGCGGCTGTCCGCCATCCGGGATTTCGCGGAATTCGGCTCCGGCTTCAAGATCGCCATGCGCGACCTGGAGATCCGCGGCGCGGGCAATCTGCTGGGCGCTGAGCAGTCCGGCCATATGATGAGCGTGGGTTACGATATGTATCTGAAGCTATTGGACGAAGCAGTCCTGGAAGAAAAGGGCGAAAAGCCCAAAGAGCCCGACTGCACCGCCGATCTCAATGTCACCGCCAATGTCAGTCAGGACTATGTTGCCCGGGGCGAGGAACGGATGGATCTTTACCGACGCATGGCTGCCATTCGCACACAGGAGGATGCAGACGACCTGCTGGACGAGATCATCGACCGTTACGGCGACCCTCCCAAGGGCGTGCTGAATCTCATAGATATTGCCCTCCTGCGTGCCGAAGCGCAGAAGCTCCATATCTGTGACATCCGGCAAAAGGCCGGCGAGGTGCTGCTTACCATGACCGAAATGAACTTTGACGGCATCAGCCGCATTATCGGCGACAAGGATTACGCCAAGCGCATCCAACTGGTGGCCACAGCCAAGCAGCCCACCCTGCGGCTTAAGCTTGCCAGCGGTGTGGACAGCCTGCGGCAGACCAAGGTATTTCTTGAAAAGTATCGAAATTGCTGCATTCAGGGGTGATTTAACCCTCTTCTTTACAGTAATTTCATTCATTGGTAACGAAATGACATTGCAATTTGTGTAAAATGTGGTACAATACTCCTAGAATGCAAACACTGCGCGCGGCCCTGCCGCTGACAGATTGGAGAGGTTTACTATTAACGATCAACATATTGACATTCCCCGCAGCGATGCTCCGGCCACGGAGCCTAACAAGGAGATGACCCAGCGGGTGCGTCTGGATAATGCTGCGCAGGCTGCGCCCCGCCCCAGCGGTGCCCGGCCTGAAAATCCTCAGCGCAACCGCAAGAAGAAGCGCTGGTATATGACAAAGAAGGAAAAGATCGTCTTGATCTCGTTGGCGTCCGTAACTGTAATACTGCTCGTTGCGGCGATCCTCATGATCACATCCATGTTTGCCGAACCCACGGACGACGGCAAGATCCTCAAGGGTGTTGTAGCCGCCGGTGTCAATCTTGGAGGCATGACTCCCGATGAGGCTGCCATTGCCCTGCAAGAGGCCACTGCCGATACATACTCAAAGCTGGACATGGTGGTAACAGTGTTGGATTCCCAGATCACCCTTTCTCCGGAAGATACCGGTGCCAGTCTGGATATTCAGGCCGTGATAGCGGATGCTTTCAACTACGGCCGTACCGGCAGCCGCGCAGAACGGAATCAGGCGAAGAACAATGCACTGACCAATTCGGTGATCATCCCCATTACCCCCCATTTGAATCTGAATACGGACTTTATCCGCAGTGAGATCAACAAGCTGGGAACGCAGTTCAGCAGCACATTGCAGGATGCCTGGATCAAGCTCGAGGGGCAAAAGCCTCAGATGGGTGCCGGCAAACCGGACACCTCCAAGGTGTACCAAACCCTGACCATCTATGTGGGCACTGCTGAATACGGTCTGGATACCAACAAGCTGTACGAGCAGGTGCTGGAATACTACAACATCAACATTTTCCAGGTTGTTGGAACCTGTACTGTGCTGGCTCCCGAATCCATCGAAGATGAACTGTTGAACTACCACACAGAGCTGTACGAAGAGCCTGTGGATGCCCAGATGGACCCCGTCACTTACGAGGTAACCCCCGAGATCTACGGCTATGGCTTCGATCTGAACAAAGTCAAGGAGCAGATCGCCAAAACCCCCTACGGTCAGACCATCACCATCCCTGTGGGTTATCTGGCACCCAACATCACCAAGGAGCTGCTTGCAGGCAATTTGTTCCAGGATGTCCTTGGCGCTCATGCATCGGCTCTGGGCGCGGAAACCGCATGGAACAGCAATGCTTACCAGGCCTGTGAAAAGCTGAACGGTCTGATCATCAAGGCCGGTGAAACCTTCTCCTTCAACGATGTTTTGGGAGAACTGACTGAAGAAAACGGCTATCAGGAAGCATTGGCCTACCGGGGCAATGTGGCACAGAAGGTCATGGGCGGCGGCGTTACGCATGTTGCCAGTGTTCTGTACAACAGCGTGCTGGAAAGCGAGCTGGAGATTCTGGAGCGCCATAATCACACCTATGCCACCAACTTTATCGAGGTGGGACGGGATGTATATGTAGCCGAAGGCAAGGAAGACTTCCGTTTCCGCAATAACCGCTCCGAGCCTATCCGCATTACAGCCGCAGTGACCAACGGCAATATTTGCGTCAGCATTGAAGGAACGGACAACCGTAATTACAGTGTTGAGATCAGTGTCAAGGTGATCCGTACCATTCGGCCCGGAAAGCTGTACAATGTAATGGTCGCCGATAATCCCGGCGGATATAAAAACGGCCAGGAGCTTGTTGCCGGCGTAAACGGCTATGAGGTCGAGATCTACAATTCCTTGTATACCGATAGCAACGGCCAGCTGCAAAACAAATATCTGGTCAACACCTACACCTATGAGGCCCGGGATTCCGTGGTCGTGAAGCTGGAACAGAAGCCCACTGAACCCCCCGCCTCCAGCACACCCTCCACTCCCTCCTCAAGTGCCCCCTCCTCCTCGACTCCCCCTGCTTCCAGCACGCCTTCTGAGCCTGCCTCCCAGCCTGCCAGCTCGGGAAGCAGCAGTGGCAACAACAATAATGACTAACAAAAAAGACTGCTGCGATTGCAGCAGTCTTTTTTTGCAATTTAATCCACAGCGCGGATATCCAGGTGGTAGTCCACCCTGCCGCCCTCGGTCTTCTCGATCTCAATGTCATACACAAGATCGATGCAGCCGCCCTCCGGCAGGATATCGAAAAACAGATGCCGTGTTGTCACAGTGATCATCAGCGCACCAAATTCCATTTGATAGAGGCTGTCATGGGACTGCCCCACGCAAAACTCCATGGTCGAGCGCAGCGGACCGGTCCGCGTCAAGGTCACCTTGTCCGGTTCTACCCGGAATGTAGTAGTCACGCCCTGCAAGCCGGTGAGATCGCTTTCCTGATAGGAAATATCCCAACCTCCGTTGGTAAATTCCATCGTTCCCTCGGTCACCAGCTCCATGACCTCCGGCTCCTGGTCATAATAGGACTGTTTGCCGGTTATAGACAGCAACACCTTATGCTTCACTGCACATCCTCCAAATCGCGGTTTTGCTTATTATACCACACATCAGGACAATGTGCAAGAAGCAGGAATACCTTCGCAGTTCAGCTTCAGAATACGATCTCCGAGCCCGTGGCAGCAGATTCATAGATCGCATTCAAAATCCGCATGATCTGGGTTCCCTCTTCGGCGTTCGGGATGCATTTGGCCTTGCCGGTGCAGCAATCCACAAAATGCCGGATCTCCGGAGTAAAAAGATCCGGGTCATCATAGATATTGGGCTCTGATTTCACAAAATGATTTGTTTCGTCGATGGTCAGCAAACGCAGATTTCCGTCTGTAAAGCTGATGCCGCCCTTTTCGCCCAGTATTTCCATGCGCGTTCCGGGGTCGACCGTATTGGCAATATGCGCCGCTTTGATATACAGATTCTTTCCGCCTTCAAAGGTAATATAGGCAGATGCAAAGCTCTCTACCGTTCTGGGAATGTACGTGTTGGAAACGGACTTATAGCTGGCAGCTGCACTTTGAATTCTTTCCGGAAGGTCCTTGTTGACATCACTGGTAAAGCCTTTTACGCTCAGCACCTTGGGATAGCCCATAAAATACAGCATGAGGTCCAGCTGATGAATGGCCGCATCCATTAAAGAACCGCCGCCGGCCTTGGATTTATCCCGGAACCAGCCGCCGATCTGAGAGCAGTTTTCCATGCGGGATGCTTCCGCATAATAAATCTGGCCCATTTTTCCGGCGTCAATGTACTGCTTGACATACTGATTGGAAGCAATAAAACGACAAACAAAGCCGTACATCAGTACCTTGCCAGCCTTTTTTGCAGCCTCTTCACATGCCAGCGCATCTTCATAAGTCAATGCCGGGGGCTTCTCGCAAAAAACATGCTTGCCTTTTTCAAGGGCATCCAGCACGATGGTTTTGTGGGTGAAGGTGGGAGTGACGATGCTGACTGCGTCCACCTCCGGGTCTGCCAGGATCTCGTGATAATCCGCGCAAAAATACGGAATGTTATATTCCTGTGCACGGCTCTTGGCAAGCTCCAGATTTTGGTCGCAGATCGCAACAACGCGCACATTGGGGATCTGCTGATAGGAGCTCAGATGGCAGGCAGAAATCGTACCTGCTCCGATAACCGCAACTTTCGTTTCCAAAGTCAGTCCTCCCAGTCGATCAGCACGGACAGCGCCTGCGTTCTGTCGTTCATCAGCATTTCATAGGCCGCTACGGCATCCTTGTAGTGGAACCGATGGGTATGCATCTCGTTGACAGTCATTTGGTTTTTGGACAGCAGCTCCAGGAAATAGTCGGAATCCCGGCGCTTGGTCCATCTGTTGAAGGGTGTCTCAACATCCGGGTGCACAGCAAAATTGTGTGCGCCGATGATGGAAATACCCATTCTGTTGCAGTAATCCAGATCCACAAGAGATTTTCCCTTGGGGCTGCTGGTGATGATCAGCTTGCCTCTTTGGCAAAGGCAGGCCAACTCCTGAGGGATCAGCGCAGGAGCGCCGGTGGTTTCAAACACCACGGGAACGCCTTCCCCACCGATGGTATTCTTCTTTACCACCTCAGCTACATTCTCGCGGGTGGAGTTGATGGGGATGAAGCAGGGATCCTGGGGGAGCTTGCTCAATCTCAGATCGGAAATATCTGCAACGAATACCCTGGTAGAGCCTGCCGCCTTGGCAAAGCGGGCAACCATCTGGCCGATAATACCGGCACCGTAGACCACGCAGGCATCGCCCGGACGGATCTCGGAGCAGCGGATGCTGCCGTTGGTGATGGAGGCGATGGCGCAGAAAACAGCATCCTCAGACGCAACATTCTCCGGCACCCACATCAGTCCTTCATAGGCATCGGCAGGATAAACTGCATATTTTTCATGAAACGCCTGGGCAAAAACCCGTTTGCCGATCACATCAGGAGAAACATCCTTGCCCACTGCGACGATATGACCCACGCTGCTGTAGCCCACGCACAGATTGGGGTAAACAATATTCTGCTGCCAGGGGCTGTCGGGCTCCACATTAGCTTCCAGCATGGTTAGCTCCGTACCTGTGCTGATCTGAGAGACATCCACTTTGATAAGCAGGTCGTTGTCTCCCACCTCCGGCATGGGCCATTCTGTTACCTGAACTTTTTTCTTTTCGGGGAAGATTACTTTATAGTTTTTTTCCATAGAGGATACCTCCTTTTTCCATTATATCTAGCATAAAAATTATCACAATTTTTTACAAGAAACTAATTTAGTGTTACTGGAAAATTTTTAAGATTATAGCAAAAGCGACTGCCCACACGGCAGTCGCTTAAATATTGGTTTTGCGCAATTGACTGGGTGTCATGCCGGTAATGCGCTTAAACACATTGTTGAAGGTGCGAATATTGTCAAATCCGCATTTTGCAGAAATATCCGTGAAAGTCAAATTTGTCCCCCGCACCAGCTTGACCGCCTGATTGATGCGGAAGCTATCCAGATATGTCTTGAAGTTTACCCCGGTATAGGTCACGAACAAGGTGGACACATAAACCGGATTGTAGTTGGTAATCCTTGCAATATCCGCAAGGGTGATGTTCTCCCGGTAATGGTCCGCAATAAACTGCAGCGCGTTCTGGAAATTGCGGAACTGGGTCAGTGTTTGTTCATCAGAGACATTTTCCCGTTCGAAGGATCGTACCAGCAGGCTGTACAACCGAACGATATCCGCGCGGATCAGCACATCGCTCCAAACAGCATCCAGACATTTTTCTGCATACATTTCCTCAAATATCTCCCGGATGCGGCCATCGATACCGGCTTTTTTCAGTTCTTCTGCGGTGATAAAGGTTTGCACGATTTTAACATCGGGCTGGAAATAAAATAAGATGCTGGGATCAAAGGTGCAAATATACACGACGCTGTTTTCCGCTTCGGTAATGCTGTGGATATCTCCGCTTTGTACCACCGTCAGATCCCCTTTTTGGCACAGGCGACTGCTGCTTTTGCCCACCTTGATCCTACAGGTGCCCTCCAGCACCAGCACAAACTCTACCCGCTGGTGCCAATGGTCGAAGCCCCGGAGCAGGGCCTGGTACTTGGCTATCGTATAATTTGGCTTTATCGGTTCGTGAAAAATTTGCATATTATTTATCCTGTATTCTGAATTTTCCCGGGTTCATATGCGAAGATTTTGTTATATTGTAGCATATTTTCTCAAAAAATGCAACGAATCCGTTTTTGGTATCTTTTGGATTTCGAAACAGGGCGCGGCATTGCCGCGCCCTGCCTTGCATAAGGAAAAATGGGCTTACTCAGGGATTATTGGGATCGAAGGTCAGGTCCGTTGTAATGAGGATCTGATCCAGCTGAACATTCGCGGCGTAGCTTCTGAACTGAATGGTATAAGTCTCACCAGCAGTCCAGTTATAGGTCTTATTCTCACCAACTTGTGAGCCATTGGCAGTATTGTGCGTATGGAATTCCTGATATACTCTGACCCAGTAGAAATCTGTAGCACTTGTAGAATACTCATTCTTGCCAGCTTTGTTCAAGGGCTGCCGCCAGAAGTAGGTATCGGTTTCATTATCATCGCCGATCCAGCAATACAGGGCATCGCCGCGGTCTGTAGCAGGCAGGTTTGTATTCGGGGCGTAGACTTTCAGCCAGACATAGACCTCTCCGCTCAGTTCGGATTCCACAGTATAGGTCGCGTGTGGGATAGGATCCTTAACATAATGGCTGCTTGAGGGTCTCAGGTAATTATAACCCGATGCCATCTTCTCAAACAAAACCGTCTGACTGCCGGCTGCATTGGAATTGGTTTTTAGCGAAACGAGATCCTGGGTTTCTGTTTGAACATTATCTGTTCCGTCCTCTGCCAGCACGCCGGTCTCAGCTTCAATAATCACAGAATTGCTGGGGAACATACTCTCACCGCACTGGCAGAAACCGTTGGTGTAGACATGCTCATGGGTAATGATAAACTGATCCAGTGCGGCATAAGCGCAACCGCTGGAAACGCGAATGGCATAAGTCTTTCCTGCGGTCCAATGATAAGCATACGCTGCCCCATACGGATGGTTGAAGTCTGCGGTAGTGATGGAACCGGTAGCAAAATCCGCAGGATCGCTGCAGGGGTTAGGTGTCTTTCTGTAGGTATACTTCGTTTCATCGGTAGTAGTATCGTCCTCAACCAGAACGCCCGTAAATGTTTTGTCGGCCGCTGTGTAGACACCGGAGACCTTTACTGTGTAAACACCGGATACGGACGGAGTCACATACACGATCACATCGCCGGGATGCTCTTTTCTGGTTACATAGCTGGAAGCACCGTTAAGTTGATATGCCGAATGCAGATTGTTCAGCTTAACAAGCTTTCTGTCTGCAACATTGCTGTTGGTGATCAGGTTCACGTAGTTGGTATTCAAAACGGCATCTGCAGCATTGATGGTAATGGAAGTGCCATCCATCACGAATACCTTCTCCTTATCACAGGATTCGCAAAGGCCATTTACATACACATGTCCATTGTGCCAGCAGCGCACAGCATTGCCGTAACGCATCATGGCATCGGTCAGCGCCTTCAGGTCGGCATCATATTCGCCGTTGGCAACTGCATAGGCATAGCTTTCTACAGAGTAGATGAGTTTATCGCTCTCCCAGTCTGCGCTGGAGTTAAAGGCATTGGAATAGACCAGAGCGCTGATCTTCTCGCTGAGCTGGGTGGGATCCAGCACGCCTAAGTACACATAGTAGTGATCCTCAGTACCTTCTACCTTTTCGAAGTTACTGACATAAACATTCATGGATTTGTCTTCATTCCAGAAGCGAACTGACAAATTCTCGATGCTGGGTGCTTTGATCTCATAGCGCAATGTGATGGAGTCCTTCAGATTCAGGCCCACGCCAACCCAGTCCACCGTAGTCGGGGTCGGATCAGCTTCGGCACTGTACTCGAAAGTTTTGCTGTGGTTCGTCAGGCTCAGAGTGCCGGTGGTAGCCAGTGCAGCATACTCGCCCAGATCCGCATTGACCAAGGGAGTGGTTGCTTCTGCAAAGGTCTGGGTGGCTGCGCCGTAGTTCAGCAGATCCACCAGCATGGTGCGCAGCTCCGCATTCTTCCATGCCTCAGTGTTGCTTTCGTTTCTCAGAATGGTCATGCAGTAATCCTTAATGGAAGTGCTGAATTCGTCCTTGACCTCACCGCCGATATACAGCTTGGCGGTAACGGTTTCGCC
Organism: Oscillospiraceae bacterium; assembly: GCA_015067545.1. Lineage (GTDB taxonomy): Bacteria > Bacillota > Clostridia > Oscillospirales > Oscillospiraceae > Faecousia. Next base: position 51,309 of record SVMG01000008.1, read on the forward strand.
CATCTGAGCAGGGGTCAGCTTTGTGCAGCGGAAGGCTACATTGCCATCTTCATCTGCTTCGGGCAGTGTGGTTCTGGTCTGCACCAGCTCCTCGCCCATGTAGAATTCCACTTTCTCGAAGCCTTCTTCGATGGCAGCCCGATTTGCAATAAAGCTGATAGAAATATCGTTCTGCAGATACAGATTGTAGCCGGTAAATTTCGGCTCTGCGACCTCACCGGCCGCTCCCGCCATGGGCACGATGCTCAGCAGCATGGCCATGATCAGAAGCAAGGATAGAATCTTTTTCTTCATAAAATTCACCTCATTTCATATTTGCCGGTCATCCGATGGGAATGATCGGTGTGGGGATACCGCCGCCGGTGTTTTCATTGTCTTCCAGCTCACCGCTCACTGTCAAGATGTTCTCGGCTTGGAATTTCAGAATCTCCAGCCTAGGTTCCAGAAATTCTTTCATACTATTTCCTCCTTTTTGAAAATTTATATGCATGGGGCGACCGCCGCCGCGCCCATGGAATATACTTGTATGCCGCTTTGGCATAGCCACAAATTGCGGCTATGCCAGAAGTGGTTCATGCTGTTTTGAACGATCCGACAACGCCTTAGTTTTGCACGTAAGGATCATTCGCATCCGTGGTGATGTAGATCTCGTCGATCTGCACACCTGCAGTGTAGCCTCTGAAGCGCAGGGTATAGGCTTCACCGGCCTTCCAGTTGTAAACTCTGTCCGCACCCACCTGCGCTGTCGTATCAATCCGCTGATATACACGGACCCAGTAGAAATCTGTCTTGCCCTGGGAATATGTTCCATCCGCCTTCTTCAGGGACTGACGCCAGAAGTAGGTATCCGTTGCTTCGCCTTCCGCATTCATTCCGTCGATCCAGCAGAAAACAGCATCGCCGCCGGCCCAGCTAACCGAATTGGGCGCATAGACCTTCAGCCAAATGTAGTATTCACCGGTCTGATCCGGGATTACACTGAAGGAGGCATGTGCGTTCGGAAATACGCCTTCCACCTCGGTCAATGTACCATTCACCAGGGTTCGATTGAGGGACAGTGCGTAGTAATTTGTATGCGTCCAGTTGAAGTACAGCGTTGCGCCGGCCGATGCCGCGGAATTGGCCTTTACTTTGGCAGGTGCATCTGTACTATTGGTGGTTACATTTTCCATGCCCGGTGCTGCGATCACTGCATTTTCACCCTGCAGAGTGCCCTTGCCGTTTGTCAACTTCACCGGTTCCAGCATGTTACAGACAGAGCAGTAACCATTGACAAAACTGTGGTTGCCCACATTGGCCTTGTCGCCGCAGACACATTGATGCCAGTGCTGTGTTCCGTCGAATGTCCAACTCTCGTTGAAGGTGCAGATATGCGCAGGACGGACATAGCCGCAGTCATTGCAGGTAGTGTCCTTCAGATTGTCATAGATGTGTTCTGCCTTGCCGTTTATCAGCTCGTCATGGCCACAGTTTGCCTTGTGCCAGTGATAGGTCTCATCCTTTTCCCAGGCAGCGCTGAAGGAGTGGTTGTGAGGAGCATCATTGGGATCATTGGTGATATAGATCTCGTCGATCTGCACGCCTGCAGTGTAGCCTCTGAAGCGCAGGGTATAGGCTTCACCGGCCTTCCAGTTGTAAGCTCTGTCCGCACCCACCTGTGCTGTCGTATCAATCCGCTGATATACACGGACCCAGTAGAAATCTGTCGCGCCCTGGGAATATGTTCCATCCGCCTTCTTCAGGGACTGACGCCAGAAGTAGGTGTCCGTTGCCTTGCCTTCCTCATTTGTACCGTCGATCCAGCAGAAAACTGCGTCGCCGCCGGCCCAGCTAACCGAATTGGGTGCATAGACCTTCAGCCAAATGTAGTATTCACCGGTCTGATCCGGGATTACACTGAAGGAGGCATGTGCGTTCGGAAATACGCCTTCCACCTCGGTCAATGTACCATTCACCAGGGTTCGATTGAGGGACAGTGCGTAGTAATTTGTATGCGTCCAGTTGAAGTACAGCGTTGCGCCGGCCGATGCCGCGGAATTGGCCTTTACTTTGGCAGGTGCATCTGTACTATTGGTGGTTACATTTTCCATGCCCGGTGCTGCGATCACTGCATTTTCACCCTGCAGAGTGCCCTTGCCGTTTGTCAACTTCACCGGTTCCAGCATGTTACAGACAGAGCAGTAACCATTGACAAAACTGTGGTTGCCCACATTGGCCTTGTCGCCGCAGACACATTGATGCCAGTGCTGTGTTCCGTCGAATGTCCAACTCTCGTTGAAGGTGCAGATATGCGCAGGACGGACATAGCCGCAGTCATTGCAGGTAGTGTCCTTCAGATTGTCATAGATGTGTTCTGCCTTGCCGTTTATCAGCTCGTCATGGCCACAGTTTGCCTTGTGCCAGTGATAGGTCTCATCCTTTTCCCAGGCAGCGCTGAAGGAGTGGTTGTGAGGAGCATCATTGGGATCATTGGTGATATAGATCTCGTCGATCTGCACGCCTGCAGTGTAGCCTCTGAAGCGCAGCGTGTAGGTCTCCCCGGCAGTCCAGTTGTAAACTCTGTCCGCACCCACCTGCGTTGTCGTATCAATCCGCTGATATACACGGACCCAGTAGAAATCTGTCGCGCCCTGGGAATATGTTCCATCCGCCTTCTTCAGGGACTGACGCCAGAAGTAGGTGTCCGTTGCTTCGCCTTCCGCGTTCATGCCGTCGATCCAACAGAAAACAGCATCGCCGCCGGCCCAGCTAACCGAATTGGGCGCATAGACCTTCAGCCAAATGTAGTATTCACCGGTCTTATCCGGGATTACATTGAAGGAAGCGTGCGTGCTCGGCAGCATGCCATCCAGAGTCTGATTGTTGAACAATTTGGCATAATCCGTATGGTTTCTGTTGAAGTGCAGTGTTGCGCCACCCGATGCAGCAGCATTGGTCTTCACTGTGGCAGGTGCATCTGTATAGTCGCTGATCACGTTTTCCATGCCAGGCGCTGCCACTGCTGCATGTTCGCCCTGCAAGGTTCCTCTGCCGTTTGTCAGCTTCAGCGGCTCCATCATATTACAGACAGAACAGTAGCCATTTGCAAAGCTGTGGCTGCCCACATTGGTCTTTTCACCGCAGGCACATTGGTGCCAGTGCTGGGTGCTGTTAACGCTCCAGCGCTCGCTGAAGGTGCAAACATGCTCAGGACGGACATAGTTACAATCGTTACAGGTGGTGTCCTTCAGATTATCATAGTTATGCTTGGCCTTACCGGTGATCATGCCCGTATGGCAGGAGGACGTCCACCAGTGATAGGTGTCATCATAGCTCTTCAGAGAATTCCAGGTGTGATTATGCGGCACATCGCTTGCGCTGTTTGTGATGTAGATCTGATCCACCCGGACACCGGCTACTGTTCCTCTGAAGCGCAGAGCATAGGTCTGCCCGGCAGTCCAGTTATAGGTATGGTCCGCAAACTTTTCTGTATTTTGTTTCCATTCCTGGTTCAGGCACACCCAGATGTAATCCCCTTCACCCTTGGAGTATCCGTTCAATGCCAGCGGCTGACGCCAGTAGTAGGTATCCGAACCGCCATCCACATATGCATAGATATATGCACCATAGGACGCATTCGCGGGGGCGTACACCTTCAGCCAGATGTAGTATCGCCCGGTCCTTTCAGGCGTTACCAGTACGCTCAGGTGCGGGATCGGTGTTGTGCCTTGATCCGGGAATGTATTCCAGCCGGAATTCGTTCTGACGAACTGCACAGCCTTACCGCCCTCTGCTTCGGCACTTTCCACAACCTTAACAACAGCGCCTGTGTAATCAGGAATATGGTTTTCCTTACCGTCCGGTGCAAGCATCAAATTTTCTGCTTCCAATGTCAGCTTTCCGCCGGAGATCGTAAAGGGTGCCAGGCCGCCGCAGATGGTACACTTGCCGTCTGCATAATTGTGGGGCGCATAATTGGGATTCTTGTAGCCGCAGGTATTGCATTCCTTATCCGTATGATCCTCAAAGAAATGCTCAGCGTAAGCTCTGGGGGCTACATTCTGGCATCCACAGGTGGCATCGAACCAGTGATGGGTATCATTGCCGTTCCATGTGCTGCTGTAGGAATGGTTATGCGGTGCGTCCTTCGGATCGTTGGTGATCAGAATTTCGTCCACCTTTACGCCAACAGACATGCCTCTGAGACCGATGGTATAGACTCTGCGGGCTTTCCAGTGATAGGAATGCTCTTTATGCAGACCCGCTGCCATGCTCGTGTACTCCTGATACAGTCTGACCCAGATGTAATCCTCTTCGTCTGCAGAGTAGGTCTCCATAGTCAACGGCTGCTGCCAGAAATAGTAGTCGTCACCGCCGTCGATCCAGGCGTAGATAAATGTACCCTTCGGTGCATAAAGCTTGACCCAGATATAGTACTCGCCGCCTTCATCCGGCATCACTTGGAAACTCAGATGCGGTGTTGCTTCCGAAGTGGCATTCGCCAATTGATTCCATGCACTGTGCTGTCTCATAAAGCGAACTGCCTTACCGCCTGCCGCACCAGCGCTTTCCACAACCGCTGCAACTTCACCCTTGTAATAGCTATTCAGATCGGTAGCATCCAAAATGACCGTTTCCTCACCTGCAGGCTGCAGCTTTGCCTCTTCTGCCTGAACGGTGATCTTACCGCCACTGGTCTTGAATACGCCCTGCGGCAATTCACAGGTTGTGGTAAACGAGCCAAAGGTTACACCCTTGGAGCAGGTCTTGATGCGCACGTAGATGGACTCAGCAGCCTGAATGTTCACCTCTCCCAGCTTAATCTTGACATACTGGTTTGCCGACACTGCGGCAACCTCACTCAGGTCGCACAGGGTGTATTTAAAATCGTCATCATTTGCAGAAATTGCATAGAAGAACTGATCATTACTCAGACTGCTTACCTTAACGGTGGCATAGATGGAGTAGATACCACTGGTATCCGTAAGGATATTCAGGGACAGATCACCGGGCAGATTCTTCGTGCTCAGCACATAGTCCTTGTAGGCCTCGCTTACAGTACCGTCCGCAGAAACAGACTGCAAACGCGCATCATTTCCGGAGGCTTTCGCCATAGAATGCTCATAAATGGTATCCTTGGCATTGACAGATACGATACCGCTGGTGCTGGTCTTCTTGCTGTAGCAAGCTTCATAAGGCACATAGCTTGCATCGGGCGAGACTATGAAGCAGTCAAAGACAAGACCTTCACATCCGGAGATCACGGACAGGGTGTATGCCTCTCCAGACGTCCACTTAGCCAGTGCAGTTTGATCCTCATACTGACCCAGCTTGATCCATACGTAACCATCCTTATCTTTCTTACCTACATTGATTTTTTCAGGATAGTAGGTATTGCCGGTCACGCCGTCAATGTTGACCCAGATGGTATCCCCGGAGGTCACCTTGGATGCATTGACCTTAGCCCAAATGTAATGCACCGCTGTGCGCCTTGGGATAAAGGTGGCAGAGAGTTGCGGTTTCGCTGCATCCACCGTACCGGGATTGGTGGTATATCCCACATTGGAAATGACCACTTCACGACCGGACGCATTGTTATCCTGTTCCACCTTTACCGTGTCTTCCTTGTTAAAGCATTCTGCCTCAGCAAGCAATGTTTGACCGATAACCTCGGCACCGTTGGGATCGATGACTGCTTTCTGCAGGAAGATGATTTCCGTCACGATGCTCCAGCCATTGTCAATTGTGGAATTCTGCTTACCGGAAGTCATATATCTGTAGCGGCCATGGCCGACAAATTTGACATATCTGGCCTCTTCGCTCATGGGCAGCGTCAGATAAGTATTCAGCCATGTATAACGCCCCACTTCGCCTGATTGCGCTTTATCGTAAACCGTCTCCCAGTTTACACCGTCCGTGGATACTAAGAGATCAAAGATGTAATTACTGTAGGCACTCTCATCGCCCCAGAAATAGAGAACAACGTCTGTCAGCTGAATGGTCTTGCCGAAATCAAAAATTGCTTCACAGATGTTATTTCCGGATTTCTGACTGGTCCAGCGGGTGGTAATATCACCATCCAGCGCTTGAATCACGGGCAGGGTGGAGTATCCGTTGTCGATGACCGCCTCTACCTGCGCCGCAGTGGGGAACTTGTACAGAATTTCATCAGACAGTAAAGGAACATTGTTGTCAATATTTACCGTAACACGAATGCGGTTAATGAAACGGTCATAATACATGGAACCCTCGACCAGCTTCATAAGTGTCGTCGAATCCATCAACAGATCACCGGCCGCCGCACGGATCTCGTTGAATGCAACCGATTCCCCGTTAGCTGTCAAGGAATTGGCGGTTATGACATAGACAACACCCTTGTACCGAACTGTATAAGCAGTTTTGTCCTTATTCCAGGAACCCTTGCCGTTCAGTGCATCAAAAATGACGGTAACGGGGAACAGGTAATCCTCACCGGACTTCACGGGATGTGCATCGGTATAATAGTAGAAATTGTTGATCATGATTCCGATGGGCTCTTCTTCCACGATCGGAGTCTCATCAAAGGTCTTATTGCTTTCGGATCCGGAACGAACCAGTTTCACAGTGCCGGCTGCAGCCTCAAAGTAGATCATACCGCCCTCTTCGGAGGCAATCTGCGTGCCAACGGACTTGCCATCCACATAAACAGTCCAAGTACCGGCCTGCAGACCTGCTACATTGACCTTGAAAGTGCTGTAGCCTTCGTTCTGAGGAATCGTGAAGGAAACATCACTGCTGATGCGGTGGTTGCCGTCCATATTGAACATGGCAACATGGTTCATCAGCTGTGCGCCCATGACTACGCCCTTGCCGTCGTAGATCAGTTTTGCAGGGATAACCGTAGCATCACCGTCTGCATCTCCCACATACATGACATTGAGCATATAGTCGGTTTGTTCTTCAACCGTAGTGGTTGTACTGATTTCCACACGGCCCCAGCCGGACTCCTCACACAACGTGCTTTCAAAGGTTCCGCTAAGTGCATAGTTATAGTTACCCACAACAAATTCTTTGCTGGGACCACCGATCTTGGTGATCGTGTAAGCATCGTCCTTTTGGGTGGCAGTACCAACATACAGCACCTGATTGGTGAGCATGCCGTTATAATCGCCCTCTGTATTTTTAATGACGATCGTGTTGCCGTCCACTTCCGGCTCGGATTGCATATGCAGCAAGAAGCTCTTCTTGGAGCCCACCAAACTGGTCTTGATCTGATCAAAGACCACAAATGCACCGGGATGCTCTGTATTGCCGTCCAGCTCCAGATTCAGGAACAGCATGCTTCTGACTGCTTCCTGCGCATTTGTATCGGTAGCGGTACGGTAGGACGCTGCAATGTCGCCGGCAAGATAGGAGTATTCCGGCTTATAGATGTTCGGGCCGAACTCATGTCCAAGCACAGAGTTGACGACTCTGTTTATGCCGTCCACGCCCCAGTCAGGATCCGAAGCCGTAACCTGCGTGCCGTAGCGATTTTGGGGAGAGGTAATGGTTAGCGTATTATGGGCAATGGAAGTGGTCACATAATACTGATGATGGGGCAGGCGTACCGTTCCCGTATACATGCCTGAATCGCTGGCCAAAATACCTTTATAATAGATTTGGAAGTGGCCCGCATCGCGATGCTGGTGGATGGTTGCAAATACAGATGTCAGCTGCATTCTTGCAATCACATCGTTGGAGTCAATGCCCATATCCCAACCTGTCCGGGCCGTCATGGAGCCGGAAGGTATATCAAAATACTGGGTGTAAGGCAGATCCGAATACTTCTTCGTCTCGACCTCCGGATCGAAGACTGTCAGCACCTCGATGAAATCTCTCGTGTCGAACGCAAGGTTGCTCAATTCCCTAGACACGCGAAGCAGAATTCCATCTTTGTAGAAGCTGCCGGCGCGAGCAAAATGGTCTGCATTTTCACTCCAAAGCGTGCCCTTATTGGTTTGATTTTCCTCCCAGGTGTCACCTTCACGGAGGAACTGACCGTCAGGACGCAGCGAATACAGCAAGCCATAGGAAATGCTGCGGAAGCTTTCAGGATTCATCGCTACATAGCCATCTGCCTTACCATCTCCGTCCCGGTCGTTGTCACCGCCGGTCATGCTGTAGAGATCCAACTGGCATATCAGATCGGAATCATGACGTCCACCGGCACCGTAGCTGGCACCCTGATGGTGAATTCCGGCAACATTCCACGCATTTCTGCTGGAGGGGAACATCTCGAACCACCAGCCGGCGATCACCTCATACATGGAAGGATATTCGTCGTACATAGCAATTGCGACTGCCATCCAGTATTGCTGAATCAGCGGGCCGCCATGATGGCCTGTAACGGTACCAGCCAAAGAGCCCAATTCTACAGGCCAGCCGGCTTCATTCAATGCGCCAAGCCACTGTGCACGGTCAGCCAGATACTGTTTGTCTTCGTAGGTCAGCAGATCATAGCACCAGTCGTAGACTTCTGCCAAAGTCATCTGGCAGTAGCCCAAATAGTATGTATTCTGACCACCGTCCATAGGCGGGAAGCGCACAGTTTCTGCCAATTTCTTGCACGCACGCACCGCTATTTTTCCGTAGTATTGCGCCATATGCGCCTTTTTCGAATCCTCACTATCCTTATATAGTGCATAATACAGTGCTTTTGCACGTATCGAGAAGACTTTATCGGTGCTGTAGTTGGTTTTCAGATAGGTGACGTTGCCATCATCATCTACCGTTTTCTCGGGCTCGCTCAATACACCGTTAAAGGTCATGCCCAACAGCCGGAAGAATTCATTCGCCAGCCCGGCGCACTCCTCCGACTCCAGCGTCTTAACAATGCGGGGAATATCCTCCTGAACAAACCGCAGTCTGGGATGCTCACCAACAGTCGGTGTGACAAGGGGTGCTGCAAATTCCTCCCATGTCAGATTAGACATAGAGCTATACATGGCCTCGACGACGGTCTCAGTCTGATCCGCCATCTCGTAGGTCATGGTGGCAGTGGCCTCATACTCCTTGCCATCGACAATGAATTTGACCGAGGCATTGAGCACATTGTCATCGCCCATGATCATGTCGCCGATGTTCAGGCCTGCGGCACTTACATCCACTGCAGGAATGCAGGGCAGCAGCATGCCCAGGGAAAGCACCAGGGCAATGCAGGAAATAACACCTCTGCGCTTCAGGATCAAAAATACGATGCCGCCGATGCCCGCAAGGGCCAGCACGATCAAAATGATCAGCACCGCGATCTGACCGCCGGGAACGCCCTCACCCTCATTTGTATCCGAGGGAGTCTCCTCCGGCTGGGTGCTGGGAGTGGTGGACTCGGGGTCCTGGGGTTCTTCCGGAGGATCCACGATCTTCATCAGCCGGTAATTGATGACTGCCCGCTCACCCACCTCCACGGTCCGGGTGCCGGTAGCCTCGCCCGCCAAAAGTGTCAGCTCTCCCCCGGGGATCGTTGCATCCCAGGAGATATTGGCCAGCTTCATATTGGTATTATAGTTTTTTGCCAGTAAAAGGATCTGGATTTCTTCGTTCACATCGTATTCCTGCTTGGATGTGACGATCTCAAAGGTCATTCCGTCTCCGGCCGCATATTCTGCTGCCGCAGTGGTCACGGCAAACAATGTGACCAACGCCACAGCTGCCACGAGCAATGTTCTGAGAATCTTGTTTTTCTTCATATTCAGACCTCGCTTTCAGTTTGATGCCCACCGGACATCGGGTGTGTATGTTGACGGAAGACGCTCCCGAAAAACATCCTATAATTTTTCCCTATACTAGCATAAAAATTATCGTGATTTTTTACAAGAAAGTATTTCATCGTTACTGGAAAATTCTTAAGATTATAACAAAAGCGACTGCCCACACGGCAGTCGCTTAAATATTGGTTTTGCACGGTTGGTTGGGACGCATCCCGCGGATATGCCCATATTTCCCAGAAAATCCATGGATGATTACCCGTTTCAGTCCATATAGCACCATTATTTTCCATATGCTTCTTTTACTGTCACCCGGATGCCGCCACTCACAGCCGGTCTTTTCCCGCTGGGATGCTGCGATCAATATTCTGGCAGATCCTTCACAAACTGGAAATAAAATAAGATATCGCTGCGCAAAAAGGACATCCCGCAGGATGTCCTTTTGCAGTCTATTGTGCTTGCTCTCCGCTACGCACCTGCGTAGCAGAAATCCCGTAGTATCTCTTGAAGATCACGGAGAAGTGCTTGGTGTTTTCAATGCCAACCGCCCTTGCGATATCCGCAACACTGTCCTTGGTGGTCTTCAGAAGCTTATATGCCATTTCCGCGCGCTTGCTCGTGACATATTCCTTGAAGCCGACTCCGGTGCCCTCCTTGAACAGTCTGCTGACCGCGTAGATCGACATATTCATGTGGTCAGCCGCAGACAGCAGACACAACTCGCTGTCCGTCAGGTTATCATTGACATAGGCGATCAGCTCCGTTTGTGCGCGGGCATTGGAGGATGCCACCGCAGTAGCAACCGCATCGCAGCATTTTGCCACCGTCACATGGAGCATTTCAAACAGCCTGGTGGGGTTGCGGAACGCCATAAGGGCGTCCACCTCGTCTGTTTCAATGGCGATCTGGTTTTCCTTCATGCCTGCCAGGAATGCGGATAGCAGCTTATAGCAATAGAACTGGCGGTAAGATGGACGAAGCTTTCTGGTAGCCAGCAAAACCTCGATCTTATCCAGGGACCGCAGTGCCCGTTCCTTGTCACCGACACAGACCTGCTGCAAGAGATATTGGATCTCCTTGACCGGATATTCACCTGCGGCAGTCGGATCATCCATATCGATCTCACTGACCTGCTCCACAAAGGAGCTGTAATAGGATTTGCGCAGGTCCTCCAAATTCTGTACCACCTCACCCACACGGACCTCGCCGTCGCAATCCGCCACGGCGCGAAGGGACATATGCATATCAGCCTTGACCATCACTTCATCGATCTGATCTTCGGCCAGGAGGATAAACAGCACATGGGGTCGGTTTGGCATACTGGTAGTATAGACCTCAGTATTGTCCATGTTTTTCCGCAGATCCTCTGCGACAGCATTTGCCTGACTGGCAGTCAGCTCCACCGAGCTTACCGTGATCACCGTAAAGTAACGCAGCCGCTGCAGATCAAATTGGTCATCCAGCAGGCTGGCGTCCACAGCAGAGCCGTAGATCAAATCGCCCAGCACAAAGCTGGCCAGCAGACTGCGTTGGTTGGAGATCTGCTCATCCCGGGCAAAGAACGCCGAGTCCAGCAGCTCCAGCTCTGACAGGTTGCTTCCGATGGCGAAAGAAGAATGGCGCTGCACCAGCTTCTTAACAGGGTTGTAATTAATATAGATTGCAATAACGATCAGCACCACCGCCAGCAGCAGTGACAGGATCATAAATGTCATGACCCGTTCCACGTAGGCCGTCAGCTCCCGCTGAGAATCCTCCTGCACGACGGATGTCAAAAACACATTGCCGCTTGCCTCATCGGTGTACTTATAGATCTCCAACCGCAGATCCGCCACGGTCATTTCCAGAACATTTGCGTCGGAGCGCCTTAAAAAATCGGCGAAATCATCATTTTCGCAGGCCTTTACCGGGAAATTGGAATTGAACAGCACCCATTCCCCTTCCTGTCCAACGATGGCAACGTTGGACCCGGCAGAGACACTTACCTGGAAGGTTCGTGCAAGCTCGTCCGGATCGAGTATGTAGATGACAACGCCGTCAAAGCTCTTCTTGGTCATCAAATGCACAGGCTTAGCCACCAGAAATTTGCCATAGGAGTCCGAATTTCGGACGAAGAACACATCAATGTCCTGCAGGTTTTGCAGGAAGTCCATCAGCTCCTGCTGTGCAGCCTTCTCAATGGCGCCCACGCTCTTAAAGAACCGTTCCTGGCTGGGCTGATAGCCATTCATCAGCACCTCATCCCGGGAGGGATAATAAAAACCGATGGAATCGACCGAGGGCAGACCGATGCTGTAATTTTTCACCACTTGGGCAGCCTGGAACAGGTCGTAGCCGGTAGCCTTACTGTCCAGCGGTCTTTTGACCTTTTTGTCATTGCTGATCTTCAGCGCGTTGTAGTCCAGCATCTCCATTTGGTTTTCAAGGGAACGGGCATTGCTTTGCAGCGCAGCCACATAGTAATCCGTATTATTGGCGCGAAGCTCGTTAGTGGACTGCTGGACCAGCCACAGCTGCACCGCCACCAGAGGAATGCAGACCAAAGCAATGATGGAAAAGATCATTGTCAGCAGGAATGATTTCCGAACTACGCGTGGCTTTTTTCTCTGTCTTCTGTTCATCGCTGCCTGCACTCCTTTCGTTGTTTTTTGTGGCATGGCTTTATTCCATTATTGTATGCATTTCTTCACTTTTTTGCAACAGTCAATAATTTCCAGTTTTCCGAAGTCTTGGGAAATCCTCTGATTGTATTATACAGAATCTTTTCGGCAACTTCATCCCCATATTTTTGCAAAAGACCCGTGTTTTTACATTTTTGGCTCTTTTGCAAAAAAACAGGGCGCGGCAATGCCGCGCCCTGCTGTAATTAATAATGTATGTCTTGCTTAAGATGAATAAAGTTATTCAGCAGGAGTAGTGCAAGTAATAACGAACTGGTCGATTGCTATACGGGTGCTACCACTTGCAACACGAATTGCATAGGTTTTGCCTGCAGTCCATTGATATTCCGTACCATAGACCATGGGAATGATCGAACCACCACTAAAACTTGCAGGAACACTACAGGGATTAGGTGTCCACCTAGGTCCGAATTTTGTCTCACTGGTGGTAGTATCATCCTCAACCAAAACACCTGTCAAAGTAACATTGGCCCTTGTGTAAACACCGGTGGTTGCCACTGTATAGGTACCGGATATCGAGGGTGTAACATACACGATCACATCACCAGGATGAACTGCGGTCGTTACATAAGCATTATTGATGTATGCAGAATGAGCATTGTTCAGCTTAACAAGCTTTCTGTCCCCAACATTGGAATTCGTGATCAGCTCCACATAATCCGTATTTAAAATAGCCTCTTCGGCATTGATGGCGATGGTATTGCTATCCATCACGAACACGCGTTGCTTACCACATTCGCAAACACCGTTGGTATAGGTGTGCTCCACCTTGCTCTCGTCCAGGTCGGTGCAGCCACAGGTGTAATCATACCAGTGGTGGGTATCGTCATATGCAATCTCCTTGGTGTGGACGTGTCTTTCCTCACCACAGCCATTGCAGGTGATATCTGCATCATCGTCATAGGTATGAATATGTGTGATCGTAAACTGGTCATAACCAATGTTGGAACTGGTGGCCAAGAGGCGGATCGCATAGGTCTTGCCGGCTACCCACTGATAACTGTCACCAAATTCAACAGTCGTAAACTTCGACATTTCTGCAAAAGATTTGCCGGTCTCTGTTGCTTCTGCAATTCGCATATACTGATAATAAGTATTCTCTGTGGTGGATTCATCCTCCACAAGATAGCCAACAGCGGCAGCACCCTTGGTTGCTACCAATGCTTCAATCTGATAGGTGCCACTCTTTGCAGGAGTCACATACATAATGACATTACCGGGATATGTCGCCGGAGCATGCACAATCGTCTGATCCACTGCTACCTGGGTTATATATGTTTTAGCATCACTGTAAACAAAGCGGGTAGCACTCTCTACAGTCGTTGTGGCAAAGCGCTTATTGAAGCTGATAATGCCCCCAGACTTCGCATTCTCATTAGAAGCGCTATTGACCGCACCATACTCATTTGTTTTTATATTCAAGACGGCTTTGTTAACGTCAATGGTAATGGTGTCGGTAGTCATTCCAAATACCTTTTCCTTGTCACAGGATTCACACTTACCATTCACATACACATGGCCGTTGATCCAGCAGCGCACGGCATTGCCGTAACGCATCATAGCATCGGTCAGGGCCTCCAGTTCTGCAGAGAAGCCAGTGCCATTTGCAACGGCGTATGCATAGCTTTCTGCAGAATACATCAGCTTGTGACTTGTACGGACGCTGTCCTCAGTATTGTAGGCTAAATAGGCTACTGCGCTCACTGTTTCGCTGAGCTGGGCAGGATTCAGCATGCCGAAATAGGCATAGTAGTGATCCTCAGTGCCCTCGACCTTCTCAAAATCAGTAACCCATGCATCAAGAGTCTTGCCGTCATTGAAGAAATGGATTGCCAGACCTTCAACGCTTTCAGCCACGAACTCGTAGCGCAGTGTAACGGAATCCTTCAGGTTCAGGCCTACGCCGTACCAGGTAACAGTAGGTGCGGTAACATCTGTATACTCATACAGACTGCATGCATTAGTCAGGCTCAGATTACCGGTGGTAGCCAGTGCAGCATACTCGCCCAGATCCGCATTGACCAAGGGAGTGGTTGCTTCCGCAAAGGTCTGAGTAGCCGCGCCGTAGTTCAGCATATCCACCAGCATGGTGCGCAGCTCGGCATTCTTCCACGCCTCAGTGTTGCTTTCGTTTCTCAGAATGGTCATGCAGTAATCCTTAATGGAAGTGCTGAATTCATGCTTGACCTCGCCGCCGATATACAGCTTAGCGGTAACCGTTTCGCCCATCTGAGCAGGGGTCAGCTTTGTGCAGCGGAAGGATACATTACCGTTTGCGTCTGCCTCAGGCAGAGTCGTTCTGGTCTGCACCAGTTCCCCGTCAATGTAGAATTCTACTTTCTCAAAGCCTTCTTCAATAGCAGCCCGATTTGCTTCAAAGCAGATTGCAATATCGTTCTGCAGGTACAGATTGTAGCCGTTGAATTTCGGCTCGGCAGCTTCGCCGGCCGCTCCTGCCATGGGCACGATGCTCAGCAGCATGGCCATGACCAGAAGCAAGGATAGAATCTTTTTCTTCATAAAATTCACCTCATTTCATATTTACCGATCACCCAATGGGAATTACCGGTGTGGGAACGCCACCGCCAGTGTTTTCATCATCTTCCAGTCCACCGCTCGCGGTTAGGATGTCCTCGGCATGGAATTTCAGAATCTCCAGCCTAGGTTCCAGAAATTCTTTCATAGCATTTCCTCCTTTTTAAAATTTATTTTCGGGGTGCGGCAATGCCGCACCCTCTGATTTTGGATCAAAACGGAAATTGTATCAACACTGCATGATTATTCTGCAGAAACAATTCCGCTAGGGGTGTAGTTTGCATCGGTAGTGATTACAAACTGGTCAATCACACATACACTCTTATTTGTTGTAGTTGCGATCTTGATATGATATTCGTTTCCAGCAGTCCAAACCGGAGTCACAGTAAGTTTCTGCCAACCAATGGTTGTGCTACTTTCATCGAGTGTAGTAGTAGCAAAGCCGACATATCGATAGCCCGTTTTACCGGTTGTTGGATCCTTTTCATTATAACCGATATCATCAGCCCACTCATCGCCAGAAACCCAAACATTGCAACCTCCGCCTGAGCTACGATAGCCCATACGGACCCAAATGTAATATGTGCCGCTTTCATTGGGATTGACAACTGCGTCAATACTTGCTTCGACAGAATCCGTACCATCCAAGGCAGATGCATTGTCATTCTTTGTAGAAAGATGCACAACATAACCGCCGCTGGCTTCGGCATTCTCTTTCTTGGTCGCATAAGTGGTGCTTGCCTGCCAAGCCTCTGCCTCGATTACCGCATGGCCGTTCACTGTACTGGCGGCCTCGCGAGCACCGCAGGTGCAGACCCCGTTGGTAAACACGTGAACATGTCTTTCCGCACCGCAGGTATTGCAGGTTGTGTCCGCATCGTCGGTGAATACATGCTCGCCCTTTTCGGACACCTGGTCGGCATGCTCGCAGGTTGCGGCATGCCAATGGTGGGTGTCGTTCGTGGTCCACTGGGTGGAGAAAGTATGCTCATGGTTTTTCACATATGGGTCGTTTAGGTCAGTACTGATATAAATCTGGTCAATCAAATTGCCTGTTGCAAAATTTCTCAGATTTACTGTATAGGTTTCTCCGGCAGTCCAGAAATAGGCCTTATCAATCTTATAATAATCATCCCGATTCAGTAGGACCCATTCCCATTCACTGCTTTGGGTCGTAACCTGCTTCCAGTAGTAGGTATCTGTGGGCTGGCCGTTCTCATCGTTGCCTTGGATATAGCAATACATGCCCGTTCCCTTTGTTCTGACCCAAATGTAGTACTGTGCAGTCGTATCTGCTGTCACTGCTACGGAAATGTGCGGGATTGCAGTTAGGCCTGCATTTTTCATTGTAGGTGCATAACTGAGACCACGGTTGGCTTTTACATAAGTCACGCCGTCGGCAGTGCCTACATCCACCACATCATTCCAAAATACACTGCCATTCATAATGACATTTTCCGTACCATTTTCAGCCAGATTTGCATTTTCAGCTTCCACGGACAGTTTACCGCCGGACATTTCCATAGGTTGCAACATTGAGCATCCTGTGCAGACCCGGTTCTCAAAGGTATGCTGGGCGTAGTCTTTCCTGTCACCGCAGAGACATTCGTGCCAGTGGTGGGTAGTATTGTAACTCCAGGCATCGGCATACACATGCTCATGTGCAGGTCTTTCATAGCCACAATCGGAGCAAATGGTGTCGAGAATTGTCTCATAGTTGTGTTCGGCCTTGCCGGAGATCAACTCGACATGATCGCAGGTTGCCTTGTGCCAGTGGTGCGTAGCATCCTTCTCCCATTCACTGCTGAAGGTATGATTGTGAGGAGTATCCCCAGGATCATTGGTGATATAAATCTCATCAACCTGTACACTGGAGTTGTGAGCGCGGAAGCGCAACGTGTACATCTCACCGGCCGTCCAGGTATAGACCTTATCCGAACCGTTCTGAGGATACATACCACCGGTACTGTAGGTGTCCTGCATGAATTCCTGATATACTCTGACCCAATAGAAATCCGACGTATTTTCGGAATAACTTCCGTCTGCCTTCTTCAACGGCTGACGCCAGTAGTAACTGTCATTTCCTCCGTCAATGTACGCATACAGCGCATTATTCGTACTACTGGAAGGAGCATATACCTTCAACCAAATGTAGTACTCGCCGCTTGCATCCGGAATCACGGAGAACATCATATGCGGATACGGATCAAAACCGGCCGACTTCATGCCAGATGCATTGGTATATCCTCTGTTGACCTTGACTGCTGTGCCGTTGGCAGTAACAGACATTACCTGCGTCGGATAGAACTGCGTGGAATTAGAGGGATCCATGATGTAGTTTTCTGTTCCAGCCGGTGCCAAAGTGGTATTTTCGGCCTGAACAGTCAATTTACCGCCGCTGGTATTGAAGGGTTTGCCAACATTACAGGTAGTACAAGCAACTGCATCAAAGCTGTGCGTACTGTAATCTGCCTTATCGCCGCAAGCACATTCATGCCAGTGGTGCGTAGCATTGTAGCTCCAGGTTCCGCTGTACACATGCACATGGTCGGGTCTGACATGGCCGCAATCATTACAGGTGGTGTCCAACAGATTATCGTAGGTGTGTTCAAACTTCGCTACAATCTTATCAGTATGCTCACAAGTTGCCTTACGCCAGTGGTAGGTATCGTCCTTTTCCCAACTGGTGCTGTAAGTGTGGTTATGCGGGATGTCCTGAGCACTGTTGGTGATATAAATCTGATCCACGCGTACACCAGCAACTGTTCCTCTGAAGCGCAGAGCGTAAGTCTGGCCTGCCGTCCAATTGTATGTATGATCGGCAAACTTCGTGGTAGTGCTCTGATATTCTTCGGATATGCGAACCCAGAAGTAGTCCATCTCACCCTGAGAATAACCGTTTAAATCCAGAGGTTGACGCCAGTAGTAGGTGTCGGAACCGCCCTCAATATAGGCATACAACGCCGCACCGTACCTAGCATTTTCAGGAGCATACACCTTCAGCCAGATGTAGTATTCACCGCTCTTGTCTGGGGTCACCAAAGCACTTACGTGCGGGATCGGTGTGGTTCCTGCTTTCAAGAAGCTGTTCCAAGCAGAATTGGTCTTTGTAAACTGTACTGCCTTGCCGCCTTCTGCATCAGCGCTCTCCACAACCTTAATCACACTGCTGGTGTGGTTGGGAATGTGATTTTCCTTACCATCCGGCGCCAGCATCAAGTTTTCTGCTTCCAGAGTCAACTTGCCGTTGGAGGTAGAGAAAGGTGCCAGTCCGCCGCAGATGGTACACTTGCCATCCACATAATTGTGGGGGGCGTAGTTGGGGTTGGCGTAGCCACAGGTGTTGCATTCCTTATCGGTATGATCCTCAAAGAAGTGCTCCCCGTAATATCTGGGCTCTGCATCGGAGCAGCCGCAGGTGGGGGCATACCAGTGGTGCGTTGCATCTGTACTCCAATTTTCTGCGTATTTGTGATTGTGCGGTGCATCATTCGGGTCATTTGTGATGTATATCTCATCGACCTGTACACCGGCATACATACCTCTAAGGCCGATGGTATAGATCCGGCGGGCTGTCCAGCTATAAACATGTTCTGTATACTGCCCTATGCCGGTTTTGTCCAGTTTGTTCTTCGCTTCCTGATACAATCTTACCCAAATATAATTATCCGTATCTGCAGAAGAAGTCTCCCAGGTCAGCGGCTGACGCCAGTAGTAATAGTCGTCGCCTCCATCAATCCATGCATAAAGAGCTGTGTTCTCTACGGCATAAACCTTGACCCAAATGTAGTACTCACCACTCTTGTCGGGCATTACCTGGAAACTAAGGTGCGGTGTGGCTTCAGAAGTCGCAGTTTTCAAATCCACCCAACCCGTGTGCGTCTTTGGGAACTCAACAACTTTACCGCCTACTGCACTTTCCTTATTTACCACTTGGGCAACTTCGCCGGAATAATAGGCTCCCTTGTTAACGATGATGGTCTCCTCGCCTGCCTTCTGCAGCTTGGTATCCTCAGCCTGGATGGTCACCTTGCCATCAGTAGTGGTGAAGACGCCGGTAATGGGTTCACAAGTCGTAGAGAGGGTACCGATGGTAACACCGTTAGAGCAAGCCTTGATACGAACATAGATGGATTCGCTTGCCTGGATCTCCACCTCGCCCAGTTTGACCTTGACGAATTCCCCGACTGTAACGGAAGTCATCTCGCTCAGGTCGCCGAGTTTGTAGTTATATTCGGCATCGTTTGCAGAAACCGCATAGAAGAACTGATCTCTGCTTAGATTGCTGACCTTCATCGTTGCCCAAATGCTGAACTTACCGCTGGTGTCGGTAACAATATTCAAACTGATATCACCGGGCAGATTATCTGTCTTCAGAACATAGTCAATATATGCCTGGCTGACGGTGCCGTCAGAGGAAACAGACTGCAGTTTAGCGCCAGTGCCGGATGCCTTCGCCATGGAATGCTCATAAATCGCATCCTTTGCGTCAACAGACAGTTCTCCTTCGATGGAGGTCTTTTTGCTGTAGCACTCATCATAGGGCACGTAGGCTGCGTTAGTCGTCAGGATAAAGCAGTCAATGACCAGGCCTTCACAACCGGAAATCACAGACAGGGTGTATTCCTCATTTGCCTTCCACTCAGTAAGGGCAGTTTGGTCTTCATACTGGCCCAACTTGACCCATTCAAAGCCATCCTTGTCCTTCTTACCAACATTGAGTTTTTCAGCATAGTAGGAATCACCGGTAATGCCCTCAATATTGACCCAAAGGCTGTCACCCGAAGTAACCTTTGAAGTATTCACCTTTGCCCAAATATAATGAGCGGCGGTTTTTTGCGGAATAAAGGTTGCGTACAGCTGCGGTGCATTTGCGACCACTGTTCCCGGATTGGTGGTGTAAGCCACCTTCATGAGTACCTGCTCTTTGCCGGAAGCTGCACTGTTTTTCTCGATAACCACGGAGGCATTGCTGCCATCAGACTGCATATTGAAGCATTCAGCTTCTGCCAACAACTTGCTGCCTGCAACAGGTGCACCATTGGGATCAATGATCGACTTCTGCAGGAATACAATTTCTGCAATCTGAGTCCAGGTGTTGTTCGGCGAGGCAGTAGGCCGGCCTGCGTTGGTATATCTGAAACGACCGTGTCCGACGATCTTAACATATCTCGCCTCGCAGTCCAACAAGAAGGTTGCATATGTTTCATGGTACGTCTTGGGGCTAATCTCTCCAGATCTTGCTTCTTCGTGAAGCGGGATGTATTCAACACCATCTACAGATACAAAGATATCAAAAACGTAGTTGCTGTAATATTTTTCTTCTGTCCAGAACATAATCATTACTTCAGTCAGTGGCACGACCTTACCCAGGTCGTATATGCCTTCAGTAATGTTATTGCCGGACTCCTGGCTACACCAACGGGTAGTGGTGTCTCCATCTATACTGTTAACCATACCCAAAGTGGAGTAACCATTGTCAATGAGCCCCTGCACTTGAACCGCAGTGGGGTAATCATACAGTATATCGTCAGACAGAGCAGGAATTGCTGCCTGCGCATCCGTGTTCAAACGGATACGATTGATATACTTGTCGTAATACATTTCTCCTTCTTCAGCGACCAGAGCCTTGAGAGTGGTCATATCAAGCAACAGGTCTCCGTTAGCGGATCGCATCTCATTGAATTCAATTACCTCTCCATCTCTGGTGATGGAGTTTGCTGTGAATACATAGGTAGCTGTCTTATACAGCACAGTATACTCTGTACCTTCTCTGTTCCACTGTCCCTGGCCGTTCAGTGCATCAAAAATCGTTGCAACAGGAACCAGATAGTCATCACCGGATACTACCGGATGCACATCAGTATAGTAGAAGAAATTGTTAATCAGCAAGCCAATGGGTTCTTCTTCGGTAATAGGAGTCTCATCAAAGGTCTTGGCACTTTCAGATCCGGAGCGAACCAGTTTAACAGTGCCGGCAGTAGCCTCAAAGTAAATCATACCGCCATCCTCAGATGCTACCTGCGTGCCGATGGAACTGCCATTGACATACACCGTCCAAGTACCGGCCTTCAGACCTGCCACATTCACCTTGAAAGTCTCATAGCCTTCACTCTTGGGAATACTGAAGGAGACATCCTGGCTGATGCGGTTGTTGCCATCCATATTGAACATGGCCACATGGTTCATCAGCTGTGCGCCCATGATCACGCCCTTGCCGTCGTAGATCAGCTTTGCAGGAACAATTTCATCCTCGCTGTCTGCATCGCCTACATACATAACATTCAGCAAATAGTCCGTCTGATTTTCCTCAGTGGTAGTAGTAGAAATTTCCACACGTCCCCAGCCCTGCTCCTGACAGAGCGTGCCGGAAACAGATTTGTTGTATGCGTAGTTGTACTGACCTACAACAAACTGCTTGTTGGGGCCACCAATTTTCTCGATTACATAGCCACTATCTGCCTTGGAGGCTGTACCCACATACAACACCTGATCGGTAAGCATACCATTGTAATCATCTTCCGTATTTTTAATGATGACCACATTGTCATCTACCTCAGGCTCGGACTGCATATGCAGCAGGAAACTCTTCTTTGAGCCGATTTGAGTCGTTTTGATCTGATCAAAGACGATGAACGCACCGGGGTGCTGCGTATTGCCATCCAATTCCAGATTCAGGAACACCATGCTTCGGATGGCTTCCTGAACGTTATCATCATAGGAATTTGCAATATCACCAGCCAGATAGGAGTATTCCGGCTTATAGGTATTGGGTCCAAACTCGTGACCGATCAAGGGATTCACAATATCGGTAGAACCTTCCACACCCCAGTTAGTAACCGCAACATTATTCTGTTTGCCGTAGCGGTTTGTGATAGAGGAAATGGATAGGGTATTATGTGCGATAGAGGACGACAAATAATTCGTCCAGTGTGCGGTGCCGTAAGTTGTATAGTAACCGGATTCGCTCGCAAGAATGCCTTTATAGTAGATCTGGAAAGCACCAGCATCGTGGTGTTGGTGGTTATTCACGAACACCTGGCTCATTTGCATCTTCACAATCACATCATTAGATGCGGTGCCCATATCCCAACCGGTACGGGCAATCATAGAGCCTGAAGGCGTGGGGAAGAACTTAGTATAGGGCAACTTGGAATAGGGTTTTGTTTCTACTTCTGTATCATGAGTAAGTAACAGATACAAAAAGTCGGTGCCTGTGTACTCCAGGTTATCCAATTCCATGGCCAGCCGGCGCAGCACACCGTCCTTATAGAAATTGGACTGTCTTTCAAATGTGACACCGTTGGCATCCCAAATCTCAAATTCATTTGTCTGGTTTTCTTCCCATGTGTCACCTTCCCGAAGGAACTGACCGTCCGGACGCAGAGCATAAACCAATTGATATGCCGCTTTTCCTGCAACAGGATTCAGAGATACATGACCATCTGCATTGCCGTCACCGTCCCGGTCATTGTCGCCACCGGTCATTGTATAGATCAGGTACTGAGCAGTCATATCAGCATCACCACGGCCACCCATACCGTAGCTGATACCTTGATGGTGGGCTTCAGATACATACCAGGCATTTCTGGGTGGGATGTAACACTGGAAATATGCACCACCGATGTATTCAAAGAATGTGGGATACTCGTCATACATGGCAATGGACATTGCCATCCAGTAGGTCTGAATCAGGTTGCCGCCAAGATGGCTGACAACTGTATTGCCGGCATCTCCAATATTGATGGGCCAGCCGGCTTCAGAGTATGCACCAATCTTCAGTGCATGAGCAACGATATTCTGCTTGTCCTCATGGGTCAGCAGATCATAGCACCAGTCATAAACTTCGGCTGCAGCACACTGGCAGTCACCTCTGCTGTAAATATCATAGTCATTAGCCTTGAAAATAACAGTCTCCAAAGCCTTTTGAATTGCTCTGACGGCAGTTTTTCCATAGAATTCCGCCATGTGGGCTTGCTCTTCATTTTCGCTATCTCTGAACAATGCATAGTACAGAGCTCTAACACGAATGGAATTCAATTTGTCTGAGCTGAAGTTTCCGTTATTTACCTCTTTGCCATTTTCGTCAATTGTGATAGAGACTGTACCGAAAGAGCCGTTAAAGGAAATGCCAAGCAAGCGATAGAATTCCTGGGTCATCTCAGCGCACTCTTCTGCTTCCAGTGTCTTGACAATACGGGGAATGTCTTCCTCAGTGAACATCAGTCTGGGGTGTTCGCCGATGGTCGGCGTCACAACGGGAGCGTTGTACTGCGTCCACTCCAGATTGGACATGGAGCTGTGCATGGCCTCGACAACAGTCTCGGTCTGTGCTGCCATCTCATAAGTCATGGTAGCAGTAGCCTCGTATTCCTTGCCGTCTACGATGAACTTGACGGAAGCATTCAATACATTGTTTTCGCCCAAGAACACATCGCCGACATTCAGTCCGGCAGCACTTACATCCACAGCAGGAATGCAGGGCAGCAGCATACCCAGTGCCAGCAGCAAAGCGATGCAGGAAATGACTCCTCTGCGCTTGAGAAGCAGGTAGACAATACCGCCAATGCCTGCAAGCACCAAAATAATCAAAATGATCAGCACAGCAATAGATCCGCCGGAAACGCCTTCTTCTTCGACAGTGGGCGTTTCTTGAGGCTGTGTGCTGGGGGTCGTGGGTTCGGGTTCGTCGGGTTCTTCCGGAGGCTCGACGATCTTCATCAGGCGATAATTGACGACCGCGCGTTCACCCACCTCAACAGTTTGGGTGCCGGTCAATTCGCCGGACAGCATTGTCAGTTCGCCTGTGGGAATCTCCGCAGTCCACGAAATGTTTGCGAGTTTCATTTTGTCATTGTAGTTCTTAGCCAGCAGAATGATCTGGATCTCTTCGTTCACACCGTATTCTTGCTTAGATGTGACGATCTCAAAGGTCATTCCATCTCCGGCTGCATATTCTGCAGCCGCCGTGGTCACGGCAAATACTGTGATCATAGCAAGAATCGCAGCAATTACCGATCTCAGAACTGTTTTCTTTTTCATAATCAGTCCTCGCTTTCTGTTTGATGCTGTGCGCATCATGAAATTTGTATGTTAACGGAAGATGCTTCCGAAAAACATCGGTTTTGAAAGAATTTACACTTTTTTCAATTGACTTGCAGAAAAATCTGTTCTATCATATGATACAGACAAATGGATTGGAGTGATGTTTCCCATGACCGCCAGAGAAGCCCACAAACAACAGTGGGACAAGCTGAAGGACAAGCCCTTAAAGGACAAGCTAAAATACATCTTCACCTACTATTGGGCGGCGATCCTCGGTGTCGTCTGCGTAATCGCCTTCGTCGCAAGCTGGGTCGGCAGCATTCTGCTGCAGAAGGATGTCGCCTTGTCAGGCTATTTGCTGAACAGTATAACGGATCCCGCCTACTCCGGTGATCTGACACAGGAGTTTTTGGAGCTTCTGCAGCTGGATAGCAACGAATACGACTTCAAGCTTCATGCCAACACCTCGTATTCTTCCACCGAGATATCCGACACCTCTGTTGCGGTGCTGGAATCCATCGTTGTGCAGGTGGCTGCCGGCGAGCTGGACTTTATTGTCACGGACCTGGAAACCTACCCGATCCTCTCTGCCTACTTCACTGACCTGCGGACGGTGATGACAGCTGAACAGTTGGAAAAGTGGAAGGATAATCTGGTATATGTTGAGAAGGATGCCTTGGAAAGGCTGACTTCCGGGGAACTGGATACGGTTGAGCTTCCGCAATATTTCCTCAGCGACGAAGGACTCAGTGATCCTCTTCCCTTGGGAATTCTGCTTCCCGCTTCCAGCAGCCTGTTTGATGCCTATTCCTTCCCCCCTGGCGATGTGATCTTCGGTATCACCCGCAATGTACAAAATCTTTCAAACACCTTGGCCTTTTTGGACTACATATTTGAATAAGTGCGCAAAACGTGCCGATCTTTGATCGGCACGTTTTTTATGCCGGTCTGAGCTTTAAGCGTTTGAAAACCCTTAAACCACTGGCGCTTAATCACCTCATAGCCTGCAGAGTTAGAATGGACATCCAACTTTTACGGGTGCTAAGTTAAAATATATTGGCACAAGTGCATAGCACTATACAATATTCAAATTCACAAGTAACGATATGGAACGGTTGGGGTCCAGCACCACTGTAAATAGTGGGAACTGGCCCCAACTCAGGCCATATCAATGTGTCATTGTTGCAGCACGGACTGCAGACACTTCATTTTGCAAGGGTAATCCCTGCTGTAGGCGGAGGATGTCGTCCAGTACCAACCTGGCTGCATCACACCGCTTGTCGTAAGTGGGGCCACCGCAATGGGGCATCAGGATCACATTGTCCAGTCCCCGCAATCCATTGTTCATCGGCAGTGGTTCCTCTTCAAATACATCCAGCATAGCACGAATTTTTCCTTCGCGGGCAACGCGGATCAGCGCTTCCTCATCGATGATATCGCCCCGGGCGGTGTTGATCAGCACCGCCTCATTCTGCATCATCCGCAGAAGGCGTTCATTAATCATGTGATAGTTTTTTGCGTTCCGCGCACAATGAAGGGAGATGACCTTGCAGGTAGAGAATATCTCTTCAAGGCTCGCTTTCTCAACGCCCAGCGCCGAGGCTTGCTCCTCCGTCATGTGGCTGGAATACAACTTAATCTTCACATGGAAGGGTCGCAGGAGTTCCAGCAAATACCTGCTGATGGAGCCGTATCCAACAATACCGACCGTCTGATCATTCAATGCACGGCCGTAGTTCACAGGGCTCTTCCAGCCATGTTCCTGGATATAGCTGCTGTAAAATGGAATATAGCGCCGCGCGCATAGCATGTATGCCACCGCAGCCTCTGCAACAGAGCGGGCAAACGCCTCGTTGCCGCAGACAATGCGAATTCCACGATTGTACATGGCATCAGATACAACATTGGCAACAGAACCTGCAACATAGGCAACCAATTTCAGCCGATTGGCTTTACTGAGAACTTCATCTGTAAGACAAGGCGTACCCCACCCACAGACAAGAACATCTATATCCACCAGCTGATCACGCAACTGGTCTCCCGTCAGATATTCGCAAGAATCATTCCATGTGAGCGTTCCCAGAGTTTCCAGGAACGCCACATTTTCAGAATTTAGGAATGTCTCACGAATCTCACCTTTCGGTATCGAAATGTAAATATTCATAAGGCATTATTGATAACGGTCGTAAGCAGCCTGGTAAATATCCACCAGTTCAAAGGCACCGATGCTCTCCAGGTCCTTTATATACTGATCCCAGTTGGCTTCCACGGTCCACTCACCGGTCATAAACTTTGCAAAAGTGGACTCCATGTAGATGTTCAGTTCGGTGTTGATATCAGCAGCATCAAAGCTTTCGTCCTCAGTCAGGAACAGGCTATTGGTGCTCCAGCGCTCCACCATGTGCGGCCACAGATTCTCCCGGACACCCACCTGCTTGCAGTAGAAAGCGGTATTACCGTAAGAAATGTCAGTACACCAGGAGGCGTAGAGGTTTGCATCGGAACATTCGTTATTGGCCCACTCTTGAGCAGTATTATAATTGCCTTTGTAGATACGCTCGTAGGTGCCATTCTCGTTTCTCTTAAAGTGGACACCTTCCTCACCTTTGTACAGGAACATACCGGTGATGGTGCCAGCCTCATTCAAAGGATCGGTATCGTCAGCATAGAAAGCATCGAACCACTGAACCAGTGTGATGATGTCTTCCTCGGGCAGCTTAGCATTAACGCAATTCAAGCTCCAGCCGGGAGTGGTGGCATTAGTCCAAACCTTCTCGCTTTGCCACTGAGAGGTCAGCGGGCCAAGGATATCCATATCAATAATGCCATCATCAAAGTTACCTACACCGACACTGGAGGCCGGGAACATTACAGCCAGGTTGCTGGCCACCTTTGCCTTATTCACATTGGTTGCGTCAGTGGAGAAAATATCCTGCTCGCAGGCGCCGGAAGCATAGACCCAGGAGATAAACTCCAGGTACCGCTTGTACTGCTCGGTGGTGCAGCCCAAAACCACCTTGCCATCCACCAAATCAAAGCCCGTTTGGAGTGCATCGGTACCAAAAGAGGGGAAGAAGTAGTTATCCATGTAACCGTTCCATTCGATGTAGCCATATTCGCCGCCCATCAGGAAGTTAACAGCCGAGAAGCCTTCCACATCGGAATAGTGCTCCTGCAGATCCAAAATAAACTGCTTAAACTCATCAATGGTCTTGGGCAGGGTCAGGCCGGAATCCTCCAGCATATCGTTACGGACGTACAGCAGGTTACCGGGGGAACCCACAGAACCGGACTGTGCAGGCAGTGAGTAGAAAGACCCGTCGTTATTCATGTAGTTTGTCAGACACATGGGGTACTTTTCCATCATCTTCTGGAAATTAGGCATATACTCCAGGTACTCGGCAAAATTGACCAGCTTACCGGCTTCGCCGTATTCCGCAATGATCTCCTTATCAACGCCCCAGGAGATGCAGATGGCATCGGGCATATCGCCGCCGGCCATGACCTGGGACAGCTGGTCACCGGACATTTCTACCCAGTTCACATCAACACCGGTGATCTCATTCCACAACTTATAGGTATCACGATCGTTGGGGTTTGCAGCACGGTTCGCAATTTTATATGTTTTTGTGCTCTGCAGGGGGTAACGCTCAGCATTGGTCATATCTGCAATATCGTCATTGACCGAAGGAATGCTCAGAGAGGGGGCCGAGCCTTTGTTCTCGTCCTCTTGTACACAACCGGCAAACATGCCCATGCACATAACCATAGCCAGCATGAGCGCCAGCAATTTCTTGACATTTTTCATAGTTTTTTTCCTCCTATTTTTTATATGTAGTCAGGTTTCCCTGTTGCTACTGTGTTTAGCCCTTCACAGAGCCCAGCATTACGCCCTTGTCGAAATACTTCTGCACGAAGGGGAAGATCACCAGCATGGGC
>SVMG01000016.1 GCA_015067545.1 Oscillospiraceae bacterium
TTGTTCTAGCAAATTTTACTCAAGAATTTCGTTGGCTGTATTATTCGATATACATCGCTTAAACAATCCATTTATTGTCCAAGGTGTTTTTCGTTCGTCTCACATTATTCAATTTACAAGGTACAGATGTTCGTCGCCGCGAACTTTGCTATAATAGCATATGCTTTTGACATTGTCAAGCACTATTTTAGCGTTTTTTAGAGTTTTTTCAGTTTTTCCTTTTTCTCCAAATACCGGCTCTATTTTTGGCTCAGATTTGAGCAAATTCCCTCAAGAGCCTCCGCTGCATCGTAGCTACTCTCCTCCCTGCCGGCAAGATCTCCCACACTAACCATACCGCACAGCTTTCCGTCATCGATCACAGGCAAACGCCGCACCTGCTCACGGCCCATCAGATAGGCCGCTACTGCCACATCCATGTTGGGTGATGCGGAAACGATCCTTCCGGTCATCACATCCTGCACTCTGGTCTGCTCCGGAGATCGGTTAGTCGCCATACACCGGGTTACAAGGTCCCGATCCGTCACCACGCCGCACAGCTTTCCGTCACTTCCGCAAACCGGCAGTACCCCGATATTGTGGTTTGCAAGCAATCGTGCCGCCACGGCAACACTTTCCTGTGGATGGATCTTGATCACATTTTGACTCATGATATCCTTCAGCTTCATTGATATCAACCTCCTGCCTGGAAAGTATCGACCGGTTTGCATCGGAATATACATTATATAATTGCTTTTCTTGCAGATATGTGGTATCCTTTTGTCATCCACAAGACAGGAGGTAACATGCATGTCTTGCAAGGAGCTTGATAAAGCTAAAATGCTGTTAAGTAAAACGGACAACACCTGTGTGTTGTGCAGCAATCAAATCATCCTCACAGATAAGCGGCGCGGTGTGCGCCCGCTTTTGGATCTTCTTGAAAACAAAGCAGATGTGGCCGGGTTTGCTGTTGCAGACAAGGTGGTGGGCAAAGCTGCCGCATATTTATACTGCCTGCTGAAGATCAAGTATCTTTACGCCCAGGTCATCAGCCAGCCTGCGCTGGATGTTTTGGCAAAGACGGATATTTCTGTGGAATACAGCAAGCTGGTTCCCGCCATTCAAAACCGCACCAAGGATGGCTTCTGCCCTATGGAATGCGCCGTACTGAATATTGATTCTGCGGATGAAGCATTGCCTGCCATATACCATGCCCTGGCACAGCTGAAAAAATGATAAAAGCCTCCCGATGGGAGGCTTTTATTTGTTTGGATGTATTAGCCGCCGGCGGTCATTCTGGATGCCGCCGCCGCAGTGATCTCATACTGCAGCTGCTCACCCCTGCCAAGCCGGGCAATATCCTTGATCACCTCAATGGCGACCACAGATCGCATGTCCATGGTGGGACCGCCCATATGGGGCATCAACAACACATTTTCGCATTTGCGGATGGGCGCATCCGGTGCAGGAGGCTCTACCTCGTACACATCCAGCGCTGCGTAGAATTTTCCATCCAGCAGCATCTCAAACATTGCAGGCTCATCGATCACCGCACCGCGGGCCGTATTTACCAGTAATGCGTCGGGCTTCAGGCGTTCCAGCAGCTCCCGGGTGATCATATGGTAGGTCTTGGGGGTATTGGAAGCATGGATGCTGATCACATCACACTGGGAGAAGATCTCCTCCAGGCTTGCCGTGCGTCCGCCATATTTTGCTGCCTCTTCATCCGTCAGGTGAGAAGAGTAGATCAGAACCTCCAAATCAAACCAGCGTACCAATTCCAAATAGTACCGGGCGATGGCGCCGAAGCCAACAATGCCCAACTTCTTTCCAAACAGACCGCGGTTATAATGGGGGTCTTCCTTAAATCCACCCTGTCGCATGTTACTCATAAAATGCTCCAGGCGGCGCAAGGCAGCCAAGGTATAGCACAGGCAGCCTTCGGCAACAGATTTTGCAAACACATCGTTACCGCTGATGACCTTCACATCCGTCTCGTAAACATCCTGCGCGACCACAGGTGCAACACTGCCGGCAAAATGAGCGATCAGCTTCAGGTTGGGCATTTTCAGCACATCAGCCTTGTGATAAAGGCAGGTGCCCCAACAGGTGATCAGCACATCAGCATCGTTGGCCAGCTCCACCACTTCCTCCACTGTCAGCGGCCGGTCGTAGGGATTCTGTTCCACCTCACCAATGGAATTCAAAAGCTCCCGGTTACGGGGTGTCAGAAAGCTCTCCGATGTGTCATTTATGGGCATGGTAATGTAAATCTTCATAGTAACCCCTCCTAAGGTATTAAAGAGTCATGCTCCTGTGGAAACGGAAACCTTGTGGCCATTTCCATTTCTTGGTTATAGTATACCGAATATGGGCAGTTCGCGCAAGTTTATTTTTTTGCACGGAGTGAACGCGCCACCCTCCTGCAGCTTCCTTGCATGCTTCTTTCAGGCCTTTTTACAGCCCCATCTCTTTCTTGACTTCCCCGAAACAGCGGATGGCAAAATCCAGATCCTCCTTGGTGTGTCCGGCGGATATCTGTGTACGGATGCGATCCTTGCCCTTGGGCACAACCGGATAGCAGAACGCCACCACATACACGCCCTTCTCCAGCATCCGGCGGGAGAATTCATGGGCAACCTTGGGGTCATACAGCATCACAGGCACGATGGGATGCTCGCCGGGCAAAAGATCAAAGCCCAGCTTTTCCATGCCTGCGCGGAAATACTGCGCATTCTCATGAACCTTATCCCGCAGGGCTGTGGATTCTTCCAACAGCTCAATGGTACGGATCGTTGCGGCGCAAATAGCCGGCGCAACCGTGTTGCTGAACAGGTAGGGACGGCTGCGCTGGCGCAGCAGATCCACAATGGGCTGACGGGCGGAGGTGTAGCCACCGGATGCACCGCCCAAAGCCTTGCCAAATGTGCCGGTGATGATGTCGATGCGATCCATCACGCCGCAGAATTCCGGTGTGCCCTTACCATGAGCACCCATGAAGCCCACGGCATGGCTGTCGTCCACCATGGTCAGTGCGTCATATTCATCCGCAAGGTCACAAATGGACTTCAGATCGGCAATGTAGCCGTCCATGGAAAAGACGCCGTCAGTAGCGATCAGGATCTTCTTGCAGCCGGATGCCTTTGCATCCTCCAGGCAAGCACGCAGATCTTCCATATTATTGTTCTTGTAGCGGTAACGCTTTGCCTTGCAAAGGCGCACACCGTCAATGATGGATGCGTGGTTCAGCTCGTCAGAAATAACCGCATCCTCTGCACCCAGCAAGGTCTCAAACAGGCCGCCGTTGGCATCGAAGCAGGAAGAATACAGGATCGTGTCGTCCATGCCCAGGAAATTGGAAATTTTCTTCTCCAAATCCTTGTGGATCTGCTGTGTGCCGCAGATAAAGCGCACAGAGGACAATCCGAAGCCCCATCTGTCATAGCTTGCCTTAGCGGCTGCCATCAGCTCGGGATGGGCAGACAGTCCCAAATAGTTGTTGGCACACATATTCACGACGCCCTTCGCCATGGTGGTATCCACCCGGGAAGTCTGGGGCGTGGTGATGATCCGCTCTTCCCGCCAGGTACCGGCTTCGCGGATCGCATCCAATTCATTGGAAATAGCAGTCAGTGCAGATTTCATGCTTATGCCTCCTTCTTTGTCCAGTCCAGAATGACCTTGCCGGACATGCCGCTGTTCATGGCTTCGAAGCCCTTTTCAAATTCAGTGTAGTGGAAACGGTGGGTGATCACAGGGGTCAGATCCAGGCCGCCCTGTACCATGTAGGACATCTGATGCCAGTTGTCCATCTTCCGTCCGTAGATGCCCTGCAGGGTCAAGCCCTTGGTAATGAGGGTGTTCATGTCCATGGACACCGGCTTGTTGCTGATGCCCAGCAGGCTGATCTTGCCGCCGTTGCGCATGACGGAGATCATCTGCTGCAGGGCCATGCCGTTGCCGGACATTTCAAGGCCTACATCAAAGCCCTCAACAAGACCCTTGGCCTTCATGACCTTGGTCAGATCCTCCTTAGCCGTGTTGACGGCGGCATCCACGCCCATCTTTCGGGCCAGCTCCAGGCGATGGTCGTTCACATCCGTGATGATGACCCGGCGTGCACCGGCATATTTGCACACACCGGCGGCAATGATGCCGATGGGGCCTGCGCCGGTGATCAAAACGTCCTCGCCAATGACCGGGAACATCAGGGCCGTGTGGGTGGCATTGCCAAAAGCATCGAAGAATGCGACCACATCCTCGGGCAAGGATTCATCAATGAGAATAATGTTGGTCTCGGGAATGCAGACATACTCCGCAAATGCGCCGTCCCGATCCACGCCCACGCCTTGGGTGTCCTTGCACCACTGGATATCGCCGTTGTGGCAGTTGCGGCAGTGGTGGCAGGTCAGATGGCCTTCGCCGGAGACCCGCTGGCCGATCTTCAGACCGGTGACGCCTGCACCCAGCGCCGCCACCTCGCCCACATACTCGTGGCCGATGGTCATAGGGGGCTTGATGTGTTCCTGCGCCCAGGGATCCCAATTATAAATATGTACATCCGTTCCGCAGATGGCCGTTTTGTGCACTTTGATCAGCACTTCACCGGGGCCGGGCACGGGAACCGGCACTTTTCTCAGCTCCAAACCCGGGCCAGCAACAGGCTTGACAATTGCATCCATTAACTGCATATCTCTTTCCTCCATGTTAAGAAAATACAGGAACTTTGCTTTACTGTGAGTATAGCACCTCCAGAATACTTTGTCACCCACTTTTTGCATTTTATCTGTGCATTTTATGCCAAAAATGTATAAAAACAGCAGGTCTCCATCCGGAAACCTGCTGTAACGGTATGCAGTTGAAGAATCAACGCTTGGAGAACTGGGGTGCACGACGTGCAGCCTTCAAGCCGTACTTCTTTCTTTCCTTCATTCTGGGGTCGCGGGTCAGGAAACCGGCAGCCTTCAGAGCAGCGCGGAACTCGGGGTTCAGCAGGATCAGAGCACGGGAAACGCCGTGACGGATAGCGCCAGCCTGACCGGAAACGCCGCCGCCTGCAACGGTGACAACGATGTCAACCTTACCAACCATAGCGGTGGTAACCAGGGGCTGATTGACGATCAGCTTCAGGGTGTCCAGGCCAAAGTAATCGTTGATGTCGCGGCCATTGATGGTGATGGAACCGGTGCCGTTCTCGTAAACGCGAACACGGGCAACGGAGGACTTACGACGGCCGGTGCCGTAAAAATACTTCTTCTTGCTCTCGTACATAATTCGTTACCTCCAATTAGTCCAGAGTCCATGCCTCGGGCTTCTGAGCAGCATGTGCATGCTCAGCACCCTTGTACAGGTGCAGACGGGTCAGTGCGTTACGGCCCAGAGTGTTCTTGGGCAGCATGCCCTTGACAGCCAGCTCCATAGCATAGTCGGAGCGGTTTTCCATCATAACGCGAGCCTTGGTCTCCTTCAGACCGCCGATCCAGCCGGAAACGCGGTAGTAGGTCTTCTGCTCCAGCTTCTTGCCGGTCAGGATAGCCTTGTCGGTGTTGATGACGATGACGAAGTCACCGCAGTCAACATTGGGTGTGAAATCAGCCTTGTGCTTGCCACGCAGCAGGTTTGCAACAGTGACAGCGGTGCGGCCCAGGGGCTTGTTGGCAGCATCAACGATGTACCACTTGCGCTCCAGGGTCTCTTTCTTCAAAAGAGTGCTGGACATATTACTTCCTCCAATAGGTAAAATATTTTGACATTTTTCTGTACATGTTGTACAATGTCTTCAAATCGCTTGACCTTTATATCACACCAAAATTCAAATGTCAACCGATTTTTTGAGAATTTTTCTGAAATTATATACAAACTCGCGAATCCTTTGTTTTTCTCTTGTTTACTCATCGATTCTCATTTCGCATTTTCGCAATTTTATGGAGGAATCCCAACAATGCAGAAGATGATGGGCCTGGTGCGCCGCTGTATAGAAGATTACAATATGATAAGCCCGGGTGAACGCATCGCTGTCGGCGTTTCCGGTGGCAAGGATTCCCTGGTGCTCCTGCAGGTCCTGGCCGGACTTCGCCAGTATATGGATTTCACCCTGGAAGCGGTCACCATCGACATGGGACTGGACATGGACTACTCCGGTATTGAAAAAATGTGCAAGGAACTGGATGTACCATACCATATTATATATACGCAGATCGGCCCCATCATTTTTGACCACCGCAAGGAGAAGAACCCCTGCTCCATGTGCTCCAAAATGCGCCGGGGCGCGCTGAACCAGGCAATTCTGGATCTGGGCATTCGCAAGATCGCCCTGGGTCATCACTACGACGACGCGGTGGAAACCTTCGTCATGTCCCTTTTCTACGAGGGGCGCATCAGCTGTTTCCAGCCGGTGACGGATCTTGACCGCACCGGGGTCATTCAAATTCGCCCGATGCTCTATGTCCACGAAAAAACGGCAGAGAATTTTGCCGCACGGATGGAGCTTCCTGTGGTGCGTAATCGCTGCCCGGTGGACAAGCACACCAAGCGGGAGGAGATCAAAAACCTGGTCTACGACCTTTCCCAGCGTTATCCCGATCTGAAAGAGCGCATTTTCGGGGCGATGCAGCGCCTTCCCCTGCCGGAATGGGCGCCCCATGGCCGCTACAAACGCCCCAAAGAACAGGAATAAAAGCAAAATAGAGAAAAAAAATGATTTTTCCGAAAAAAACACTTGCTTTTTTCGGCAAACTTTGGTATCATATCAAAGCGCCTGTGAAAAAGGCGATATTTTTGAGATCATCATGGAGATAGGAGGTGCAGTGAATGGCTAAGTGTGATTTTTGTGGTAAGGGCGTTACCTTCGGCATTAAGGTTTCCCACTCCCACAGACGTTCCAACCGTACTTGGAAGCCCAATGTGAAGCGCGTTAAGGCGGTGGTCAACGGTACTCCGTGCCATGTGTACGCCTGTACCAGATGTCTCCGTTCCAACAAGGTTGAGCGGGCCATCTGATTTCCCATGCCACTAATTACGCCATCGGCTCGCCGATGGCGTTTTTTGTCTGATTCGGAGGTTTTTATGGAAGCTTTTGCGCAAATTCTCAGCATTGCAGGTCTTGCCTGCGTCGTCGGCTCTTATCAGCAAAAGAAAAAGAGCACGTTGATCGCGGTGCAGGCCACCGGCGGTGCGCTGTTTGCCATCCACTATTTCATTTTGGGTGCTTACGCCGGATTTTTGCTGAATGCCATTGCCGTATTCCGGGGCGTGGTATTTTATAAGGAACGTTCTGCCAAGGTAGGCAAAACTTGGGTAGCCGTCATCATTGCCATGTGCCTTGCGGCCTATGCGCTGACTTTTATCGCATTTGGCACAGAGCCCACCCTGCCCAATCTGATTTTGGAACTTCTTCCCACCATCGGCATGGTGGTGCTGACCGTTTCCTTTAACATGACCAATGCCGGGCAGATCCGGGCATTGGGCTTCGTCAATTCCGCTGGGTGGCTGACCTATAATATTGCCCACCTGTCCATCGGTGGCATCGGATGCGAGGTTCTGTGTTTTGCATCCATCATCATCGGCATTTTACGTCACGATGTGAAGAAGAAATAAAAATTCTCCCCGCCTGGGGAGAATTTTTTATTCCATTGCGAAATACGTGACCAAAAACTTCGCCACACCGTCTTCGTCATTGGTGTATTCGCTGATATGGCTTGTCTTGCCCAGCAGTTCCGGACGGCCGTTTTTCATCATCACGCCCACGCCGGCCTCCCGGAGCATGTCGAAATCTCCGTAATCATCACCGAAAGCAATAATGTCTTCCAGCGCGCCGCCCACCAGCTTCATCAAATTCCGGTTGCCCAAAGCCTTTGTGGCATCAATGTGATTATACCGTCGGAATGTGCCGCCCATATAGGTGGTAAAGGCCAGATTGTACTTATCTGCCAAAGCCTGCGCCATTGCATCGTCTTTGATGTCCGTGACGATCTTCTGCGCCGGGAACGGAAATTCCTCCGCAGAAAAATCGAAGGGCACAGCTTTCTGAATGGTGTGCTTGCCCTTGTGGGAGTAAAAATGCTCCCGGGTCTGCACAAAAAGATCATCGGTGATCTGAAGCAGGTCGGCAAGCACCATTTTTAGGGTAGGAACATCCACCTCTGCGCAGAAAACCACCTTTTCGTCCTTGTCGATGATCAGCGATCCGCCATTGACAATGGCATAATCCGGCTGCAGCCGTTCAAAATATTTCTGGCTGAATTCCTGGGAGCGGGCAGTATTATACACCAGCTTATGTCCCATTGCCTGCACTTTTTTCAGAACCTCCAGGGTATATGGCGAAATCTCCCGTTTGTCATTGAGCAAAGTATCATCCAGATCAAAGATAATATAGCGCATATGCACTCCCCTTTTCTTTTTTCTTATGATACCACAGTTCCCTTTTCTGTGCAATGGGGTGTGGACAAACGAAAAAAAATATGGTATTCTATGATATCATAGTATTGCTATACGCAGGAGGCGTTTGAAAATGGGCAAACTGATCGTAATCGAGGGAACGGACGGTTCCGGAAAGTCCACACAATTTAAGAAATTGACCGAGCGTGTCACCGCTGAGGGCATCGAATTTCAAAAGCTGGTGTTTCCCCAGTATTCCGAGCCCAGCTCTGCCCTGATCCGCATGTACTTAGGCGGAGAATTCGGCACTGACCCCTCCGATGTAAACGCCTACGCAGCCTCTGCTTTCTATGCGGTGGATCGCTATGCTTCCTACAAAAAGGCCTGGGGCGAGTGGTATGACAAGGGAGGACTCATCCTTTCCGATCGCTACACCACCTCCAACGCCGTCCATCAGACCTCCAAAGAGCCGGAGGAAAAGCAACAGGAATTCCTGAAATGGCTGTACGAATTTGAGTATGACAAGCTGGGTATGCCCTGCCCTGATCTGGTGATCTACCTGGATGTGCCCACGGCATTTACCGAGCAGATGATGCGTTCCCGTGAGCAGCAGACCAACACTAAGGCAGACATCCACGAGCAAAATATGGATTACTTAGCCACCTGCCGGGAAATGGGCCGCAAGGCCGCCGGCTACTATGGGTGGCATATCATCAACTGCGTAAAGGATGGCCGGATGCGCAGCATTGAAGATATCCACGAAGAGATCTACGCACTGGTCAAGAAGTGTATGGAGGAATAACCATGGTATATATGCTGTTGGGCACGGGCTTTGAAGAAACGGAAGCCATTGCCCCTTTGGATCTGCTGCGCAGAGCAAATGTGGACGTGCTGACTGTGGGCGTAAACGGCAAGACCGTTTACGGTGGCCACGGCATCGGCATTGAAGCGGATATCACGCTTTCACAAATGGATCTGACCGATTTGGAAATGATCATTCTCCCCGGTGGACTGGGCGGTGTCGCTTCCGTCCGTGCAAGCAAGGAAGCCATGGCCGCTTTACAGTTCGCATGGGAAAACGGCAAATTTGTTGCCGCCATCTGCGCCGGGCCTACGGTCTTGGCAGACTTGGGCATTACGGATGGCAAAAAAGCCACCTGCTATCCCGGTTGCGAAAACGGCATGGGCAGCGCCATCATGCAGGAAAATGCACCCTGCGTGCGCGATGGCAAGCTGATCACCGGCACTTCTGCCGGCTGTGCCATTGCCTTCGGTCTGGCTCTCATCGCTGCGCTGAAAGGGCAACCGGCCGCCGACACCGTAGCGCAGCAGATCGTCATCCGCTGACAGGAGGAACAGTTATGGAAAACAAAAACATCAATCCCCCTTCCGGGGACGACACCAGCTGGCTGGATGATCTGCTGGCTTCTTCCAATTACGGAGAGGACGCCATTGAGGATCTTTCCAGCTCGGTGGAAGATATGGAGCTGGAACGGATCATCCGGGAAGCCAAGGCGGACGAATGGGATCTGACGGACATTATCGAAAGTCAGCAGCCGGACTATGAAGATCCCGCCCCTGCCCCGCAGCCTGCCTTTGAAGATCCCGAGGTCGCCGCCCAGGTCTACTGGGAGGAAGACGAGGAAGCCGCTCCCCAGGAGGAAACCGAAGAAGAAATTTTCGAGGAATCCGATCGCAAGGTGCGCCCCAAGCGCAAGAGCAGCTATGGTCTGTTCGGTCTTCCTCATTTGGCCTCTATTCTGATCTGGATCGGCATTGTGGCTGTTTGCGGCATTTCTCTGGGCCGTTTGCTTTGGATCTGTGCAACGGATGTTCTGGCCTTTGGCCGGGAAGATCGGGTCACTACCATCACCATCACCAATTCCGATGTAGGCAACATAGATGCCATCGCAGACAAGCTGTATAATGCCGGCCTTATCAAGTATAAACAGCTCTTCCGCTTCTACGCCTCCTTAAGCAGCGCAGATGAAAAGATCAGCGCCGGCACTTTTGAACTGAACACGCTCTTTGACTACAACGCATTGGTCAAGGGTATGTCTTCCACATCTTCCTACCGGGAATCCGTCAAGGTCACCATCCCGGAGGGCTATACCTGTGCCCAGATCTTTGCGCTTTTGGAGGAAAAGGGTGTCTGCTCCGCTGCCGAACTGAAAGCCTATGAGGTGCAGAGTGAGTATTGGTTCCTGGAGGGCACAAACGAAAATGCGGAATACCCCCTTGAGGGCTTCCTCTTCCCGGATACCTACAACTTCTATATCGGCGACAGCGCCAAGGGCGTTTTCCGTCGCTTCCTGGCCCGCTTCGACGATATCTTCACCGACGAACTGAAAACCTATGTGGATTCTTCCAAGTACTCCCTGTACGAGATCATGACCATCGCATCCATGATTGAAAAGGAAAGTGCCGGAAGTAGCGAAAACTACGATATTTCCTCCGTCATCTACAACCGTCTGAATAACCCCGCATCCTTCCCCTTCCTGGACATTGACGCCACCATCGTATATGCACAGGGCGGAAACAACGAATTCATCGATAAGGATCTTGACAGTCCTTACAACACCTATAAGTATAAGGGTTTGCCGCCTACCCCCATCTGCAACCCCAGTTTGCTGAGCATCCAGGCTGCACTGGCCCCCACCGATACCAAGTACCACTACTATGCTTTGGATCCCAGCACAGGCTTGCACCACTTCTCAAAGACCTATGCAGAGCATCTGGCATTCTTGGAAAGTATAAAATAACATGACGAAAAAGATAGAATTATTAAGCCCCGCCGGAGATATGGAACGGCTGAAAATGGCCGTTCTGTACGGCGCGGACAGTGTATACCTGGCCGGTACAGACTTCGGAATGCGTTCCTTCGCCGGAAATTTCACCCCGGAGGAGCTGCCGTTGGCGGTGCGCTTTGCCCATGAGCATGGAGTAAAGGTACACGTCACTGTCAACACCATGCCCCGCAATGACGAAATTTGCAATCTCCCGGCGTATCTGGAACAGCTGGATGCTGCCGGTGTGGATGCGCTGATCGTTGCGGATATGGGCGCGTTCACCCTGGCAAAAAAATATGCACCTCATTGCCAGTTGCACGTTTCCACGCAACAGTCCATCGCCAATTACGAATGTGCTTCCGCGTGGTATGACCTGGGTGCAAAACGTGTGGTTCTTGCCCGGGAGCTGAGCTTGGGAGAAATCGTCGAGATCCGGCAAAAAACGCCGAAGGAATTGGAGATCGAGACCTTCGGTCACGGCGCCATGTGCGTCAGTTATTCCGGCCGTTGCCTGCTGAGCAATTACATGACCGGTCGGGACTCCAACCGGGGTGCTTGCGCCCAGCCCTGCCGGTATCAGTACGCGCTGATGGAAGAGAAGCGCCCCGGAGAATATTTCCCTGTCTTCGAGGATGAAAAGGGCACGTACATCTTAAACTCCCGGGACATGTGCACCATTGACCATCTGAAGGATCTGATGGATGCAGGCATTGACTGCATCAAGATCGAAGGCCGGGCAAAATCCGCCTACTACGCCGCCATCGTCACCGGTGCTTACCGCCACTGCATTGACGATGTGGCCGCAGGTAGGGAAATCGATCCCATATGGCGTGACGAAGTGGAACATGTGTCCCATCGGGTCTATTCCACCGGCTTCTACTACGGCTTCCCCGGACAGTACACAGAAAACTCCAGATACTTAAGAGAATGGCAGATCTGCGCAAAGGTGGAATCCTGCGATGAGAACGGCTTGGCGCTGTGCAGTCTGAACAATAAATTTGCACAGGGCGACGAGCTTGAGGTGGTCGGCCCGGATTTCCGTCCCATGGCCTTTACAGCGAACGATATGACCGACTTGGACGGCAACCCCCTGTCCGAACCCAAAACCCCGCAAATGAAGTTTTATCTACAGCTTCCCCAGCAAGTTCCTGCATTCTCCATTCTGCGGCGCGCTGTGGATCTGTCGGCAAAATAAGCAAAATTACCCCTTTACAAACGAAGTAAACCTTGCTATAATAATCGGGCTGTGAAGCATGCACCGGTGGCTCAATGGATAGAGCATCGGATTCCGGTTCCGAGGGTTGGGGGTTCGAGTCCCTTCCGGTGTACCAAACAGTACAAATCCGAACTTTTTACCAGTTGGTGAAGGGTTCGGATTTGTTGTTTATTTTGCATATTCCCATTAAGAATAGTTAGAGCAAGGTCATACGACCTTGCTCTTTTCTTGATTCAGTCTTTTTGTTATCTCCTAACGGCAGACTATAGTTGCCTTTCAGTGCATGATAATCTTTAGAAAACTGCAGACCACATAGCAACTTTCAAAAAAGACCTCCTTTTTATTTCTCTCCATTATGGACAAATCATAACAGTACTAATAGCAGTGCGCATAACTAATTATTCCAATCTTTTCAGTTCCTCTAACAACCCCTTTAACGATTTATGCGAGAATACTTTTGCGCCATAATGTTCAGCCAACCCAGAACTTTGAAGCAAAATGCAGAAAGCGTTATCTGTTACAGCATAGTGAACGAATGGCAAATAAGCTGCAGCCCATATCGTATCAAAGTTGTCCCCATTTTTGATTTTGTCAGGCCTCTGCATGCGAGTGGCCCATAAAACAGCTTCAATATGCT
>SVMG01000009.1 GCA_015067545.1 Oscillospiraceae bacterium
TTCGCCACTAAACTTAGCTTCCATTGGCCGAAGCCGCTTTCCACTAAGTCCCGTTCGACTTGCATGTGTTAGGCACGCCGCCAGCGTTCGTCCTGAGCCAGGATCAAACTCTCAAAAAGTTGTATCTAAAGCACCGAAGTGCTCCAAATCAAAGTTTTGAATAAATTTGTTCTAGCAAATTTTACTCAAGAATTTCGTTGGCTGTATTATTCGATATACATCGCTTAAACAATCCATTTATTGTCCAAGGTGTTTTTTCGTTCGTCTCACATTATTCAATTTACAAGGTACAGATGCTCCCCATGTGGTTAGCTTGCTTATTCTAGCACATCTTCCAAACCCTGTCAAGAACTTTTTTCAGCTTTTTTCAAGTTTTTTCAGATGTCGCTTTCCTTTAGGCGCTCGGATATGATATCATCCGTTCCAGAAAATGTCAAGAAATTTTCCGTCGGTATTTTATCCAAAAAACCGCCGGGTTTTTCACCCGGCGGTTGGCACTTCTTTCAGTTTACAGAGCATCTTCGATGAGGCCGTAGCCGCCATCGTTTCTGCGGTAGACCACAGCGAACGCACCGTGGTTATCCTCATCCCGGAACGCAAAGAAATTGTGCTCCAGCAGGTTCATTTGCAGAATCGCTTCCTCCCGGCTCATGGGGCGGAAATTAAACTGCTTGACCCGGACGATACGGAACTCCTCTTCCTTTTCATCTGCCACGAAGGAGGTCTCCTCGGCGGATCTGACGAAGGCATCCTGGCGCAGACGGCGAGCCAGGCGGGTCTTGTTCTTGCGGATCTGACCCTCAATGGTGCCCACGGCGGCATCGATGGAGGCGAACATATCAGATGTGCTCTCCCTTGCCCGGAACCAGGTGCCGGCACCGTGAACGGTGAGCTCCACATTGTTCCGGTTCTTTTCTACAGAGAATACGATGAGCGCTTGCGCATCCTCCTCGAAGTACCGAGCCAGCTTCATGACCTTTTTTTCGGCGTAGGCGTGGACATTGCCGGGCAGTTTGACTTTTTTCTCACTAAATTGGAATTTCATATGCGGCGCTCCTTTCTTTCACCGGTTCTCCGGTGTACTATAACTATACCCTGTTTTTAAGAAATCGACAAGGGCGCAGCGGAAAAATTCATATATTGTTTATTTATTTATATTGTATCGTTTTCTTTTGGCCACGAAAAAGCGAATAAATGCATAAGCAAAGCCTAGACCCACAATGACTAGTATGCGAATTCTGTCTTGATAAAGGACAGAATACAATGGCCTTTTAATAACACAGACATCTCCCGTTTCACAAACTTTCCAAACGGATGCAAATTTAATCACATAATCAGTTGAACTTTTTTCAAAATCAATGCTTTCTAAAATGTTATTTGCATCATCTCTCCCTATAAATTGGATAAATTCGCCTTCTAAAAAAACATACACGTGGCTATGCGGATCCCTTACATATAAATAGCGATCCTTTACTGCAAACATAAATGCGCCATTTGGATAATCATAAAAGGCTAGCGTGTACAGATAATTGCCATCCAGATCAAACACTCTCAAAACACCCTCATCTGAATCCAGCAAATATAGGTGAGTATCATCGTTCGCTATCTGATCAATATTGATCGTATCAATATCTAACTCTTCGACAAACCGGACGGGAGTCCCATACGTCAATGCAGGTTTATATGAATTGCAACCCGAAATTGTCAGCAGAAGTAGCACAACGATTAAGATACTTACAATCATTCTTCGAAGTTTCATAATAACCTCCTTAACGCGCACCGCTTTCTTGTAGGGACACTCCTCCGGAGTGTCTGTGGACACCGCAGGAGCGGTGTCCCTACAATATCGCGTCGTTTCATCTCTCTATGATCCGATAGCCCAAAATCGGCTTGGGGTCATAGTTTTCATCCCGGAGGCAGCGCAGCAGCTCCCGGCAGGCGATCTGTCCCAGCTCGCCTGCGTCGAAGCGCACCGCAGAAACCGGGAAGCGGTAATTGCTCAGGGATTCATTGTCCGCCAGAGAATAGATCCGCAGATCGCCCGGGGTCAGCCACATGCACTGCTCCAACGCCCGCAAAACATGGGCGCAGATTTCATCATCCATGGCTAAAAAGCGGCGCACGCCCTTTTGCAGGCACTCCTCCACCGCAGCAGCGCAGGCGCGGTAATTGGCCACCTCCGTGTAAAGGAAAACATCCTCTTTTGCAAAATTCACTTCCTCTGCAGCTTTGTTAAAGCCAGCCAACCGGCTCTGGTTGACGATGTAGCGCATATCGTTGCCCAGCAGGGCGATCTTCTCCCGGCTTTCCTGGAGGATGGTCTTGGAGAATGCCCGGCAGCCACCCACCTGGTCGTGGTCGGCCTCCACTGTGGCCTTGCCGGCCATGGACGGAGGCAGCGAACCGATGGTGGCAAAGGGCATATCCCGCTCCACCAAAATATCCACCAGTGCATCATTCTCCACCGTACGGGACAGGATCACGCCGTCCACCTTGCGGTTATCCAGGGTTCTGAGCAGGGATTCCGGGTACAGATCTGTAGAAAGACACATTAATATATTATAGTCCCAGTTGAAGGCTTCCTCACAGATGGCATTGATCACCTGGCGAATGTAGGGCGGATTTTGCTGGATAAAGGATTTCGGCAACACCAGCGCCAAATTATAGGTACGACTCTCCGCCAAGCCCTTTGCCGATGCGCTGGGATGATAGTCGCACTCCTTGATATATGCCTTAACCTTTTCCCGCATGGCTTCGCTGATGCGTCCTTTGCCGGAAATGGCCCGGGAAATGGTGGTTTTGGACACACCCAGATCCCGGGCAATGTCATCAATGGTAATATTATGTTTGGCCATAGTTCGATTTTCCTTTACAGAAAGCAATTTGATGTGATATAATAGACTCTGCGCAATAGCTTGCGCAACCATTGTAACAAATCCGCGCAACATTGTCAATATTTGGCGCAAAAACGCAAAAGAGGTGTCTTTTATGAGCAGAGCGGACGAAATTTACCGCGCAACCTGCCTGGATATTTTGGAGAACGGTTTCTCTGACGAAGGGCTGGAGGTGCGCCCCCATTGGCCTGATGGCACACCCGCCCACACCATCAAAAAATTCGGCGTAGTCAACCGCTACAATTTGGCGGAGGAATTTCCCATCATGACCCTGCGCCGCACCTATTGGAAGAGTGCCGTGGACGAGCTTCTGTGGATCTGGCAGAAGAAGTCCAACCGCATTGAAGACCTTGGCAGTCACGTGTGGGACGAGTGGGCAGGTGCCGACGGCACCATCGGCAAGGCTTACGGCTATCAGTTGGGCGTGAAGCACCGGTACGCCGAGGGCGAGTTCGACCAGGTGGATCGTGTGCTGTACGATCTG
The DNA here is from genome assembly GCA_015067545.1 of Oscillospiraceae bacterium. GTDB lineage: Bacteria > Bacillota > Clostridia > Oscillospirales > Oscillospiraceae > Faecousia. Next base: position 3,379 of record SVMG01000009.1, read on the forward strand.
AAGAATAACCCCAATTCCCGGCGGATCCTCACCAGTATCTATAATTTCGACGATCTGCACGAGATGAATCTCTACCCCTGCGCCTATTCCATGACCTTCAATGTCACCGGTGATACCCTCAACGGCATTCTGAACCAGCGTTCTCAGGACATGCTCACCGCCAACAACTGGAATGTATGCCAATACGCAGTGCTTATGCACATGATGGCGCAGGTTTCCGGCCTGAAGGTGGGCGAGCTGATCCATGTGATCGCCGACTGCCATATTTACGACCGGCACATTCCCATGGTTAAGGAAATGCTGAAAAACGAGGGCTTCCCCGCCCCCAAGTTCTCCATGGACGAGAGCATCACCGATTTCTATGCTTTTACCAAGAACAGTTTCAAGGTGGAAGACTACCGGTTCCATCCCTTTGATTTTGAGATCCCCATGGCGATATAAGCCTTCCCCCTTGGCTCTCCCTCTGGGAGAGCTGGCAAAAATCTCCGATTTTTGACTGAGAGGGCAATTATACAACACCCTCTCCGTCAGCCTGTTCGGCTGACACCTCTCCCAGCGGGAGAGGCAAGTACATATTTGAGGTAACTTTATGGAACTGATCGTAGCAGTCTATGACGACTGGGGCATCGGCAAGGACGGCACACAGCCCATTGCCCTGTCCGCAGACCGAAAATTTTTCCGGGAGACCACCCGCGGTGCGGCAGTGATCGTGGGCCGGCGCACGGTGGAGGATTTCCCCGGACAAAAGCCCCTCCCCGGTCGCGAGAATATTATGTTAACCAGAACCAAGCGGTTGTACCCCGGTTTTACCATGGCCGCCTCAGCGGAGGATGCCGCCCGTTTGGCACAAAACGCCGAAAGAGCCATGGTCATCGGCGGCGGAAGCGTCTATCGTCAGATGCTCCCAATGTGCGACACCGCCTATGTGACCAAAGTGCATGCTAAGGTGGAATCCGATACCTTCTTCCCCAATCTGGACGAGGATGAAAATTGGATGCTTGCCGAAATTCTGCAATCCGGCGAAGAAAACGGCATTGCTTATGAAATGTGCCTGTATAAAAGGAAATGACCGAGTTCTCCTCGGTCATTTTTTATGCCTTCCCATTGCCTCCCCTTTGAGGGGAGGTGGACGGAATCTTCGATTCCGGACGGAGGGGTGTTTGCAGTTCTGTGACACCCCTCAGCCTCACGTTCGCTCGGCAGCTCCCCTCTTAGGGGAGCCTTTCTGGCCGTTAGGGACGCCGGCCCCTACATAATCATATTCCCTTCCCCCGCCGCATATACTGTACCAAAACTTTATGAGGAGGGCATGCTATGGGTATTCGGGTAACGGATCTGCACTGCAAAGAGGTGATCTGCGTTGCCGACGGACGGCGGCTGGGATTTGTGTCCGATGTAGAGATCGAGCTGCCGGAAGGACGGGTCCTTGCCATTTTGGTGCCGGGCCCCTGTCGCTTTATGGGGGTTCTGGGTCGGCAGGATGATTATGTCATTCCCTGGAAGTTCATCAAGCGCATTGGCCCGGACATCGTTTTGGTAGATGTGCGCCCGGAGGATTGCTGCCGGCCCCGTCCGAAACCTCTATGGCTTCCTTTTTGAGAAAAAATAGGAATATTTCCAAATTTTTTTGGAAAAAATACTTGCAAAACGGTTTTGGATGCCGTATAATGGTTCGGCATGGGCTCTACCCATGACTATATTACACCACACACCCGGGGACCTGTCGCTCCCGTGTCCATCATGGACGGGCGGCCGGGATGATCGGGGTGGAGGACAAAACAAAAGGAGAAAACAAAAAATGGCTGTCGTATCTATGAAACAACTGCTGGAGGCCGGCGTACACTTCGGTCACCAAACCCGCCGCTGGAATCCCAAAATGGCTCCCTACATCTACACCGAGCGTAACGGTATCTACATCATCGACCTGCAGAAGACTGCAAAGAAGCTGGAAGAGGCTTATAACTTCATCCGCGAGACTTCTGCTAACGGTGGCAACATCCTGTTCGTCGGCACCAAGAAGCAGGCTCAGGACGCTATCAAGGAAGAGGCGATCCGCTGCGGCGGTTACTATGTCAACGCCCGTTGGCTGGGCGGCATGATGACCAACTTCCGCACCATGCGTACCCGTATCGACCGTCTGGCTCAGCTGCGCAAGATGGAAGCTGACGGCACCTTCGCTATGCTTCCCAAGAAGGAAGTCATTCAGCTGCAGGGTGAGATCGAGAAGCTGGAGAAGTACCTGGGCGGCGTGAAGGAAATGAAGAAGCTGCCTGCTGCTCTGTTCATCGTTGACCCCCGCAAGGAGCGCAACGCCATCGCCGAGGCTCACAAGCTGAACATCCCCATCGTGGCTATCGTTGATACCAACTGCGATCCCGACGAGATCGACTACGTGATCCCCGGCAACGATGACGCTATCCGCGCCATCCGCCTGATCGCCGCTGCTATGGCTAACGGCGTGATCGAGGGCCGTCAGGGTGAGGACGCTGCTGCTGAGGCTACTGAAGCCGAGGCTGTCGAAGCTGCTGAATAAGATACAGATTTTAGGAGGATACCAAAATGGCTTTTACCGCATTGGATGTTAAGAAGCTCCGTGAAATGACCAACGTTGGCATGATGGACTGCAAGGCTGCTCTGACTGCTACCGATGGTGATATGGATAAGGCTGTGGACTGGCTGCGTGAAAAGGGCCTGGCCAAGGCTGCCAAGAAGGCTGACCGCATCGCTGCTGAAGGCGTTGCTTACGCTACCGTCGTAAACGGCGTGGGCGTTGTGATCGAGGTCAACTCCGAGACCGACTTCGCCGCCAAGACCGAATCCTTCCTGGATCTGGTCAAGAACCTGGCTGTTGCTGTTGCTGAGCAGAACCCCGCTGACGTGGAGGCTCTGAAGGCCTGCACCTACCCCGGCTCCAACCTGACCGTCACCGAGATCATGCAGGAGAAGGTCATGTCCATCGGCGAGAACATGCAGATCCGCCGCTTCTCCCGCTTTGCTGAGAACACCTCCGTTGCCTACGTTCACGCAGGCGGCACTCACGGCGTTCTGGTGAATCTGGCTGTGGAAGGCGACATCGACGCTACTGAGATCGGTAAGAACGTGGCTATGCAGATCGCTGCCATGGGCGCAAAGTACTGGGATAAGTCCCTGGTGCCCCAGGCTGAGGTTGACAAGGAAATGTCCGTGCAGCTGGCTCTGATGGACAACGATCCCAAGATGGCCGGCAAGCCTGCTCAGGTCAAGGAAAAGATCGCTGCCGGCAAGATCGCCGCTTTCTTCAAGGACATCTGCCTGCTGCAGCAGGAGTTCGTCCGCGCTGACCTGTTTAAGGGCGACGTGGCTGGCTACATTGCTGACGCTGCCAAGAAGCTGGGCGGCAAGGTCACCTTCGTGGATGCCATCCACTACATCAAGGGCGAAGGCATCGAGAAGAAGGAAGAGAACTTTGCTGACGAAGTGGCTGCTCAGATCGCAGGCGCCAAGAAGTAATTTCTTAACAATGCTTACTCCCCAACCACTCGGTTGGGGAGTTTTTTTCTGCGAAATTGTAAACATTTCTCTTAACAGCTTGCGCGAAAAAACAGATTGTGTTATGATGAATGATAAAGTTTTATTCCTCGGGAGGTAGGAAAATGATAAGAAGATTAGCCCGGTGCATCCGGGAATATAAATGGGCCGCCATGCTCAGCCCCCTTTGTATGGTGGGCGAAGTGGCCATGGAGGTCACCATACCGCTGGTGATGGCAGATCTGTATGACTACGGCGTTTGCATGCAGGATATGAACATTGTGATCACCCGCGCCATCCAGCTGGTGCTGTGCGCCATTGCTTCGCTCCTGTTCGGCGTGGCATCGGCAACCTTTGCCGCCAAGGCCGCCACCGGCTTTGCGAAAAATCTGCGCCACGATATGTTCTACCGGGTGCAGAAATTCAGCTTCTCCAATATCGACAAATTTTCCTCTTCCTCCATCGTCACCCGTTTGACCTCGGATGTAGCCAATCTGCAGATGACCTTCCAAATGATGATCCGCATGACCATCCGCTGCACCATGATGCTGGTGCTGGCTTTGACCATGGCGCTCCAGCTTTCCACCAAGCTCAGCACCATCTATCTGCAGGTCATGCCGGTGCTGATCTTAGCTTTGGTGTGCCTGACCCCCATGGTATTCAAGATCTTTGACCGGGGCTTCAAGATGATGGACGGCATGAACAACGTGGTGCAGGAGAATGTCCACGGCATCCGCGTTGTAAAATCCTTCGTCCGGGAAAAGAAGGAAACCGATAAGTTTACCGCAATTTCCGCCGCCCTGGCCAAAAATTTCTCCAAGGCCGAGAAGATCCTGTCCCTGAACTCCCCCATCATGATGATGTGCGTGTATGCGTGTATGCTCTCCATCTCCTGGGTGGGCGCGCAGATGGTGGTGGCCTCCGGCAACAATCCCGATATGGGTCTGACCACCGGTCAGCTCTCCTCCATGTTTACTTACACCACCCAGATCCTCATGGGTCTGATGAATATGTCCATGGTGTTCGTGATGATGATCATGTCCCGCACGCCTTTGCGCCGGTGCTACGAGATCCTCACGGAGGAGCCGGATCTGAACTCCCCGGAAAACGCCGTCACGGAAGTGGCCGACGGCTCCATTGATTTTGAAAATGTATCCTTCCGCTACTCTGCTACCGCCAAGCACCGGGCACTGAAGGAAGTGGATCTGCACATTTCCTCCGGCGCGACCGTGGGTATTTTGGGCAGTACCGGCTCCAGTAAATCCACCCTGGTGCAGCTGATTCCCCGGCTGTACGACGTGTCCGAGGGTACACTGAAGGTGGGCGGTGTGGATGTCAAGGACTACGACCTGGAGGTCCTCCGGGACAATGTGGCCATGGTCCTGCAGAAGAATGTGCTGTTCTCCGGCACCATCAAGGAGAATCTGCGCTGGGGTAACCCCGATGCAACTGACGAAGAGCTGATCGCAGCCTGTAAATTGGCCTGCGCCCACGATTTCATCGACAGCTTCCCCGACAAATACGACACCTATATCGAGCAGGGCGGCACCAACGTCTCCGGCGGTCAGAAGCAACGGCTCTGCATCGCCCGGGCACTGCTGAAAAAGCCCAAGATCCTCATTTTGGACGACTCCACCTCCGCGGTGGATACCCGTACCGATGCTCTGATCCGCCAGGCCTTTGCCCAGGAGATCCCGGGCACTACCAAACTGATCATCGCTCAGCGGGTGAGCTCCGTACAGGATGCGGACATGATCATCGTGCTGGATAACGGCCAGGTGGTGGCACAGGGCAACCACGAGCAGCTGCTGCAGACCTGCTCCATTTACCAGGAAGTCTTCCATTCCCAGCAGAAAGGAGGGGATGAATAATGCCTCCTGTAAGAATGCGCGGCGACGGCCGCAAGGCAAAAGACCCCAAAAAGACCCTGGGGCGACTTCTGAAGTACCTGCTGAAGTATAAATTCACCCTTCTCGTGGTGATCGCATGTATCTTCACCACCGCCCTTGTCCAGTCCAGAAGCTCCACCGCTTTGGGCAATTTGGTGGATGATTACATTCTGCCCATGGTCGCCTCCGGCTCGACAGATTTCGCACCTATTTGGAGCTTTCTCATTAAGCTGGCCTGCATTTTCGTTGTGGGCATGCTTGCCAGCTTCCTGCAGAGCTTCTTGATGGTTGGCGTCACCCAGGGCATCCAAAAAACTGTCCGGGATGACATGTTCCGGAAAATGCAGACCCTTCCCATCCGTTATTTCGACACCAACACCGCAGGCAACATCATGTCCCGCTACACCAGCGACATCGACACCCTGCGCCAAATGATCTCCCAGTCCATTCCTCAGGCATTTTCCGCCGTGGTCACCCTGATCGTGATTTTCATCACCATGCTGTCAGAATCCTGGATTTTGACCATCGTCACCATGATCACGGTGATGGCAGTGGTGTTCTCCACCAAATTCCTGGCTGGTCGCTCTGCCAAGTACTTTATCGGCCAGCAGAAATCCCTGGGTGCAGTCAACGGCTACATTGAGGAAATGATCACCGGTCAAAAGGTGGTCAAGGTCTTCAATCACGAGGAGATCGCCAAGGAAGAATTCGACAAGCTGAATACCGAGCTTCAGCAAAACGCCTACTCCGCCGGTAAGTTTACCAATATGATGGGCCCCATCAACAACAATCTGGGCTACATCCAGTACGCCATTTTGGCCATTGTGGGCGGCATCTTGTGCGTGCTGTCCACGGAGGAGCTCCCCCTGCTGAGTCTCGGCAGTCTGATGGCCTTCATGACTCTGTCCCGAAACTTCAACATGCCCATCAACCAGATCTCCCAGCAGATGAACGCCATCGTCATGGCACTGGCGGGCGCGGAGCGGATCTTCGACCTGATGGATCAGGAACCGGAGGTGGACGACGGCTATGTGACCCTGGTCAACGCAAAGATCGACGAAAACGGCAACGTTACCGAATGTGCTGAGCGCACCGGCCACTGGGCATGGAAGCACTACCACAAGGCAGACGACACCACCACTTTCGTGGAGCTGAAGGGTGACATTGTCATGGAAAACGTGGACTTTGGCTATGTGCCGGAGAAGACCGTCCTGCATGATGTGACCTTGTACGCCCATCCCGGTCAGAAAATTGCATTCGTGGGTGCAACCGGCGCAGGCAAGACCACCATCACCAACCTCATTAACCGTTTTTATGACATTGCCGACGGCAAGATCCGTTACGACGGCATCAACATCAACAAGATCAAAAAGCCGGATCTGCGCCGAAGCCTGGGCGTGGTGCTGCAGGAAACCAATCTGTTCACCGGCACGGTAATGGACAACATCCGCTACGGCAAGCTGGACGCCTCCGATGAAGACTGCATCCAAGCCGCAAAGCTGGCCAACGCTCACGACTTCATCACGAGACTTCCCAACGGCTACGATACCCAGCTGACTGCCAACGGCTCCCAGCTTTCTCAGGGTCAGCGTCAGCTGATCGCCATTGCCCGGGCGGCAGTGGCCGATCCCCCGGTGATGATTCTCGACGAAGCCACCTCCTCCATCGATACCCGCACGGAAGCTCTGGTGCAAAAGGGCATGGATGCGCTGATGCAGGGCAGAACCACCTTTGTCATTGCCCACAGATTGTCCACCGTTATGAACTCCGACTGTATCATGGTTCTGGATCACGGACGGATCATTGAACGGGGCTCCCATGATGACCTGATCGCCCAAAAGGGCACCTACTATCAACTGTATACCGGCGCATTTGAGCTGGAATAAGCTTTTGCCGCACCCACCCGGGTGCGGCAATTTCTATACACTTCCCAATATTTCGTGTCATCGCGAACCAGTGCGCACACTGGTGTGGCGATCCGTTTTCTTGCGGGCCTTAGGCCCGCGCGGCTCAGTGAGCCGCATGGATACGGATTGCCACGTCGCTTGCGCTCCTCGCAATGACATCAAAAGAGGTTTATGTTCTATCTCCCGGACAAGATGCATAGGCTGTACCACCGATATGAGGAGGGATATGCAATGAAACGGATGGGGATCTTCTTGGCGCTGTGCACGGTGATACTGTGTATCACGCCGGTACGGGCTGCAAATTTAGAGATACCGGGAAAAAGCGCGATCCTGATGGACATGGCCACAGGGGCAGTCCTTTACGAACAAAACGCCCACGAAAAATTAGCCCCGGCAAGCGTCACCAAGGTCATGACCATGCTGCTCATTATGGAAGCCATTGACTCCGGGAAAATAGGCTGGGATGATACCGTGACGGTCTCGGAATCTGCCGCAGCCAAGGGCGGCAGTCAGATCTATCTGAAGGTGGGCGAGACCATGTCCGTGTCGGATATGCTGAAATCCGTGGCCGTTTCGTCGGCAAACGACTGCGCCTGCGCTTTGGCAGAGCACATTGCCGGGTCGGAAGGTGCATTTGTGGAGAAAATGAACATCCGTGCAGGGCAGCTGGGAATGAAGGACACCCATTTTGTCAACTGCACCGGCCTGGATGACGACGAAAACGCCAGGGAGCATCTAACCAGCGCCTACGACATCGCCATTATGAGCCGGGAGCTGATGCTGAACCACCCGGATATTCAAAAATTCACCACCATCTGGATGGACACCGTGCGCGGCGGCGCATTCGGCCTGTCCAACACCAACAAATTGGTGCGCTTTTACCCCGGAGCAACGGGTCTGAAAACCGGTTTCACTTCTTCCGCAGGATACTGCCTGTCCGCCACCGCCCAGCGTGACGGCCTTGGCCTGATCGCTGTGATTTTGGGGTCTAAGACCTCCCAGGAGCGGTTTGCCGGGTGCAAAGCCATGCTGGATTACGGCTTCGCCAATTTCGCCCTGGTCAAGCCGGAGCTGCCCACCGAAAACAGCATTCCCGTCAAATTGGGAGCGCAAAAGTATGTCATAGCCGTCCCCGGTGAGGATGTAAAGCTGCTCATCGACAAAGGGCAAAAGGATCAGGTGAACATCCAGGTTGCCTTGGAAGAAACCCTCACCGCCCCCATCAGCAAGGGACAAAAGGTAGGCACATTGACTGTCCGGGTGGGTGATCAGGTGCTGCGCCAGGTACCCATGGTGGCACAGGACGCCGTTCCCCGGCTGACCTGGTGGGATCTGTTCGTGCAGATTCTGCAAAAACTGGCTATGGCGAGGACGTAAAAAAGCCCCCTTCCGGGGGCTTTTAATTTATTTTCCAAACTTTTGAGCAACTGACTTCATCATCTCCCGGATGGGAAGCTGGTAGGGGCATCTTGTTTCGCAGACGCCGCATTCGATGCAATCGGATGCGGTTTTTTCCATGCCCTCATAACGGGCTTTCGCCCAGTCGGCCAGGCCGTACCGGGAAAGATAGCCCTCCATCAAAAATACAGCAGGAATGGAAATCCCGGCTGTGCAGGGGGCGCAGTAGTTGCACCGGCGGCAAAAATGGGTGCCCAAATCTTTGCGAATGGCATCCATGGATGCCAATTCCTCCTGGGTCAGCGGGGAGGTGTTTTCCACCGCCGCCAAATTCTGCTCCGCCTCTTTTATTTCCGCCATGCCGGGAATGACCACCGTCACATCCTCGTTGGCGCAAAGGAAACGAAGTGCCAGGGTGGCATCCTCAATGGCGCCGCCGGCCAAAGGCTTCATGGCGATAAAGCCGATGTTCTTCTCCGCGCACTTGCGGATCAGCTCCTGCCCCTGAGTCTCTACAATATTATATGGGAACATGACGGTCTCCACCCAGTCCATCTCCAGCGCCAGCTCAAAGGTCTTGGCCGAGTGGGCGGTGATGCCGATGTGACCGATCTTTCCTGCGGCCTTGGCCTCCTGCAATGCCTCCAGCGCGCCGCCGGGAGCGATGATCTTTTCCACATCTGCCGGGGTGGCGTTGTGGATCTGATACAGATCAATGTAATCCGTGCGCAGATTGCGCAAACTAATGTCGATATCCGCCGCCATAGCCTCCTTGGTGCGGGCCATGCTCTTGGTGGCAATGACAAATTTCTCCCGGATTCCCTCCAGCGCCTGGCCAAGATATTCCTCGCTGACGGTGTAGCCCCGGGCGGTGTCGATGTAATTGACGCCCTTTTCTGACAGCCAGCGCATCAGCTGAGCAGTGCCTGCGGCATCGATCCGCTGAATGGGGATGCCGCCAAAGCCCATGTGGGAAATTTTCAGCCCGGTTTTTCCTAAAATACGGTATTCCATATATTTTCTCCTCTATCATATTTCCGTGTCATTCCGAGGGAGCAAAGCGACCGTGGGAATCCGTTCCCCTGCGGCTCTTTGAGCCGCGCGGCACTTGTAGTGCCGCAAGAATGCGGATTGCCACGCCAGTGTGCGCACTGGCTCGCAATGACATAGTTATCTTAGTCCAATTTCCTTCAAAACCTGTGTAGTGGTCATGCCGCTGTCGGCATAGTGCAGTTGCTCCAATGTAAAGGGATTTCCTGCTTCCCCAGTCAGCCGGATCAGTTTGTAATTTCTGCGCAGACGCTCTGCGTTTTGCTGGATGGATGCCCGAATGGACGGCTTTGTAATTTCCTCTGCCCGGTCGATGATGCTTGCCAAACAGCCAAATTCCCGGATTAGCCACGCGGCGGTCTTCGGCCCGACCTTGTCCGCGCCCCGGATATTGTCCGCGGTGTCCCCGGTCAGGGCTTTGAAATCCGCGTACAGGCCGGGCGCAACACCCAGCTTTTCCTGTATGTACTGCACATCGCACAGCACGGAGCTGTCACCCCGGTAGCGCAAAACCGTCACATTTTCCGAAATCAGCTGAAAAAAGTCGCTGTCCTGGGAGGCTATAACGATCTTCGCGGTTTCTCCATAGCAACGGCAGTAGGCGGCCATCCAGTCATCCGTTTCGCAAATCGTGGTTTCTGCATAGCGGATGCCCATATGCTCCAGCGCCCTGTACACATCCGGCAGTTGGGAAAAAGGGGTGTCCTCCTCGTCCATTTGGGACAGATCCTCCCGGTTGGCCTTGTAATTTTCATCCAGGTCGGTGCGGTCGTTGTGGCATTCTCCGTCAAACAGCACCGCAACATGGGTCGGTTGCACCATGCGGATCATTTTCAACAGTGCGCCTACAAAACCCAGCGTGCCCTGTATGGGCTTTCCCTGGGTATTCAAAATCCGGGCGGGCATTCCGTAGAACATTTGAAACAGCAGATTGCTGCCGTCAACCAGCAGAAGTTTGTCCATCCCATGCGCTCCTTAAGTAATCACTAATTGATTGTAAAAATGCTTCTCTAATATGTCATTCCGAGGCCCATAGGGCCGTGGGAATCTCCTGGTACAGTTCATCGATCAATACCGCAGTAACAACCATCGTACCGGGGGATTGCCACGTCGCGTCATGTGACGCTCCTCGCAATGACATAACTGCTGGGTTTCCGTAAAAAATGTTTGCATGATGCAGCTTTTTATAGTATAATATCATACTAAGACTCAACTGCGCAAGATAAATTTAGGGTGAGGAAAGACTATGTTTCAAGAACTTTTTAACGAGATAAAAGCCCATCAGACCATCATCATCCACCGGCACAAAAACCCCGACGGAGATGCTTTGGGCAGTCAGATCGGCTTAAAGTGCATTTTGCAGGAAAACTTCCCTGAGAAGACGGTTTATGTGGTTGGCGACAGCGCCGGACATTACAGCTTCATGGACGGCAGCACCATGGATGAGATCCCCGATGAAACCTATGCGGATGCTCTTGCCATCGTGCTGGACACCTCTGCCCGGCATCTGATCAGCGATGAGCGTTATACATCCGCCAAGCGCACCGCCCGCATGGATCACCACATTTTCGTGGAAAAAATCTGCGATACGGAAGTCACTGACACTTCCTATGAAAGCTGCTGCGGCCTTGTGACAGAATTCGCCCTGCAAACCGGTCTGAAGCTCTCCCCGGTCAGCGCCAAGGCGCTGTATACCGGCATGGTCACCGACTCCGGCCGCTTCCGTTACGATTCCACCAGCGCACAGACCTTCCGCCTGGCATCGGCTCTGATGGAGCAAAAATTCGACACAAATGATATCTACCGCAATCTGTATGCCGATGATTTTGCAAAGATCCGTCTGAAAGCCCAGTTCGTGTTGAAGATCCGCTTCACCGATTGCAACGTGGCCTATATCTACACCACCAAGGAAGAGCTTTCCGAGCTGAGCGTGGACACCTTCACCGTCTCCCGGGGCATGGTGGGCACCATGGCCGATATCAAGGGTGTGGATATTTGGGTGAACTTCACCGAAACCGAGCAGGGCGTGCTGTGCGAGCTGCGCTCAAGTAAGTATAACATCAACCCCATTGCTGTAAAATATGGCGGTGGCGGTCATGCCAAGGCCAGCGGTGCATGCGTTGCCAATAAGAAAATCGCCATGCAAATGCTCAGCGACCTGGACGCACTGACGAAGTAAAATCTTTTAAGCCCTGTGGCGGCGCAGCCGCCCTTGGCCCCCTCTGCGGAGGGGGCTGGCAAAAATCTCTGATTTTTGCCTGGGGGAGAGATGTTCATATTTCTCTCCCTCCGTCTTCGCCTTGCGGCGAATCCACCTCCCTCCTCAGAGGGAGGCAAGGCGCCTGCGGCGCAATATAGAACCATCCCAAAGGAGCAACTATGAACAGAGAAACCATGCAGGCCATTCTGCAGAAAATCAAAGAAAATGATCGCATCATCATCACCCGGCACTTCCGCCCGGACGGGGACGCCGTGGGCTCTACAAAGGGTCTGTGGAAAATTCTGCAGCTGAGCTTCCCGGAAAAGGAAATCCTGCTGATCAACGAAGACCAGTCCGAGTACCTCAGCTTCCTGGGCGGCGAAAGCGAGCCCATCGCCGACGAAAAATACGCCGATGCCCTGGGCATCATTTTGGACACCGGCACCATCGACCGGGTTTCCAATAAGAAAATTACCTTGTGCAAGGAGCTCGTCAAGATCGACCACCACATCGACAACAATCCCTACGGCGACATTTCCTGGGTGGAGGATCACCGCAGCAGCGTCTGCGAAATGGTAGTGCGGTTCTACGAAGCCTTTGCGGATGATCTGAAGATCGACAGCGAAGCCGCAACCTACCTCTACACCGGCATGGTCACCGACTCCGGCCGCTTCCGCTTCTCCTCCGTCTCCGGCGATACCATGCGTTTGGCAGGCCTGCTGCTGGATCAGGGCATCAACACGGATGTGCTGTTTGCAAACCTCTATCTGGAGGAATTCGACAAGCTGAAATTTGAAGCCTACGTCTACGACAAAATGTGCATCACCGAAAACGGCGTGGCCTACATCTATGTGGACCGGGCCATGCAGGAAAAGTTCGGCCTCTCCCAGGAGGACGCGTCCTCTGCCGTTGGCTACATGGACACCATCAAGGGTGCGCTGTGCTGGATCGCATTCATTGAAGCTCCCGGCGAGGAAAAAACGATCCGGGTGCGTCTGCGCTCCCGTTTTGTGACCATCAATACCATCGCGGAAAATCACCACGGTGGCGGCCACGCCTGCGCCAGTGGCGCAACGGTGTATTCCGAAGAGGAAATGCACCAGCTGATCGCAGAGGCCGACGCAAGAGTGAAAGAATACAAAGAAACGCATGAGGGCTGGCTATGAGAATTTTGATTACCAATGACGACGGCATTTACGCCGAAGGCGTCCTGCCCCTGGTGCAGTGGGCCAAGACCAAGGGCAGCGTAACTGTGGTCGCTCCCAAGGTGGAGCAGAGTGCCAAGAGCCACGGCATCGAGATCCACAAATCCTTTGAGGCCAAGCAGGTAGACCTGTGCGAGGGTGTCACCGCCTGGGCGGTGGATTCCACCCCGGCGGACTGCGTGCGCCTGGCCATTTTGGGCCTGCACATGGAGTTTGACCTGGTGATCTCCGGCATCAACCGGGGTCTGAACATCGGCCGGGACATCATGTACTCCGGCACGGTCTCCGCGGTTTTCGAGGCGGGCAACCTGGGTGTGAACGCCATGGCGGTGTCCACTTCTCCGACGTACTATGCCGATGCCGCCCGGGAAATGGACAAGATCTGGGATTTCATGGTAAAAAACGACCTGTTCCTCAAGAATCAGATGTGGAACGTCAATATCCCCACCGGCGGAAGTGACGAATTCCGCTTCACCCGGCAGGGTGGAAACTACTATTCCGATCAGTTTAAGCCGGAAGAGAATGATATGTACCTGCCCTGCGGCATTGATGTGTTCGCAAAAAGCGACAGCGACGAATTTGACACCGATGCGGTGCTTGTGGACAAGGTCATTTCCGTGATGCCCCTGACTTTGGATCGGACGAATTTAGAGCTTTATAACCAGTTGCGGGAGCTGTGATCCATACCCTCCCCCGGGGGGAGGGTGTCAGCCCTCCTAGGGCTGACGGGAGAGGAATGGCGGCAGAACCGATATTGCACAAGCCTATACAATTTTGAACACGACAGACTTCCGCCCGTATTCCTCTTCCGCCTCGCAAAGCTCGGCACCTTCCCCTCGGGGGAAGGTTTATATACGGAAACCCTGTAAAGCCAAAGGCCGGTGCGATGCACCGGCCTTTTGATTACATTGTGTAGTTGTCGAAATAGCCCTGGACCAGGATGATGGGCGTACCCTTGTCACCGGAACCGGAGGTCAGGTCGCACAGAGATCCGATCAGATCCGTCAACCGACGGGGGGTCGTACCCTGGGAGGCCATAGAGCCTGCCAGATCACCCTTGCTGCGGATGCGCTCTTCGATGGCCGCCTTCAGCTCTGCACCGGACAAGCCTGCAAAGTCGTTGTCCGCCAGGTACTTCAGTTTCAGCTCGTTGGGAGTACCCTCCAGACCGGGGGTATGGGCAACGGAAACGCTGGGGTCAGCCAGCTCCCAGATCTTACCCACGGGATCTTTGAATGCGCCGTCGCCGTAGACCATGACTTCCATATGACAACCGGTAGCCTTCAGCAGACGCTCCTGGATGTCCAGCACCAGATCGCCGCACTCCTTGGGGAACAGCTTGATGGTGCTTTCCGTAGACTTGTTGGAGCCCAACAGACCAAACTTTTCGTTGTAGCCGCTGCCATCCACGGACTCTGTGAGAATATCGTCCAGACCGCAGACCACCTCAGCACCGGCATCACGGAGAATCCGCTTGGTGCGCACACGGCTGTGGATGTCGCAGGTCAGAACCACCTTGGTATAATTCAGAATGGCCCGGGGATTGTTGGCCAGGATGATCTCCGCCTCGCAGCCCTCCTCCCGGATCAGGTCGCCGTAATATTTCACATAGTCCACCAGAGTGAACGGATGCAGATTTTCGCCGAACAGCTCCCGGTACTTTTCTTCCGTCAGCACATCGCTGTAGGGATTGACGCCGGCTTCGTCCAGCCGATCCAGGCTCACCAGCTCATTGCCCACCTCATCAGAAGGGTAGCTGAGCATCAGCACGATCTTCTTACAGCCCCGGGCGATGCCCCGCAGGCAGATGGCAAAGCGGTTACGGGACAAAATGGGGAAAATCACACCCACAGTCTCGCCACCCAGCTTCTTCTTAACATCCTTTGCGATGGCATCGACGGATGCATAGTTGCCCTGAGAACGGGCCACCACAGATTCTGTAACCGCAACCACATCCCGGTCATGCAGGGCAAAGCCCTCGCTCTCGGCCGCTTCCAGCACGCTTGTGACCACGATCTCGGCCAAATTATCGCCCTGGCGGATAATCGGTCCGCGAATGCCGCGGGATGTTGTACCAACTTTTCTTTCCATAAAAGGACCTCTTTTCTCAGAAGGTGTTTTTTACAGTACAGTTATACCGCAGTTTTTTCCGGATTTCAATATTTTTTTTCGCATTATGCCAAAAAACAGCAAATCCGCCAAACTGACCGGCATTTACACCCCGGGATTTTGTATTCGAACAGAAGAATTCTTAGAAAAACGCAAAAATTCAATAAAAAAATATAAAATTATTTGCAATTTCCGTTTTGTTGTGGTATACTGGTACGGCTAAATCCGGGCATCCTCCCGAATGCGGCAATATTTCATCAATTCTGGGCCAATCGGCCCGTCAATAAACGAAGGGAGTTTTATAATGTCTCACAAGTATGTTTACCTGTTCACGGAAGGTAACGGCTCCATGCGAGAGCTTTTGGGCGGCAAGGGCGCAAACCTGGCCGAAATGACCAACATCGGTCTGCCCGTACCTCAGGGCTTCACCATCTCTACCGAAGCCTGCACCCAGTATTACGAGGATGGCCGCCGGATCAATGACGATATCCAGGCTGAGATCATGGAGTATGTGGAAAAGCTGGAGGGCATCACCGGCAAGAAGTTCGGTGACCTGGAGAATCCTCTGCTGGTTTCCGTCCGCTCCGGTGCCCGCGCTTCCATGCCCGGCATGATGGACACCATTTTGAACCTGGGTCTGAACGAGCAGGTTGTGGAAGTTATGGCTGCCAAGTCCGGCAATGCCCGTTGGGCATGGGACTGCTACCGCCGCTTCATCCAGATGTACTCCGACGTGGTTATGGAAGTGGGCAAGAAGTACTTCGAGGCCCTCATCGACGAGATGAAGGAAGCCAAGGGCGTGACACAGGACGTGGAGCTGTCCGCTGAGGATCTGAAGGAGCTGGCTACCCAGTTCAAGGCCGAGTACAAGGCTAAGATCGGCGCAGAGTTCCCCAGCGACCCCAAGGAGCAGCTGATGGGCGCCATCAAGGCTGTGTTCCGTTCCTGGGACAACCCCCGTGCAAACGTCTACCGTCGTGACAACGATATCCCCTACTCCTGGGGTACTGCCGTTAACGTTCAGTCCATGGCCTTCGGCAACATGGGTGACGATTGCGGTACCGGCGTTGCATTTACCCGCGACCCCGCCACCGGCGAGAAAAAGCTGATGGGCGAGTTCCTGACCAACGCTCAGGGCGAAGACGTGGTTGCAGGTGTCCGTACCCCCATGCCCATTGCACAGATGGCTGAGAAGTTCCCCGAGGCTTTCAAGCAGTTCGTGGAGGTTTGCTCCATTCTGGAAAACCACTATCACGACATGCAGGATATGGAGTTCACCGTGGAGCACGGCAAGCTGTATATGCTGCAGACCCGTAACGGCAAGCGTACCGCTCAGGCCGCTCTGCAGATCGCTGTTGATCTGGTGGCCGAGGGTCACAAGACCGAGGCTGAGGCCGTTCTGATGATCGACCCCCGTAACCTGGACACCCTGCTGCATCCCCAGTTTGATGCAAAGGCTCTGAAGGCCGCTACTCCTATCGGCCGTGGCCTGGGTGCTTCTCCCGGAGCTGCTTGCGGCCAGGTGGTCTTCTCCGCTGAGGATGCCGAAAACTGGAAGAACGCCGGCAAGAAGGTTGTTCTGGTTCGTCTAGAGACTTCTCCCGAAGACATCACCGGCATGAAGGCCGCACAGGGCATTCTGACCGTTCGCGGCGGTATGACCTCTCACGCAGCCGTTGTTGCCCGCGGTATGGGTAAGTGCTGTGTTTCCGGCTGCGGCGAGATCAACATGGACGAGGAGAACAAGCAGTTCACTCTGGCCGGCAAGACCTACCGCGAGGGCGACTGCATCTCCATCGACGGCTCTACCGGTAACATTTACGATGGCTTGATCCCCACCGTTGACGCTGAGATCTCCGGCAACTTCGGCACCATCATGGGCTGGGCTGACAAGTTCCGCACCCTGAAGGTCCGCACCAATGCCGACACCCCCGCCGACGCCAAGAAGGCTCGCGAGCTGGGTGCAGAAGGCATCGGCCTGTGCCGTACCGAGCACATGTTCTTCGAGGCTGACCGTATCGCTGCATTCCGCGAAATGATCTGCTCTGACACCGCCGCCGAGCGCGAGGTGGCGCTGGCCAAGATCCTGCCCTACCAGCAGTCCGACTTTGAGAAGCTGTACGAGGCTCTGGAAGGCATGCCCGTGTGCATCCGCTTCCTGGATCCCCCGCTCCACGAGTTCGTTCCCACCACCGAGGAGGACATCGCTCTGCTGGCTAAGGCTCAGGGCAAGACCGTTGAGCAGATCAAGGCTATTATCTCTTCCCTGCATGAGTTCAACCCCATGATGGGTCACCGTGGCTGCCGTCTGGCTGTCACCTACCCCGAGATCGCCAAGATGCAGACCAGTGCTGTCATCCGCGCCGCTATCAATGTGCGCAAGGCGCATCCCGACTGGAATCTGGTTCCCGAGATCATGATCCCCCTGGTTGGCGATGTGAAGGAGCTGAAGTATGTCAAGAGCGTGGTTATCGCTACTGCTGACGCTGAGATCGCCGCTGCCGGCGCTGAATTGCACTACGAGGTCGGTACCATGATCGAGATCCCCCGTGCCTGCCTGACCGCAGACGAGATCGCACAGAACGCTGACTTCTTCTGCTTCGGCACCAACGACCTGACCCAGATGACCTACGGCTTCAGCCGTGACGATGCCGGCAAGTTCCTGAATGCCTACTATGATTCCAAGATCTTTGAGAACGATCCCTTCGCAAAGCTGGATCAGACCGGCGTTGGCAAGCTGATGAACATGGCTTGCACTCTGGGCCGCGCCAACAATGCAAATCTGCACGTTGGTATCTGCGGTGAGCACGGCGGCGACCCCACATCCGTGGAGTTCTGCCACTCCATCGGCCTGGACTACGTGTCCTGCAGCCCCTTCCGTGTTCCCATCGCTCGCTTGGCCGCCGCTCAGGCCGCTATCAAGGGCTAATCTAAGAAATTAGGTTTATAAAGCAAAACTATCCCCCTGCCGAACACTCGGCAGGGGGATAGTTTCTATATCTATTGAAATTTTTCTGCAAATCTTTATAATGGAAATAGGAGGTGTTATCAAATGAAACGAATTTTAGCATCTGTGCTGGTTGTTGTATTTGTTTTTGCTTTATCTGGTTGTGGTGCAAAGGAAGCGAAGAAAGATATTTTCAATCTTGTCGAAAAGAACTATGATGCAATTGTCACTGCTTGTGAGAATAAAGATTCTGAAGCACTTCTTGCTATCAACGGAATTAAAGAAGTCGATATTGTTGACGGTTATGTTTTGATTTATTGCAAGGGAGCAGGCATTGCTCCATCTTCTCAAGATTATGGTTTCTATTACTCCGAAGAAAATCTTCCTGTAGGGGTTTTTGATGGGCAAATTGTATGCAGCAACAGTGAGTTGGTTGAATATGAAAACGGTTACCGATACTTAGATAGTGGATATAATGAGTTTTACACTGAGCACATAAAGGGAAATATCTATTTTTACAGTGCAGCATTTTAATTTCCCCCTTTTGCTGATAGCACCACGGGCTGCAATCAAAGAAAGCAAGTAATTTAATTTGCTTTCTTTTTTGTTGTAGGTATGGTAATATAGAAAAAAAGGAGCTGATTATATGCATGTTATCGATTTAGGCAAAAGCGGACTCAAAGTGCCTGCCGTAGCAGTAGGGTGTATGCGTATTAGCAATATGAGCGAGCGAGAGGTATCGGCATTTATTGATGCGGCTCTTTCAAATGGCGCTAACTTTTTTGACCATGCCGATATTTATGGTGGTGGCAAAAGCGAAGAGGTTTTTGGCAAAGCATTATCCCACTCAACGCGAGAGAATATTTTTATTCAAACCAAATGTGGTATTCGCAAAGGTCAGTATGATTTTTCCTATGACCATATTGTAAGTTCTGTTGATGGAAGTCTTAAACGACTTGGCACGGAATATATTGATGTTTTACTTCTTCATCGCCCAGATGCTCTTATGGAACCCGAAGAGGTTGCTCGTGCATTTTCATACCTTAAAGAAACAGGTAAGGTTCGCAATTTTGGTGTTTCCAATCACAATCCATACCAAATTATGTTGTTACAGAAAGCCGTGGATATGCCGCTTTGTGTCAATCAATTACAGTTTGGTGTTATGCATACACCCATGGTAAATTCGGGAATAAATGTAAATATGTATAACGAAGCAGGCATCAACCGTGATGGTAGTGTGCTGGATTTTTGCCGTCTTGAAAATATAACAATTCAGCCCTGGTCGCCAATGCAGTATGGCTTTTTTGAGGGAAGCTTTATTGATAACGACAAATTCCCTGAACTGAATAAGGTGTTGGAAAAAACAGGCAATAAATACGGTGTATCAAAAACATCAATAGCTATTGCTTGGATTCTTCGCCATCCTGCAAAAATGCAACCTGTTACAGGCACTACGAATCTTACCCGTCTTGTCGATTGCTTAAAGGGCAGCGAAATTCAAATTACCCGTGACGAATGGTATGAAATTTATCGCGCTGCGGGAAATAAATTGCCGTAAACGAATCGCTCATTAATTATGTAGTTAAATTTCCCCCTTTTGCGGATAGCACCACAGGCTGCCATCAAGGGCTAATTGCTAACAATAAAACGCCACTCTTCGGAGTGGCGTTTTTTGACATTATCTATTCATTGAAGGATTTTCCGTGCGACCAATGAGATAGTCAACAGAAACATTGAAATAATCTGCTATTTTAACTAACTCGTCAATTCCAGGCTCTCTTTCACCTGTTTCATAGCGGCTGATGGTGTTTTGTGTCGTATTCAGATCGGTTGCAAGTCTTAGTTGAGAAATACCCTTTTTCTTCCGCAATTCTTTTAGCCGCACAAAATCACCCCTTTCTCTTGACTTTATTATCCCATAATGGTATATTATAAATATCCCAATATGGGATATTTATAATCATCAGCAATAAAGATAAGGGGTAATCACAATGTACGTAGTAGCATGTTTTCTGATCGTTTTTGCAATTGCATTTCATTTTTTTGGCTGGGGGGAAAAAGTAAAGAAGTATTTGTTTAACAGCGCGAGCCTGGAGAAAAAGGTTGAAAATATCATTAAAACAGACCTTTCTTCCAAGTATGCACGAGCATCTTTCTACATCGGCAATAACTACCACCACAAAATGAGCCAAGCAGATTGGCAGAAGTATTGCCAAGAGAACATCGACAATACTTTGGACAAAAACTCACAGGAATATGTGGAGGCGGTAGCGCCAATCCTAAATGCGATTGTTCTTGATAAGGAAGGTTACTATCTGCGCAGAGGCATGGAAAATTTGGAGCGTTCTCTTCAGAGATTTTTGCCTGGTGTGAATGACAGAATTTCTCTCAATTATTATGTTGAGCCGTACGAGTATTTTGAGAACAAAGAACTGGCAGCGAAATCGCTGGCAGAAGAGGCTTTGAGAAAGAAAAAATACGAAGAACAATACGAGCGGGTACGTCCAATTCGGGAAGCACGTGAGGCAGAAAGAAAAGCAGCACAGCAAGAAAGACAGCAAAGAAATCGAGAACTGGATGCAGCATATGCGCGCTGTCGCGGATGTGCCAACAACGTGAAGTGCAGGGATAGCGCAAAGCGCGTTCCTGGTGCCTGCGGCGGTTATATTCCTAAATGACAGCACATCCCACTTTTGCTGATAGCAGCACAGGCTGCAATCAAGGACAACAAATAATTGTTGAACTAACAACAAAAAAATCCGCCCGAAGCAATTCGGGCGGATTTTTAATAATCGTTGTTTTTCAATCAATAATATGTTAAAATCAACTTGCAGTTTGCAAGTATTTCTTGGGAGGCAAATGATCATGAAAATTAGAATTATGAGTTATAATACGCAGCACTGCTTAAATTTCATAACAAGGGAAATTGATTTTGATATCATTGCAAATACCATTAAAAAGTGTGGGGCTGATATAATAGGGCTTCAGGAAATTCGTGATGAAAGTCAAGATGCAGAGTTTCAAGCGCAGGCAAAAATCATTGCCGAAAAACTTGGCTACCATTATTACTATTTCGCTGAGGCGATTCGTTTTGACGGCGTAAACCCATACGGAAACGCAATTATTTCCCGGTATCCCATAATAGCCGCTGAAACCGTAATGATTCCGGACCCTGAAATTCAAAAATATGATGGATATTACGAAACCCGCTGTCTTTTGAAGGCAACAATCGATGTTGGCAACGGTCTCAATGTTCTGGTAAGCCATTTTGGCCTCAATCCGGACGAACAGGAGAATGCCGTAGAAACAGTTGTTTCCAATATACCGAAAGAACGTTGTGTGCTTATGGGTGACTTGAATATGGAGCCTGACAATCCAATTCTTAATCCCATTATGCAGAGACTTTATGACACAGCACATGCTTTTTCTTCTCCTAAATTCAGTTTTCCTTCAGACACACCTCGAGTTAAAATAGATTACATATTTATCAGCACAGATTTATCGGTGTGTTGCGCAGATATCCCTGAGATTATTTCTTCTGACCACAGACCGCATATTGCAACAATAGAAATTGAAGCATGATTGCTTTTCTTACATACTGCTGTACAGGTTACAAGAACAACGAAGCCCCTTGGAAAATCCAAGGGGTTTCTTCTTGAAAAGCACATCACAATATGGTATAATTTTCATAACGTTATTCCGTGCAACGAAAAGGAGAAAATATTATGAACATTTTATCCATCGGCAACAGCTTTTCACAGGATGCCCAGCGCTATCTGCATCAAATCGCCCGGGCGGACGGGGTGAAGCTCACCTGCATCAACCTCTACATCGGCGGATGCCCTCTTTCCAGACACTATCGGAATATGCTCAGCGAAAAGAGCGAATATTGCCTTGAAGTAAACGGAAGCCTCACGGGATTTTGCGTTTCCTTGAAAGACGCCCTGCTGAATCGCGATTGGGATGTGATCACCATCCAGCAGGTCAGCCATAACTCGATGAGTTACGACACTTATCAGCCCTATCTGGATACATTGATTGCCTATGTGCGGCAGCTTGCTCCCAAGGCAAAGATCGCTGTTCACCAAACCTGGGCATACGAGCAGGACAGCAAGCGCCTGAACGAGGAATTGGGCTACAGTGACTACAAGCAGATGCTTTCCGATGTTACAAATGCCTACCAGACAGCTGCGCAGCACATCGGCGCGGACTACCTCATCCCCGCAGGTGAACTATTCGACGCCATGCTGGAAAGCGGGATCAAAAAGATCCACCGGGACACCTTCCATGCAAGTCTCGGCCTCGGCAGATATGCCCTCGGCCTGATCTGGTATCGGATCCTGACCGGCAATGATGTAACCAACAACACCTTTGCCGACTTTGACGAAGAAGTAAGCGCTGAGCAGATAGCCATTGCCAAAAAGTGCGTATCGGAGATCGCCAATAAGTACAACGTGTAATAAAAATGCCCCGCCGAAAAATCGGCGGGGCGTTTTGTCACTCGCGCTCTTCCGCGAGGACATGGGTCAGCACATGCCGGTAGATCCCGGTAAACTGGGCCTGTGCCCGTTCCAGATCCGCGGCGGTGATCTCTCCCGCTTCGAAGCGCTCGCGAAGCTTCTTCGCCTTTTTCTCCAGCCGGGAGAATTCCCGGTTGATTGAGCCCAAGGCTTTGGCGGCGGTGGGGTCGGAATAATAACTCATACTTTTCCCTCCTAGATATTCGGTTTTTCTCAGGAAGGCAACAAAAAAAGCCTATCCTGCGAATGGGCAGAATTTCCCTACTGAGAAATTCATACCTTTCACAAAATAAGCTGTATGTAGCGCTAATGGTATCACATGGGATTCCATTTGTCAAGGGTCGATTTGCAAGAATCTCCCCGCCGGATCGGCGGGGAGATTGGATTGTTTTTGTCATCAGCCACCCAGATTTGCAAGAAATTCCTGCTTTTTCTGTGCGCCGTAGGCATCATATTCGCCGGACTGGAGCTTGCCGAATGCCACGGCGACCGCCTCTTCCCAGCTTTCCTTTTCGCGGTTGACCAAAATGGGATAGTAGTGGACGCCGTTTTTCTCCGCGGCATCGCAGTCACCGGGGGCATCGCCCACCATGACCACCTTGGAAGGATCATAGCCGAATTTCAGCATGGCCGCAATGCAGGCCGCCTTGGAGCCCACATCCTGAGCCAGCACGATGTCGGTATGCTCCAGCAGACCGAACTTGCCCCATTCCTCTTCCACCGCATCCCGGTTGGCCGAGGAGACCATGGCCACATCCGCAAAGCTGTGCGCCGCGGCAAGACCCTCTCTTGCCCCGGCGTAGGGCACTTTCAGGCTTTCATCCAGAGCTACGATGGCGGTATTGACCACCTTTGACCAGGACAGTGCCTTTTCAAAGACCAATTTAGCATCCGCATCCGTTGCATCGGCCGCAGCCTTGGCCACGGCGTCGTTACTCAGCGCAGGGGCATTGTCCGCCCACTCCACCAAAAAATCCACGCCCGTGATCTTTTTGTACCTGCCGTCGATCTCCTTCAGTGCCATGGCAAGACCCTTGAAGCGGTTGATGCCACGGGTCATGGAGAACAGGTTGATCACATTCCAGCGGTCAAGGATCTCCTCTTTCCATGCTTCCAAGCCCCATTCAGCAACCATGCACGGGCCGAAGCAGTGAAAATGCTTGCAGTTCATGGTGTCCATGACACAACCATCGGAGTCAACGCAGATTAAAAATTCATGTTTTTTCTTAAAAGAATCAAAAATAGACATACTTTTCCCCTTACATATGGGTATCGAACATACCGCAGTAGGAATCAATGGGATCAGTGCCCTTGAAGGCCTCGGGGCCGGTGAGCAGGGCATCCACCAGAGCATCCATAGTGTCGTCGTTGGAGTCGTAGGTGTTGATGTAGGTGCGCAGCATGGGTACATCCGCCAGCATGGTGGGCTTGTTCACGGAAATGCCGATGACGGGCAGCTCATGGACATACCAGGGAATTTCTCCGCCGCCCTTGCTCAGGCCAAAGCAGGGATGGCCGTTGGCCACATCCAGCAGAGAAATGACCATGTCATTTTCCGCGGTAAAATCTGCAATGGCGTGCTTGCCTGCAAAGTACAGATTCAAGCTGGGCTTCTCGCCGGCGGCGATCATCTGCTGGATCTTTTCCAGCGGGCTGACATAAATGTGAGCATCAAAGCCCTTTTCAATGAGCCGGTCGCGGAGCTTTTCTGCAGGAGTCTTCTTGTTTGCGCCGCCACCCATGGCCATGGCCGCCAGTGCCATGAGCGGATTGGGCGCGCCCTTGATGTGGACGATCATGATCCGCTTGGTCTTCTCGGGATTCAAAGGCAGAACGCCCTCGTCCTTATACTTGACCAAGGTCAGACAATCCTTGGAAATGGCAGGTGCAACGGTCTTGAACTCAGGATTCTGCAGCGCTGCGGCCAGCTCCTCGTCCGTGCCGCACAGCTCTTCCAAGCTCTTCTTGTGCAGACCCTTGGCGGCCTTCAGACCCAAAATACGGGTCAGGGCTTCGGTCATGCGCTCCTCGCTGATAACGCCGTTTTTGTAGGCATCCAGCATAAAGCCGTAGTCTTCCTCGGGATCGTTGAAGAACAGGAACATATCGCAGCCGGCGTTGATGGCGGCAGGCAGCATGTCCTTGCGCTGCATCCGGTTGGTCATGCCCACCATGTGGGAAGCGTCGGTGACCACCATGCCGTTGAAGCCCAGCTCGCCACGAAGCAGATCCGTCATGATCTCCTTGCAGAGGGTAGCAGGCATAATGGTATCGGCGTTGATGTCGGGGTCGATCTGCCGCATGTACTCGGGCATGAGAATGTGGCCACCCATGATGGCATCCAGGCCGCCATCAATGAGGGTCTTGTACACATGGCCGTAGGAAGCCATCCAGTCGTCGTGACCGAAGTGGTTAACATTGTTGGAAACGTGGGCATCTCGGTAGTCCTGGCCGTTGCCGGGGAAATGCTTGGCGCAGCAGTAAACGCCCTCAGTCTCATGCAGGCCGTCTATGAAGGCCTTGCCCATGTGGGCCACCAGCTTGGGATCATTGCCGTAGGCCCGGGAGAGGACTTCTTCACATTCCCAGTTGTAGGTGATGTCCACAACAGGGGCAAATGCCATATTGCAGCCGGTGGCCTTGATCTGCACGCCGGACACACGGCCCATGGCCTGTGCATACTCGGTCTTGCCGGTGGCGCCGATCTTCACCTGGCTGGCCACGAACGTTCCGTCGGGACATACACCGTTGCCGCCCTGCTCGGGGTTGCAGGCGATGAACACAGGCACTTTTGCGTACCTTTGCAAGGTGCGATTCTGATTCAGAACCATCTGCCCGGGCATACCGTTATAGCGGCAGCCGCCCAGGTGGTATTTTTCCATCAACTCCTGCAGATATTCTTCCGAATTGCCGGCAGTCAGCTGCCAAAACAGCTGTCCGACCTTTTCTTCCGCGCTCATGCCCGCAATGGTGCTCTCCACCCATGCGATGTCCGCGTCGGAAAGATAGTAAGGTTTTGCTTTCAAATTGACCATATATGTACTCCCTTCTGCTTGGAAAGCAGGTTATTTTCACCAAAATTATAGCATAGATCTTCCCCCAGTGCAACATAAGTAATAAATTGGAAGGCCGGGATGCAAAAACGCCCTGCCGGCCGGCAGGGCGATAGATCCCATCAATCGGGAATAAACTCAGCTATGTCATCCAGCTTACAGTCCAAAAATGCACACAGCTTGTTCAAGGTCTTGGTTTCCATATTTTCGTTGGCTTTTAGTCGACGGACAGTCTTGCTGTCGATACCGCAGTGCTCCCGCAACTGATATGTGGAAATCTTCTTTTGCTCCATTGTTTTCCATAGACGGTCAAACCGAATCATATAAATACCCCCTTGACACATCTCTATTATGGGGGTTATAATCCTAAATATTAAGGGGATATAATCCCCATATAGGAGGATGATTATGTAGTTTCCTATATCGAATATGCAATAAAAACAGGGCGGAAATTCCGCCCTGTTTTTAATACCCTCCCCCGGGGGGAGGGTGGATTTTTGCGAAGCAAAAAGACGGGTGAGGAATGGCGGCAGAAACAACACAGGAATAGGCCTATACATTCCCAAAACCTACAGATTTTTGCCCGTATTCCTCATCCGCCCCAGTGCACACACTGGGGCACCTTCCCCTCGGGGGAAGGTATTGTTGTAGCGTGACATCAAAAAACAGGGCGGAAATTCCGCCCTGTTTGCTTTTTATTCGCCGTAACCCATGGGGTTGCTCTTTTGCCAGTTCCAGGTATCCCGGCACATATCGTCCAGGTTCTTCTCTGCCTTCCAGAGAAGTTTTTCCGCGCTCTTGGCAGGATCTGCATAGCAGGTAGCCAGGTCGCCGGGGCGGCGGTCTGTGATCACATAGGGCACAGCCACACCGTTTACAGCTTCGAAGCTCTTGACCATATCCAGCACGGAGTAGCCGGTGCCGGTGCCCAGGTTGAATACATCGCAGCCGGGATTGGCAAGCACATACTTCACCGCCGCCACATGGCCCTTGGCCAGGTCCACAACATGGATGTAGTCACGAACGCCTGTGCCGTCGTGGGTATCGTAATCGTTGCCGAAAACACTCAGCTTTTCCCGGCGGCCAACAGCCACCTGGCTGATATAGGGCATCAGATTGTTGGGAATGCCCCGGGGGTCTTCGCCGATGCGTCCGCTGCTGTGTGCGCCGATGGGATTGAAGTACCGCAGAAGTACAACGCCCCACTCCTTGTCCGCATTGGCCATACCGGACAGGATCTGCTCGGTCATATACTTGGTCCAGCCGTAGGGGTTGGTGCAGTTGCCGGTGGTGGAGGTCTCCTTCAGAGGCATTTCATTGCCGGCGGAATACACGGTTGCAGAAGAGGAGAAAATAATATTCTTCATGCCCACTTCCTTCATCACCTTAGTCAGCACCAGGGTGGTATTCAGGTTGTTGTCGTAGTATTCCCAGGGCATGGCCACGGATTCGCCCACAGCCTTCAAGCCTGCAAAGTGGATAACGCAGCCGATCTCGTTTTCCGCAAAGATCTTGCGAAGCAGAGCTTCATCCCGCACGTCACCTTCGTAGAATTTAAGCTCCTTGCCGGTGATCTCCTGCACGCGGCGCAGACTCTCGGGATTGGAGTTGCACAAATTGTCGATAACGATCACGCCGTAACCGCTTTGCAGCAGTTCCACGCAGGTATGGGAGCCGATATAGCCGGCGCCGCCGGTAACCAAAACATTCATAGTGCTACCTCTTTTCATGAATTTTTCTTTTATTCTAATCCATTTACCATAAAAAAGCAAGTGGTACGATTTGCACAATCAGGTTTTATGCTTGCTATTTTCAGTAAAGAAAGGTATAATGATATAAGGAGTGGTGTACGCTGGTGTAACAATCCTCAAAGCCTTCCCCTGGGGGAAGGTGACCGAGCAGAGCGAGGTCGGATGAGGGGAGTTACGGCGGCGAAGCCGCCCAAAGTCCTTTCAATTTTGCCGCCTGCGGCGGTTATAACCCTCATCCGTCAAAAATCAGAGATTTTTGACACCTTCCCCCAGGGGAAGGCTTTGTTGAAATAATCCAACTTCCCAAAAGGAGGATTCTCTATGGATACCATTTATATCACCGGCCATCGCAACCCGGACACCGATTCCATCGTTGCCGCCATGGCCTATGCCGCCCTGCGCAACGCCCTGGGTGACCGGGAATACGAAGCCGCCTGCCTGGGTCATGTATCCGATGAAACGCAGATCGTTTTGGACCGTTTCGGTTTTCGTGCCCCTCAGCGCATCACCAGCATGCACACCCAGGTCAAGGACCTGGATTTCGATAAGCCCACCGTCTTCTCCACTGCGGTCACCATGGGCCGTGCCTGGGAGGAATTGAGCTGCCACAACGGCATCCACGCCATCCCCATCGCCAATGACGACGGCACTCTGTACGGCATGCTCTCCCGTACCGATGTGGCTGACTATAACATGAATCTGGTCTCCGGCGGACGGCTCAGCGCAGTGCCGCTGTTTAACGTGCTGTCCGTACTGGAAGGCAAGGTTATCAACGATGCCGGCGAGCAGATCGACGAGATCACCGGCAATGTGACCATCGCTCTGCCCCAGGGTCGGGAAAATCTGCTGTTCCACGACCCGGAAACGGTGGTCGTGTGCGGTGACCAGCCGGATATGATCCGCCGGGCACTGGAAATGAATGTGAACTGTCTGGTGCTGTGTCAGGCAGAGCTTCCCGAGGAGCTGCGCAAAATGCCCACCAAGACCTGCATCATCTCCACCCCCTACGATGCCTTCCGGGCGGTGCATCTGATTTTCCAGTCCACCCCCATCGGACGCATCTGCAATGATCAGACCCTGGTGTGCTTCCACCTGGAGGACCGGGTGGACGATGTGCGCGAAACCATGCTGAAGCACCGCTACTCCAACTACCCTGTGTTGGACGAAAACGAAAAAGTCGTGGGCGTTCTCAGCCGTTACCACTTGCTCCGTCCCCGGCGCAAGCGGGTGGTTCTGGTGGATCACAACGAAGCCGCCCAGTCCGTTCCCGGCCTGGAAGAAGCGGAAATCTTGGAGATCATTGACCACCACCGCCTGGCGGACATTCAGACTACCAACCCCATTTATGTGCGCAACGAGCCTGTTGGCTCCACCAATACCATCATCGCCAGCATGTTCCAGGATCGGGGTCTGATGCCCTCTGCCAACATGGCAGGCATGATGGCGGCGGCGATCCTCTCCGATACCGTCATGTTCAAATCCCCCACCTGCACCGAAAAGGACCGCCGCACCGCCGAGCGTATGGCCCGCATCGCCAATATTTCTCTGGATGAGCTGGGACGGGAGATCTTCTCCGCATCCCTGGATTCCAAAACCGTGCAGGATCTTCTCATGTCCGACTATAAGGAGTTCCACATTGCCGGCCACGATCTGGCGGTTTCTCAGATCACCTGCGTGGACAGCCCCAAGATGCTGGAGCGCAAGGAAGAATTCCTGAAAGAAATGCGTCTGCTGGCTGAGCGCAAGGGCTTCTCCATGATCATTCTCATGCTCACCGATGTCCTGCTGGAAGGCACACAGATCATCTATTTGGGTGACGACGAGATCATCCAGCAGGCCTTCAACCTGACCCCCAAGGATAATACACTGTTCCTGCCTCATGTAATGAGCCGGAAAAAGCAGGTCATTCCCATGCTGTCCGCTCTGTGGGGCTAATACCGACAAAGGCTCCCCTTTGAGGGGAGCTGTCAGCCGAACAGGCTGACTGAGGGGTGTGACACCCCACCGGCACTGCGTGCCACCTCCCCTCAAGGGGAGGCTTGTGATAGCGCTGAGAATGCAAAGCTGAAAGGAGCACGCCATGGCCTTTGAAACCCTGCTGGGCAACGACCGGCTGAAGCAAAACTTAACAAGCAGTCTGAAAAAGGGCCGCATCTCCCATTTTTACCTGATCTCCGGCCCAGCCGGATCCGGAAAGCGCACCCTGGCAAAGCTCTTGGCCTCCGCCATTTTGTGCAAGGAGGCGGATGCCCCCTGCAAAAGCTGCAATGTCTGCCGCAAGGTGATGGAAAACAATCATCCGGATGTGATCACCGTGGACGACCCGGAGCATAAAGCTGTTTCCGTCAAGCTGGTGCGCCAGGCTCGGGAGGATATGTATATCCTTCCCAACGAAAGTGACCATAAAATCTACTTGTTTCCCCAGGAATTGGGCATCGAGGGTCAAAACGCCCTGTTGAAAATTTTGGAAGAACCGCCTGCCTACGGCGTATTCATCCTGCTGAGCACAAATGCCGAGCAGCTGCTGCCCACCGTGCGCTCCCGTTGCACGGAGCTGGCGCTGTCTGCTCTTTCCGAGGATGTCCTCACCCGGGAGCTTTCCAGGGAATTCCCGGACGCATCTCCGGAAGATCTCACCGCTGCCGCTGTGCGCAGCGGCGGCTACTTAGGTCAAGCGCGGACGCTTTTGGAGCAAGGCGCGGCATTACCTGCCCAAACGGAGCAATTTTTGACCGCCTTTGCGGGCAAAAATGCCCTGGAGCTGACCCGGCTGCTGGCATCCCTGGAAAAAACCAAGCGAGATCAGCTGATTCCGCTTCTGGAAAGCTGGACTGCCCTGCTGGAAGAGGCCTTGGCCTGCCGCAGCGGCATGCGCGCCCTGCATCCCATGACCAGGACCATCGCCACCCAGCGCAGCTCCCAGGAGCTGATGCAGGCTATCACCGCCCTGCAAAAAACCACCACCTATGCCCAGAGCAACGTCTCCCCCGCCGCCATCTGCGGCTACTTGACCTGGCAATTACGATAAAATCTGCGGCAACCGCCGTTTCAATAAGGAGTAACCAATGGAAGAAAATAAAAATACTGCCGTGGAAGTTGTGGACATCCAGTTCCGCCCCGGGCAGAAGATCTATTATTTCGATCCGCACGGCCTGATTTTTAAGGCAGGTGACCATGTGATCATCGACACCGCCCGCGGTCCGGAATTCGGCATCGTGGCCGGCGGCAACCATAAGATCCCGTCCAAGGATGTGGTATCCCCCCTGCGCCCTGTTCTGCGGAAGACCACTGCCCACGACGAGCGCATCGTGGCCGAGAATATGGCCACCGAAAAGAAAGCCTATGAGGTGTGTCAAGAGAAAATTGGTGAATTTGGCCTGGACATGCAGCTGGTCAGCGCAGAATGCTCTTTTGACGGCAGCAAGATCCTGTTCTTCTTCACCGCTGATGAGCGTGTGGACTTCCGGGAGCTGGTGAAAAATCTGGCATCCATTTTCCATACCCGCATCGAGCTGCGCCAGATCGGCGTCCGGGACAAGGCCAAAATGGTTGGCGGCTTCGGCATCTGCGGCCGGCCCTTCTGCTGCACCACATTCCTGGACGATTTCCAGCCTGTGTCCATCAAAATGGCCAAGACGCAAAATTTAAGTCTGAATCCCACCAAGATCTCCGGAACCTGCGGCAGACTCATGTGCTGCCTGAAGTACGAACAGGATGCTTATGAGGATCTTCTCCGCTCCGCCCCCAAGGCAGATTCCTTTGTAGACACCCCCGACGGACGGGGTACCATCGTCGACGTGGATCTTTTACGTCAGCGGGTAAAAGTACGGCTGGAAAAAGAGCCGGAGACAATCGTGAACCATCCCAATGATGAGATCGCCGTTTTGCGAAGCGGCAAGGCCAAGAAAAACGATCCTCCCATCCCCGATGATCTGGCACCCATTTCCGGATCAGGCAAGCGCATTGCCCGGGAAGAACCGGAAAAACGGGCATTCCTGGATCCCATCAAGTTCTTTGAGGAGCAGGAGGAAGTTTCTGTCCCGGAGACAACAGAAGAGCCTGTGCAGGGCGAAGAGAAGCACAAGCGCAGCCGCCGCAACCGCCACCGCAATAAGCACCGTGGCGAAAACAAGGAAAACGCACCGCAGCCCGATGCTCCGAAGGCAGAAGAAGCCAAGGCAGAGCCTGCGCAGGGCGGCCAGCAAAAGAAAAATTACCATCGCCGCTACCGCCACCGCTATCACAAGTCCAAGCAGAACAACGCAGAATAATAAAGCCTCCCCTTGAGGGGAGGTGGCACGAAGTGCCGGTGGGGTGTTACACCCCTCAGTCAGCCTGCCCGGCTGACAGCTCCCCTGGTAGGGGAGCCTTTTCCTAATAAAAAACACGCTATGCGTTGCATAGCGTGTTTTCTGTTCACAAAGAAAAACTATCCGGCAAAAGTTCTGCCAGGGTGCGTTCTTCATAGCCATCCGGATGGATCATATAGATCTTGAAATCCTGCTCACAGAACTCCCGCATCACCTGGCGGCACACGCCGCAGGGCGGAAATTTTCCTGTGATGACGCCATCCTTACCGCCGCAGACGGCAATGGCGGTAAAATTCCGCTGACCGTCATAGATAGCCTTGAAAAAGGCGGTGCGCTCGGCGCAGTTAGTGGGGCTGTACGAAGAATTCTCAATATTGCAGCCCTGATACACCGTGCCGTCGGCACACAAAAGGGCCGCACCCACCTTGTAGCCGGAGTAAGGGGCATAGGCATGGGTCATGGCCTCTTTGGCCAGAGCGCAAAGTTTGGTAGGATTCATAGGATCTCCTCCATAAAGCTCTTGCCGGGGGTATCCAATTCCACATCCAGCATTTCGGCAACTGTGGCCGCAATGTCCGCAAAGCTATTGCGCGTACCCAGGTTCACATTCTTCACCTGCTTGCCCAAGACCAGCAAAGGCACATATTCCCGGGTGTGGTCGGTGGTGGCAGTGTAGCCGGGGTCACAGCCGTGGTCGGCGGTGATCATCACCACATCCTCGTCATTCAGCTTTTCCAGCAGAGAGGGCAGCCAGGCGTCAAATTCGCTGAGCGCTTCGGCGTAGCCGTCGATATTCCGGCGGTGGCCGAACACCATGTCGAAATCCACCAAATTCACAAAGCACAGACCCTCAAAATCCTTGTCGGCGTAGTCCAAAGTGTGCTCCATGCCGTTGGCGTTGGACTGGTTGTATACATGCTCCGTTGTGCCGCGGCCGGCAAAAATATCGTAGATCTTTCCCACACCGATGGATGCCTTGCCAGAAGCCTTCAGCACATCCAGCAGTGTGTCCTTGGGAGGCTCTAACGAGAAGTCATGACGGTTGGCAGTGCGCTTGAAATTTCCGGGCGTGCCCACGAAAGGACGGGCGATGACCCGGCCAACGCCGTGCTTGCCCTGCAAGAGCTTTCTTGCAATGCGGCAGTATTCGTAGAGCTGCTCCGGGGGAACGATATCCTCATGCGCCGCGATCTGGAACACGGAGTCCGCAGAGGTGTAAACGATCAAGTCGCCGGTCTTCATATGCTCCTGGCCAAATCTTTCAATGACCTCCGTGCCGGACCAGGGGGCATTTGCCAGCACGCCCCGGCCGGTCTGAGCCTTCAGCGGCTCTATGATCTCATCCGGGAAGCCATCGGGATAGGTGGGCAGTGGGTGTTCCGACACCAGGCCGCCGATCTCCCAGTGGCCGATGGTGGTATCCTTGCCCATGGAGGCTTCCGCAAGTCTTGCATACGCACCGGTGGGATTGGATACTTTGGGCAGGCACTTCACGCCGTCAATGTTGCCAAGGCCGGCGGCAATCATGTTGGGGATATTCAGTTTTTTCGATGTGGCGCAGGATGCCAACGTGTTGACGCCCACATCGCCAAAGGATTCGCTGTCTGGCATCGCGCCGATGCCGAAAGAATCCAGGATAATTAAAAAGATTCTTTTCATAGGGGTTACCTCGTCATTCGTCATTGCCTCTTGCCTCCCCCTTTGGGGGAGGTGGACGGGATCTTTGATCCCGGACGGAGAGGGCAAGTACCATAAATGTTTATAATTGCCCTCTCAGTCAAAAATCAAAGATTTTTGCCAGCTCTCCCAGAGGGAGAGCCAAGGGGTTCTTAATAACATTTTTACTTGTTCTCCATGGCCACAGCGGTATCCAGCGCCACCTTCATCATGGTGGTGAAGGCGGTCTGCCGTTCCTCAGAAGAGGTAACTTCGCCGGTGATGATGTGGTCGGAAATGGTGCAGATGCACAGGGCACGCTTGCCGTAGCGGGCGGCATTCATATACAGCGCGGCGGCCTCCATCTCTAAAGCCATAACGCCCATCTTCTTCTGGTTGTAGAGGGTGTCCAAGCCCGCAGGAACTTCTGCATGGTCGCCGTAGAACACATCGGAGGAATTCACATTGCCCACATGATAGGGCGCACCTGCGGCCTTGGCGGCCTCCACAGCGGCGCTGAGGAGTTCAAAGTCCGCAATGGGCGCAAATGTGCCGGGGAAATGGAACTGGTGGGCAAAATTGGAGTCGGTGCAAGCGCCCTGGGCGATGACCAGGTCATACACCTTGATGTGCTCCTGAATAGAGCCGGCTGAGCCTACACGAATGATATTCTCCACGCCGTATGCATTATAAAGCTCGTGGGAGTAAATGCCGATGGCAGGCATACCCATGCCGGAAGCCATGACGGAGACCTTGACGCCCTTATAAGTGCCGGTGTAGCCATGAACGCCGCGGACATTGTTCACCAGAACGGGGTTTTCCAGGAAATTCTCGGCAATAAATTTACTGCGCAGGGGGTCGCCGGGCATCAGAACGGTCTTGCCGAAATCGCCGGGTGCGGCGGAAATATGAGGGGTGGGTGTAGTTAACATAACATTTTCTCCTTAATTTAGTAAATCTACTTGCCTCCCCCTTTGGGGGAGGTGGACGGGATCTTTGATCCCGGACGGAGAGGGCAATTGCGACAAATACCTATAATCGCCCTCTCAGTCACGCCTTGTGGCGTGCCAGCTCTCCCAAAGGGAGAGCCAAGGGATACTTATCAATATGTGCCGTCGTTTTCAAGACCCTTTGCGATCTTGACGATGCGGCTTGTGCCCAGACGGGATGCGCCCAATTCGATGAACTTCTCCGCATCCTCGATGCTGGAGATGCCGCCCGCGGCCTTGATCTTCACATGGGGTGCAACATGCGCCGCAAACAGCTCCACATCTGCAAAGGTTGCACCGGCCTTGGAAAATCCGGTGGAGGTCTTAATATAGTCTGCCCCGGAATCGGACACGCACTTGCACAGGGCGATCTTTTCCTCGTCCGTCAGCAGGCAGGTCTCGATGATGACCTTCAGCAGCTTTCCGTTGCAGGCCTTCTTGATGGCGGCGATTTCTTCCGTAATTTCCGCCCACTTGCCTTCCTTGGCCCAACCGATGTTGATGACCATGTCCACCTCGTCCGCGCCGTTTTCTACGGCATCGGAAGCCATGAAGCACTTGCTTGCGGTGGTGGCATAGCCGTTGGGGAAGCCGATGACGGTGCAGATCACCAGTTTGTCCCCTACATATTCCTTGGCCTGCTTCACGAAGGAAGCAGGAATGCAGACGGATGCGGTGCTGTACTTCATGCCGTCATCGCAAATGCCCTTGATCTCCTCCCAAGTGGCAGTCTGAGCGAGAAGCGTATGATCGCATTTTGCCAAAATTTCTTTCAGTTCCATAGTAAATTCTCCTTTTTGTTATTCCCTGTCATTCCGAGCCAGTGACATCGGTCACTGGTTCGCAATGACATCTGTATCACCTTTATTTTTGTCCGTGTAATTTGATTTTCTTTTTGTCCCGGATGCCCTGTATGTAGCACCGGTGGCACATGGCGATGTAGCTGTCGTTGCCGCCCAGCACCACCTGCGCACCCTGAGTGACAATGAAGCCCTCGCTGTCGATACGGGCATTGATGGTGGCTTTCGTGCCGCAGTCACACATGGTTTTGATCTCCTCGATGGCATCTGCCAGCTCCATCAGCCGCAGAGAACCGGGGAAGAGCTTTGTCTGAAAATCGGTGCGCAGGCCGAAGCACATGACCGGAATGTCATAGTCATTGACGATGGCGCGAAGCTGATCGATCTGCTCCGGGAGCATAAACTGACATTCATCCACAATGACGGCATCGCAGTTGTCTGCCCGGGTCTCCTTGAAGCGCTGGTACACATCCATATCCGGGGTCATGACCTCCACCTTGGCTTCCAGCCCGATACGGCTTCGCAGGATGTCTGCGCCATCCCGGGTGTCGGCGCTGGGCTTAATGAGCCAGACGGACATGTCGTTTTCCTCATAATTGTATTTGGTGATCAGCGCTTGGGCGGTCTTGCTGGAACCCATAGCTCCGTATTTGAAATAAAGCTTCGCCATTTTTCTCTCTCCTTCTCTCTGGGACATTGTATTATAACAAAAATGTGTCCGCTTTGCAAGGTATCTTTTAGCAATTTGTCCAAAAAGTTATGCTTTTGGCAGCCCCTTCTGAGCCAATTCCACATAATGCTCTGCGCTGTGCTTGTTTTCTTCGATCTGCTCCGCAGTGACCGGCTTGATCACCTTGGCGGGACTGCCCAGCAAAAGTGAGCCGTCAGGGGCGACCGTCTTACCCGTCACCACCGCACCTGCACCGATGATGCAGTCATTTCCGATCACCGCACCGGTAAGCACGATGGCGCCCATGCCCACCAGGGTGTTGTCTCCAATGGTACAGCCGTGGACCAGCGCCCCGTGACCCACGGTGCAGTTTTTGCCCAAAGTGGTCTGCTCGTGGAGAATGCACCTGTCCTGAATGTTTGTGCCCTCTCCCACCGTGATGGTGCCGCTGTCGCCACGCAGAACCGCGCCGTACCAGATATTCACCCGGTCACCCAGCACCACATCTCCGGTGATCACCGCATCCGGGGCGATATAGACTGTTTTCTCCATAGTTCTTCTCCTTGCGTTTTTTCTTTATTATAGTGAAAAAACGCCCCGCTTGCAACTCTTTTTATCCCATTGCCCCGGTGACAAGAATTCCCAAATTGTCCCGGTAAATTTCGTCAAATTGGGAAATAGGCAGCGGATTTTCTCCTTCGCCCACTTCAATGGTATACCCCGGGCGGCGGAAGTATTTGATGAACCAGTCCTTGTACCCGGCAAAAGCCGACAAAAAGGGCGTTTCCTCCAAAGAATATCCACTGATTTGGGCGAATCGCTCCCCCAGCTCCCGGGCACCGGGCACTTCATAGTCCTGGAACTGCCAGTAAATGACCTTGCCCTGGGTGTGATAGGCCAGCACCAGTGCCGGGTCAATGGCTTCGGTGTAGCCCGACAGGGCCCGGGTCTCAAACTGATCCAGGGGCGCGCGACCTACGAAGTCTCTGGGCGCAGGCCGGGTGAAGCCCTGAGCGTACTTGTTCTCCCGGGCCTGAAGCCACCCGGCCGGGTAGTTCAGATTCAGATCCACGCCCAAAAGATTGGCTTTCCAGCCATCCGGGAACGGAATTGCCGGAAATTCTGCGGCAATGGCCTGCGCCATCACATATTGGGGATCGCCCTGGGCGATCTCCCCGGTAACCAGCGCCACACCGTCAGGGTCTACCATGGGCACGGTGTAAATGGTTGCGGTTTTCCGAAGCTCCGCCGCATCCACCCCGCCGATCTGTCCGCCGGACTCAATGGCCTGGGCAAAGTCCTCCACAAATTTCAGCAGAACCGGAGTGGTGATCCACTCATTGGCATGGTGCGCCGCAGAATAGAGCACTTTTCGCGGGCCGTTGCCGATGACCAGTGTGCGGATAGGTCGTCCGAAAGCGGTGCGCCCCAGCAGCTCGCTGCGGCAGAAAGGGTAACGGGATGTGATGGCGTTGATGGTCTGGATGCACAGCGCAGGGGTCATAGGTGCTGTGGTATTCACGATTGGCATATGGTATCACCTCAAGAAATATCATATGCGCCCCGCCGCCGCTTGTTTCCGGGGATGGATTGTGATATAGTATTGTTGTAAGGAATGTACCCCGAAACCTTCCCCCGAGGGGAAGGTGGCACGCCGATAGGCGTGACGGAAGAGGAATTCGGGTGATAATGTTTGGTTTTAGAATAGGTATAGGCTTGTTCTATGCTCTGTTCTGCCGCCATTCCTCTCCCGCCCCCTTCGGGGGCACCCTCCCCCCGGGGGAGGGTATATGAAAGGAGTTCCGCTATGCCCATTCAACTGACAACAGCGCAGGGAGAAGCCCTCCTGCGATCCAAGGATACCCCTTGGACTGTCTATCCCCGTCCCCAAATGCGACGGGATAGTTATGTAAACCTAAATGGCACATGGGAGCTGTCCGTCAAGGAAGAAACCTGCGAAATTCGCGTACCGTTTTGCCCGGAGAGTCTGCTTTCCGGTGTGCAAAAGCATTTTCCGGAAGGGTCCTATCTGGTCTACCGCCGGAATTTTACCCTTCCGGAGGGATTCAACAAAGGCCGCGTCCTGCTCCATATCGGCGCGGCAGATCAGGTAACCGCTTGTTTTGTCAACGGCGGTTATGTGGGCGAGCCCTACACCGGCTATATCGGCACAACCTTTGACATTACCGCTTTTCTGCGCGCCGGAGAGAACGAGCTGACCCTCTCCTGCTACGACAATTTGCATGACCAAGGCATGCCCTACGGCAAGCAGGTACTCCCCGAAAAGCGGGGCGGTATGTGGTACACCCCCGTGTCCGGCATCTGGCAGACAGTTTGGCTGGAAAGCGTCCCGGAAGCTTACATCAAAAACCTGCGCATCGACAACCGGGGCTTTGCTGTGGAAATTTCCATTTCCCCCGCTTTGGATGGCAAAGTGACCGTGCCCGGACTGGGCGAATTTCCCCTCATGGACGGCAAGGTGACCATCGCACCGGGAAATCCCCATTTGTGGAGTCCGGAAGACCCCTATTTATACGACTTTTCTGTGGAAACCGAGGAGGACAAGGTGGATTCCTACTTTGCCATCCGCTCCCTGGAAATCAAGGACAACCGTCTGTGTCTAAACGGAAAGCCCTACTTCTTCCACGGCCTGCTGGATCAGGGCTACTGGCCGGACGGTCTGTTTACCCCCGCCGCGCCGGAATGTTACGCTGAGGACATTTTGGCTATGAAAAACCTGGGCTTCAACATGCTGCGCAAGCACATCAAGGTAGAGCCCGAGGAATTTTACTACCAATGCGACCGCCTGGGTATGATCGTGTTCCAGGACATGGTGAACAATGGCGATTATTCCTTCTTCCGGGATACCGCACTGCCCACCATCGGCCTGCAAAAACTGCCGGATAAGCACCTGCACCGGGATGCGCTGACACGGCAATGGTTTCTGGACATCATGGCCGCCACCGTTCGACAGCTTCAGAATCACCCCAGCATCTGCTACTGGACGATTTTCAACGAGGGCTGGGGACAGTTCGACAGTGACAATGTCTATGAAATTTTCCGCAAGCTGGACGATACCCGGTTTATCGACAGCACCTCCGGCTGGTTCCGGCAGAAAAAGACCGATGTGGACAGCCGGCATGTGTACTTCAAGCCCATCAAGCTGAAGCTCGGAGACAAGCCCCTTGTCCTGTCGGAATTCGGCGGCTACTCCTACAAGCCGGAGGGCCACGTTTTCAACACTGAAAGCACCTACGGCTACGGAAAATACGAAAGCGCCGCAGAGTTTACTGCCGCAGTCGCCCAGCTTTACGAAGAGCAGGTCATCCCTGCGGCACAGCAGGGCCTCAGCGCCGCAGTCTACACGCAAGTGTCTGATGTTGAGGACGAAACCAACGGCATCCTCACCTACGACCGCAAGGTGTGCAAGCTTTCCCCGGAAATCATGCGCCCCATCGCGGAAAAGCTGACGAAATAAAGGAAACGGCCCGGCTTTCGCCGGGCCGTTTATTCTTATTTTGCGTCGATTCGGCTTTTGAGCTTCTCCAAAGCCGATTTCATGGCCTTGTAGGTCTGCTCGGAGACCCGGTCAAGGTACTGATTTTCATAGCCCAGCACCGCTTCTTCCATCCGCAGGATGCGCATGGTCCCATCCTCATTCTCCTCCAGATAAATGGGCACATAGTCAAAGCCAGTGACCTTTGTCTCGCCGGTGGCACCGCTCTGGGTGATCTCCAGATCCAACAGCACGGAATAATGCGTTCCGATCACATCTCCGTAAAAATCGCCCAAAGACCAGGCAACAAAATTGCCCGTTGCCGGATCGTGCTCCATCTTCTGCACATAGTGAGGGTGCGTGCCGATGATGGCATCCACTCCCTCCTCCTGTAAAAGGGCGCAGATCCGCTTTTGGGATTTGCTGGCCTGATCACTTTCCTCACTGCCCCAGTGGACAAGGGCGATCATCACATCCGGGTCATGGGCGGCGGCATTGCGCACCACCCGGGTGATCCCCTCGGTGTTCACCTTCTGATAGGTGGTGTCGTAATCCTCATAGAGCAGACCGAAACAGCCCTTGCTGACCTCCGGGATGCCCATGCTGTCCACCATGCCCTTGGTAAAGGCCATCATTGCCACCTTGATCCCATTGACCTGCCAGATGACATAGCCGCCGGACTGTTCAAACTCCGATTTGCTTGCGTATGTTCCCAAGGGAGTCAATCCCGCTTTTTGGATGCCCTGAATGGTGGACACCATGCCCCGATGGCCGTCGAAAACGGAGTAGGAATTGGCCGTCTGTAAAATATCCACGCCGGCATTCTTCAGCGCGGTGAGCAGCTCCACAGGCGCGGATTTTGTCTCCGTGCCGTAGCCGGCATCGGTGAGGATGCCTTCAAAATTCAAGATCGTCACATCACCGGAGGCCAGCACCGGCAAAACATCCTTGAAAACTGCAGCATAATCGTAGCCGCTATCGGTTCGTCCCGCCGCCACAGTCTCATCTGTGATATTCACATTGCCGCCGGCCACCACATGGATCACCTTGTCCGGAGCCGGTGGCGTTGTCTGAGCGGGATCACTGCTGTCGCTGTTTTTCCAAACAAGCAGGCCGATGACCACCGCAAGCACCGCGCACAAAGCCAGCGACAAGCCGATGATCAGCTTTTTCACGGACCGCCTGCGGCGGTACTGCGCAGGGACAGCCTTGCGCCCGCGCTGATTCACTTTTTTCTCTGCAGGATCCATGTCCGCCTCCAGTTGCATTTCGTCATTGCGAGGCCCGCAGGGCCGCGGCAATCCCCTTAATATTTTTATTATATACCATAATTCCCGTTTGCACAAGCAGGAAAACGCGTGCTGTATGGAAGCGAAGGTTTATGCGCACACTATACCCGAAAAAAATATTTTTTTGCTTGACAAAAGGGATATCCTCATGTATAATGACAAAGCTGATTTCGGCGATTGCCGGAATTGTACCAACATGGCGGCGTAACTCAGTTGGTAGAGTACCCGGTTCATACCCGGTCTGTCACCTGTTCAAGTCAGGTCGCCGCTACCAGGCCCGTTGGTCAAGCGGTTAAGACACCGCCCTTTCACGGCGGTAACATGGGTTCGATTCCCGTACGGGTCACCAAATAATAAAGACCACCCTCTTGGGTGGTCTTTATTATTTCTATGAAGAGAAGGGAATCGAACCGATCTGAATGCAACAGTCCGGTGGACTGTTGCCGGCGAGGGCTAGACCGAGCCGAACAATAATTTTCGCCGAGGGCGAAAATGCAAATCGATTCCCGTACGGCGGTTAATGAAACATGCCGGTGGACACTTTTTTAGCCCGGGGGAGATTCCCACGTCGCTGCGCTCTGCAACACCTCGCAATGACATGGAATAGCCTTTACCATTGTAGGGGCGGTCTGTGACCGCCCGCGGGCGAACGCAGTTCTCCCCTACGATAAAACCCCACCTTCTCTCGAAGGTGGGGTTTTGATGTAAATTACATGTCGAAGGGTTCCATGCCCAGAACGGGGTGGCCAACCTCGCCCAGGTATTCCAGCAGCTGCTCGGGATCCTCGGTGCAGACGGTTTCGTCAGCGACCATGTCGGTGAAGTTCTCAACACCGTACATTTCCAGAACGGTTGCATCCAAACGCTCACGCATCTGGTCCTTCAGC
Organism: Oscillospiraceae bacterium; assembly: GCA_015067545.1. GTDB lineage: Bacteria > Bacillota > Clostridia > Oscillospirales > Oscillospiraceae > Faecousia. The sequence continues at coordinate 45,012 of SVMG01000009.1, forward strand.
ATCTTGGGCATCCAGACGATACGGCCGGGGCCGCCTTCGGCTGCGATGAACTTCTTGGAAGAGATGAAGTGCTTGCCGTGACCCATAAAGCCGGGGGTCTGAACACCGCCGCCGGTCATGGAAGCCATGTCGGAGAAGGTCATGCCCAGAGGCGTCATGCCGGCATGCTCACGGCAGGTAATGACCACGCCCATGGAACAGGGCTCAACGCCACAGATACACTCGAAGCAGCCGCAGGAGGTCATGGGATCCTCGAACAGGGAGTACAGAGTGATCTTCTCAACAGCACCGTGAGAGTAGGTGTTGACAGCCTCGTCCATGGAGTCGTAACGACCCAGACGCTCGTCCTGGCAGCCGCTCTTGAGGATGGGCTGGCAGGGACCGTGGGGATCCAGCTCCTTGGTTGCCTTGGCATCCAGCCAGGACACAGCACCGCACAGACCCAGACGCTCGGGGGTAACGATACAAACGTGGCTGGGAGAGAAGGCCTGGCACATGATACAGGTGTAGAAGGTATCCACGGACTCGTCGGTCATGGAAGCCAGTCTTGCATCACGGGCATTGAAGACCTCGTTGGCCTTGGCGCGCAGTTCCTTGTTCTGCTCAGCATCCACCACGATGGTGACCTGGCACTTGTCAGCAACAGCCTCAAACTCGCTCATAACCTTGGCGTAGAGAACCTCGCCCAGGTGACGGAACTTGAAGCCGGCCTCGAAGTCGGCCTTGCTGATACGGACGCGGATCATGTCACGCTGACCGGTGTGCATAACACCCTCGATGCAGTTGAGCCATGCATGGATCTTACGCTCCATAACGGACTCGAAGTCGGCCTGCATTGCCTTGCCGGCCACATCGATGGTGTAGGACAGGCTGATCTTGCTGCCCACGGGGATCTCGTCGATCTCAGGACCGATGACGGTGATCTTGTGATCCTCGACCTCCTGCATAGACTTGGTCTGCACCAGCTCGAAGCAGTCCACACGGGAACCGTCCACTTCCACCTGCATGTCACCCTTACGGATGATCTCGCCTTCGAAAGCGGTGGCGTAGGAAACGGGGATGTCGATCTTGGTGATCTTCAGCTTGATGTCGCGGGCTTCCAGAGAGGTGGCATTCCACTTCTCGGTGTCCAGCTGCTGGATCAGGCTCTTGGGAACACGGAACATGTTCTCGGTCTCGTTGGAGACAACGGGGAAGCCCAGGCAGATAGCGCCTGCACCGTAGGAAACGATCTCGTCGGACAGGGGCTTGTAAGCATTGACGAACGCACGGACGCGGTCCATGGTGTACTTGTACAGATTCTTGGTGTCACCGGGGGTGATGTTGCCGAAGATCAGCGCAGCACGCAGAGCGACGGAAACAACATGGATGACGGACTGCATCTCGTAGCCCAGGGGGCAGACACGGACGCCCTCACCGGTCTTCATGCCGGCATCGGCCAGGTGCTTGATGCCCTCGCCGGTGACGGTAACCAGCAGACCCTGTGCCTGGTAGGACTTGGCCAGAGCAACAGTCTCCTCGGGCTTCTCAGCGCCGCCGATGATAACAGCCACGCCGGGGATATCGCCGGTAACCAGGGGCAGACCCAGATTACGCACGAAAGCGTCGGTCAGGAAGCCCATTTCAGGCTCTTCGTAGGGTGTAGCACCGCCGATGTACTTCAGAACTTCCAGGAACTCTGCGCACAGAGCGGAAGCAACACCGCTGTCAAAAGCGTCCTGCAGGCGGGCGTTGCGGGTCATCATGGGCTTGATGTCATTTTCCAGAGCGGCCTTCAGCTCGCCCAGGTTGTTGATCTTCTTGCCGGTGATGGAGTAGTAACAGGGCAGGTTATAAGCGGTTGCGGGGAAAGCAACAGGCTCGGCCTCGCCATACTTAGCGATGGCCTCGTCGACAGCAGTAACGGTACGGCTGTAGTTGTAATCGTTACCGCCAAAAACTCTATCAAAAAGTGTCACGATATTTCCTCCTATGTTGATTATTTTTTAAGCATCTTGCCTCCCCCTTTGGGGGAGGTGGCCGGAATCTTTGATTCCGGACGGAGAGGGTGTCGGTATTTGCCCTCTCAGTCACGGCTTTCGCCGTGCCAGCTCTCCCAGAGGGAGAGCCAAGTTAGACATTTTATTCATCCTTATCAAGGATTTCCTTGATTTTGCGGATTTCTTCGATTGCCGCGGGGCTGTAATCGTAAGGGGATTTTCCGTTTCGGTCAGCGTCCATGATCTCCAGGTTGTAGTGGATGAAGCCCAGCAGATCTTCCTCCGGAATTTGACTGCGGATGAAATCTTCATCCTGCGTATCCCGGATTTTGTTGGCCACCACGCGAACCCGCTTGACGCCCAAATCGGCTGCCAGCCGCTTCACATTGCGGTAGGTCTGCACGCTCCGTGCGCCGGGCTCGATGACCACGATGAACTGATCCATGTTTGCCGCTGTTCCCCGGCCAAGATGTTCAAGACCTGCTTCCATGTCCATGATGACCACATCGTCCTTGCGATAGGTCATGGCGGAGAGAATGCTTTTGAGCATCACATGCTCGGGACACACACAGCCGCTGCCGCCCAGATCCACTGTGCCCATAACAAGGAGTTTCACGCCGTTGACCGTCTTGGCAAACTTCTCGGGGATGTCCGCCACGTAGGGATTCAGCTTGTAAAACTTGTTGTCATCGCTGGCGCCGGTGCGTTCCTTTGCCAGGTCGCGCATTTTGGAAATGGGAATGATGGCATCCACCTCTTCCTGGCTCAGACCCAAGGCCAGACCCAAATTTGCATCCGGGTCTACATCCGCCGCCAGGACAGTGCGTCCTTCATCGGCGTAGAGCCTTGCCAGAGTGGAGGACAATGTGGTTTTGCCCACACCGCCCTTGCCGGTAATTGCTACTTTCATTGGAAAATCCTCGAATTTAAATATTGCAACCTTTCAACCCTCCCCTTAGAGGGGAGGTGGCCCGAAGGGCCGGAGGGGTGTTCTGTATTTGCACACCCCTCAGTCAGCTTCGCTGACAGCTCCCCTCAAGGGGAGCCTTGATAGGCTTAAATACCCAACGCGGCGCGCTTGGCCTCGATGCAGGCGATCATCTTGTCGCCCAGAGCGTCGATGTCGGTATCGACAACGAACTTAGCCTCAACCCACTTGTTGACGCCGTTTTCGCTCTGCAGCAGCTCGGTGACCTCGGTAGAACCCTTGGAGTAGGGATCCACGCCCAGGAAGGTCTCGATACCGGTAGCCACAACGTAGTTACCGATGGAAACAGCCTTCTCGGACATCCATTCGGGAGCGCAGCCCACAACGGGAACCTGGGAAATGTTGATGCCCCAGTCCTTGGCAATGTCAGAAGCCAGAACCATCATACGGGAAATGTCAACACAGGAGCCCATGTGCAGTACGGGAGGAATGCCTGCCAGCTCGCAGACTCTCTTCAGACCTGCGCCGCAGTATTCCTTGGCCTGCTCGGGATCCATCAGACCTGCCTTGGCGGCAGCCTGTGCGGAGCAGCCGGTGGTGATGACGATGATGTCGTTCTCCAGCATCTTCTTCATCAGCTCGATGTGCGCAGTGTCGGGACGGACCTTGGGGTTGTTACAACCAACCATGGCCACAGCACCGCGGATAACACCGGAGTGGACACATTCCACCAGGGGCTTGGTGGTGCCGAACTCGTCCAGCTGGGAGTTGGCAACGGTATCCAGAACGCCCTTGATGGCCTCAACAGAGTAGCCGACTCTTGCCTTCTGCTTCTGAGAGGGAATGTTCACCAGCTCAGGAGTACGGTTCTTGAAGTTCTCGATGGCCATCTTCACGATCGCCTTTGCGTTCTCGCCGGCAGTTTCGGCGTGGAACTGGATGAACTCGGAGTCGGGCATCCGGGCGATGGGAGAGGTGGTGATGAACTTGGTGTGGAAGCACTTGCTCAGGGGGCCCAGTGCAGGGAAGATACACTGCACGTCCACCACGATGGCTTCACAAGCACCGGTAAGTACAACGTTTTCCTGGTTCAGGAAGTTACCTGCCATGGGAATGCCGTGACGCATGGCAACTTCGTTGGATGTACAGCAGACGCCGGAAACGGTGATGCCCTTGGCACCCAGGCTCTTGGCGTAAGCGATCATCTCGGGATCGTTTGCGTAGTAAACGATCATTTCAGACAGGGAAGGATCGTGGCCGTGGACAACGATGTTCACGTTTTCCTTCTCCATAACACCGATGTTAGCCTCGGTGTCCATGGGCTTGGGAGTGCCGAACATAACGTCGGAGAACTCGGTGCCCATCATAGAACCGCCCCAGCCGTCGGACAAACCGGCACGCAGAGCCTGGCGGATCAGTGCCTCGGGAAGGCTGGAACAACCCATGTGGGTCATGTGCATGGCAGTTGCGATCTCCCGGTCGATGGCACGGGGCATGATCTCTGCCTTTCTCCACAGCTCCTTGGTGTGCTCGGGAGCGCGCTGTGCGAACTTCTGCTCGCCGAAGGGGAAGCCGTACTCCAGCAGGCCGATCTCGGCCATTTCGTGAGCCAGGTCATAAATGTCCTTGCCCTCGGTCTCAACGCCCCATTCCTTGGCGATGCGGATCAGCTTCTCAGGATCCTTGACCTGATAGTTGCCGCCCTCCTTGGTCTGGTGCAGGGTGTGCATGATCTCACGGCCATGGTCAGAGTGAGCGGCAGTACCGCCAACAGTGAACCGCAGGTAGTTACGGGCAACGATGCCGTGTACATCGCAGCCGCAGATGCCCCGGGGAGCCTTGGGAGTGATCCGGCAGGGACCCATGGAGCAGATCCGGCAGCAGGTGCCGCCTTCGCCGAAGCCACAGTGGGGAGACTGGTTCTTAACTCTCTGCTGCCAGGTGTCTGCGCCAACTTTTTGCGCATTCTCCAGCAGGGAATTGGTCGCAGCCTCCATCTCTTCGACGGTTGTAGTGAAAGCCCAATCCTTCAATCTAGTTTCCTCCTAATAAATTTTTCGCCCGATACGTTCTGGCGCTTCGGGCGCATAGTGTATCGATATTATTCTACTCTTGAAAAGGGCAATTGTCAATCTGTGTTTCGGCGAAATTCCTTAAAAAAACCTTATCCCCCGGCAGGGGATGAAAACTCCCCCGGGAAATGACCCGGGGGAAGTGTGCTTATGTAACTAGAATTTGAAAATAATTTGCGCCGGCGGTGACGGTCAAACTGTCAGATGTTTGTCCGCCGGTTTGGCCCATACCGGGAAATCCGCCCATGCCACCCGGACGCTGGCCGCCTTCCGGCATAGCCGGGGGCGTTCCTTGGGGATTGCCACCTTCGGGCATTTCAGGCATTTCACCCTCAGGTTTTTCAGGGACTTCTCCTTCGGGCATCTCACCCTCTGGCCTTTCCGGTCTTTCGCCCTCGGGACGGGCCATGCCGCCGCCCATTCCGCCCATCTGTCCACCCTTGACAGCAGAAAGCTGGGTTTCCCCTTGCCACAGGGTATAGTTTCCCTCTGTGATCACAGGAGAAGACAGGATCAGATACTGAAAATCATTGGCAGGCTTTACAGTCAACACAATGTTGCCCTCTTCATTCTTCAATGTATATGTGTTACCGCCCTTTTGCCGTCCGGAGAATGTCAGTACCATATGGGTCTGATCCCCCTGGACATGATCCAGCATATTGCCGCCGGCGATAACTTGACCGCCGCGGATATAAACGCCTTTATCCGCATCGATACCGGCATCTCCGCTGGTGGCACAGGCGGAAGCGGTGACAATACCGCCATCGATGATCAGCCAACCATTGGAGTCAATGCCGTCACCCTCGCCGGTTTCTCCGGTGACCACGATATCCAACGTGCCGCCCAAAATGTGGGTGACGGATACATTATCCTCGTTGGTATTGATGCCGTCATTGCCGGATTCAATGTGGATATTGCCGCTATACAGGCTCAGATGCAGTTCTGAATCCAAGCCCTCATTTTCGGCATAGATATTCAACAGGCCGGTACTTTCTTTTTCGCCGTAGATGTTCATGGACATTTTAGAGTAGAACGCAGCATCGTATTTATGGAGCTTTTTGCTATCCACTACCTCGGTTTTGTCCTCGTTCAGTTCCACAGATTTGTAGATCCGTGCAACATAAGAACCGCGGATGTTGTTTTCACTGCCGTCGGCAATGATCACATTGGCGCCGGCCGCAGAGGTATCCACCTCCATTTGGGCAGTTTCCTCATCGGCCTCACCGCATTCGTAAACATTGTAGAAAATCACTGCCGGAGCAACGGTGCAGGAGATATCCACATTGTCCAAAACCAAAGTCACCACCGCATTGGGATCATCCTCAGCATCCTCGCCCAGATCCACAGCAATCTGCCCCGCAGACAGCTTGCCGGAGAGAACATACTGTCCGGGTTGGGTAATATGCACCACCGTGTGCTTGTCGGCTTCCTCTTGGGAATGCTCGTCCGCTTCCGTTCCCTCACCGTAGGTAAAATCCTGTCCTTCCAGATAGAAGACTATGTCATTGGCAATATAAACCGCTTCTGTTTCTTCGGTGGAAATTTTCGCGCCATCGACAGTAATGCCTTCATCGGACAAGTTGATTTTCGTAGCCTCGGCAGATACCTCCTTGGTCACTATGTTTTCTTGTGTGTAAGGGGGGACTGTGCTGGGCGTATTCTCCACAGCCGGAGCATTACAGGCAGCCAAAAGCAGGCAGGCAGCCATGCAAAATGCAAAAATTTTGTTTTTGTTCATTGGGATTTCCTCCTTTTTGAATTTGCCCCCATTGTAGCACCCCAACCCCACTTTTGGTAACAAAAAATTGAAAGAAAGATGAAAATTTTGTAAAAGTCCTCCCGGGTGAAAAGATAAAACGGCCCACCGGGACGATGGGCCGTTGCGTTTTTAACTTACTTTGGTCACGATCTTGGGAACTCTTGCCAGCAGCAGGGCTACCACCGCTGTGATGATCATTTCCGGGATCATATACATGCCGTTGTACACCACGCTGTACACAAAGCCCAGCAGCTCGGGACTCAGCGTCTCCACCAGGCTTGCGCCCCAGGCAGGGAAGCCCTCCTGGGTAAAGAACCACTCGGCATAGCCTGCAAACAGGATATAGCCGGAGGCAATGTGTGTCACATATCGGGCACCCAGAGCCACCAAAGAGCCGGTCATCAGTGCCACGCCGGAGTTTTGAATCTTATTGCGGAACGCTCCGCCCAGACCCAGCACCGTAAAGGCCACCACATAGTCCAGCAGGCACATGATGAGGGCGTTGACGATGAGTACGCCGTCACCAAAATAGCCGGGCTGGAAGGCTGCTGCAACCGTCTTTGTGCCGATGGCCATTTCCAGCAGGGCGTAGGCAAAGCCGGAGCAGATGCCCCATTTTACGCCGTGCCGGTAGGAGATCAGCACCACAGGGAGCATGCTGACCAATGTGATCTGCCCGCCGAAGGGCATTTCCGGGATGAACATTTTGCTGAGCAGCTCCAGAACGATGGCTACCGCCAGGAGCATTGCGCTTTCTGTCAAGCGCCGAGTTTTACTTGTCATTTTCATGACCTCCAAGATAAAAAATACCGCATTGCAAACCCGTCCAGGTGCAATGCGATACTTGGTATCTCATATGTGCATCTTTCCCTCCGACGGTATTAGCCGTATCAGGTTCACGGGTCAGGGCGCGTAAGCCCAATCTCAGCCGGCTGCTGCCGGCACCCCGAAGATTGATTTGTTATGCGGTTCGGTCTTATTATAGCGAAATTTGCGGAAATGTCAAGCCATTTGCAGGCTCAGTTCCTGTCCGCCCAGGATGTGGAAGTGCAGATGATGCACCGTCTGACCGGCATCCTGGCCGCAGTTACTAACCACACGATAGCCGTTCGTCAGCTTTTCCGCGGCGGCGATGGTGGGGATGACCTCAAAAATGTGGGCGACCACTGCGCTGTTTTCGGCGTTGATGCCGTCAACAGAGGGAATGTGGGCCTTGGGGATGACCAAGATATGCGTGGGTGCCTGGGGGTTGATGTCCCGGAAGGCGTAAACGGTCTCGTCTTCATAGACCTTGGTGGAGGGGATCTCCCCGGCGACGATCTTGCAGAATAAGCAGTTCATAGTATTTTCTCCTTCAACGATATTCTATAAAGCCTTCCCCTGGGGGAAGGTGGCCGAACGCAGTGAGGTCGGATGAGGGTAAAACCTGCACGAAGTGCGGAAAAATATATTTAAGGAACGACCCTCATCAGTCAAAAATCAAAGATTTTTGCCAGCTTCCCCCAGGGGAAGCCTTTTTTACATTCTATCACACCTTTTTCCCCCATGCAACGGCATCCCAAAATTTTTTCAAAGCAATGCCCCCTTTCGTGGAGTTTCCCATTTGTGCAGCCGTACAATGGGACTACGCTTTACAAAGGAGGAACAGCCATGCAATGCACAAAGCTCAAAACTTATATGGAGACCGGAAGGGTGGTGTTCCTCCCTGCCCGGGCCATTCGGCCCAACCCCGCCCAGCCCCGGCAGGTGTTCAAGGAGGATGCCCTGACGGAGCTGGCTGATTCCATCCGCCAGCACGGTGTTTTGCAGCCCCTGTCCGTCCGCCGCAGCGGCACAGGCTACGAGCTGATTGCCGGAGAGCGGCGGCTGCGTGCGGCGCAGATGGCAGGCCTTTCTGAAATCCCCTGCATCGTGATGAACATGGACGAGCAGGAATCCTCCCTGGCTGCCATGGTGGAAAATCTGCAGCGGCAGGACTTGGATTTTGTAGAGGAAGCCATGGGCATTTCCCGGCTGATGGATCTGTGCTCCATGAGTCAGGAGCAGGCCGCCCGGCATTTGGGCAAAAGTCAAAGTGCCATCGCCAACAAATTGCGGATCTTGCGCCACTCGCCCCAGGTGCTGGAAGCCCTGCGTCAAAGCGGCTTGACGGAGCGTCACGCCCGGGCTTTGCTGAAATTAAACGACGAGGGCGAAAAAATGCGGGCCATCGCCGTCATTGCCCGATTGGGCATGAGCGTTGCCCGGACGGAGCGGTACATAGCAGATCTGCGCTCAGACCAGCTGGAGCGAAACCGGGGCGTGAATGTGGGAGCATTTCTCAACAATCTGAACCAGTCCCTCCAGCGCATCCAGCTGTCCGGCATTTCCGCCATTTCCGAGCGCCGGGAGACGGAAAACGAGATCGTGCTCACCATTACCATTCCCAAAGGGTAACCTACTCGCCTCCCCCTTGAGGGGAGGTGGACGGAATCTTTGATTCCGGACGGAGGGGTGTCAGGCTGCGGCACAACACCCCTCAGCCTCACTTTCGTTCGGCAGCTCCCCTCCAGGGGAGCCTTATGCCATGCGCAAAATCAGCCCCCTTTACACAAGGGGGCCTTTTCTGAGATTTCCTTATTCAAAAAACTTCAAGATTTCCGCCTTGGCTGCCCGGACAGTACCCTGCTGGAACTGGGGCTTGCCGCCGCCGCGGCCGTTCAGTGCGGCAGTCATGGCCTTATTCAGCTCCCGCAGGTCGCCGTCGCGCTGAGCAAGGCAGTAGCCGTAATTCCCCTCTTCCCCGGAAAGCACCGCCACCCGGCCGCCGCAAACATCGGCGATCTTATCCGCCAGCTGGCGCAGGCCGTTTCCGTCCAGCCCCGGCTCGAAGTGGAGTACATCACCATAGTTTACATAACATCCTGCAACCATGTCCAAGATCCGATTTTGCAGCCCCGTTGCCCGGCTTTTCTCCAATGTCAGGGCTTCATTCATCCGCAGCGCTGCCTCACCGGTTGCATGCATGGGCGCAGAAAACGCTTGGGAAACCTTGCGGTTTTCCTGAAAAATGGCGGCAATATGCCTATACGCCCGTTCTCCGCACACCAGACCCAGCCGCACACCACCACGCAGAGCCGTGCAGGACAGGATTTTGATCAATCCCACCTCGCCTGTGGTTTTCACATGAATGCCGCAGCAGGCGCAGCTGTCATAACCCGGCACACGAACGATGCGCACCGGCCAGGGAAGTGAGCGCTTGGTGCGATAAAAAACCGTGGGCAGTTCCTCCGGGCTGGGGATCCAGCATTCCAGCGGAATATTCGCCCAAACCGCCTCATTTGCCCTGCGCTCGATTTCCATCAGATCATCCCAGGACACCGGGCCGTCAAAATCCACCTCCATCACATCCGCGCCCACATGGAAACCGGTGTTCATATAGCCGAATTTCTCGTGGAGCAGGCCGGAAATGATATGTTCGCCGGTGTGCTGCTGCATAAGATCAAACCGCCGTGCCCAGTCGATCTCGCCCCGGACGGTTTCACCAACGGTCAGCGGCGCATCGCACAGATGGAAGATCACTCCGTCCCGTTCTTGCACATCCAGCACCTTCACGCCGCCAAGCACGCCCAAGTCGGGGGCTTCTCCGCCCCCTTCGGGATAAAAAGCGGTGGCATCCAGGGTCACAAAACAGCCCTTTTCCGTCTGCTCACAGCCGGTAACCGTGGCCGAAAAAGCACGCAGATGGCAGTCCTCGTAATACAGTTTGCGTGTGTCCATCTCAGTTTCCATCCTTAAAAAACAGCAGTGACACCCATGTGACCACATTTTCGCCAAACTGGAACGGCAAGCCCAGCTCTTCCAGCAAAGGCAAAATGTTGATGCCGTGGCTCTCCACACAGGGGTGCATTTTTTCCGGATACCGACAGGGCTGGCCGTCCAAATAGGCACAGCGCTCACAAATGGCGCAGGCTTCCGTGGACAGTATGTAGGGTTCTATCCCCTGCTCCTTCAGCATTTCCTCCACCTGATCCGTGACCGCCTCATGCTCCGGCCGGGTGGCCAGGGTCTCGTAGATATTGGTAATGTCCGAGACCTCGGTGATGGTGGAGATCATCAGGCATTGGTCATAACCGCCGCATTTTTTCTGGCACTGCTCCACCGTACCAACCCCCGGGGGGCAAGCCCAGGTCTTGCCGTACATGGGGCACTCGTTTTCGCAGATCCAGCGGATGCGCCCGGCAAATTCCAGCTTTTTCGGGTCGATGAAATCGCAGAAATACAGGGGCAGCTCCTGGAGCTTTTCCATTAATCGTGCCTTATCCATCATGTTAACTCCTTCAAAATGCGGCTGCACCCCGCCACGATATCCTCATAGGTAGTATCAAAATTACCGCAGTACCAGGGATCAGCCACATCCCTGGAAAGCAGCGGCTGGCATTTTGCCGCTTTCTCCCCAAAAAGCCGCTGTAGATACCGCTTATTGGACGAATCCATATAGTATATATGGTCAAAATAGGCCAGATCTGCTTCTGTGATCTGCCGGGCGGCGTGGCCGTGACAGGAGATGCCGTGCTTTGCAAGCTCCCGCCGGGCGGGGGGATACACCGGATCGCCCAGCTCCTCCCGACTGACCGCCACGGATGCAATTTCAAATACATCCTCCCGGCCTGCCTTCTTCACCATGTCCTTCATTACAAATTCCGCCATAGGACTGCGGCAGATATTGCCGTGGCAGACGAATAGTATCTTGTGCATAACGCGCCCTCGCTTTCATTGGGGATATTGTAGCATGAAACCGAACGGATTGCAACAAAGCCTTCTCCTTGAGGGGAAGGCTTTTGGGGGGACACCTTTCCCCCCAAAAAAACTTGACTTGCGTTGGTAATTAACATATAATGGAAATGTATCCCCGTTCATTTTAATAAAGGAGGTTTTCCGAATGAAAAAACTGTTGCTTCTTCTCGTGAGTGTGGTACTGCTTTTGTCCTTGTGCGGCTGTTCCGTGGCGAACGAGCCGTACACGGTAGAAGAAGGTTGGAGAACCTTCGAGATCGACCCGGGAACCGGCACCATTACCCATAAGGAGGATGTCTTTCATTACGACATTTCCGGCACCCCCTATGGGTACACCGTCACTTTCACCTATCCCGATGGCTCTACTTATTTTGTGAAGCATGAGGAGCGCAATTCCGGTGCCCATGGCACATCCGGTCACAGCGAAAATTATGATTCCACGCGCTATGTAAGCGGATCGACATTGTATGATGTGCTGGAAGACGAATTGCCGCAGCCTTTGTTCCCCGGTAATCCGGCATTGGGCTTTTTGAAAATCCTCTTGGGCGTCCTTTGTTTGATCTTCCCCCGTATCTTCTGGTGGTTGCTGATCGGATGGCTGCTCAAAGATGCTGAGCCTGCTAAATACACACTGATCGTTTTCCGGGTCTTTGGTGCGCTTGGGATCGCCTCCGGACTTATCACCTGCTTTGTCTCCGAATTTAGTTTTCTTGGGATTATCTTCGGTCTTATCGCAAGTCTTCTCTTCTGATACATGCCTGCGCCCATTGCAATGCAATCTTTTAACGAAACAGCCGCCTCTTGCGAGGCGGCTGTTCTCTTATTCCGTTATGATAACATACTGCACGGAGCTGACCACATCATTTTCCAGAATGATGGTCAGCTTGCCGCTGCCCTTGGTCACCTCAAATGCATTGGTGCCGTTATAGTTTTCCGCGCCGTAGGCGGCTTCCACATCTGCCTTGGAAGAGCCGATGCAGATGCCCTCATCGTTTTCCACCATATCGTCCACAAAGTACCAGCCGTAGACATAGTCCTTGTCGCCGATGGGATAGGTCTCCAAATAAAAGCTGCCGTAGCCGTAGCTCTTATCCAGGCCCTCAAAGGCACAGCTGGTGGATTCGCTGTAGGTCTTGGGTTCGCCCAGAGCCGCAACCACATCCGCAGCCGGGGCGTGCAGGGCAATTTTTGTACCCTTGTAAGTGAATGTGAAAGAGTCCTGCACAGGCTCGGTATTGTCCGGGGTGTCGGGGATATTGGGGGTTTCGCAGGCGGCAAAGCACAGCAGCATCGCCATAGCCAACAGCATTGCAATGATCTTTTTCATATTTACTCCTTGTTTTGTTCCATTTCTTTTTTGCGGTTGTGGTAAACTTCCGCTTTTTCTGCCCAAAGGGCGCTGATTTGCGTATCCTCTCTCCGATCCGGCACACCGCACTGCTCCTGCAATACCTTGCCGAACCAATCGGCGGCCTTTTCCGCGCCATACACATTCAGGTGCAGACCGGTATCGTAGGTGTCCGTGGACCAGTCGATGCCGATCTCCTCCTGATACTCCAGCATATTGATATACAGCAGGTCATTTTCTGCGGCATACTCCTCGATCTGCGCATCCCACTGGGGCCACCACACCGGGCTGAGGGCCGGGGCTTTGATCAGCACCAGCTGAACGCCCTTACTTTTGCACAGCTCGGTCATTTTGTCAAGATAGTACCAGCTGTTTTCGCCGAAATCGTAATTGACCAGGGGGCGCTCCACATGTTCATCCTCTAAAGGCTTCACGCCTGTCTGCATGAGATAGCCATTGTCGGATACCGTATCCCGCTTGAACCAGTACTTGAAATCCTCGGCAGTCAGCTGTGACCAGCGGTCGTGATACCGCAAAAGAGGAAGCAGGTAGCTGTACATGGCTTCCTTTTCCTTCTCTTCCTCGGTCATGGAGGCATAAATGGAATCCCATTTGGATTTCGACCAGCGCATACCGTCCAGCGTCATGCGGTTGTAGGCCTCCCGCTGACTTTGGTCGCCGGTCGCCTTGGGGGTGTCGTACTTCATGGAAAGCACATTGAACACCATCACCTTGGGGGTCTCGTATTGGAAGGTCTCTTCCATGAGGTAGTAGGACTGCCAAATCAGCTGCTGGGCACTGCCCCGGATATAGGAGGTGATGCCGTATTTTTCCCACATGGTGATGGGGGAAAAGTTTTCGTAGACCTCGCAGTCGCCGATGAAGATCACATCATTGTTTCCTGCGTTGTCGTAATACTCAGAAATGAGTGCGCCCTCTTTGTGCTTGCCCACCATGTACTTGGGAACAAGCAGCGCTTGCAGGCAGAAGAGGATCACGCCTGCCAGAACCAGCGCCGAGAGCAATAAAGCAATTTTCTTCTTCATACGCCCTCCTAGAACTGGTTGTAGATAAAGTCACTTGCATTATACCCGATGCCGTAGCTGCCCATAAGCAGAACGATCACCAGAAGTACAAACACAAGGATGTAACGAAGCACGGGTTTGTTCCACAATACTTCCCGGACACTTCCCTTTTTCTCCTGATACAGGCTCACGCAGAACATGAGTACGATACCGCCCAAAATAATGCCGTAATCCAACGCGGACAGCCCCAGCTTCATCAGCGTACCGTCCCAGAGAATTTGGAAATTGAAGGTGGTCACCAGAGAGCCCATGCGCCGGAAGTAGTCAGCCACATTGGGGAACAGATCCACGATGCGGATGAGATTCATCAGCAGGAACATGCGCAGGATCTCAAATGCGCCGTACCATTTCTTCTCTTTCCAGCCGAAGCGGTTGTGGAATTTTTCGTACAGGGGGTTCAGCTCTTCCGACACCACGATGACAAAGCAGTTCATCATGCCCCACAGGATAAAATTGGGAGTAATGCCGTGCCAAATGCCGGTAACCAGCCAGGTGGCGATGGACGCCACATACACAGGCAGGCGCTTGCCGAAATTGCCCATGGATGAGCGAGCCTTTTTGCTCAGCTTCAGCATGGGCTGGCTGACGGAAATGGGGTAGAAAATGTAGCTCTTCATCCACTCGCCCAGGGTGATGTGCCACCGGCGCCAGTATTCGGCAATATTTTTGGAGAAGAAGGGCCGAACGAAGTTTTCCTCCAGCTTGATGCCCAAGGCCTGGGAAAGGCCGATGGTCATATCGATGCCGCCGGTGAAATCGGCATAGATCTGCACCGCGTAGAAGAGCGTCAGCAGGAAAAATCCAACGCCGGTAAACTGGGGGCCACGCAGGGCGATCACCGCGGCGGCGATGCGGTCAGCGATGACCATTTTCTTGAAAAAGCCCCACAGCATACGCTGTAAGCCAAAGGAAAATTCCTTGCCGTCAAAGGCTTTGCCCTCCACCAGCTGAGGCGCAAGATCCGCATGGCGGCTGATAGGGCCCTGCATCAGCTGAGGGAAATAGGACACGAACAGCAAAAGCTTTAAGGGGTTCTTCTCCGCCTTGTCCGTGGTGCGGTAAATATCCACCACATAGCCCATGCTCTGGAACATGTAAAAGGAAATGCCCAGGGGCAGACCCAGGGTCAAAAAGGACAGCGTCGTTCCCTGCGCCATGGTGCTGAAGGGCTCGACCAGCAAAAACTTGCACAGACCCAGCACCGCAAAATTGATCACCAGACAGACGATCATGATGATGCGGTTTTTGCTCTTGATGCGCGCCTTATATTCCTTTTTCTCCTCACGGGAGAGGATCTGCTTGTTTTCGGCAAGATAGGCTTCCTGCTTCGACAGATTCTTGTCCATCAGCAGACCGGCGAAATATGTGGAAACGGCGGTCAAGAGAATGAACGCCAGGTATTCCACACCGGCCATGAGGTAAAAGAACATACTGCCTGCCAAAAGCCAGCACCAGCGCGCCTTTTTCGGCAGGGCATAGTAGCCCAGCAGGATAACCGCCGCAAACAGCAGAAAACTTACGGATGTGAATTGCATATTACTCTTCCATCAGCCGTTCCACCAGGGCATACAGTGCCTGTGCGGAATTGAAGTTTTCGGGGGTCAGCTCCACAGCGGGGATCTGCACGTCGTACTCGGCATCGATCTCCGCCACGATGGTGACGATGTCAAAAGAATCCAGCACCTTGTCGTCGATGAGGCCGGTTGCGGTCTCAAAATCCACCTCGGGGTGCAGTTCATTCAAAATATTCAGTAATGCTTCCATAGTGTTCTCCTTTATTTTCCGGCATACAGGCTTTTCAGCCCGTTGCGGTCGATTTTTCCGTTGGGTGTGTAGGGCAGCTCATCCAGCTGCTTGGTCACATTGGGGATCATATAGCGGGGGAGCTTGCTCTTGATATAGGCGGTCAGTTCCGCCACAGGGATGTCACCGGTATAGAACAGGACGATCTTCTTCTTTTCGTTGTCAAAAATACAGCAGGCACTTCGCACCTGGGTATGCATGTTCACGATGACCTCGATCTCGCCCAGCTCGATGCGGTGACCCATGTGCTTGATCTGATAGTCCTTCCGGCCGGCAAATTCCAGCTCACCCCGGTCGTTCCAGCGACCCAGATCGCCGGTGCGGTAGATCAGCTCCGGATAGAGGTTGTTCAGAGGATTCTGCACAAAGGCTTCGCTGGTTTTCTCCGGGTTGCAGTAATAGCCCAAAGTCAGACGCGTGCCGCGGACACAAATTTCGCCCTGCTGACCCACCGGGGGAACTTGGTTGTTTTCATCCAGCAGGATGATTTGGGTGTTCTTAAAGGGACGACCCACAGGCAGGGTCTCATCCTCAGAAAATTCCCGATCCACTTCATAATAACAGCAGATGCCGGTGGTTTCCGTAGGGCCGTAGAGGTTGATAAACCGGGCCTGCGGCAAGGCCGCGCGCCACAGCTTGAACTGCTTGATGGGAAACACCTCGCTGGCAAAGGCGATGGTGCGCAAGTATTCCGGCTTTACCGTCTCGAAGGTGCGGAAGGAAGAGATCATGGTCAGCGCGGACACCACCCAGCAGAGGGTGTTGATCTTGTGCTCGTTGAGGAATTCCACCAGCTTGATGGGGAACATGAACAGCTGCTTGGGGATCAGCACGGTCTTTGCGCCGTATTTCAAGGTGGGGATGACCTCTTTCAGATAGGCATCGAAATACAATGGCGTTTGGTTGCCGAAAACGGAGTTTTCGTCAAATTTCAGCACCTCGCACAGGTGCTCCACATAGTCGATGACGCTGCGGTGGCAGGCCACCACGCCCTTGGGCACGCCGGTAGAGCCGGAGGTGAATACGATATAGATGGGGTCGATATCCAGCTGCTTGTCCCGAATGTCCGCAAGCACAGCATCGTCGGCCTCGCCCTTTGCCAGATCTTCATAGCGGAAAATCTGACCCTTGTAATTCAGTTCGGATGCAATTGACTGCGTGGTCTCGTCGCAGATCAGCGCGCCCTCGCCAAGAGTCTGAAAAATCAGCTCAATGCGATGCCGGGGCATTTCGTCATCCAGCGGCACATAGTAGCAGCCTGCGTAGATTGCGCCGAAAAACGCCGCCAGGGTGGTGGGATGCTTGCGCATGAATACCACGATGGGCTTGGCGTAATAGCCTTCCTTATTCAGCTTTGTGCCGATGGCGCGAGCCTGGTTGTAAACCTCCGAGAAGGTTAAACCCATTTCCTCATTGGCAAAGGCGACCTTGTCCGGGCAGCGGACAACCGTCCGCTCCAAATACTGCAAAATATTCGTCTGCATAGCAGCTACTCCTTTCAAAGCTTTCCCCCAGGGGAAGGCTTTTACTTCGTAATCAAACACTCGTATTCCTTTTTCAAGGGTTTGTGGCAGGCAAGGACACTTTGTCTTGCCAGTACTTCCATGGCATCGACAAAGCCTGCACCGATTTTCTCATCCCGCTTGATCAGGCTCAGCTCGGTACAGCCCAAAATGATCACCTCAGCCCCCTGCCGGCGCAGATCCCCGGCGGCGGACAGGAAACGATCCATTTCGGCAGGTTTGCCTGCTTTTACATTATTAAAGATGAGGTGCATCACATCTTTTTGGGCATTGGCAGACGGCGCAATGGGCAAAAGACCCTGCTTTTCCAGCTCCTTGTGGAAGATGCCGGAGCGCACCGTACCGTCAGTGGCCATAATGCCCACCTTTCGGATGCCGTTTTCTTTCAAATGGGCCACGGTCTCCCGCACTCCGTTGATCAGCGGCACATGGATGCGCTTTTCCAGCGCATCCATGAAATAGTGGGCGGTGACGCAGGGCACTGCGATGCAGTCCGCGCCCTGCTCCTGCAAGGCATGGCCGATCTCCAGCATTTTCGGCAGGGGATCTTCTTTGGTATTATCCAGAATATAGGCCGTGCGGTCGGGGATGAAGGGCATATTGTAGACGATCATGGGAAGATGCTGCTGATCCGTCTGCACATCGGTCATGTTAATGACCAGCTCCATGAAATGGGCGGTTGCGATGGGGCCAAGGCCGCCGATCACGCCCAAGATCTTTCTGTTATCTACCATGGCGCACCTCAGGGCTTTGCGCCCAAAATGGCCGGATCTTCCCAGGGAAGCTCACTTGCGGGCAGCTTTTCCGTGGGCGTTGCAGGATACTTGGACTTATCCCGGTTAAACGGATGGCTGTCCACTGCCGCAGAAAACGCATCCAGCTCTGCGTCCGTGACCAGGCACAGCTGCTTGGACCAAACATTATCGAAATGATAGTAGCTCTTGCCGCCGTCCACGCTGACCAGCAGCCAGTAGTGGTGGGAATCGCCGTCGTAGATCTTTTCGCAGTCGATGGTGGGGATATTCAGCCGCTGCAGCAGCAATTTTTGCACTGCAAAGAAATAGAAACAGTCACCTTTGACCACATCCTTGTTCAGCAGCTGATAGGCTGTCTGCAGCCAGTCGGCATTTTCGTGGTCGAAGCCCTTGGGGGCAGA
Organism: Oscillospiraceae bacterium; assembly: GCA_015067545.1. GTDB lineage: Bacteria > Bacillota > Clostridia > Oscillospirales > Oscillospiraceae > Faecousia. The sequence continues at coordinate 63,441 of SVMG01000009.1, forward strand.
GCCGTAGGTCAGATGCACACTCCGGCGGGTCCACACATAGACCGCCTCAGCCTTTTCCCGATCAGTCATATCATCGGTGATAAACTGTGCCAAAATCGCATCTGCCTTGGCATAGATCACTTCCGGAGCAACGAAATTTTCGGGCTTTGCCTTTACGGTCAGCTTTACGGTAACGGGAGCGCTGGTGTTTCCCGCGGCATCCGTTGCCGTGTAGGTCACTTCATAAACACCGGGTTTCGTAAGATCTACCTTGGAATTGTCGATTATCAGTTCAGGTTTTGCATCCACATTATCGGTGACGCTCACGCCGCTCTTATAGGAAACGGCATCGCCCACATAGACTTCAATATCCTTTGTGCCGGTGATCACCGGAGCGACCTTGTCCGGCGCAGCCGTGGAGGTCGGCACGGAGGAGCTGGCAGGCACGGAGCTGCTGGAGGCAGGTGTGCTTTCAGACGGCTGGGTTTCCGTTCCGATGATGTCATCCATCTTTACAAGCAGCACCACCAGTACAATGGCCAGCACTGCGATCACCACAAGGATCGGCATATTGGAATTTGCGCGTTTTCTTCTCATAAAACATATCTCCTAAAGAACCCAGGGCATTTTTTCGCCCAGTTCCGCATCTTAAAATTAGCCTACCTTATATTATACCCCCACGGGGGTAGAAAATCAAGTGCAGAATGTGGAAATACAATCGCGTTAAACCTGCGCCTTATCCCCTCCCCCGGGGGGAGGGTGTCAGCCGTATAGGCTGACGGGAGAGGAATGGCGGCAGAACCGATATAGGATTATGTCTATACATTTATGAGAATCCTACATTGCTGCCCGCATTCCTCTTCCGACCTCGCTATGCTCGGCCACCTTCCCCTCGGGGGAAGGTAAAACCCCGGCTCCGAGGAGCCGGGGTAACTTAAAACATAGAGATAAAACTCTTAATAACGATTTACTTGATATTTGCAACATTCTTTTTGTCTATTTGCTTGATGATTTGCTTTATCGAGTTATCTTTGGAACAATTGGGAGTTTTTTCGTTTATGATAAAACTATGGACAAATGCGGCGACGCAAAGACCAAAGAGACAAAACTATTTATCCCTTTTTTCTTTTTCTTTGATCGTCTCTTCTTTTCGTTGAAAAGGAGTTTTTTCTTTTTATCTTAATCCATTCTACAAGCACAAAAACTATGTGAATGAATTCTATTTATGTATACTTGACGAATTTCGATTATTAGGATATAATAAAAATGTGGAACCAGACGGTTGCCACAATCGGATAAACGAACACGAAGTTGAGGCTATGCCTCAAAACTCAGCGAGCCATCTGGTTGCGACAGACGGCTCGCTTTTTCTTTTTGGACTTTTCCTTGGCAGCCTGAAAATACACATATATAATGTTTATATCCATTTCACAATGCACGGCAACCAGCATTGTTTACACAAATACGCTCCACAACGTGCGGCCCAGAAACGTTGTTTAACAACAGCCTTCATTTGAAGGACTGTTTTATTTTTCTCTGACATGGAAAACCAGGCTCGCTCGGGCCCGACTATAGTTCGCCTGCACTCATACATCCCTCCTCATTTTAACGTTCTTATATAATAATTGTTTCAAAAAGCAAACCCGGCGGGATCTCCGCCGGGTTCTTGGTTGTTACGGAATTGGTTTTAAATCAAGGGTGTACGCAATGGTGGCACTTTCCAACATATACTGTTTCACCACAATCGGGGCAAGGCATGTCTTTAGAAACTACGCGAGTACAACCCGTTTCGCCAGAGGAGCATTTACCAAATCTCTTATACCCACATTCCTGGCAATAAATGGAGGGGTCGTGTTCCTCATTGTAATAGGGACACTTAGTATAGTCATAGTGAGTATAGCCAGTTTCAGCTCTCGCATAAAAAGCCGCGCAATTGGTGTCCCCACAGAACTTGCATCCGAGAGCCATCTTTTCAAGATAGGATTTGTACGCCTCTTCGGTACCTGCGTATATACCTTTAGCTATTGCCTCTTCATCGTTCCATACACGGTCCCCAATTTGCTGTGCCACATAGTACCTAGTGTCCAGCGAAAAACTGTCTTCGTTGGCAAAATAATAATTTAAAAAAGCGGTACGCTGTTCACCTGACCAATTCTTCCATACTTCGGTGGTAATATTGGTTTCATTGTATCCACCAAGGTCCACAGGCGTAACGACGGGAGGTGTTGTAGGTGTTGTGGTCTGTCCTTCGTTGGGGTCGATAGGGATTATATCACCATTCGGCTCAGTAGGATAGCTATAAGGCGGTTCAGTAGGTTCGGTGGTAGGTTCTGTCAGGTCGATTGTGGGCACCGTAGGATCCGTCACGCCAGAAGAAGGCGTAGTGGGGTCGGTTGTTGCGTCGGGGCCTGTGGGGTCGGTGTTCCCGCTGGGCGTAGTGCCGTCTGTGGGGTTTGTGGTACCATCAGGGTTGGTCACCGTCGTACCATTGCTGGGAAGGGTGGGCTTATCTCCTGCGCCATTGCCGATAACCAACACCAGGCATACAACCAAGGCGATGGCCAGCAAAGCACAACCGCAACCAATCAGCAGTTTCTTGTGATTCATCATAATCTCTTTTCATTATCCTCGATTTGTTTACTGGAAATCCTCAGGATCGCACTCTCCAAAAATACCGCCACTACCATACTGAAGCCGGTTTTCAATGAAGCGCAACTCGAGCGTTTGCCCGTTTTCCAAAGAGGCACGGATAATAACTTCGAAGTTTATGGGTGCTTCTCCAGCTTCCAGCGAGCACATAATTTGTGTCACTAGCAAAGCCTCTGTTTCCACAACTCCGGCGGCGCCTTTGTTGACAAGAAACGCCTGGGCGTTTTCTTTGCTGCTGGTCTGAAGCACTTCTGCCGCTTTACCATTGAGACTTGCGCTGACGACTTCCAGCGAACGGATACTGCAAACCGGCTCTTTTGCAGTGGAGAACACATAGATACGTCCGATGGTGGTGGCTTCTCCCGGTTCCGGGGTGTTGTTTATCCAGGATTCTCCGATTTGAATGCTGTTTGCCACATCTGCTTCTACATAAACAACCTCTTCCGGTTCTGTAACTGGTGGCTCTGTAACTGGTGGCTCTGTAACTGGTGGCTCTGTAACTGGAGGCTGTGTTACGGGAGGCTGTGTCTCCACAGGTGCCGTGGTTTCGGGTACCGTAGTTTCAGGAACAGTGGTTTCCGGAACGGTGGTCTCGGGCACGGTGGTTTCGGGTACCGTAGTTTCAGGAACGGTAGTCTCTGGGGCTGATGTTCCGGGGGTGCTGGTTTCCGGCGCTGTGGTGCCCTGCGTTTGTTCAGTAGTTCCGGTTGGTGTAGTGGACAGATCTGTAGGCTCTGTTCCGCCATTACATCCAACAAAGATCAGCGTCAACACAAAAATCAGAATGGACGCAATGAGGCGATATGTGTTCTGTTTCATAATTATTTTTCTCCTATGTACAGTATAAATCTAACTAATATATTGCTATTGCAACTTGTGGCAGGGCTTTTAATTGTTGTTCGCTTGAAAGGCATCAATATCCTCCTGCTTGCAGGTGTGGCAGGCACGAGCTTCTACCCATACGCCACAGTAATGACAGTTTGTGCTATGGATATAACTGAAGCAATGCTGCGTTCGATCCGGATTGATCTTATATGTGGGGCGACCGCAGTCCTGGCAGTAGAAGTCGGGATCCCGATAGATGTCATATTCTGGGCACAGTGTTCCGTCGGGGCTGGTGAAGCCTATGGAAGAGCGAGCAAAGAAGCTGACACAATCTGTTTTTCCGCAATATTTGCACCCTTCTGCCATCCACCGCATCAGATATAGGTGGTTAGTTTCTTGCTTACAGTAGTGGTTCTCATAGCCGCAGGTGTAGTTGTTATACTCGACTATCCGCAGGTAATGATAGGATTCATCTGGTGTCATCTGCACATCGGAGCAACTATCACACTCATTGCTGCTACGGAAAGCAAGCTGAACAATTGGGTCCCAGGAACACCATAGCTCATAGGTGATGGTGCGGTAGTCCACATCAAAAATATACTCTCCTTCATAAAATTTTCCGGTACCTCCAGAACCCCAGTAAACATGGGTATGGTCCTCAGGCTCAGGGGAGTAATTGAGAATATGGGCGTAATGATCTCCATACTCATAAACCGGCTCCGGTGATACCGTAGGGGCAGGTTGGGTCACAGGTGGCTGTGTTTCCACCGGCTGTGTAACTGGGGAAGTGGTTTCCGGTGGTGCCGTGGTTTCGGGAACTGTTGTTTCAGGGACGGTTGTATCCGGCACTGTGGTTTCAACAGGAACCGTAGTCTCTGGCGGCGAGGTTCCGGGTATGCTGGTTTCCGGTGCGGAGGTGCCCTGCGTTTGTCCGATTGATTCGGTTGGCATAGTCGAGGGCTCTGTGACTCCCGGTCCGTTGTTGCAGCCAACGCATACTACAGCCAAGATAAAAATCAGAACAGATCCAATTAGCCGACAGGGGTTCTGTCTCATGATGATTATTCTTCTCCTTTTGCGAAAAGTTATAGTTTACCTCGTATATAAATACAGATATTATTGCCCATTTGTTACACTTAGCGAAAAAATATATTTCTTGCAACCTTTCGGGGCATTTGGTATCATAAATACCGAAAGTCAAAATCAGGCTGGAGGATAGAGAGAACCATGCTGATGATGTATTTAGCGCTGATTGACGATCCAATCCAGCGCGGCAAATTCGAAACGCTGTACTATGCGTACAGAAAGCAGATGTTTTATACAGCAAATGAAATTCTGGAAGACTACGGTCTTGCGGAGGATGCGGTACAGGAGGCCTTTATCGGCATTGCCCGGAATATCGCCGCTATCGACGATACGGTGCCTGGTATGGTCAAGGCTTATGTGCTTACCGCCGCCAGAAACGCTGCCCGAAATATTTGGAATAGGGAGCACAAAGCGGAGATTCTGACGTTGGATGTAGAACAACTGCCGGATACCCAAGGCGACGAGCCTTTGGGCCTGCGGGCCGCTGTGGACGCACTGCCGCTGCTATACCGGGAGGTGCTGATGCTGCGCTATGTCCAGGGCCTTTCCTACGAGGAGGTCGCTGCGCTGCTGCATCGCCCCGAGGGAACGGTACGCCAGCAGGTCGCCCGTGGCAAGAAGCGGCTGGAGCAGCTGTTGGGAGAGGAGGGCACATTCCATGGAGAATAAACTGTCCCCTTTACAGCAGGCGCTGTTGGACAGCGTCCTTGCCGATTATGCGCATGTCCCAGAAGAAACGCAGATCGAATATACCTTTTCTCAAAAGTTTGAAAAATGGGCAAAGAAGCTGATCGCGAAAACTGACCGGCTTACCAAACACAGACTGAGTAAAACTGTAAAGCTGATCATTATCGTAGCTGCTATTATCGCTCTACTGGCAGCCTGCGCCGTTGCTATTCCTGCTATCCGGAAAGGGTTGGTTGATTTTTTCTTGACGGAAAAGGTGGATCATTACGGCGTTACGTTTAACCCTGACCAAGCCGCCTATGCGCCCAGGAGCGTTGAAGAGTACCGCGTGCCGAAATATGTCCCGGAAGGTTTCTTTTCTGTTCTTGACGAAAAAAGTGTTGCAGGTGTAGACCTGGCATGGATGAATGATGCCGAGGATATTATCACCTATCATCAAACCATTTTGCGGCAAGATGCAACCAAGGACGATTGGATCGGGTTTAGTTCTGAGGGGGTCGAAAGAAGCTCTGCTATCATCTGTGGCTACAAAGTAGAGATCCTACAGGATGTGGATATGTATACCGTGGTCTGGACGGACAATGAATACTTCTATTTTATGGAGATTTCAAATGCTGTCGATTTGACGGAATTTGAAAAGATGCTGTCGAGCATGATGATTGTGGGCACAGGGGCCTATGGGATTACCTTCGACCCGGACATGGCGGCCAATGCCCCCGACGAGATCGAGGAATACATTGTCCCCTCTTATATTCCGGAGGGTTTTGACCTTTTCCTTGATGACAAAAGTGTTGCTGCTGTAGTTGTTGTGTGGACAAATGATCAGGAAGAACTCATTAGCTATAACCAAAGAATAATCAACAAAGAAATCGATGACGACGATTGGATTGGTATTAGTTCAGAGAGTGTGGCTAGGCGCTCTGTTGTGGTCAATGGATATAAGGTAGAAATTGTTGA